>NZ_JACFSG010000001.1:0-1078346 GCF_016100575.1 Snodgrassella sp. M0351 | reverse complement strand
CTCTTCATACATAACTGAATTATCGATAACTCCAAATTAAAAAATTAAATAAATCATAATGTTGAAAAAATATAGTTGAATTATCGAACTTTTCATACATAGCTGAATTATCGATAACTCCAAATTAAAAAATTAAATAAATTATAATGTTATAAAAATATAGTTGAATTATCGAACTTTTGATTAAGAATACTATATCGATAAATGAATTGGTAATTAACAATCAGATTAGCTGATTTATGCTGAATATGATTTGTGCATTTTTTGTGTGTAAATGGATAATGTTGTTAAAGTATACCGGATACCAGCCGGTATACTTTAACTGTGTGATGATCAGCCTACGCGATAAAAGGCCAGACTACCAAGCAAGTTTGGCCAAAGAGAAATACGTTTATTTCCACTCATCACCGCACGTTGCAAAATTTTTAAATGATTTTTGGCACATAATTTATCAAAATCCTGAAGGGTGCACCAATGAATGTTCGGGGTGTTATACCATTGATAGGGCATGCGTTCGGATACCGGCATATGTCCGCCCAGTGCGATTTGCAGGCGGTTGCGCCAGTAGCCGAAATTGGGAAAGGTGACAATAGCTTCTGCGGCGACTCGTTTCATTTCCTGCAGGATGTTTTCCGTATTTTGCATAGACTGAATGGTTTGGCTCAAAACGATGATGTCAAAGCTGTTATCATTAAAATGTTGCAAACCGGCTTCCAGATCCGCCTGTATTACGTTGATGCCACGTTGCATAGCAGCTAATACGCTATTAGTATTAATTTCTAATCCATATCCCTGACAATTTTTGTGTCTGACTAGTGCGGCCAGCAGTTCTCCGTCTCCGCAGCCTAAATCCAGTACACGACTATTGGGTGTAATCCAGTCGAAAATCATCTGCAGGTCATCACGCAGTGGTACTGATGATATGTTCATTGTGTTAGTTCAGTGGCAATATTGTTGAAATAAATGCGGATAGCCGCCTGATAATCAGCATCTTCCATTAAAAAGGCGTCATGTCCGTGAGCTGATTTAAGGGCAATATATTGCACGGGTTTGTTGGCTGCTACCAAAGCATCCAGTAATTCCTGTGAGCGTCTTGGTGAAAAACGCCAGTCGCTGCTGAAGCTGGCTATCAGTATTCTGGCCTGAATTGCCGATACTGCGGCTACCAGATTACCATCATAATCACGCGCCGGATCAAAATAATCAAGTGCTTTTGTCATCAGTAAATAGCTATTGGCATCGAACACTTCAGCGAATTTATCGCCCTGATAGCGAAGATAGGATTCAACTTCAAATTCAACGTTGTAATCATACTGGTAGTTTGGTTGTCGCATCTGGCGCCCGAATTTTTTACCCAATCCGTCTTCTGCCAGATAGGTAATGTGTCCCATCATACGAGCGATACGCAAACCTCGTCGCGGAATTTTCTGCTGTTGCGCGTATTGTCCCTGACAAAAATCCGGATCGGTAAGAATGGCTTGTCTAGCTACATCATTAAAGGCAATATTTTGGGTAGATAATCGTGGAGCTGAGGCAATAATCAATGCATGTTTCAGACGTTGCGGTTTGTCGATTGCCCATTGTAGTGCCTGCATTCCGCCAAGACTTCCGCCCATAACCGCTGCCCATTTATCAATGCCGAAGCGGTCGGCCAGCATAGACTGACTTTCTACCCAGTCTTTTACGGTTACTATCGGAAAATCAGCACCGTAAGCTTTTCCTGTGTCCGGATTGATACTCAACGGACCGGTGCTGCCGTGACAGCCTCCCAGATTATTTAAGCCGACAACAAAAAAACGATTGGTATCAACAGGTTTTCCCGGACCAATCATATTATCCCACCAGCCGGGGTGTTTATCATTTTTACTATGGTAACCTGCTACATGGTGATTTCCTGACAGTGCATGACATATTAATACCGCATTACTTTTATCTGCATTAAGTGTGCCGTAGGTTTCAATCATTAATTCAAACCGGGGCAGAACACAACCGTTTTGCAGGGTGAGCGGGCTGTCAAAAGACCACTTTTGCGGGGTTACAATGCCAATGCTGTCTATTTCTTTCATAGGATTAGTTAAAAGAATAGAAAACTGGCATTATAACGACTTTGTCTGGTTTGCACAGATATAACGTGTTTTGGAAAATAAATGATAGGCCGTTTGCTGCGTCTGTTTCTTTTTGTAATTTTATTGGGTGTTTTGCTTAAGTATATACTTGGAAGGCAGCAAAAACAGACGCTCGGATACTGGGTAAACTGTCTGGCGCTGGTGTTGATAGTAATTAGTTCGCTAATATTGCTGATATTTGTATTGAAATCTGTTTTGTATTAATCAGCATTAATACAAACAGGTGATAAAAAAGCCGGTCTGATGTTTCGGGCCGGCCAGAGATATTTTCAGTATTTAAAGTAAGCTGCTCACTTCTGCTTTTTCTTCTTCAAGTTCAGCCAGTGTCTGATTAATACGCTGCTGACTGAATTCATCAATAGGTAAATCCTGAACAATAGTGTACTCGCCATTTTCACAAGTCATGGGAAAGCCGAATACTATTTCTTCCGGGATGCCATAAGAACCGTCTGAGGGTACGCCCATAGTAACCCATTCTCCATTACTGCCGATTACCCAGTCATGAATCTGATCGATAATTGCATTGGCGGCACTGGCAGCAGAAGACAGACCTCGTGCTTCAATGATAGCTGATCCGCGTTTGCCTACTTTAGGCAAATACTCTTTTACATACCAGTCCTGATCATTAATCATTTCTGCTAAGTTTTCATTATCTATCTGAGCAAAGCGGTAATCAGTGTACATGGTAGGACTGTGATTTCCCCATACGCACAGTTGTTTTATTTTGCTTACTGGTTTATTAATTTTTTCTGCCAACTGACTAAGTGCGCGATTCTGATCCAGGCGCATCAGTGCGGTAAAATTTTTCGCCGGTAAATCAGGGGCAGACTTCATGGCGATATAAGCATTGGTATTGGCAGGATTACCTACAACAAGTACTTTAACATCGCGGCTGGCCACTTTATTCAGTGCTGCACCCTGTGTTTTGAAGATTTCGGCATTGGCCTGTAATAAGTCGCTGCGTTCCATACCTTTACTGCGCGGACGTGCACCGACGAGGATAGCTATATCTGCATCTTTGAATGCCACTTCTGGATCATGAGTTGCAAACATATCGGTAAGCAGGGGAAATGCACAGTCCTGTAATTCCATCATTACTCCCTGGGCAGCAGTTTGCGACTGGGGTAAATCAAGTAGTTGCAGGATAACCGGAGTATCAGCTCCCAGCATATCACCGCTGGCAATCCGGAACAGTAAAGCATAACCAATCTGACCGGTAGCACCCGTCACGGCAATGCGTACAGGTTTTTTCATAACATATCCTCTTAAAATAAAAACACGACTATAAATATTTTTTCTTGTCTTAAAGGTATTTAATATGTCTGTACTACAAGAATTTGGGCTGTATGATAGCAAAATTATTTTCAAAATTAAATTAATTGAAGTAATAGATTGATGCTTTTTTGAGAATATTAAGTGAGTTTTTCTGTGTTATCTTATGTCTTATATAAGACTTTATTTACATGAGTTTGAAATGTCGTACAATAGATTTAAAATCAGTTCGCTTAAAAGACACATTCCTTTATACCAGTCTGTAATGCAGCGGGTTTTTCATTTGCTTGCTGATGGTGATTTCAAGCCTGGTCAGCCTTTGCCCAGTGAATGGGATCTGGCCAGGCAGTGGAATGTAAGTCAGGGAACTGTGCGTAAAGGTTTGAGTGAACTGGCGGCGCGGGGTATTTTACAGCGTTATCAAGGGGTAGGAACCTTTGTTACTCAGCAAAACTGGGACTGGGGATATTATCCTTTTACTGAAATTCCGGTATTGCAACAGGCCAAAACTGAACAGGTTTGGCCGGTAGCTGAAGTTCTGAGTGTGACTGTTGCTGTTGCGGATGAAGAAACTGCTATGCAGTTAGGTATAAAAATCGCAGAACCGGTATGGAAAATTATGCTGCTATGGCGTACCGGTTATATTGAAGTGGCGGTGGATGAATTATTTTTACCTGTTGCGTTATTGCAGGATTTAAATGTACGTTTTATGCGCCGCCGCCGTAGTTTTTATGCTTTTTTGTTGCTTGAGTATGATGTTTTGATGGATACTTCGCGACAATGGCTTTGGCAGACAGTTTTGCGTCCTGAGATTGCCAGACTGTTGAAGGCAGATATGGGTTCGTATGCCCTTTGTATCGGGCGTTTGAGCCAAAGTGTCGACGGTGTTCCTTATGAATGGCGCCGGCGTTATTTACAACTTGGAAATCAGTCTTTGCAATTAAGTGGTAGCTCTGCTGAGTACTGATACCGATATTGTAAATAATTGGTGTGTAGTAATGTTACCTGTTTGTTAAAAACTGGGTCAATTGCAGTAAATTTCGGTTGGGTGCGGCTTTGGCCGCTGGTTTTGAGTTTATATCTTCTAATAATACAAGAGGAGTCACCGATGCAAAAAGAAAGGCCAGTGTATCTGGATATACAAAAGATACGATTACCCATTCCGGGTCTTGTGTCTATTTTTCATCGTTTTAGTGGTATCGCGCTATTTATCTGTATTCCGCTGTTTTTATGGCTGTTTTCAGGTACGCTTTCCCATGAATCCGCGTTCAATACTTATCAGGAACTTGTGCATCATCCTTTGGTGAAGTGCATACTTTTTGTTCTTTTGCTGGCATATGTTTACCACAGTCTGGCCGGTGTGCGTTTTTTGTTTATGGATATTCATAAAGGTACAGAACTAAAAACGGCACGCGCTTCGGCTAAAGCGGTGGTTATTTGTGCAATTGTATTGTCCGTTATTATTTATGGAGCGTGCTTGTTATCATGATTGATCGTAAATTAGCTGGCGCGCACTATGGTCTGCGCGATTGGATTATGCAGCGTATCACGGCAGTAATCATGCTGGTGTACTCAGTCTTGTTTTTAATTATGATTATCTGTTTACCGCACAGTTATCAGGAATGGCAGTGTTTCTTTGCTCAGACGTGGGTTCGTCTGATAACACAGATTTTTGTGCTGGCACTGGTATTGCATGCATGGGTTGGTATACGTGATTTGTGGATGGATTATATCAAACCAGCAGGTTTGCGCCTGTTTTTGCATGTTGCCACTATCCTGTGGCTGGTTGGCTGTCTGATTTATTCTGTTAAAGTGATTTGGGGGGTAGCATGAATATGCCCAAAAGTTTGCCGGTACGTCGTTTTGATGCAGTAATCGTAGGCGGCGGTGGTGCAGGGCTTCGTGCCGCTCTGCAATTATCTAAAGCAGGTTTAAATACGGTAGTGCTGTCTAAGGTTTTTCCAACCCGTTCTCATACGGTAGCTGCCCAGGGCGGGATTTCTGCTTCACTGGGTAATGTACAGGAAGACCATTGGAACTGGCATATGTACGATACCGTTAAAGGTTCCGACTGGCTGGGCGATCAGGATGCAATCGAATTCATGACACGTCGCGCTCCTGATGCCGTAGTTGAACTTGAACATATGGGTATGCCGTTTGACCGAGTTGAATCCGGCAAAATTTATCAGCGCCCGTTTGGCGGGCATACTGCTGAGTTTGGTAAACGTGCTGTAGAACGAGCCTGTGCAGTGGCAGACCGTACCGGCCATGCAATGCTGCATACCTTATATCAGCAAAATGTGCATGCAGAAACTCAGTTTTTTGTGGAATGGGCTGCTCTGGATCTGATTCGGGATTCAGAAGGTGTGGTAATCGGGGTTATTGCAATGGAAATGGAAACGGGTGAAGTTTTCATTTTGCATGCAAAGGCTGTACTTTTTGCTACTGGCGGTGCCGGACGTATCTATGCTTCTTCTACCAATGCCTATATGAATACTGGTGATGGTCTGGGTATGGCTGCCCGTGCAGGTATTCCTCTGGAAGACATGGAGTTCTGGCAGTTCCATCCTACTGGTGTGGCGGGTGCCGGGGTGCTGATTACTGAAGGTGTGCGTGGCGAAGGTGGAATTTTGCTCAACAGTGAAGGCGAACGCTTTATGGAACGTTATGCGCCAACTGTAAAAGATCTGGCCTGTCGTGATGTGGTGTCCCGTGCAATGGCTATTGAAATTCATGAAGGCCGAGGTGTAGGTAAAAATAAAGACCATGTACTGCTGAAAGTGGACCATCTTGGCGCAGAAAAAATTATGGAAAAACTGCCGGGTATCCGCGAGATTTCCATTCAGTTTGCCGGTGTGGATCCAATTAAAGATCCGATTCCGGTGGTTCCGACCTGCCACTATATGATGGG
Source organism: Snodgrassella sp. M0351 (assembly GCF_016100575.1). Taxonomy (NCBI): domain Bacteria; kingdom Pseudomonadati; phylum Pseudomonadota; class Betaproteobacteria; order Neisseriales; family Neisseriaceae; genus Snodgrassella; species Snodgrassella sp. M0351. The sequence continues at coordinate 1,072,037 of NZ_JACFSG010000001.1, read as the reverse complement.
CGGTATTCCTACTAATTATCATGGTCAGGTGGTAATGGCCAAAGGTGATGATCTGGAAGCTCCGGTTCCCGGTTTCTATGCAGCAGGTGAATGTGCATGTGCTTCAGTGCATGGTGCAAACCGTCTGGGTACTAATTCTTTACTTGACCTTGTGGTTTTCGGGAAAGCAGCCGGCGATCATATGATTGACTACATCAAAAAGCAGGTAGCACATCGTGAGTTGCCGGCAGATGTTGGTGAAAAAACACTTGCACGTCTGAGCCGTCTGGAAAATCAGACTAATGGTGAAGAGGTATCTGAAGTGCGTAATGATTTGCAGCGGTGTGTACAGTCACATGCTGGGGTATTCCGTACAGATGCTCTGCTGAAAGAAGGAATTGAGAAAATCAATGAAATTGCCGAACGTGTAGCCAAAACCCAAATTCACGACAAAAGTAAGGTTTGGAATACTGCGCGGCTGGAAGCGCTGGAGCTGGATAACCTGATTGAAGTGGCTCAGGCGACTCTGGTTTCTGCTGAGGCACGTAAAGAATCACGCGGAGCACATGCTTCCGATGATCATCCGAACCGTGATGATGAAAACTGGATGAAACACACATTGTACTACGCTGAAGATCAGCATCTGGAATATAAACCAGTACACACTAAACCTTTAAGTGTGGAATACATAAAACCAGCTGAACGCGTTTACTAAGGAACTATCAAGATGGAAAAAATCCGCTTCCAGGTGTACCGCTATAATCCCGATGTGGATGATAAGCCGTACATGAAAGATTATGAACTCGAAATTGAACCGACTGATGTGAAGCTGTTGGATGCGCTGATTAAACTTAAAGCGCAGGATGACAGTTTGTCATTCCGCCGTTCCTGCCGCGAAGGTATTTGCGGTTCTGATGGTATGAATATTAATGGTAAAAATGGTCTGGCATGTCTGACCGATATTCGCAGTCTGAAACAGCCGATAGTGTTAAAACCGTTACCTGCTTTGCCGGTTATCCGTGACCTGATTGTCGATTTTACTCAGTTCTTCAATCAATATCATTCAATTAAACCCTATGTGATCAATGATACAGCTGCTCCGACACGTGAACGTTTGCAGTCACAGGCTGAGCGTAAAGAGCTGGATGGTTTATATGAATGTATTCTGTGTGCCTGCTGTTCTACTTCATGTCCTTCTTTCTGGTGGAATCCTGACAAATTTGTTGGTCCTTCAGGTTTGCTGAATGCTTACCGCTTTATTGCTGATACTCGTGATACGCGAACCAATGAACGTCTGGACAATCTGAATGATCCTTACCGTCTGTTCCGTTGTCATACGATCATGAACTGTGTGGATGTTTGCCCTAAACATCTGAATCCGACACGTGCTATCGGTAAGATTAAAGATTTAATGTTGAGAAGAGCTATCTGATGCAGGATTTTGATGATAATGCCAAACGTCGCATACGCTGGCTAACCCGACGCGGTTTACTGGAGCTGGATATTATTCTGGGCCGGTTTATGACACATACTTTTGATCAGTTATCTAACGAAGAGTTAGCTGTGTTTGTGGCGTTAATGGATTTGCCTGATCCGCAAATTCTGGCGTTAATCAATCAGTCTGAGGGTTGTACTGACTCTGAATTTGAGTCTGTTCTGGCTAAAATCAGGCAGGCTCAATAGCTGTAAACACATTGCTTTTGTTAACGTATTTAAGTTTAGTTTATTTAAATAGAAAAATTGAAAATTAAGGAGTTATGGATGACTAAGAAAGCTATACTGAGCATTGAGGGGCAAGAGCCTTTTGAGATGCCGGTTTTGTCTGGCAGTTTGGGTCCGGATGTAGTGGACATTCGTAAACTGTATGGTGAGACCGGGACATTTATGTTTGATCCCGGGTTTACTTCAACCGCATCCTGCGAATCGAAAATCACTTTCATTGATGGTGAAAAGGGGCAGTTATATTATCGGGGATACCCTATTGAGCAGCTGGCTGAACACAGTGATTATCTGGAAACATGCTATCTGCTCGTATATGGTGAATTACCTGATGCAGCCGAAAAACAGAAATTTGAACTAGGTGTTTTGCGCCATAATATGGTGCATGAACAATTAACCTGGTTTTTCAGGGGTTTTCGTCGTGATGCTCATCCGATGTCAATGATGGTCGGGGTAGTAGGTGCACTGGCTGCATTCTATCAGGATAGTTTGGATATCAATAATCCTGAACACCGCCGAATTGCGGAATACCGCATGATTGCCAAGATTCCGACTCTCGCAGCTATGTGTTACCGTTACTCAAAAGGATTGCCATTTAATTATCCGCGGAACAATCTGACTTATACCGGTAATTTCCTGCATATGATGTTTGCTAAACCAACTGAGGATTATGTTGTTAATCCTGTGCTGGAACGTGCTTTAGACCGGATTTTCATTTTGCATGCGGATCATGAGCAGAATGCATCTACTTCTACAGTACGCATTGCCGGTTCTTCCGGAGCCAATCCGTTTGCATGTATTGCTGCCGGCATTGCCTGCCTGTGGGGACCTGCCCATGGTGGTGCCAATGAAGCAGTATTGAAAATGCTGGATGAAATTGGTGATGTGTCCCGTGTTGAAGAATTTATGCAGGGAGTTAAAGAAAAGCGTTATCGTCTGATGGGTTTTGGACATCGCGTGTACAAAAATATGGATCCGCGTGCCAAAATCATGAAGCAGACATGTGATGAAGTGTTAAAAGAACTGGGATTGCATGATAGTCCTAAATTCAAGCTGGCAATGGCTCTGGAAAAAATTGCGCTTGAAGATTCTTATTTTGTTGAACGCAAGCTTTATCCGAACGTGGATTTTTACTCCGGTATTGTGCTGAGTGCTTTAGGTATTCCGGTAACTATGTTTACCGTGCTGTTTGCACTGGCACGTACAGTAGGCTGGGTATCACACTGGCACGAAATGATAGCTGATCCGAATCAGAAAATCGGTCGCCCGCGTCAGCTGTATACAGGCTCCGGTCGGCGCGATTATCTCCCGGTGGATAAACGCTAGTTATTTATGTATTCAGGCAGCTTTATTGCTGCCTGAAGCATACTGATGCTTCATCACCATGCTAATACGTGGTGATCTGGAATCGGTATGTTGATATGCGGTAATCTGGAATCGGCAATCGATTCTTTATTGGTAGGGGATAGTGATATTCCTGTTTTATTAGTTTGAGGTAAAAAGGATTTTTACCATGATGGAAGAACAAACCAATCTTTCTTATTTATATGGTGCCAATGCTCCTTACATTGAGGAGCTTTACGAGAGCTACCTAAAGGATCGTGATTCAGTTGACGAATACTGGAAAGATTATTTTGACAAAGTAGCTGCATTACCGGGCTATGTTGCCAAGGATATACCGCAATTACCGATTCAGGAATCTTTTGTTAATCTGTCCAGACAGCAGGCTGCTACTCAGGGTAGTGTTGATTTAAATGTATTGCAAAAGCAGGTATCAGTATTAAATCTGATGAACGCTTATCGTATTCTCGGTGCGCGTAATGCAAATCTGGATCCATTAAAACGCCGTCCTAAAGAATATCTGGCTGAACTTGACCCGGCGCAATACGGGCTGACTGCAGCAGATATGTCTACTAAATTTTATACCGGCAGCGATTTTGGAAGCAGTCCTAAACTGCCTTTATCTGAAATTATTAACCGCCTGGATCAGACTTATTGCGGCACCGTGGGTGTTGAGTATATGCACATTACCCGGCCGGATGAACGCAACTGGGTACAGGAGCGAGTGGAAAAAGATTTATCAGTTTCCAGCTATACGCCTGAACACAAACGTCGCATTCTGAAGCAGCTGACTGCGGCGGAAACGCTTGAACGCTATTTGCACACCCGTTATGTCGGTCAGAAACGCTTTTCGCTTGAAGGTGGTGAAAGTACAATTGTCGCCCTTGATTATCTGATTCAGCACTGTGGTAGTCAGGGTGTTGAAGAAGTTATGATTGGTATGGCTCATCGAGGCCGCCTGAATGTGCTGGTAAATATTCTGGGTAAAGAACCCCGTGATTTATTCAGCGAATTTGAAGGTAAATATACAACTACTCTGCCAAGTGGTGATGTGAAATACCATATGGGTTTCACTTCTGATCTGGCTACCGGTAACGGTCCTTTACACGTTTCACTGGCTTTCAATCCTTCTCATCTGGAAATTGTTAACCCTGTTGTCGAAGGGGCAGTACGTGCGCGGCAGAAACGCCGTGGTGAATCCGGTCGTAATGCGGTATTGCCGGTATTGATTCATGGTGATTCTGCATTTATTGGTCTGGGTGTCAATCAGGCTAATTTCAATCTGTCACAAACCCGCGGCTATACTACTGGCGGTACTATCCATATTGTCATCAATAATCAGATTGGTTTTACGACTTCTGATTTACGTGATACTCGTTCTACTGTTTACTGCACTGATCTGGCTAAAATGGTTGACGCGCCGATTTTCCATGTGAACGGTGATGATCCTGAAGCAGTTAGCTATGTAATGGGTCTGGCAATGGATTACCGTAAGTCTTTCGGTAAAGACGTGGTGGTGGATATTGTCTGCTTCCGTAAACTGGGTCACAACGAAGGTGATGATCCGATGCTGACTCAGCCAATGATGTATAACAAAATTCATCAGCATCCGGGCACACGTTCTCTGTATTCTGATCGTCTGGTAAGTGAAAATGTCATTACCAAAGAACAGGCTGAAGGGCTGATTCAGGCTTACCGTGATGCACTGGATAAAGGTGAGCATGTTGAGCAGACTACTCTGACTGATTATAACCATAAGTATGCAGTAGACTGGACACCTTATATGGGTACCCACTGGAATCACCCGGTTGAAACCGGTATTCCTGCTGCCGATATTAAACGTCTTGCTGAAAAATTTACTGCATTGCCGGAAGGGTTTACTCCGCATAATACGGTGAAAAAAATGCTGGCCGGTCGTATGGCGATGGCAGAAGGTACGCAGCCGGTAGACTGGGGTATGGCAGAAACTCTGGCTTATGCCAGTCTGGTAACTAATGGTAATGGTGTACGCATTTCCGGCGAGGACTCCGGTCGTGGTACTTTCTCACACCGTCATGCAGTACTGCACGATCAGAAACGTGAAAAAAGTGATGCCGGTGCTTATGTACCATTGCGTAATCTGAGCGAAAATCAGGCTTCTTTCTTAGTCATTGATTCTATTCTGAATGAAGAAGCTGTATTGGCTTATGAATACGGATTTGCTTGCAGTGCGCCTGACCAGCTGGTTATCTGGGAAGGGCAGTTTGGCGATTTTGCCAATGGTGCTCAGGTTGCCATTGACCAGTTTGTCACTTCCGGTGAAACCAAATGGGGGCGTTTATGCGGTCTGACGGTCATTCTGCCGCATGGTTATGATGGTCAGGGACCGGAACACTCTTCTGGTCGTCTGGAACGCTGGCTGCAATTATGCTCTGAAGAGAATATTCAGGTTGTCATGCCGTCTGAGGCTTCTCAGATGTTCCACCTGCTGCGCCGTCAGGTATTACGTCCATACCGTAAACCACTGGTAATCTTCATGTCTAAACGTCTGCTGCGCTTTAATGAATCCATGAGCCAGCTCAGTGACTTTACTGAAGGACACACTTTCCGCCCGGTTATCGGCGATCAGGTTGAAGGTAATGAAAATAGTGTTAAGCGTGTGATTTTGTGTGCCGGACAGGTTTACTACGATATCAATAAAGCACGTCTTGAACGTGATCTGGGTAAAGACATTGCGATTATCCGCGTAGAACAGTTATATCCGTTCCCGTACGAACAGCTAGCTGCTGAACTGAGCCGTTATCCTAATGCAACTGAAATTCTTTGGGCTCAGGAAGAACCGAGAAATCAGGGTGCCTGGTTCCAGATTCGTCATCGCATTGAAAAGATTGCTGGTAGCAAGCAAAAAGTTATTTTTGCAGGCCGTCCGGCTAGTGCCTCACCAGCAGTGGGTTACATGAGTAAACACGCTGCCCAGCTTAAACAGCTGGTTGATGATGCGTTGGACTTAAAGTAATCCGAATCTGTTATGAATAACTGGCCACTGTAGTGGTGGCCGATACCCTTTTTTTTAGGAGTAATCCATGATTATTGATGTAACCGTTCCTATGCTTCCGGAAAGTGTAACCGAAGCTACCCTGATGACTTGGAATAAAAAAGTGGGTGATTTCGTACAGCGTGACGAAAACCTGATTGATCTGGAAACAGATAAAGTTGTACTGGAATTACCAGCTCAACAGGCAGGTAAACTGGTTGAAATCATAGAAGCAGATGGTGCTACCGTAACTGCCGGTCAGTTACTGGCAAAAATCGATACTTCAGCTACTGCTGAAGCCGCCGCTCCGGCAGTCGCCGCTGCTGAAACTGCTCCGGCAGCTGCTGCAACTCAGACTGCAGCTCCGGCTAATCAGTCTCAGGCTGGTGTTGCAATGCCTGCTGCTGCCAAACTGGCTGCAGAAAAAGGTGTGAATACTGCTAATATTCAGGGTTCAGGCCGTGACGGACGTGTACTTAAAGAAGATGTTGCCGCTGCTGCTTCAGCTCTGGCTGCTGCTCCAGTTATGGCAACCAGCAAAGCCTCTGCACCTTCTACAGCTGGTGAACGTGTGGAACAGCGTGTACCCATGTCACGTCTGCGCTCTCGTGTTGCTGAGCGTTTATTACAGTCACAGCACGAAAATGCTATTCTGACAACATTTAATGAAGTGAACATGAAGCCGGTTATGGATTTACGTAACCGTTATAAAGAACAGTTCCAGAAAGAGTATGGCGTTAAACTGGGCTTTATGTCTTTCTTTGTTAAAGCAGCTGTCGCCGCATTGAAAAAATATCCGGTTGTTAATGCTTCTATTGATGGTACTGATGTTGTATATCATGGTTATTTTGATATTGGTATCGCGATTGGCAGCCCGCGCGGTCTGGTAGTACCGATTTTGCGTGATGCAGATCAGATGAGTATTGCCGATATCGAACAGGCTATTCATGATTATGCAGTTAAAGCGAAAGACGGCAAGCTGGCACTGGAAGACCTGACTGGTGGTACCTTCAGTATTACTAATGGCGGGACTTTCGGCTCTATGATGTCTACACCGATTATTAATCCGCCTCAATCTGCTATTTTAGGCATGCATGCGACTAAAGAACGTGCTGTAGTAGAAAATGGTCAGGTTGTTGTACGTCCGATGATGTATCTGGCTCTTTCTTACGACCACCGTTTGATAGATGGCCGTGAAGCCGTATTGACTCTGGTAGCAATTAAGGATGCTCTGGAAGATCCTGCTCGTCTGTTGCTTGAACTGTAAGCAAATAAACTGGCTGCTATAGTTAGTATTTTTATCTGGCAGGCAATAATAACAACCGTAATGATGGCCGCCACACATTATCAAATGGCGTTTGTGCCGCATTACGGTTTATTTTATCAGTCAGAAATATTCATGATTGAAAGGAATTTTAATGTCTCAATTTGACGTTGTGGTAATTGGTGCAGGTCCTGGTGGCTATGTCGCTGCTATTCGTGCAGCTGAGCTGGGTTTCAAAACTGCTTGTATTGATGCCGGATTGAATAAACAAGGTGATGCACCGGCATTGGGCGGTACCTGTCTGAATGTTGGCTGTATCCCTTCTAAAGCTTTATTACAGACCAGCGAAAATTACCATGCAGCGCAAACTGAATTTGCCGAACATGGTATTGATGTTCAGGTTAAAGGTTTTGATGCAAAAAAAATGATTGAACGTAAAGATGCCATTGTAAGTAAACTGACTAATGGTATCGGTTTTCTGTTTAAAAAAGATAAAGTAGAAAGTATTTTTGGCCGGGGTTCTTTGCAAGGGCAGACTGATGGTTTATGGCAGATTGAAGTTGACACCAATGGTAACAAGCAACAGATAACTGCCAAACATGTAATTGTGGCAACAGGATCTTTACCTCGCCCGCTGCCTTTAACTGAAATCGACAATGTTAATGTACTGGATAATGAAGGTGCGCTGAATCTGGAAGCGGTACCGGCTAAACTGGGCATGATTGGTTCCGGTGTCATCGGGCTTGAAATGGGTTCTGTTTGGAATCGTCTCGGTTCTGAGGTGACTATTCTGGAAGCAATGCCGACATTCCTTGCTGCAGCAGATCAGCAGGTAGCGAAGGAAGCTTTCAAAATCTTCACTAAAGAACAAGGTCTTAATATTCACCTTGGTGTAACAGTTAATGAAATTGTTAAAGGTGAAAACAATGTCACTGTTAAATATACAGTTGCTGGTGAAGAAAAAACTGAAACTTTTGATAAACTGGTTATTGCTATCGGACGTATTCCTAATACTAACGGTCTGAATGCTGAAGGTGTTGGTCTGCAGAAAGATGAACGTGGCTTTATTGTCGTTGATGATGAATGCCGCACCAGTTTGCCAAATGTCTGGGCAATTGGTGACGTGGTTCGTGGTCCGATGCTGGCGCATAAAGCTTCCGCTGAAGGCGTGGCTGTGGCTGAACGAATTGCCGGTCAGAAACCTTTTGTAGATATGAACACTATTCCTGCGGCTATGTATACTCATCCGGAAATTGCATGGGTTGGCCAGACCGAAGAACAGCTAAAAGCTGCCGGTGTAAAATACAAAAAAGGTCAGTCCAGCTTTGCTGCCAACGGCCGCGCCCTGGGTATGGGTCAGGCTAAGGGATTTGTGAAAATTCTGGCTGATGCAGATACTGATCGTGTACTGGGTGTGCATATTATTGGCCCCGTTGCATCAGAACTGATTGCTGAAGCAGTTATGGCAATGGACTTCAAAGCTTCCAGCGAAGATATTACCCGAATTGTTCACGCTCATCCGACTTTATCTGAAGTGACCCATGAAGCAGCATCTTCAGTTAAATAAGTTTTAAATAATATTCAAAAACAGCCCGTATCCATGAGGATACGGGTTTTTTAGTGGATTATTTTGTATTGCTTGATTTATCTATTTGTACTATCTATTTGTATTATATAATTATTTTTGTGGGTTTTTGTTTTGTTTTATTGTAATATCTGTAATATTGCTATTTTATTCATTAGAAAAAACTAAATCAGGGAAGAAATATGGCGCATAATTACAGTATTTTTCATGTTGAAGAACCGTTCAATGAGCTATCTGCGGGTGCTTTAGCTCAGAAGGACTATTATTATTATAATCAGTTAAGAACATGGAAATTTAAGGATGAACTTTTTCCTTTTAATGATATACATCATAAAAAATATGATGTCCGTGACGGTAGCGACTGGGACAGTGTGTTAAAACCTCGTATTAAAGAGCGTCTGGACAAAGCTGATAATATAATTTTGTTTTTGAGTGAAAATACTTTTCAGTCAAGAGGGGTAAAAGAAGAATTGGAGTATGGTATAGGATATCTGAAATTACCGGTTATTGTGCTGTATGCAGACATACAGGATAAAAAACTTATGATGGTAGAGGGGAAAAAAGACATGAGTTTTAAGGTACATTATTTTATAAATAAATTACCCTTATTCAAACAATTGAAATCGCAAGTTCCTGTGTTGCATGTACCACTAAATAAAGAAATGGTATCTAAAGCCTTAAAGAAAAATAATTTTGTTAAAAATAGTCATCTCAGTCCGAATAATTATATGCTTAATGATTAAAATATGATTATTTTTAATCGTTATAAATTTTAATGTATTTTAAAATCTGAATATTATTACTAATCAAGGTTAAGGATTTATTCCTGCCAGTGTTTTTTTATTTTATCAAGTGCTCTGCGATCACGTTTGGTGGGTCTGCCGTCCGGATATGCAGCAGTTATCTGACTTGCCTGATTTAAAGCCTTAATCTCTTCACGCTTAGCGATGCTGTTGTTGTCTTCGCTATAAAGTAAACGGGCTTCAGGAGCCGGGCGGCGCATATGATTTAATCGTTTTACCTGAATTTTGTAAGGAAGAGAATTTAGAGTTAAATCAATGGTATCACCAATCTGAATATTCTTACTGTTTTTGACTTTGGCACCGTTGACCTGTACCCGTCCCAATTCAATGTGTTTTTGTGCCAGTGCGCGGGTTTTAAAGAATCTTGCAGCCCAAAGCCATTTATCCAGACGCATTGCTACTGTGCTGATATTGTTGCTGTTATTCATATAATTTATATATTCCTGCTTGTAATCTTTATTTATTTTAGTTGCTGATAATTGTTGGATTAAATAATTTAGCTTACTTAAAGCAGATTTTGCGCGAAATGTATCAGTTTAATCCGGTTTAACAGAAATTTTGTCGGTTATATTAAAAACCTGACGTAAATAAGCCAGAAAAGTGCTATTGTCTGTCATGGTTTTACCCGGCGAATCCGATATTTTGGCCACAGATTGACCATTACATTCAACAAGTTTTAATACGATATTCAACGGGGTTAAACCCATATCATTAGTAAAGTTGGTACCGATGCCAAAGCTGGTTTTGAAACGGCTGTTAAAATGAATATATAAGTCCCACGCGCGTTGTAAATCCAGACTGTCGCTGAAAGTCAGCATTTTGGTACGGGTATCTATTTTGAGTTTCTGATAATGGGCATAGGCTTTTTCACCCCAGATATACGGATCACCGCTATCATGGCGCAGTCCATCAAATAATTTGGCAAAATACAGATCGAAATCACACAAAAATGCATCCATGCCGACTACATCTGTTAAGGCAATACCCAAATCACCACGATACTCATGTACCCAGGCTTCCAGTGCCGCTTTCTGAAAATCACGTAACCGGACATCTAAAGCCTGAAAAGCCTGCAAAAATTCATGTGCCATAGTGCCAATCGGAATCAGATTGAGTTCTTTGGCGATATGTACGTTGCTGGTTCCTCTGAAAACGCCGGGAGCCGCTTCATGAAGGGTTTTAATCACATGCTTTTGCCATGAATAACGATAACGCCTCCGGGTGCCAAAATCGGAAACAACAAAAGGAGAGTTGTAATGATGCTGTTCATTAGCATAGTGATGAATCAGTTCGGCTTTTGCTTGCAGACGACGCTCTCCCTCTGCCAGTATTTCCGGAGATTCCAGCCGATGAAAGTACAATTCATTAACAATAGACAGCACAAATATTTCGAAAAACATTGCCTGAATAATCGGCCCTTCTATACGGATATTCAGGTATTGATTATCATCTACAGATGTTTTGATAAAACGCCGTTTTAGTTGAAACAGCTCCATATAGTCGACGAAATCACTTTTAATAAAGCGCAGACTGCGCAAATATTGCAATTCATCTTCAGTGAATTTCATCTGGCATAGCCGGTCAAGCTCCCAGTCAAGTTCTTCTAAAATTTCACCAAGCGGGTAGGCTGTTTCATGATTGTTACGGCAACGAAACTCATAGACACCGGTTGCCTGAGGGAATTGATGCAATACTACCTGAAGCATAGTGAATTTATATAAATCTGTATCCAGTAAAGACTGAATAATGGGCGGACGGTTGGTATCTATGGTCATATTGCTGGAGCAATTCATAAAAGTAATTAATATGTACTATGCGGAAATATATGTACTGAATTCTGTTTCAGAATTGTTACAGAATTTTTATCCGCATTTCAAAATTTGAGCTCATTCATTTAACAATCCTCATTTATTCGAGTCTAAACTTTCCGCTTCTGTTTCCATTTGAGAAATGGGTTTTATCAGCATAGTTGTAATCTTTACCCGGCTGCTGTGCAGTTCGTTTGAATAACTGTAACATGATTTATTATTACAGTTGCGTTGCTTGAATATAATTTACTATCAGTATTGTTTCTGATCTGCTTTGGATTTGCTTAAACTGGGATTGAGCTTAATTTCATGTTCAGCTGAAATTTGATACTGTTTACTTTTGAAAAGCTTTTTATCAGTTAGCAATTGCTGGCATTTGCAGATGTGCTCGTGCAAAAGCAATGGGTTTATCTGACTGAGCCTGCCACATAGTTGCAGTAACATGTGAAATGCGCTTTCCGGCATGCATAATTTCACATTGTGCATAACTGTCTACAGGTTTACCGCTTAATAAATAATCCGTTGAGTAGTCAATAATCTGGGCAGATTCTTGCAGGTTTTGCTGCTCCATCAGATATAAGCTGATACAACTCTGTAAAAAGCCGCCAATCAGCCCCCCATGCAGTGCAGGCAGGAAAATGTTACCAATATTTTGTCTGGCAAAAGGCAAACTGTACAGACGTTTATTAAGACTATCCGTACCAATTTGCAGATTGATTGCTGAACAGTACGGTATGCGCTGATGAGCTTGAATAGTCAGCTGTTCATCCGGTTGAAAAATTGTTGGGTTCATTTTGCCTGCTCCTGTTGCAGATACGCCTGTAATGCTTGCTGTTCTGCTTGGGTTAATGGGTTATGAATAAAAGTAGACATTCCCAGTGCAAATGGCCGGGTTTCATCATTTTGAAAGCAATGGCTGCGGATAAAGGCAATTGAACCTTCCTGCCGGTAACAGTGTGCACGTACATGTATAGGCTGATCAGGCACTGGCTGCATCAGATAATCTATGCGCATATCCAGTGTAGCAGTTGTTTCAAACTGTTGAAACAATGCTGCTAATGTACAGGCGGAAGCCATATCTACCAGAGTAGTAATAACGCCGCCATGAATATTGCCGGTTTTCGGACTTTCCAGCAATTCGTCGCGCCAGTCTACCGAAATAACAGGTTCATCAGAACTACTGTCACCGTAGATTTTTAACCAGCGGCAATGCGGAATATTTAAGTAATGATTAAACAGAGTTTGAAATAATACAGGGTTAGCAGGCATAAGATTATCCTGATTGGAATATTAACTGTTATATTAGGGTTTTTTACAGTTATTGTCACTAGAATGCTGGTTTATTAATCAATTCTTGATTGTTGCCGGATTCGATACCGGCAGTCTGGATAGAGATCGGATCTCCGGTACTATGCTGGGTAATAAATACAAGCCCTTCTTTGGCCAGCTCCAGTAATGCTATGAAGGTGGTGACAACCAATGCCATACTGTCGTCATGCTTAAAGAGTTCTGTGAAATAACAGTGCTGCCGGGTTTGCAGGAAGCGCAGGACAACGGTCATCTGAGCCCGTACTGATAATGCTTCTTTGACCACATTATGGCTACGATTGTGCTGAGAGCGGGCAAGAATCGCCAGCCATGCCCGGGTTAAATCAGCTACTTGTACATGCGGTGGTTGCGTTACGGCTACCAGTTCAACTGGTAACCATGCCCAGCCGAAATCACGTCCGGCACGGGGTAAGGCATCCAGTCCGGCTGCAGCCAGCTTCATTTGCTCATAGGCAAGCAGACGGCGTACCAATTCAGCACGCGGATCGGCTACTTCTTCTTCGCTGGCGGGCGGAGCAGGAAGAAGTAAACGGGTTTTAATTTCAATCAGCACCGCAGCCATTAGCAAATATTCAGCGGTTAAATCCAGCTCATGCTGTTGCATCTGATGAATATAGGACAAATACTGCTCAGTAACAGTAAGCATGGGAATATCCAGTACATCAATATTTTGCTTACGAATCAGATACAGTAATAAATCGAGCGGACCTTCAAAGCTTTGTAATACCACTTGAAGTGCATCCGGGGGAATAAACAGGTCCTGTGGAATTTCGGTAACAGGCTGCCCGAAAAGCATAGCAACGGTTTTATCCGCTATACTTTCTTTACTCATGTTATGGTTCAGTGTTTGCACAGATATTCCAGACAAGCCTGAGCACAGCGCAAACCGAAGCTGGCTGTTACTACCATGGAGGCACCATAACCGGCGCAGGAAAGACCTTGCGGAGCAGTTTGTTCTGTTAGGCAGATACCAGACTGAGGCGGAGTTATAGTTTCGCTGGAATAAATACAGGGGATGTGCATTTTATCTGCCGGCTGACGGCTAAAACCATAGTGTTTACGCAATGTATAACGCATATTTGCCAGCATGCGGTCATGGGTTACTCTGCTTAAATCAGCGCATTGAATCAAACCGGCATCTTTTTGTCCGCCTGCCCCACCGGAAACAATAAAAGGCTGGTTTCGGGAGGTAAAAAATGCAGCCATAGCAGCTTTGACGCGTACCTGATCAATAGCATCTATTACGAAATCGAACGGCTGGCTGAATATATGTTCGATATTATCTGCTTCCACAAAATCTTCAATGCAGTTAACCTGACAATCCGGATTAATATCAGCAATACGTTCGGCCAGAGCTTCGACTTTGGGTTTGCCAATTAGGCTGATTAAGGCCGGAAGCTGGCGATTGATATTTGATTCGGCTACATTATCCAGGTCAATCAGGGTCAGATAACCAATACCACTTCGTGCCAGAGCTTCTACTGCCCATGAGCCGACGCCGCCCACTCCGACTATACATACATGAGCCGAAGCAAAACGCTGAAGACAATCTTCACCGTACAATCTGGCAATGCCGCCGAAGCGACGTTGATAATTTGCAGAAAAAGTGAGTATTTGCGACACGTAAATTAAATCCGTAAAGCTGTTTTGTACAGGTAGTGGTATTATACTGTATCTGCCATGTGATTCGAATTGCAAAAAAGATAGGAGGGTTTCATGTATAGACATTTACTGGTAGCGGTAGATGGCAGCCATACTTCGGAAAATGCTTTAGATCATGCTATTGGTCTGGCTAAGGGTGAGGATGCAGAATTAACTGTCGTGAATGTTGCCAATCCGACTGAATATATGGCTTTGGCTCCTGAGTTTCTCCAGCATGAAAGTTATGAAGCTGCTGCGTTGTCAGAAGGCAATACTGTACTGGATGCAGCAATTGAAAAAGCAAAAGCAGCTTTACCGGAAAATAAAGTTCATCGGCATTTGCTGATTGCCAATAAAGGGGCAAGAGAAATGGCTCAGATGCTGGTTGATTACGCTGACGGACATGATAGTGATCTGATTATTCTCGGTACTCACGGTCGCAGTGGTCTGATGCATTTATTAATGGGTAGTTTTGCCGAAACTGTCATGCGTGAAACTAATCTTCCGTTACTGATTATTCGCAGTGAATCCAAAAGTGAAGGTTAAATAGTTTGATTTTATAAATTAAGTATAAAGTCACAGCTGAAAAATAAAGCTGAATCCGTATCAAATCGGGTTCAGCTTTTTAGCTATTTATCTGAATTGCATTAACCGCACAATAACTTAAAAGTATTCTGGCAATTTAGCGAATATATTTTTTATGAATGTCTCTGAATAGCGGGTTATTAGCACTACCCAGCCATTCAAATGCAATCATTTCACGGCTGACAATTTCACAACCAGCCGTCTGCATTCGTGCCAGACCTAATTTAACGTCTTCCTGTTTGCGAGAGCTGACGGCATCAGCAACCACAAAAACCTCATAGCCATGTGCGCGCAGATCCAGGGCTGTCTGCAGAACACAGATATGAGCTTCAATGCCGGATATGATGATCTGGTTAGCCTGTTGCAGGCTGTCTTCATTCAGCACACCGGCAGCATATACAGAAAAACTTTGTTTCTGGACAATTCTTGCTTGTGGTGCAGCAGTGATGATTTCTTCACGAGTTGCACCGATTTTATCGACACAGTGTTCACTGATTAGGGTAGGAATCGCCATATCATGCGCCAGACCGGCCAGCCAGATATTATTGGCCAGCAATTCTTCCGTGTTGTTTAAAGCAGGCAACAGGCGTGTTTGTAAATCAATCATTAATACTGCGGAACGTTTACTGTCTAACAACATAATGTGCTTTCAGAAAGGTTAAATAATCTGCATGTAAATTATGCAGTATTTATATGTGGCTTAAGGTAAACACAGGTTAATCAGAGCAATGATGCTCACTGGCTGTACTAGCGGGCGGGGACGGTACCCATGCGTTCTGTCAGGGTAGTTCTGGGTTCACCAAACAGATTGGCGTAATAAGTCGTATTGGCCATTACATTTTTAACATAGGTTCGCGTTTCATCAAAAGGTATCGTTTCCGCATAAATTGCTCCTTCAAGAGGCGTATTAGCCTGCCAGCGACGAGCACGTCCGGGGCCGGCATTGTAGCCGGCTGTGGCCAATACTTCATCGGCAAATTGTTTACGTACGCTACTCATATACCATGTACCCATGCGAATATTTCCGCTCATGGTATACAGCTCGCTGCTGTCCATACCCAGACGTTTGGCTATATCGCGGGCTGTAGCCGGCATGACCTGCATCAGTCCGGTCGCGCCAACACTGGATCGTGCACCAATCATAAAACGGCTTTCCTGCCGGATTAAGCCATACACCCAGGCAGGATCGATGCCGACTTGCTGAGCAAACGGAACAGTCAGTTCTTTAAATGGTGCCGGATAGCGCAATTCATAATTAAGCTGGTTATCAGCCCGGTCTGCACTATAGATACTCATTTCATAAAAACCATTGTTTTCGGCTAATGTTGCAGCAGCAATTAAGGTGTCATCATTGAAATTACGTGTCGCATAGCGCCATTCCTGCTGAGCCTGACGTCGCATTGTCCAGTTGTTTTCAGCCTGTGCAGTTTTAAATAAAGTCAGTGAGCGGTCAATGTTGCCATCAGTTGCTATTTTGCTTTGAATTTGATGGCTACTTTTAGCAACAGTGTTTTGAACACTTGCTTTGCTCCCGAGCGCTTCTTTTGCAAGCAGAGAATAAAAGTTGTGTCCGCGTTTGGCAGTTTGTTCGAATATTTCCCGTGCCTGATTATTTTGCCCTAAAGCACGGTAGCTGCGTGCCAGCCAGTACTGCCATGTAACCTGTTGCTGCAAAGCTTCTGGCATGCTGCGAATAATATTATTCAGTTTCTGCCAGCGTTGTAACCGCAGCGCAGAACGGGCATACCATTCCCACATTTCATTATTCATCTGTGCCGGATCGGCACGGTCGAAATATGTCAGTGCATTTATAGAATTCAAACTATAAGCCTGAGCCAATCCCAATTGCCCCCAGCCAAAACCGATTTGTTCTTTAGTCAGACTGGCTGATATTTGCATTAATGTGTTTGCAGCACTGTCTTTACTGCGGTTTTCTTTGCTGGTTACCTGATATAACAAAGCTTCCTGTGCACCCTGGCTGTTTCCTGCGCTGGCATTCAACGGATCTGGTAAAGGACTGCCCAAAGCCTGAGCCAGATTACGTGCATTTGTTATTTGATTCAGTGCAAGCAGATAGCGTACACGTCGCCAGCCATTTTGTGCATTAATTTGCTGGCTGGCAGCAGCTTGTACAAGCAGGCGATTACATCCTGTCGGCAGATTACCCGTTTCCTGGCTCAGACTAGCGATCAGGCTGGAATCACTTTCTATACCACCCTGTACCGCATAACAACGGGTTTCCATATCACGGGCATTTTTATCCATTAATGAGTATTGCTGACGAAATACAGCCCAGTTCCCCCTTTTTCCCAATTGCTGTAACCAGTTATTACGAATACTGTTACTCATTGCACTGTCCGGCTGACGGGCCAGGAATTGAGCAGGTAATACATCATCTCCGTCTTTAACTGCCTTAAGGGCATTCTGATATTGCTGAAAGCTGCTAATAATTTTATCCGGTGTTTCGCTAGCCTGAGTCCCCGGCAGAACCGCATTACCTGTATTAGTATTGATTGGCTGGACAGCTACTTCATGCTGATTGCTGCATGCTGTTATTAAAAGCACAGTACCAGAAATCAGACGATGCCGTTGAACTAATAATTTTGATTTCAGCATCATTAAATGTTTTATCAATTTTTTTCCTTCACTTTTTCTCATAATGTAATTTATTTTTTCCAGTAAGCTGGCGTAAAGAGTATAAAAACAGTAAAAATTTCCAGACGGCCAAGTAGCATAATCATAATACATAACCACTTTTGAATGTCTGAAAGAAAAGCAAAATTATTGGCTGGCCCTACAGCACCCAGTCCGGGACCGGCATTAGTAATACAACTTATGGCAGCGGTAAGTGCGGACAAAAAATCCAGTCCGCTGATCATCAGTGCAAAGCTGAATAAAATAATAGTCAGCACATATACAAATACAAAGGCCATTACTGTCAGTGCACGCCGGTCAGGAATATTGCTGCCGTTTATTTTAACCATACTGACAGCATTTGGATGCAGCATCAGCAGCATTTCTCTCAGACTGAATTTAAATAATACAATAGCTCGTACCGTTTTGATACCGCCACCGGCTGAACCGCCGTTAGACAGTATATTGGACAGAAAAAACATCCATAATGAAGCAATTAAAGGCCATTTAGCAAAATCTGTATTTGAGTAACCATTTGCCAGTCCGATTGAAATCAGATTAAAACTGGTGTAGCGAAATGCTTCTGAAAAAGAATAAAAGCTATGCCACCACAGATACAGGCTGATACCGACAATGCTGAATAAGAGAACACATAATAAAACTCTTACCTCTTCATCACGCCAGTAATACCGTAATGAGCCTTTCTGTAATGCATTAAAATGATTGCTGAAATTGATTGCGCCTAATAAAGTGGCAATACTAAGAATAATTTCAATCGGAACGGAATGAAAATAGGAAATACTGTTGTCGTGGGTAGAAAATCCGCCCAGTGAAAAAGCAGACATGGCATGACAGACCGCATCGAACCAGCTCATTCCGGCCAGACGCAGTGCCAGTAAAGTGACTATAGTAAATAAAACATAGACACCCCATAAGCGCTTAGCCGTTTCAGAAATACGCGGTGCCATCTTACTGTCTTTATTTACACCGGGTATTTCTGCTTTGAATAGCTGTGTTCCTCCTACGCCGAGCATAGGCATCACCGCAACAGCCAGTACAATAATACCCATGCCACCCAGCCAGTTAAGCATGTGGCGCCAGAAATTCAATGATGGCGCAAGTGAATCCAAACTGGTAATAATAGTAGCACCGGTAGTAGTCAGCCCTGAAATAGCTTCAAAATAGGCGTTAGTAAAGCCTAGTCCGGGTAAATAAATATAAAAGGGCAGACAGGCTATCAGCGCAAAACCGATCCACAGCATAAATACTAGTGTATAACCATCACGTGGCCGTAATTCACGGTTATAGCGCATGGTTAATAACCATGCCACTACACATACACTCATGCAAATGCCGGCAGTGAAAGCAAATGCCGGAAATACATGATCCATATAGATTAAAGAAACAATCGTCGGAGCAAGCAGTAACAAGGAAAACAGAAAACCGGTTTTAGCTACAATATGTGCCGTAGGCGCAATTTTATTTAGAAAACCTGATTCCTTGTGATGCAAAACAAAGCGATTGGTAAAATGGCTCATAGTCTGGCAGCCTTAAGCAAAAAAGCCCAGTTTGACCTGAATCATTTTTTCCAGATCCTGAACAGCCTTACGCCGAGCGATAAAAAATATAACATGGTCTCCATCTGCAAGAACTGTATCCTGATGATACATAATTATTTTTTCATTGCGTATGACTGCGCCAAAATAACAGCCGGCTGGCAGGCGCAGCTGAGTCATGGTACGACCGATTAACTTAGATGTATGGCGATCACCGTGTAACACTACTTCAATCGCTTCTGCAGAACCGCGGCGTAACGGATAAACTGCCATAATATCGCCCAGATGTACATGAGTCAGGATAGAACCAATCGTAATTAAATGCGGAGATATCACAATATCAATGGCACTTCCCTGCAATAAATCAACGTAGCTGGAGCGATTAATAATCGCCATTACTCTTTTTGCACCGAGATTTTTAGCCAGCATTGCCGACATGATATTATTTTCATCATCATTAGTAAGCGCACAGAACACATCTATTTCATCGATATATTCGTTTTCCAGCAGACTTTCATCAGATGCATTACCTACCAGCACAAGAGTATTGTTCAGGTTTTCAGCCAGCCATTCAGCACGATTTTGTTTTCGTTCAATAATTTTGATATCCAGCTTGGTTTCCAGTTGTTTGGCAACGCGATAACCAATATTTCCGCCACCGGCAATCATTATCCTGCGTGTGCGTTTGTTAATCGGTCGCAGCTCACGCATGATGTTTTCTAGATAGGCTGTGGGTGTAAGAACAAAAACCTCATCATCTTCCTGTATGACTGTACTTCCGGTGGGAACGAGCAGATGATTATTGCGGTAGATAGCACAAATCTGACAATCTACACCTTCTTCCAGATGCTGTTTCAGGTTACTGATGGGCTGATTGACCAATATACCGCCATTCTGAGCACGAATTACCAGTAAACGAATTTTATCGTATGCAAATCGCAGAATTTGCAGCGCACTGGAATGTAGTAATAAATTGACAATCTGCTCTGTTACCAGTTGCTCCGGACTAATGGCTTCAGTGATGTTGAATAAGTCCAGACTGGTTTTATAATTATTATTACCGGTTTCGAATTCAACAAAATCGCTATAGCGAATCCGGGCTATACGGTTAGGTGTATTGAATAGAGCATAGGCAATCCGGCAGGCTGCCATATTGGTTTCATCGTTTTGAGTTAATGCTAATATCATGTCTGCATCCTGTGCACCGGCTGCTGACAATACAGAAGGCCAGGCACCATTGCCTACAATAGTTTGTACATCAAGGCGCTGGTTAATTTGCTGCAAGGCACTCTCATTGATATCAATAATAGTGACATCATTATTGGTCATTCTGGCCAGATTACTGGCAATAGTTGAACCAACCTGCCCGCAACCGAGTATCAGGATTTTCACGTTATTTACATCACTTCAGTGGTACCTTCTTTATTGTAGCCTTTGTGCTGAATGGTGGAAATATTGGTGTAAAACTACGACACTTATGTTAATTAAATATTAAAGATAGCAGAAAATCCAAATAGATTTAAAACTGATAAGAATAATATTTAAATAATTGAATCTATGTATTAATAATAATTTAGACGAACACGGATGACGGTTGAAAATTGCAGTATGGAATTCTTAAATGTATTATTAAGCTAAATTAATTATATGTAAATTAATGTAATACAATACAATAAAACCCATTATTACATTTTTGGCTAAATGTAAGACATTTAAAAGTGTTAATTTTCAATTTACTTTTATACTTGGATAAATTATGAATTTAATCAGGCTTAAACCGAAATTAATTACTCTGGCATCTGTTTTAATGGCTTTGAGTGGTTGCGCTCAGGTTGCAGAAGTAATGGGTTATGATACTCAGACATTAAATGCCGCTGCTGCCAAAAGTTATACTCAGATGATGGGGGAGGCTAAAGCCAAAGGTGAAATTGAAACCAATACTCCTGTTGCGAAGCGTGTACATACAATATTTCAGCGATTAGTACCTTATGCTAATGAAGCTAATCAGACAGGAGTTCCATTTGACTGGCAGCTTAATGTAATTAATAGTGAAATACCAAATGCCTTTGCAATGCCGGGTGGAAAAATGGTGGTTTATACCGGTATTGTTAATCGTCTGAATCTGAGTGATGATGAAATTGCGGCAATTATTGGTCACGAAATGACACATGCTCTTCAGGAGCACAGCAAAAAAGCTGCCGGTCAGCAAATTCTGACTAGTGTTGCTCTTGAAATAGGTAGTTCTGCCTTACAGTCAAAAACAGGTGCCAGTGCCAACAATGTAGGCATTTATAAAGATGTTTTAAATCAGTTTGGGCTGACTCTGCCTTTTTCACGTCATCAGGAAAGTCTGGCAGATGCCGGCGGGCTGAAACTAATGGCACAGGCCGGATATGATCCGCATGCAGCCATTACGGTATGGGAAAAAATGAATAAAGTTATGGGTAACAACCGTGGTACAAGCTTACTTTCTACTCACCCGAGCAATGATGCCCGTATTAATGCACTAAAGAAAATGCTGCCAGAGGTATTACCTGTTTATGAGCAGGCCAGACAAAATAATATAGCAATAAAGTCACAGCCAGTTACTGCACAGAATATTCAGGGAGTCAATAATTTCCGCAAAGGAACGGTTAAAAAGAAAAAGCGTTCCTGAAACAAACTGATCAGGATGTAATTTTTTATCCTAATTCCTGTTTTTGTTTTTAGTGCAGCCTGTCTAAGGCTGCTTTTATTTTAATCTTTACATTTTCTTATCTTGACTACATTCGACTACAAATTGTTTCAATCGTCCCTGTTTTCGGTTATCATTCAGGTTATTGCATTGGGAATGCATAATAAATTTACAAGAAAAATTTAAAAAACCATTACATTAAGGACATTCAAGATGTTAGAAGCCTACCGCGCAGCCGCTGCTGAACGCGAAGCTCTGGGTATTCCGCCATTGCCGCTTACAGCTAAGCAAACAGAAGAGTTGGTTGAATTGCTGAAAAATCCTCCCAAAGGAGAAGAAAAATTTCTGGTTGAGCTGCTGTCGCATCGTGTACCGCCGGGTGTAGATGATGCATCTAAAGTAAAAGCATCCTTTCTGGGCGCAGTTGCAGAGAAAACAGTTACCAGTCCGTTAATTACACCGACTTTCGCCGTTGAATTGCTGGGTACCATGCTGGGTGGATATAACGTCCAGCCTTTAATAGAATTTCTTGATAATGAAGAATTGGCTTCTACTGCAGCCAATGCCTTAAAACATACCTTACTGATGTTTGATGCATTCCACGATGTAGAAGAAAAAATGCGTGCTGGTAATCAGTATGCAAAGGAAGTGATTGAATCATGGGCTAATGCAGAATGGTTTACTGCGCGTGAAAAAGTACCGGAAAAAATCACGGTTACCGTATTTAAAGTGGTAGGTGAAACCAATACCGATGATTTATCACCTGCACCTGATGCGTGGAGCCGTCCGGATATTCCTTTGCATGCACTGGCTATGCTTAAAAATCCGCGTGAAGGTATTCAACCCGATAAACCGGGTGAGGTAGGACCTATCAGACAACTGGCTGAACTTAAAGCTAAAGGTAATCTGGTTGCTTATGTAGGTGATGTAGTTGGTACAGGTTCGTCACGTAAATCAGCAACGAATTCCGTAATCTGGCATACCGGTAAAGATATCCCTTATGTACCGAATAAACGTTTCGGTGGCGTATGTCTTGGTGGCAAAATTGCTCCGATTTTCTTCAACACACAGGAAGACTCAGGTGCATTGCCTATAGAAGTTGATGTATCCAAATTGGAAATGGGCGATGTAGTTGATATTTTGCCTTATGAAGGCAAAATTATCAAAAACGGCGAAACAGTTGCTGAATTCGAATTGAAATCTCAGGTAATTCTGGATGAAGTTCAGGCGGGTGGCCGTATTAATCTGATTATTGGTCGTAGTCTAACTGCTAAAGCCAGAGATGCACTAAATCTGGGGCATTCAGAAGTTTTCCGCTTGCCACAGTCTCCGGCGCCAAGCACAGCCGGCTTTACTCTGGCACAAAAAATGGTTGGCCGCGCTTGTGGTTTGCCGGAAGGTCAGGGTATTCGCCCAGGTACTTATTGTGAACCGCGCATGACTACAGTCGGTTCACAGGATACTACAGGTCCTATGACCCGTGATGAGCTGAAAGATCTGGCCTGTCTGGGGTTTAGTGCGGATTTAGTGATGCAATCTTTCTGCCATACCGCTGCTTATCCGAAACCGGTTGATGTTAAAACCCATAAAGAATTGCCAGTATTCATGTCTTCACGCGGTGGTGTGGCACTACGTCCGGGCGACGGCATTATTCATTCATGGCTGAACCGCATGCTGCTACCGGATATGGTAGGTACTGGTGGTGATTCACATACACGCTTTCCTCTGGGTATTTCATTCCCCGCAGGTTCCGGTCTGGTAGCTTTTGCTGCTGCAACCGGTGTTATGCCGCTGGATATGCCGGAGTCAGTGCTGGTACGCTTCTCCGGTAAAATGCAGCCGGGTATTACTTTACGTGATTTGGTTAATGCTATTCCCTTACAGGCTATTAAAGAAGGGTTACTTACCGTTGCCAAGGCAGGTAAAAAGAATATTTTCTCTGGCCGAATTCTGGAAATCGAAGGTTTACCGGATTTGAAAGTTGAACAGGCCTTTGAGCTCACAGATGCTTCTGCAGAGCGTTCAGCTGCCGGCTGTACGGTAAAACTGCACAAAGAACCTATTGAGGAATATCTCAAATCCAATATCGTATTGCTGAAAAACATGATTGCCAATGGTTATCAGGATGCACGCACACTGAGACGCCGTATTGAAAAAATGGAGCAATGGCTGGCAGAACCGAAATTACTTGAAGCTGATGCTGATGCAGAATATGCTGCTATTATTGATATCAATATGGATGAGATTAAAGAGCCTATTCTAGCTTGCCCGAATGATCCGGATGATGTGAAAACCTTGTCTGACGTGGCTGGTACCCATATCGATGAAGTATTTATCGGCTCATGCATGACAAATATTGGTCATTATCGTGCCGCCTCTGCATTACTGGATGGTAAATCAGATCTGCCAGTCCGGCTGTGGGTAGCTCCTCCTACCAAGATGGATGCTAAAGAGCTGTCTGATGAAGGGTATTACGGTATTCTGGGCCGGGTAGGTGCGCGTATGGAAATGCCGGGTTGTTCTTTATGTATGGGTAATCAGGCACAGGCAAGAGAAGGATCAACTGTCGTTTCAACCTCTACCCGTAACTTTCCGAACCGACTGGGTAAAAATACCAAGGTATATCTGAGCTCAGCAGAACTGGCAGCCATCTGTTCAAAACTGGGACATATTCCGAATATCGATGAATATCGCGAAAATATTGCCATTATCAATGATAAAGGTATTGAAATTTATCGTTATATGAACTTCAATGAAATTCAGGAATATGTAGATGTAGCGGCTAAAGTAGATGCCTAAGATGTAATATATATACTGATTGCTGTACAAAAGGCTGCCGGTAACGGCAGCCTTTTTATTGGCTTAAATTTTTTATGGCAATATCAGACCTGAATAAGCTTGCTGTTTGAGTAGTTTTCAAAATGTTAAGATTAAATAATTTTTCAGATTACTGTTATAATAATTGATAGCATTTTAGCAATAATATTAATATTTTAAGCCTACATCATATATATTTAGTACGCCTATATAAATATTAATTGTATCTATCCGCATATAAATTATTTAGGCTGGTCACAATTTTCATCTAAGATAACAAAGATAGTTTTTCATGACGAAGGATAATAAATGAATATCGCCTCTAGCATCACCGATTTAATTGGTAATACACCACTGGTACAGTTGAATCGTCTAAGTGCGGGTTTACCGGGTAAAGTTGTAGTCAAACTGGAATTTTTTAATCCGGGCAATAGTGTTAAGGATAGAATAGCAGCCAGTATGATTGATGCTGCAGAAAAGGCCGGTAAAATTCATTCTGATACAGTGATTGTAGAGCCGACAAGCGGTAATACTGGTATTGGGCTGGCTATGGTTTGCGCTGCACGTGGATATAAGCTGATTATTACAATGCCGGAAACAATGAGTAAAGAACGGCGCATGTTATTGCGTGCTTTTGGCGCTGAGCTGGTATTAACGCCCGGAGCAGAAGGCATGTCTGGTGCCATTGCCCGTGCACAGGCTTTCGTTGATTCAGACCCGAAAAAATACTTTATGCCGCAGCAGTTTGAAAATCCGGCTAATCCGGAGATTCACCGCGAAACTACTGCGCAGGAAATATGGCATGATACCGATGGAAAAATTGATATTTTCGTAGCTGGTGTGGGTACAGGAGGTACCATAACCGGGGTTGGGGAAGTATTGAAAGAGAAAAAACCTGAAGTAGAAATTTATGCAGTTGAACCCGAAGCTTCTCCGGTATTGTCCGGTGGTTGCAAGGGGCCGCACCCGATTCAGGGTATTGGCGCGGGTTTCATCCCCAAAACTCTGAATACCAAAATATATGATGGTATTATTGAAGTGCCAAACGAAGTTTGTTTTGATACCGCTCGTGACATGGCATCTAAAGAAGGTATTCTGGTCGGTATATCTTCCGGTGCTGCCGTATGGGCTGGCCTGCAGCTTGCAGCTAAACCGGAAAACAAAAATAAATTGATTGTAGTTTTAATTCCTTCTTATGGTGAGCGTTATCTCTCTACACCACTATTTGCAGATCTAGCTTGATAATTTATTTGTCTGAATAATGCCGAACCAGAAAACAACTGGTTCGGTTTTTTATTACAGTCATGGCTGTGTTACAATTGTAAACGATATATGTACAGCCACACGCTTAAGCTAGCTGGCTTTTAATTTTGTTTTAAGCAATATTTTCAAGCAATATACTGAGTAAACAAATGATGAAAAAAACATTAGCATTATGTGTCGTTGCAGCCTTTTTGGGTGGTTGTTCATCTGTTAATAACCCTTTAACGGCTAAGAATAATAAAGAAGTTAAACCAGTACAGGTAGTAGACGGTACTGCAAATAATGAATTTCATTTAGCCAGCAGTCATTGGTCTGATGTGGCTCGAATTCGTGATGAAGCTACCCGTCTGAGTTTTCAGGTTTCACAGGGAAGCATGACTAAAGTTCAGGCTGCACAATTACTGGATCAGTTTCGCATTGCTCAGGTAGGGCATAATATGGTAGATGATGACATGTATGCCATTTATTTACGCAGTGTGGTCGAAAGTCAGCAAGGTTCAATTGATACAGCCCAGTCGAAAGCATATATTCAGAATGCTTTATCAGGCTGGCAGCAGCGCTGGCCGGTAATGCGATCCAAACCGGCTAATCCGGCATTCACTAATTTCCTGATGGAAGTAATGAATATGAAGCCACTTCAATAAATCATTTTATATAGCTAAATACCCTGCCAAAATAGTTTAGCAGGGTATTGTTTTATTCATAGATACAGTTTTATTTGAAAGCATAAAAAAAGCAGCCTTTAAAAGACTGCCTGCTGTGAAAAAATAAACTTAATTACTTAATAAATTAGGCGAGATTTTAGCAGCCTGAAATAAAGTAAATTCTAAATCAACAAGATCATAAACACAGAATGGATCTGACTTCATAATGTTTTTCGCTTCTTCAAGTGAATCACTCATTACTATGCCGCAACGCTTTTAATGACTTTATATAAAAATTTAATGAAAAGCTTTTGTAGTCCTTCCCTTAGGTATAATAAATTCTTTTTCAAGATAGTTATAGTCTGCATCACTATTTGGATAAGTACTTAAGGCCTTAAAAAAGAAATTACCAGCACCTAAACTCTGATTCCTAAATAACCTACACCTTACTTAAGTCAACTATTCAACATTGCCCATAATGCACCTCATTGCCGCATAGAAATGGCAAGTCTGTTCATTCCATTCATCAGCGATATTGCAAATGTAAGGTCAGATATCTCTGTATCATTGAAGAAATTTTTTAATAACTCAAACGACTCATCATCGGCGTGGCTTGTCGATATTAGTGTTAACTGCTCTGCCCAGTTCAGTGCCGCTTGTTCTTTTTTAGAAAATTGATCACTAACACGCCATCCTGCCACTTCAGATATGCGGCGCTGCGTTTCACCAGCTTTAAGCAGGGAATTTGTATGTAGATTTAGGCAATATGCGCATCCATTAATTTGAGAAACTCTGAGATAGACCAACTCAATAAGATTCTGTTCAACAAAGCTTTTCTCAAGGGCGACTTTCACGGTTCTAAAACCACTCATGAGTTCTGGCGATAAGTCAAAATATTTCATTCTAAGATTTTTCATGTTCTCATCTCCTTATTATCATTATTGTCTGCTAAATATATTAATAACGCAGCGGCATAACTAACTATAACCATTAAAATTAATCATCATTCTTACCACAAATAATATTAATATATTTGCAATATTAATGATTTTGTTCTTTACGTTAATAATAGCACCAGTTTTATTGTCTAAATGACCTGATGCTATAAACTTATTTTTAGCAAAATACTCATCTAAAAATTTATTATGTTCTTCAAATTTAGCCAGTAGTTCTTCCAACGGTTTTTGAATTTAAAAGTTACTATAATCATTATGTCCTCCTTGTATTTTAAATTATTGAAGTAAATCTTTAGCAAAATTTTCCATTGCCGAAAAATTTTGCTTATGAAGACTTCATTAATTATACAAAAAAGAGTTAAAAAAAATCAGTTAATTGCTTTTTAAAAATGCATCAGGATTATCTAATGCATTTATTTTAATGTTATTTAAACAATTTCAGCTTTTTCAATAATCACATTTTCAACTGGTACATCC
The DNA here is from genome assembly GCF_016100575.1 of Snodgrassella sp. M0351. NCBI lineage: Bacteria > Pseudomonadati > Pseudomonadota > Betaproteobacteria > Neisseriales > Neisseriaceae > Snodgrassella > Snodgrassella sp. M0351. The sequence goes on along the minus strand of NZ_JACFSG010000001.1, from coordinate 1,043,949 downwards.
TGATGCGGGCCATGATTACCGGTTTTGACGCCTTTAATCTTATCAACTACATCCTGTCCTTCAACTACCTTACCAAATACAGCATATCCCCAGCCGTGTAAATCCGGTTTAGTATGGTTCAGAAAATCATTATCTTTTACATTGATAAAAAATTGTGCGCTGGCTGAATGTGGCTGCATGGTACGAGCCATTGCAATAGTATAGCGATCATTTTTCAAACCATTATTGGCTTCATTTTCAATCGGTTCATGAGTAGGTTTTTGTTGCATATCTTTATCAAAGCCGCCACCCTGAATCATAAAACCATCGATAACCCGGTGAAAAATGGTGCCATCATAAAAGCCTTCACGAACATAGCGTTCGAAATTTTCAGCGGTTTTGGGTGCTTTCTTATGGTCAAGCTCAATACCGATAACACCAAAATTCGTAGTTAATTTAATCATTAAAATCTCCTGAGGGGAGTAAAATAAAAAAATTGCAGAATGATCTGCAACGGTTAGTCTGCATTATGCATAGCAGTAACGTAGTCTACTTCTTCCTTGCTGCCAAGTACAACGGCTACACGCTGATGCAGGCCTTCTGGCTGAATATCAAGAATGTTTTGACGAGTGTTTGTAGCAGCCCCTTGAGCTTGCTCAACCAGCAAACTCATAGGATTTGCTTCATACATTAAGCGTAGCTTACCAGGTTTATCGGGATTGCGATTATCCTGCGGATAAGTAAAGATACCGCCGCGAATAAGAATCCGGTGCACCTCGGCTACCATCGATGCCACCCAGCGCATATTATAGTCTTTTCCGCGACAGCCGCTTTTACCTGCTAGCAACTGAGCAATATAATTTTGCATAGCCGGCTGCCAGTGGCGCTGATTAGACATATTAATAGCAAATTCAGCTGTAGATACTGGTATCTGCGGATTTTCCTGAGTCAGTTGAAACTGGTTATGTTCATTCAGAGTAAACATGGCAATACCATGTTTCAATGTCAGTACCAGAATGGTTTGCGGTCCGTACAGCACATAACCACTGGCAAGCTGTTGCCGGCCGGATTGTAAAAAGCTTTCTGTAGTAAGCGCACCATCCGGTTTAGCCAATACCGAAAAAATAGTCCCGATGGATATGTTCACATCAATATTGGAACTTCCATCCAGTGGGTCGAATAACACCAGAAACTGTCCATTCTGACTGGCTGTAACAAATGAATCCTCTTCCTCGCTGGCCAGTCCGGCAATAGCCGGATTAGCAGAGAGGGTATCAATCATAATCTGATTGGATAAAACATCCAGTTTTTTCTGCTCTTCACCTTGTATATTACCTGTATGAGCACTACCCAGAATATTATCCAGAGCGCCCAGACGTATTTCACGATTAATGTGCAGACAGGCCTGACTAATGCTAGTAATCACATCAGGCAAATGCGGTGTAACAGCATATTTTTGCTGCTGCTGTTGCAGATAATCAGACAGTAAAACAGACATGCGAATACTCCCTTTTAAAACTCACTATTATTATACATTTCTTAAGTATTATTCAGCTCGTTTAATCACTATATACATTAGATTGTATTTATCTTTGAATGATTTTTTTCAGAAAATCAATGAAGTTATTCAGCGATAATGATTGCGGATTTCCACTTAAATCCGACCTTCTGATTTTTTTATTACAGGCCGGATACACTTCGCATGGAAGCTTACAGAATAGCTTTAACTTTTCTCGACTAAATAACAGACTCTGCTAACCATAAATTATTTATATTCAGGCAATCATAGAGTTAAGAACGAAATGTGCGCTGTCATCCTGAGCCAGTAACCGAGTCATTGCCGGTAATACCTTTTCCAGTATCCCGGGCAATGTGTACGGCGGATTGATAATAAACATACCACTGCCGTGCATACCAAAACCATCCGGGCGTGGTGCGTGTACATATAATTCTGCCTGAACAAAATTATCGGGAGCCAGTTTTTGCAGATTTTGGGGTAATTTCAGACTTTCACCACGGCTCAGACATGGATACCATATTAAATAACAGCCACTGGCAAATTTTTTCAGAGCGGTCTTAAGCGTGTCTGTTACCTGTTGGTAATCTTGCTTTAATTCATATGGGGGATCAATTAATACGACTGCACGCCGGCTTGGCGGGGGTAGCATGGATAGCAGACCTTTAAAGCCGTCATCGCAAAACACTTGAGCACGGTTTGGCTGTTTAATATTACGCATATTATTACGCAATAATTCTGCATCCGCGGGATGTAATTCAAACAGGCGCAGACGATCCTGTTCGCGGGCCAGAGCCTGAGCCAGCCATGGGGAGCCGCAATAAAGATTTGTATCATCCGGCAGGCAGGAGACAACAGCATTACGGAATTGTTCTAAACTATTATCCAGATTAGTTGCAGCCAGAAGTCGCCCGATTCCCTCCCTGTATTCACCAACCTTCTGAGCTTCTTTACTGATCAGACTATACAGCCCTGCACCTGCATGAGTATCAACATAGCAAAAAGGTTTGTCTTTCAGTTTGAAATATTCCAGTACTGTCATCAGACAATAATGTTTAAGAATGTCGGCATGATTACCGGAGTGAAAAGCATGGCGATAGCTGAGCATGTGCAATAACTGCTGTAGGGCTGATTAATTTAGCCTGTTATTGTACCGAATTTACCGGCACGGGCAAAAAAATCTGTATTAAAGCACTTTTCTGATTTATCTTTTCCGTGCGCTAGATTACACAAGATTAAGCTGGTACTATGCTTGATCAATTATAAAATATGACTACTAAAAGAGAAAAGCGAATGAATTACACACTTTATATCGGCAATAAAAATTATTCTACCTGGTCAATGCGGCCATGGGTAGTCATGAAGCATTTTCAGATAGATTTTACTGAGCATCTGGTACGCTTTGACAGTTTTGCACCCGATTCGGTTTTTAAACAAACCATACTGCCGCTCAATCCATATGGTACTGTGCCTGTATTAATAGATGATGATCTGATTGTTAGTGATTCTCTGGCAATTTGTGAATATCTTGCAGAACAACATCCGGAACTGGCATTATGGCCGCAAGACTATAAAGCCCGTGCCAGAGCAAGAAGTATAGTGGCTAAAATGCATAATGGTTATAATCATATACGCCGGCATTTACCCATGAATATTGAGGCAGTGCTGCCTGAAACCGGCCAGATTATCCTGCGGGATTTTCCCAATGTAAAACAAGAAATTGATTTCCTTGATCAGCATTTGTCATCATTTCTGGCTGTATCTGAAGGACCGTTTCTATTTGGTAAATTTAGTATTGCCGATGCTTTTTATGCACCCATGTGTTTAAGATTAAAAGGTTTCCAAATTCATACTTCAGCAATACTGACTAATTATATAAATGCATTATGTGCCAATGAAGCAGTAGCAGCCTGGATTGCCCAGGCGCTTGAAGAAAAAGATTTTATTGCTATGGATGAACCTTATCGCATAAAGCGATGAAAAAATTCTGAACATATAAAGCAGACAGCCTGATCAACTTCCGGCTGTCTGCTTTTATATTATTTATTCAGACTTTTCTTAATTTCAATAGCCAGCTGCGGATTCCACATGGCACCAGTGGCACTCATCACAGCATCAGCTCCGGCGGCACGATAAGCCTGATAATGTTCACTACAGCTTACACCGCCAACACCAATAATCGCAAAATGGTTTTGCAGACGGGCTCTTAATCTGGCCAGACGTTCTACCATTTCTAATCCAGCCCAGCGGATGGCATCACCACAAACACCACCGGTAGGCCGGTCTGTGCCTAAAGCAGGTTTACCATCTGCATCAACCGGTCTGGCTGATAACGTATTTATAGTACTGTAGCCGTCAATTACTCCGTCTAGCTTACTTAATAAGGGGAAGATAGCATTATCATCTGCAAAATACGCCAGTTTCAGAAACAAAGGTTTATCCGGAACAACATTTTTAATTTCTTTAGCTATCCGCTCCACTTTGTCAAAATCAAAGCACAATAATTTATTTACCCCTTCATTCGGACAGCTTAAATTAGCTTCCAGTATCGGTGCCTTTGTTTCATTTACCAGAACGGCCGTTCGGGCATAATCTTTTTCTATACTGGATTCATTACCTGGTGTTCCCTGAAAGCTGCCGATAACATATTGACCTTTCTGCGCAGACTGAATTGCTTCTGCCATATCAGCCTGCCAGATATCGGGATTATAAGAAGGTACGCCAAAAGAATTTGTTATAGATAAAGGCTGAGTGTACTGATTATCAGCAAGAACAGTATCCACATTAGCAGAAAGCTTACCGGCAGGATGAATAGATAGTACATTAGGCAACGGGTGGCTGGCCTGAGCTCGGCTTCGGACAGTTTTATAAACACATAAATCAAAACCATGCTTAAATGCAGCCCGAATAAAATTTGCATTTAACAAAGGACCGGCAGGAATACCAAAAGGTAAATTAACCTCCATATTCAGAAAACGCTCAGGCTGGCTTTGAATATCAGCAGATACATTTAAATTTCTGAAATCACCGAAAGGCCCTTGATGATAATTATCTTCATAGCTTAATAAAGGGTTATAAAACGGAGTCGGGCTATTTTGCATTGTTATTCCTGTTAGTTTAAATTATTTTCTGTGGCATATTGAGTAAATATTTAATACGCACACTTATCCATTGCCTGCCTGAAAATATATATAATTCGCTGGCGCAAAAAAAGCTACATACAATTTGTAGCTTTTATCAATCGTCTTAAAAACTCAGATTTAGTTTGATAACTTATAGTGTACACCACGATTTAAAACATAATATTGTTTTAAATTAATTTAACTCAGATGTGCAGTTCGGGCAGCGTTTTGCCTGAATTGGAATGTCTGTACAGCATTGAGGGCACTGTTTTGTGGTGGCTTTCGGGGCAGGACTTTTATGCAGTTTGTCGATTCCTTTGACAACCAAAAAAATCGCAAATCCAATGATTACTAAACTAATAACAGTATTGATGAATAAACCAATATTGAGTGTTACCGCGCCAGCAGCCTGTGCCGCACCCAGTGTTTCATACGGGCCCGGATATTTAGAACCACTGCGTAAAGTAATAAACAAATTGGAAAAATCTACCCCGCCAATCAGCAGACCAATTGGTGGCATAATGACATTATCTACCAGTGATTTCACCATATTAGTAAAAGCAGTACCCACTACCATACCGACAGCCAGATCAATGACATTGCCTCGTAATAAAAAAGCTTTAAACTGTTCAATAAATTTCATGTTTGCCTCCATAGTTGGCCTGAAAATCAAGTATTTGGCTTTTTCATAGTAGCGCGATAAGGCAGGCAGTCATACCAGAGCTAAGTTATTCAATGTAAAAATAATAAAAGATATAACTTAATTAAGAATAAATTAAATTGGCTAAGGAGAGTAGGATAATTAAAACAGATGGCTTCAACTTAAATTGTCAATCTGGTTACTTTATATACAGTTTGCTAACCAGATTAGTAGCATAATAAAGCAAGTCAGGTTTTGTTTATTAGCTTGGTTTAATTTTCAGATTTCTTAATATCTGAATATTTAAGTTCAATAATAGAATATTCGCACATATCCATATAATGCATACAATGGTCAATCGCTTCATCCATGACTTTTCTGTCAGTTGCATGCGTTGTCTTCATAAATGCCCGGAAATTTTTCTTTTCCATTTTACGCAGAGCAGATGCATTACAAATATTTAATTCCTGACAATAATCATGCTGTACCTGCTGTTTAATAAATTGTTTTACAGCTTTTTTCTGTTCCTGAGAACCATCGTAATCCATCGGATGAATAAATTCAGCCTGTACCAGTGCTGAATATAATAAAATTAAAAAAAGTATGGTTTTCTTCATTATATTTTTGAATTTTATACACGAATGAATTGTCGGGATGAGAGGAGTTACATCTGGCATCAGCTCTGTTGCCATTATAAATAGAAATAATAAAATTATTAGAAATTATTATTGATAAATAGACTTTAGTGATTCAAAGCTTACATTACAAAAGCCAAACCTGAAAAAAGTTTGGCTTTGCATTTACTGAGTTTTATATCAAAACAGCTGATACAAAATATTTTATATACTCTAAATTAAGTTTGATTAATAAAACTATTTACAATTTAGCTGTTATGAGTACTTACCAGATCTTCCGGTACGCCCAGAGCATTGATACTGTAACCGCCATCAACATATGTGATTTCGCCTGTGATACCTGAAGCCAGATCTGATAACAGGAAAGCAGCAGTATTTCCAACTTCATCAATAGTGATATTACGACGAATTGGATTTTGTGCGGACACATGAGCCAGCAAACGGCCGAAATTGGCAATGCCTGAAGCAGCAAGAGTTTTAATCGGGCCTGCTGAAATACCATTGCATCGAATTCCTTCCTCTCCGAGGCAGGCTGCTGTGAAGCGGATACCTGCTTCTAATGATGCTTTAGCCATGCCCATTACATTATAGTTAGGTATGGCACGTACTGCACCAAGATAGGTCAGGGCAAGAATAGAGCTGTTATGGCCACTCATTAACGGACGGGCAGCTTTAGCCAGTGCAGGCAAGCTATAAGCAGATACTTCATGAGCCGTCATAAATGCTTCGCGTGTAATACTATCCAGAAAATCCCCGTTTAAGGCTTCTTTTGGTGCAAAAGCAATAGCATGTACCAGACCATCAAGCTGTGACCAGCTTTTCCCCAAATCAGAAAACAACTGGCTGATTTCATCATCACTTTGTACATCACAGCGATATACCAGTTCTGAACCCAGTTCGGCAGCCATTTTGCGTACCCGGTCTTCTAGTTTGTCTACAACATAGGTGAAAGCCAGTTCTGCTCCCTGTTCACGACAGGCTTTGGCAATGCCATAGGCAATAGAGCGTTCAGAAATCATACCGGTGATGAGGATTTTTTTGCCTTGCAAAAAGCCCATAATTATTATCCTTGAACGTGATTTGTGTTTAGCTTAAAGGTCGCATTATAACTAATATTTACTTTTACGCGAAATATAGCGCTAGAGTAGAAACTTTAAAACCGGCTGATGTGATGACATTCAGCCGGTCAATATATAACTAAATATAACTAAAAAATTATTCAGTTAATCCGGATAAATAATGGTCTGCATCGAGTGCAGCCTGACAGCCTGATGCAGCGCTGGTAATGGCCTGACGGTATATGTGGTCTTTCACATCTCCTGCGGCAAATACGCCGGGAATATTTGTTGCGCCGATGTTGCCATCATTACCACCTTTGGTAATGAGATAACCTGTTGCATCCATATCCAGCTGACCTTTGAAAATTTCGGTGTTGGGCTGATGGCCAATAGCAATGAATATGCCGGTTACTGCCAGAATTTCACTTTCATTATCGGCATAATTAATGCGTACTGAGTTTACTCCTTTGTCATCACCAAGAATTTCATTAACGGTAGCATTAAGTTTAAGAATGATTTTGCCTTCTTTTACCCGTTCCAGTAATCTGTCAATCATGATTTTTTCAGCACGAAAGTTGTCACGGCGATGTATCAGGGTAACGGTACGTGCGATATTTGCCAGATACAAAGCTTCTTCAATCGCAGTATTACCTCCGCCGACAACAGCTATATCCTGATCTTTGTAAAAAAAGCCGTCACAGGTGGCACACGCGGAAACGCCTCTGCCAGCAAAAGTTTCTTCACTGGGTAATCCCAGGTACTTGGCAGAAGCACCTGTTGCAATGATTAATGCATCACAGCTGTAACTTCCCATATCACCAATAAGAGTAAACGGGCGATGCTGTAAATCCACCTGATTGATATGGTCAAAAATCATATTGGTACCAAAGCGTTCGGCATGTTCCAGAAAACGCTGCATCAATTCAGGACCTTGCACACCATAGACATCAGCCGGCCAGTTATCCACTTCGGTTGTTGTCATCAACTGACCACCCTGTGCCATACCGGTAATCAGTGTAGGTTTCAAACCTGCACGGGCTGCATAAACTGCAGCTGTATAACCGGCTGGTCCGGAACCAAGGATAATTAATCGGCTGTGTGTGAGTTCGCTCATGACATTTCCTTATTATTTGGGCAATACTAGGTAGGATAAATGGAGGTAACTGTACCACAATATCAAAAAAGAATTAAATTCTCCAATTTCGATTTAATAGAATAGTTATTGGTTATCTGCACGCCTGAACAAAGTTAGTGATGATTGTCAGCAATACCATCCAGATGATATTGTTTGCCACAATAGGGGCATTCAATACTACTGTTAGATTGAATGGGTAAAAATACCCGGGGATGACCATTCCATGTTTCATGTTCCGGGCCGGTACATATCAATGGTAAATCATGCGGTGTAATGGTTGTAACTGATTGGGCAGTATTACTCATAATTATTTCCCTTGGTTGAGCTGAGAGCTAATCATACAAAACAGGCCTGATTACAGCAAATAATGTTGTAATCAGGCCTTTTATTCAGATAATTAAATGATATAAGTCAGCCAGGATTCATATTTGGTATTTTTGCCATGAACAATGTCAAAATATCGCTGCTGAATCTCTGTAGTCAACGTACCGCGGGAGCCACAACCAATTACGCGACCGTCAACTTCACGGATAGGTGTTACTTCAGCTGCCGTGCCTGTAAAGAATACTTCGTCTGCGCAATAAACTTCATCACGGGTAATATGCTTTTCAGTAACGGTTAAATTCATATCAGCTGCGATAGCCATTACTGTACGCCGGGTAATCCCATCCAAAGCTGCATCCAGAGCCGGTGTGTAAAGTTTGCCATCATTGACGATAAATATATTTTCCCCGGATCCTTCAGCAACAAAACCGTTTGAATCCAGCATTATTGCTTCATCATAGCCATTACGGGTAGCTTCGGTATTAGCCATAATAGAATTCATGTAGTTGCCATTGGCTTTGGCTTTAATCATGGTGATATTGGGGTGATGACGGGTGAACGAGCTGATTTGCACGCGAATACCCTTTTGCATACCTTCTTCGCCAAGATAGGCTCCCCATGGCCAGGCAGCCACAATTACCTGTACATCATTTTGATCTGGTGCTACACCCAGTTTGTTTGAACCATAAAAAGCCATAGGTCGAAAATAGCAGGAAGCCAGTTTGTTGGCTTTAACTACTTCAATGTGAGCCTGATTGATTTCTTCCATTGTGAATGGCAGATGCATGCCAGTAATTTTGGCGGAGTTAAACAGACGTTTAGTATGATCCTGTAAACGGAAAATGGCTGTTCCGTTTTGCGTTTCATAAGCACGTACGCCTTCGAAAACCCCCATACCATAATGCAATGTATGAGTTAAAACATGAGTTTGAGCATTTCTCCACTCAACAAGATTACCATTAAACCAGATAAAACCGTCTTGGTCGGCCATAGACATAATAAAACTTCTCCAAAATAAGACATTAAGCTGCGGTGGCCGGAACCCTGTGTTGCAATGGATAGGGCAAGGCAGGATTGGTGACTAGGCAGTACAAAAAATAATGGTAACAACAGCTGTTGGTCTTATCTTTAGCCGATAGCCGCTGTTACTTTATGTAAAAGTAAATATTATCACTGCCTGTTTTGCTTGCCAATGCTGAAAGCAGGGGGCAGTTTTTGCTAAAAAGGCGTGAAATCGTTTAAACTGTGTTGCTTCCTCAATAATCCGGCTTGTATCTGACGTCTGATTAAATCTTCAGAAAACAGTACAGAGTAAGGTGAATAAGTATGAAAATTATTTATGCATTAATAAAAATAGTGGTATTGCTGATATTGTTGCTGCTTGCTGTAAGCAATACACAAATGACTGCATTCAATTATTTACCCGGACAAACTGTCAATTTGCCATTAATTGTCCTATTACTGATATTTTTTATTATTGGTGCTGTTTTTGGTGTGTTTGCCATGTTTGGGCGGTTATTACGTCTGCGCAGTCAGGTCAATCAGTTACAGACTAAGCTTGATAAACAAATTAAGGCAGCCGCTCAGGCAGTACATACTGAAAATCTTGCCACTACTGCTACTCAGTCACAATCCGGTAATTTTGATCAGAAGAAAGTAAATAATTAATATGGATAGTAATGATTTCTGGATGTGGCTGGCACCAGTTATTTTGTTACCTGTATTTTTTGCTATGGGCTGGTTTGCTGCCCGGGTAGATATGCGGGCAGTGCTGAAACAGGCGAAAGCCATTCCGGAAGGATTTTATAAAAGTCTGGATGCTCTGGCTGAGAATAAAAGTGCGGTTGCAGTACGTGAACTGGCTGAGGTTGTCGATCAGCAAAATGATGCCCGTCAAAGCACGTATGAGCTGCATCTGACATTAGGGAAGTTGTACCGTCAGCGTGGTGAAAATGATAAGGCCATCGCTTTACATCAGAAATTACTGGAGCTACCAGAAACTATCGCAGAACGTCGTGATATTGTCGCTTTCGAACTTGGACAGGATTATCAGGCCGCCGGTCTGGTAGACCGTGCTGAGCAGATTCTGGTTGGTTTGCTTAATGGCAGTAAAGCCAGACAGGCACGGCAGATATTGCTGAATATTTATCAGCAGGATCGGGACTGGGAAAAAGCCATTAAGCTGGCAGAAGAACTCAGTACCGGAGATCAGACTTATCAATTTGAAATTGCTCAATTTTATTGTGAGCTAGCTCAATTAGCTTTGTATCAGTCTGAGTACAATAAAGCACGTGAGTATATTTTTCAGGCTCTGGCGGTTAATCGCAAATGCAGCCGGGCTAATATGATTCTTGGTGATGTAGAACTGAAACAACAAAATTTTCAGGCTGCTGTAGATGCTTATAGCGCTATTGAAAAACAGAATTATGAATATCTCAGTCTGGTAGGTGAGCGTTTATATGATGCCTATGATGGTATGAATAAAGCAGCAGACGGTCTGGAAGTTTTAATTGGTTTTGCCCAGACGTTTCCGCAGCTGGATTTATCTGGCGTGATATATGAAAAGTCTTTACCTGTATATGGTGAAGACCGAGCTACCGAAATTGTTATTGATCTGGTGCGGCGTAAGCCTACTCTGACTGGAACTTACCGTTTACTCGGCGTTTTACAAAATACTATCAGTTCGAAGTGGAAAGCCGAAGTTGATATGATGCGTTCAGTAGTGGGCATGCAGATGCAAAAATCTGTGATGTACCGTTGCCGCCATTGTCATTTTAAATCTCAGGTATTCTTCTGGCATTGTCCGGCTTGTAATAAATGGGAAACATTTACGCCAAATCGGATTGATGTGTAGTTGGCTGATAAGTCTTATCAGTTGCTGAATATTTGCTCTGATGTACAGAAATTCTGCACACAATCAGTTACAGATGATTTTTTAAAATCATAAATGACTTTTAAAAATAATATGATATTAAATTGGAGTTTAATATCATATTTAATATTTCTATGAATAAGTTTTTAGCAATATACATATATGTGTATTGTTAAAGACAATATTGAATGATGATTTGCGAAATATGAATCCATTGATGCTTGATACTACTTTAATGAATCAGAAAGCAAAACCTGTCATTGTGGCGCTGGATTTTGCCAATGCTGAAACAACACTGGATTTTGTTCGTCAGTTGGACCCGGATTTGTGCCAGCTTAAAATAGGTAAAGAACTATTTACTGCTACTGGCCGCTATCTGGTTGAGCAGCTTGTATTACAAGGCTATCGGATTTTTCTTGATTTAAAATACCATGATATTCCCAATACCGTAGCGTCTGCCTGTAAAGTGGCTGCTGATATGGGCGTGTGGATGGTAGATATGCATGCATCGGGCGGTCGAAGAATGATGGAAGCTGCTGCTGAAGCTGTTAGTAATTGCAGCCAGCCGCCATTATTAATTGCAGTAACGGTATTAACCAGTATGACTCAGAATGAACTGGCAGAAATCGGTATAAAATCATCCATAGATGAAACAGTTATTCGTCTGGCTGAATTAACCCGGCAATCCGGTCTTGATGGCGTGGTTTGTTCTGCTCAGGAAGCATCTTTATTACGCGGACAGCTCGGGCAGGATTTTTTACTGGTTACGCCCGGTATCAGATTACAAAATTCAATTACAGATGATCAGCGGCGTATTATGACTCCAAAAGCAGCTTTAGCTGCAGGCAGCAGCTATCTGGTAATGGGCAGACCGGTAACGCAAAGTCAGAACCCAATTGAGCTATTGCAACAAATTAATAACGGTCTGATTTAAGCAGAAAAATTTTGATAAAAAATAGCTGCTAACACATATATGGTTAGCAGCTATTTTATTGGTTGTATAAATTGGATTATCCGGTTAACTGTTTGCTAATCAGTTTTTTCACCGGAGGCAGATTATTGCTGATACGCAATACCAGTGAGCGCATCAGTCGGGCAGGGTGGCTGTCGTTAGTAAATAAAGACACCATAGCGTTAGTTCCGTGATACAGAATCCGAGTATGCGGCATATGCTGTCTCTGGTATTGAGCTAGTAATGTCTGGCTACCAATATCTTTTCCTTTAGATACGGCTTCGTTAATCAGTTTGGACAATATGCCTACTCCGCTTAGTCCAAGATTAAAACCATGAGCTGTTACTGGGTGCATACCAACTGCCACATCTCCAATAAGGGCACTGCGCTGAGCATAAAATGCATTGGCATGGACGCCGACAAGCGGGTAATGATGAACAGTGCTAACCAAATGCATCTCACCTAGTTTACCTTTGAGCTGTTGGGTAATATCTGCGGCCAACTCAGCAGGAGACATGGCTAGAATGTCTCCTGCATGTTCATTATTAATAGTAACAACACAATTAGTGAGATTTTCTTCAAGTGGCAGCAGAGCAAGAGTACGCCCGTAATGGAAACACTCCAGTGCAGTATGCTGATTACTCAATGTATGCTGCATTCGGAAAACAATTACTGTACGCCCGAAATCATGAATCTGAGCCGAAACACCCAACTGGCGGCGTGTATTGGAAAAACGGCTATCGGCAGCAACAAGTAGTTTCCCTTTGATTAGCCGGCCATCATCCAGCTTGGCTTCAATTTGATTTGCATGATCATTTTTTACATCAATAATACTATGGCCAGTAATTATATTTACATTATTAAAGGCCTGGACTGCTTCGTATGCAGCACGCCGGATATTATGATTACTGATTAAAAAACCCAGTGTATTGGCCGGTTTGCCGCGAGCCATTGTTGGCTGTTCAAAATGGAGCTGATAGTTAGAATAGCCGTTAATTACTTTAGCATCACGCAAAGGATAAATTTCATCTGGTGCAATTTTGTCCCACATATCCAACTGCTGCATTAATTCTTTTGAATAATGTGTCAGAGCAATTTCCCTGCCATCAAAAGGCGGGTGCGCCAGTACAGCCATTTCCTGTTTTTCAACTACAGTAATTGAAAGTCCTGATGGAGCTAAAGCGCGTGCCAGACTTAAACCAGCAGGTCCGGCTCCGACGATAATGACATCAGTTTCTTTATCTGAGTGTGAAGACACATTATTTGCTGCCATAAAATCCATTCCTGAATGAATATATTCAATACAGCGTTAGAATAACTGAAAATGAGCTTGAATCCTATATCCGTTTGAAAGAAAGTTAATAAACGTCAAGCTTAACCCTTAAATTATTGCTCTGTTAAAATCATGGTAATAGGATTTATATATGAATGATTATACAAATGGTTAAAAACTCATTTCAGGATCAATTGCAGCAACTGGGTAAACAGGCTAAAGCGAAACGTCTGGCAGAAGAGCAGCAGGCAAAAGAAGTACAAAAGCGCCAGACAGATGTCAATTTTGCTGAAGCGATCGGAAAAGATATTACGCCATTAAAGGCAAGAAATCAGTTTCAGCATCCGCGTGATACCAGCCCGATTAAATTGCGAACCCGTCAGGAAGAATCAACAGATGAAAGCAGCTATTTTTATGTTGGTGAAAATCAGAATGATACTGCACCGCCAGTGTTCAGTAAAAATGGTCGCGGTACAGCTGATATTAAGCGCTTGCAGGCGAAGCAATGGCCTATCGTAGCTTATGTAGATTTACATGGCTATCGTCAGGATGAAGCTCAGGAAGTATTGAATGAATTTATTGATTATATTCAGCAATATGGAGTAGTAGGTGAAATAGTCCATGGCAGCGGACTGGGATCAAAGGATTATCAGCCTGTATTGAAAACACTTGTACGCCGCTGGTTAATGGCACACCCCGAAGTGCTGGCTTATGCTCAGCCAAATGAGCGTAATGATGGTGCAGTATATGTGCTGGTTAAAAAGAAGCATCGTGCGTTTGAACGGGAATAAATTTGTGTTTAATTACCTGTTTTAACCAATCAGCATAAAGTAAAAGTGAAAATCAACAGAATCAGGTTAAACCGGATATTGGTATTGAATTATTATCATCGCAAATATCTGATTTTTTGTTTGATTTATAATTAAAAAATTAGGTTATGTTTTTTAGTATGATAATCTGTATTGATAATTTTCAAATTTGGTCTCGGCAAGATGATAGATAGAAGCCTAACCAAATGGATTCAGTATATGCGGCAAAAAATGCCAACACAGGCATCATTATTTGCTTCTCCATGGTTTAAACCATTTGCACGCTGGTTTGACAGGCCATATTACTGGCAGCTCAATCGAGAACGTGCTGCCTCTGCTGTAGCTGTTGGCATGTTTTGTGGTCTCATGCCCGGACCTACCCAAATGCTTACCGCTCTGATAGTGGCTTATGTGGTACGCACACATTTACCCGTGGCACTTTTAACTACACTGTATACAAATCCGCTAACTTATATACCCTTATATTACTGTGCTTATCAGATTGGTGAGGGCTTATTATATGGTCAGTGGGGCAAAGCCATGCCTGAATTGCCAGAGTTTAAATTAGGTCATCTCGGGACTGAATTATGGCAATGGCTGATTCAGTTTGGTAAGCCTTTACTTTTGGGTGTGCCAGTATTGGGCATGATACTTGCAACCCTCGGATATATTGTGGTCTGGAATGGCTGGCAGTGGTTTGCCCGCAGACATGTGACCACCATTCAGAAATAAAGACATGCAAAGATCATTAACGGATAACGAGTTGAGGTTGGTCAGAAAGTTTCTGGGTAATGCAGCAGACTGGACAAAAGTGCAGATAGTACGTGATGCATGGTGGCTAGTACATCCGCATGCTGCCATAACATGCGGAAATCATATTATTTTTCCGGCGGCATATTATGTTGATGATTTTACTCAGTCGGATTTGAGCATGCAAGGCTGGCTGATGCATGAGCTTATGCATGTCTGGCAAAGCCAGCATGGTTTTCCAATTTTATTTGCCGGAGTCTGTCTTGCACTTAAAGCAGGCTACTATCAGGCTCGTGCCTACCGGTATCCGCCTCCGGAAACAATTATCAGCCTCAATCAGCTGAATATGGAGCAACAGGCGAATATAGTACAGCATTATTTTCTGGCATTAAACGGTGATAAACGGTATCAGCATTCACAGGTGGATTTTCGTCGCTTGCTTAAACCGCTTATCAGACATCCGGATAATCGTAGTCTGTTACCGCATTATTAACAGCCGGCTTTGGCCGGTTATTTTAGATAACTTTTTAACTGTTATAATTCACACTTGTTTTATTGCCGGAGTGATACATGTCTGTATTTGAAGCAGCAGCGCAGCAACTGCATACTGTACGTGATTTTTTACGCTTTACTGTAAGTCAGTTTCAAGAGGCAGAATTATTTTTTGGTCATGGAAATGATAATGCCTATGATGAAGCTGCCTACCTGATTTTACATACCTTACATTTGCCACTGGACACATTAGAACCGTTTCTTGATGCCCGTTTGCTCGACACAGAAAAGTCACTGCTGCTACAGCTTGTTCAACGCCGTACCAGTGAACGCATACCAGTGGCTTATCTTACCCATCAGGCATGGCAGGGAGCATATGAATTTTATGTTGATGAAAGAGTAATCGTGCCGCGTTCATTTATTTATGAGCTTTTAGGTGCACCGCTTCATCCATGGATTGAATATGATGAACTGGTACACAGAGCACTGGATTTATGCACGGGCAGCGGTGCACTGGCTATTCAGATGGCGGACATTTATCCGGATGCGATGATTGATGCAGTAGATATCAGTCTTGATGCGCTTGAAGTAGCAGGTATGAATATTGAAGACTATGGATTAGAGGATCAAATCAATCTTATTCATACCGACCTGTTTACCGGTATTGATACAACTTATGATTTAATCGTGTCAAATCCGCCCTATGTAGATGCCGAATCAGTCGCACAATTGCCAGAAGAGTATCTGCATGAGCCAGAACTGGCATTAGGCAGCGGGATTGATGGTTTGGATGCTACTCGGCAGATTATTCAGCAGGCTGCCAGATATCTTAACCCAAAAGGGGTATTGCTGGTTGAAATCGGACATAATCGCGAAGTACTGGAGCAGGCATTTCCAGAATTGCCATTTACCTGGATGCCTACCAGTGGCGGAGATGGTTTTGTCTTTTTGCTGACACGCGAACAATTATTAGGTGAAGCGTAGATTAACTGTGATATATCTGGTTAGATTGTTCAGAAGTCTGCAAATTAAGAATTATGCCACGATGTAAAAGGCTTTCTGACCAGATTATTATTGTAATATCTGGGATCATCCGATACTTCCTGTCCTATCCAGTCTGGAAAAATAATATGCTCATCAGTGTGGTTTAATTCAACTTCAGCCACAATCAGGCCTTGATTCACACCTAAAAATTCATCAATTTCCCAGATAAGTCCATTTAAAGGTATGCGGTAACGATATTTTTCAATTATTGGCTGCTCTGCCATATGAGTGAGCATATGTCTGGCATCTGCAACCGGAATTGAGTATTCAAATTCGGTACGGGTAATGCCACGATTTGTGCTTTTAATCGTTATCCATGCTTTATCATCACAAATACGGATACGTACGGTTCGTTCTTTAACCGTCGATAAATAGCCCTGACAAAGATGCTTAGCTGATGCCAGATTCCGCCACGCATTGCCTACTACCAGAAATTTACGTTCAATTTCCTGTGCCATAATAAAATCTTGTGAATCAAACTATATGCCAAAAAGCACCAGAAACTGTTTGGCAGTAAACTGGTGCACAGATTTGTGTCAGGCTAAATAATAACAGTTATGATGCAAGTCTGTTAGCAATTGCATTAAACATTAAAGATGCTTCCAGTGGCTGTTCCAGAAAAGAGGGCTCAGCTTTAGGCCAAGTAGACCATTGCACAATAACCAGCTTCTGTTTCTGATTAACCATAATAATCTGTCCGTAAATTCCTAAAGCCCACATGCTGTCCTGACTGTTCAGCCCTGTTTTTGGAGAAACATCATTTACAATAGCCGGTACACTATTATTCCACCATTCATAGCCATAACTTCCTTCCGGATGCAGTTTGCTGACTGAATTTTTCGCCTGATTCCAGTTACGGGAATCTTTAACCCAGTTTTTAGGTAAAATCTGCCTGCCATCTGGCAGCGTACCATTATTCATTACGAAGAGGCCAAATTTACCCCAGTCTTCAAGCGTGGCATTAAATCCGTGTGCACCCACATCATGTTGTCCCACGGTATAACTGTGCCACACACCATCTCTGTTCATACCGAATGGTTGCCAGATTTCATTCTGTAGATATCGGGCAATACTTTCACCAGTTGCTTTTTCCAGTGTGTCTCCTAGCAGCCATGCACCACCGGATGAATAAGACCATGCTTTACCGGGCTTAGCATATGATTTGCGGCCGGGTGCTTTTACCAGACTGTTAACGCACGTATAAGTATCAGGATTAGCCTCACATTGAGTAAGTTGTGAAAAATCTGATTTCGGATCAGTGTAATCTTCGTTCCAGTTCACACCAGAAGTATGTTGAAGCAGTTGACGAATTGTCACGTGCTCCCATGCTGTTCCCCGCACATCAGGATTATATTTCACTATCTCATCATTCAGCGATTTGATTTTACCTTCTTTAAGAGCAATACCTACAAGTGTAGAAACCACCGATTTACCCACTGAGCGTGATGTCCAAAGTGTAGTAGGATTATTACCATTGGCGTAATAATCCCATACTACTTTGCCATCTTTAATTACCATCATTCCAGTTACATTATTACGCTTTAAATAATCTTTTAGCAGATATGACTGACCATGAATCTGATAATTTACATTAGACAGATTTTGAGGCGCTCTGGGCAGTGGCAGGCCATGAGCAGCGTGAAAAACATCACCGGGATAAGAGCGATAGTCATTACGAAAGCCAATTGCCCGTTGTTGCTGATTCCAGCTTAACATGTTTTTGACATCCGGTAATTTTTTGTCCAATGGAGAAGGGCAATTGTTGAGACCTAATGATTTACAGCTATTTGGCGTAGTTGCTGCATGAATGTTAAAACTGGTAGTTAAACACAGACTTAATAAAGCAGTTTTAAAAGTTTTATTTATCATTTTCATAAAATATTCTGTATATCATCTAAATTATTATCAGGTATCTTAGAAGCTTATAAATGCCACCAATATTTAAAGTAATAATTTCAATGATTTTGGTTTATTAATTATATAAAATAAATATATAAAGCTGATTTGAAATTAAAAAGAAACCTGCTTTACAGCAGGTTTCTCAATTGATAATCAGGCAAAAGTCAAAATACCATCCTGAGCCGTTAACATAATTGTACTGTTAGGAGCATAGTCTCCAGCCAGTAATTCTTTAGCCAGTGGATTTTCGATTTCAGTCTGAATGGCCCGTTTCAGAGGACGTGCGCCATAGACCGGATCAAATCCCACCTTAGCCAGTACATCCAAAGCGGCATCATCAACCTGTAAATGTAAATCCATTTTTTCCAGACGCTGACGCAGACCGGCAAGCTGGATATTAGCGATAGCACGAATATTGGATTGGTTAAGACTATGGAATACAACAACTTCATCAATACGGTTAATCAGTTCAGGGCGGAAGTATTGTTTAACTTCATCCATTACTACTGCCTTAATCGCAGCATAATCATCGCTTTCCATTTTCTGGATTTCCTGACTGCCAATATTGGAAGTCATAACGATAACCGTATTTTTGAAATCAACTGTACGTCCCTGACCATCAGTTAAACGACCATCATCCAAAACTTGTAGCAAAATATTAAATACATCCGGATGAGCTTTTTCGACTTCGTCCAGTAAAACCACACTATAAGGATTGCGGCGTACCTGCTCAGTTAAAAAACCGCCTTCTTCATAACCAACATAGCCGGGAGGTGCACCAATTAAGCGCGCAACGGAATGTTTTTCCATATATTCCGACATATCTACACGAATCAGATGGGTTTCGCTATCAAACAAAAAGCTTGCCAGAGTTTTACACAACTCTGTTTTACCTACACCGGTGGGGCCGAGGAACAAAAAGCTGCCATATGGTTTATTCGGGTCTGATAAACCGGAGCGTGAGCGGCGGATTGCATCTGCTACAGCGCGTACAGCTTCATCCTGTCCCACTACACGTTCATGCAATACTTCTTCAATTCTCAATAGTTTTTCCCGTTCACCAGCCATCATTTTGGATACCGGAATACCGGTCATGCGCGAAACAATTTCGGCAATTTCTTCTGAACCTACTTTAGTGCGTAACAGCTTGTTAGGCTGATTATTCTGTTGCCCGTTGTCAGCAGCCTGTAACTGGGATTCAAGCCGGGGTAATTCTTCATACTGCAGCTTAGCCACTTCTTCCCATTTACCATTACGCTTAAGCGCATCCATCTTAACTTTTAGCTGATCAATCTGCTCTTTAATTGTAACGCTGCCTTGAGCTTTGGCTCGTTCTGCTTTCCAGATTTCATCCAGATCGGCAAACTCACGCTTAACATTATCCAGCTCTTCATCCAGCAGTGCCAGACGCTTTTTGCTGGCTTCATCATCTTCTTTCACCAGAGATGCGCGTTCAATTTCCAGCTGTATTTCACGGCGTTTAAGCTTGTCCATACTTTCAGGCATAGACTGGCTTTCAACTTTAATTAATGATGCAGCCTCATCAATCAGGTCAATGGCTTTATCTGGTAAGAAACGGTCGGTAATATAACGATTAGATAATTCAGCAGCAGCTACTATTGCCGGATCAGTGATTTCTACACCATGATAGATTTCATAGCGTTCCTGTAAGCCACGTAAAATGGCAATGGTATCTTCAACTGTTGGTTCTTTTACCAATACTTTCTGGAAACGGCGTTCCAGAGCAGGGTCTTTTTCAATATATTGACGATATTCATCCAATGTTGTCGCACCGATGCAATGCAATTCACCCCGCGCAAGAGCCGGCTTGAGCATATTACCTGCATCCATAGCACCATCGGCTTTACCAGCTCCTACCAGTGTATGTATTTCATCAATAAAAATAATGGTATTGCCTTCGTCTTTAGCCAGATCATTAAGTACTGCTTTCAGGCGTTCTTCAAATTCACCCCGGAATTTTGCACCGGCAATCAAACTAGCCAGATCCAGCAAAAGCAAACGCTTATTTCGCAAAGAGTCTGGAACTTCATTATTCACAATTCGTTGAGCTAAACCTTCAACAATAGCAGTTTTACCTACACCCGGTTCACCGATGAGTACAGGGTTGTTTTTAGTACGCCGTTCAAGCACCAGAATAGTGCGCCGGATTTCATCATCTCGCCCGATCACAGGATCCAGCTTACCCGAACGTGCTTTTTCAGTCAGGTCGGTTGTATATTTTTTCAATGCTTCACGTTGATCTTCTGCGTTAGGATTATCCACACTTGCGCCTCCGCGAACGGCATCTATCGCCGAATTCAATTTATCTTCTGTAACACCAGCCTGTTTCAGAATACGTCCGCATTGTCCGTTTTCCTGAACAGCACCAAGCAAAAACAACTCGCTGGCAATATAAGCATCATTACGTTTAATAGCAGCTTTATCCATCAGATTGAGAATGTGCTGCAATTCAGTACTGGGTAGGATTTCACCCCCCTGACCGGATACTCTGGGTAAACCATTAATAGTAGAGTCAACCTGCTGTTTAACCTGTGCAACATTTGCACCAGCCTGGGTAAGTAAAGCAGCACAGCCACTATCATTATCATTCAGTAAAGCCTTCAATATAAATACGGCTTCCAGATAACCGGCATCCTGTCCTAAAGCAAGACTTTGTGCATCTTGTAAAGCTTGCTGAAACTTTGCGGTAAGCTTATCGAATCTCATCAAAATTTCCTTTAGTTATATTTTCATTAACAGATATATTGGTATCAGAAAACTAATGTCAAGTACCAGTATGGATAAATATTTTGATTGGATTTAAATTCCTGATTTATAAAAAATCAACCTAAATATACTTATATTTTTTATTTATGTTTATTGAAGAATTCAAGTCTAAATTTCCTACTTTGTATAATTTTATGGTGCATTATCAATATTATTGAAACAAAATCTATATGAGTAGAAATTGTGAGCGTTTATCAGGATATTTTTAATTCAAAACGTCTGAAGCTACTGAACTTTAATTTCAATTATGTTGTTTTACTTTTTCAATTTACTTAATAAATTAAAAATGTTTTAAAAACATATATATATGATTGATTATTTTTATTATTCAGCCTTTACTATCATTTCAAAGTACTTCAGAATTTCACAAATTTTGTGAGTATATCTGTGGATAACTATAAAAAAACAAGGTGAATCAATCCAATTTAAGCGTGATTAATTTTTGTGCAATTGCTTTGCTTATATCTCTAATATTTTGAGAAAAAAGTACTTGAAATTTTGATTTAGAATTTTAAATTTCTCTATTCCCGTATTTGTGAGAATAAAGATAAATTTTTAACGAATGTAATATCAGATATTTATATCAATAATATCTGAATAACTTGAATATTAATTCAATTTCTCCATGCTAATTTCTGTAAATGGTGTAAAATTTAGATATTGAGATTTTTTTAATATATGAGCCATGAGAACTGAAGAGTTTAATAAATGCCGTGAATTTCTTGAAGGGCAAATCATGCGAACTCCTGATAATAAAGAGTTGATTGCTACTTATCAAAAATTGCTCGAACTGAAAAGCATTTATGATACAGAAATTCATATATCAATGCTGGATAAAAAAGCTCGGAAAATGGAGTTTCAGCAACATGTTCAAACAAGTTTATCTTCAGGATCCAGTAGTGCTGAAGATAATCCCGAGCTGAAAGATGGTAATTCCAAATATACTGAACTACAAGAAAATCAACCTAATTTGATGGCAAATCAAACAAACTGGTATAACTATCAGCGAATTAAGCATCATGATTTCGGGAATAGTTAATTAGTTTCACATGGTAGAGTATAAAAATATATGTCTATGATATGTATGTTAAAATTGTAAAATAAAAGTTTCAGGATATCGATGCGAAACTTTTATTTTACATATCACAATAATTTGCTGAATCTTTTAAAAACTATAAGGATTTTGCTTTTTATAAGTAAATAATTTTGCTTTTAAAGTAGTCATTTCTTCTAATATTCTTTAGTTGAGACAGAAAATGCTGCTTTCTTCTATCTATCTCATTATTAAAAATTAAATTTTTAAAATTTAATTTTATACTTTTAATGGCAGTTACTGAAAATAATATTTCAATATATTTTGTAATAATTCTTCAAAACAGCCACCTTCTAGAGTCACAAATAACAGAATAACTTTATTTTGAAATTAAATGCTACTTCTAGTAAAGCTCCCGATAAATTAAAGTTATGAAATTTGTTACATTAACATCGGATGTTTAAAATCAAAGTATTAATGCTGTCATCTTTTTAAAACCAAACTAATTGACAAAGGAATTGGGGATTACTCTTATAATGGGCTTTAAAAGTGCATAAAAAGTGATTTTGCCAGCACAGTCACGTATGTTAAGTACATTAAGCAGTGACTGCACTTTACAATTTAACTTTATATGATTATTAAAAATAACTATAAATAATTATTTTCGTTTGCTGTTATCGGCAATTTTTATCATCATTGCAGCATAAATTAGCTCTTGAAGCTCCTTCATTTTTTTAGGATCTTTCAAGCATGTCATGGTTATATCATTATTTGTTTTACCTGAAGCAAACATCGCATTAATGAGCTCTTTAGGGAAGTCGCCCAGCATGACGTGTTGTTTAGTATTATTTTTTAATTGATTGATAATAATTGGGTTATCTTCTAATTTATTGGTTATATTTGTGAAGTAGCTTACAGTATCGTTTTCCGTCAGCTGATCTCCGCTAAATAGACTATTAAATCTTGCAATTATCTCAGACAGTAATACTTTATTTTGATCTTTAGGCGAGCCTGTTCCTATACCTGTTGTGGGTGGTAATTTGCTATCTTTTGCTTCTTCAGCCTTGAGCTTAATATCTTGTTGTTTTAAGCGTGCCAGGCGATAATGTGTCATTTGCACATTACTTAAATCAATTTCCTCAATAAATGGAGTTTCTTTTAATAATGGACGTAAATAACGCGCATAGAGATTTAATTTTTCCAAGCGTATATCTTCATAATTAACCAACTGAGACATAAATTCATAAAAGCGGCTAAATGAACCTAAGTCTTTTTTAAAGATTTCTAGACGATCTTTTTCTTTTTTAGCTTCGTTTAGTGAAGTTTGTGCATTATCAATAATGACATCATCAGTTGTATTTTTGACATGCTCATAAAATTCCAGTGCTTTTTTATAAGTTTCTACAGCATTACTATAACGTTTTTGCCAGCGGTCTATTGCTGGTTTACAAATATTGCTTATGGCCGCACTACTTTTATTTTCATCAAAAAATGCTTGGCAGAACTGCTCTACCTCCGTCCACTGAAAAATACCCGCTGCTTTTAATTTTTCAAATAGATCAAAAATAATATCAGGATCAGAAACATCAATAAGTTCGGCTGTTTGGTAGTAAGGCAAAAAAGCTTTTTTTATTTCTTGTGGATCGTTACAAAAATCAATAATAAAGGTGCCTGTTTCTTTTTTTCCTGGATAAGTACGATTCAAGCGAGAAAGTGTTTGAACACAATCCACCCCTCCTAGTTTTTTATCCACATACATAGCACATAGTTTGGGTTGATCAAAACCTGTTTGGAATTTATTGGCAACAAGCATCACTTGATAATCATCTGTATCAAATGCTTTGCGCATATCCCGCCCTTTAAGGCTGGGGTTCATATTTATTTCTGTAAATTTCTCACCCAATAAACAAGCACTATCAGGATCATTTTCAGTGAAGCATACTTCGCCAGAAAAGGCCACAATTGCCTGAATATTGGTATATCCTTTTTCTTGAATATAGCGGTCAAAGGCCAGTTTGTAACGTACAGCTTCTTTACGTGAACTGGTAATTAACATTGCTTTGGCTTGTCCCGCTAATAAGTCCATAATATTATCTTTAAAGTGCTCTATAACCACTTTTGTTTTTTGCGCAATGTTATGTTCTTGCAAACGTACCCATTGATTAAGTTTAATTTTTGCTTTTTTACCGTCTACCTGATAATCATTGTCGGCAATTTTTCGTGCTAATTTATACGCTACTTTATAAGATGTGTAGTTTCGCAATACATCTAAAATAAAGCCTTCTTCAATTGCTTGGCGCATTGAGTAAACGTGAAATGCATAAGGTTTGTTTTTTTTAGAGGGCGGTAGCGTTGGGTTAGGTAAAACTCCAAACAACTCTAATGTTCTAGGTTTTGGTGTAGCCGTAAAAGCATAATAGTTTAGATTAGCGTTGCCTCGTCTAGCCTCCATCATGTCATTAAGTTTATCTTCGATATCTTGTTCTTCCTCATAGTTCTCTGATAGTAAAACATCTTTAACTTTATTCGCTGTTTTTCCTGTTTGGGAAGAGTGTGCTTCATCAGCTATGATGGCATAGCGACGTCCTTTTAGCTGCGTATCTTTCTCTATGAAATCCAATACGTGAGGAAAGGTTTGAATGGTCACAATAATAATAGGTTTGTTAAGCTTGAGTGCATTAGCCAGTTTTTCTGATTTTGAACCACTACCTTCTTTATGTGTTATTTTGGCTACCATCCCTTCTTCATGTTCAAATTGATAGATAGTATCCTGTAACTGATCATCCAATACGGTTCTGTCAGTCACAACTATGACTGAGTGAAACTGTTTTTCGCCATGTTCATTATGAAGTGTTGCCAGTTGATGTGCTGTCCAAGCGATAGAGTTAGACTTTCCAGAGCCTGCACTATGCTGGATAAGATAGCGATAACCAGCACCTTTATTTTTTGCCTCAGCTATTAATTTTTTGACAACATCCCATTGATGATAACGGGGGAAGATCATAGACTCTTGTTTTTGCTTGCGTCCTGTTGCATCTTCTTTTTCTTTAATTTCCAGATGGATGAAACGTCCGATAATCTCTAACAAGGTTTCAGGGTATAGGACTTCATCCCATAAATATTGAGTAGCATATTGATTAATATCTTCAGGAACATCATTGCCTTTACCACCTTCTTTTGTACCTTTGTTAAAAGGTAGAAAGTTTGTTTTACTACCTTCTAGTCGTGTAGCCATATAGATTTCATACTGACTTACCGCAAAATGAACGAGCGCCCCTTGTTTAAATGTTAGTAGGGGTTCTGGTTTTTTTATCTCTGGGTCCAAAGGTAAACGCTGAGTTTTATATTGGCTAATGGCTTTATCAACACTTTGTTGAAACTCTGATTTAAGCTCCAATGTCGCAATGGGTAAGCCATTTAAAAACAATACCAGATCAATACGGCAGGCCTTAGCTTTTTCTCCAGTCTCTTGCAACTGCTCAGCTGTCGCATAGGGACTATAAACCAATTCAGGAACTAAACGGAAACAATTAGCCTGATAGCGGGCTTGAATATCGGGGTTTAATTCATGTTCAGGTTTAAATTGACATAGCGAGAAAGAGCAATTACGAATCCGCAAACCGTGGCGCAATACGCCTAGTGTACCAAAGGTTCTGAGTTCTTTGTCCACCGCATTGGGATCAGCTTTTTGTAACTGTTTTGTTAAGTGCTCTATAAAGTGTTGCTCAGTATTTTCAGGAAAAAGCTGAGTAAATTTTTGCCATTCCTGAGCTTGCGTGGTTTGAATAAAAGCCAATGTATCTTCGGAATATAAGGCATATTTTCTATTATAGAAAGAAGACATACCGAGTTGCCAACCTTGCGCACATAATGCATCAATAATATTTTGCTGAAATATTTTTTCTAGACTTTTATTCATTGAGTTTAATCCGTTACTGTAGGAGCTTGCCAGTTACGCACGTCTATTTTACCTGTAACGGCTGCGGAAATTAAAGCTGTTCGGTGTTCTTTTAGAAGGTCTATCACTTGATTTGTTTTATCATTCAGTTGATTAATTATAAAGATTTCTTTTTCAATAAAGGAGCATATTTTTTCTTGCTCCTCTAAAGGCGGCATTGGACACTCGATATCTGCTATTAATTCTAAATTTAGTCCATCACGTAAATCACCACCAGATAAATTTCTAATATTCTGGTAATTAATTAATAACCAGTAATATAAATATGTAGTGATAAATTTATTTTTATTAGGAATAATAGCTCCCATTGATTGATTACAAGTAGTATCTATATCTACTATTGCAACCATTCCCTTAGTTTTTCCTTGACCTGCTAGTGCAATTACTAACGAGTTCCTAGGTATCCACTTTGCGCTACTATATAGGTATCCTTTTTTAGTTATATATGCCGATGGTGTTGTGATTTTTTTTTGATTAACAGACCCTGAATTTAACCAAGGTATAGTTCCATTTTCCCAATATTCTTCTTTATTTTTTGATGGAGTACCTCCAGAAAAAATCTTAGTACTCCAGCGCATTGGTGTTTTCCCCCAATGATAAGGAATATTTTTTACCCAATCTATTTCGGACTCTTTCATAGACACATTAGGATTTAAACCTTTAGTCACAGCATGACTAATCACTGCCTGACGCTTTTCTTCTAATAATTTGATAAGTTGTTGCTGTTGTTTTATAAGGGTATCTATTTTATAGGTTTCGTAATCTAAAAAAATAACTATATTTCTTTGCTCTTTTATTGTTGGCTTTGGTAGAGAAAAGTAGCCAAGTTCATCGTTCGATAATTCTAGGAATGTAGTTCCCTTACCCTTGGCATTTAATTCTTCTGTGCATATACTTAATACATATGCATAGAAGTAAGAAGAACTATCCTGAAATGGTACTAATGATTTACAACCTTGATTAGTACACAATTCAACTTTTGCTAAACCAATAGAACCGATAGGAGCTCTACAAGATAGAATAATAGAGTTTATAGGGACTATAGATGTTCCACAAGAGGCTAAACCTGATTTGGTTATCTTTCTAATAGAGTTTATGATATCAAAAGATGTCAATTTACTTAAATCGGAAGGTGTTATCCAGATAATATCTCCATTCCAGAAATTATCATTACCTGACTTTGGCGTCGAGCCATTAATAATAGAAAAATATCTCTTTAATGGAATTACAGACCAATTACTTGGAATCTTTCCCAACCATTTGACTCCTGAATCTTTATATTCTGGATAAGCTTTATATTTCTCCACCATCAGCTATGCACCTCTCGTAATAGCTGCATAATTTCGCTGGTTAGCTGATCTAGCTCCGCATCGATTTCCTCTAAAGGTCTGGGTGGCTGGTAGATATAGAAATGACGGTTAAAGGGTATTTCATAACCAACTATGCCAATCTCATGATCTTTATGGTCTTTTTTTCCTGCATCAATCCAAGCATCAGGCACATGAGGGGCTACTTCTTGCGTAAAGTAGTCTTCTACCAGTTGCTTGGTTGGAATTTTAGGATTAAGCGGGATATTTTCGTAATCACGCAATTCGCTGTCTGTTTCAAAAGTCACTATTTTACCTTGGTAGCTCCATTCGCCATAAAGTGGGTTAGATTTCTGAGTTTTAAGTGATTTTTTGATAATAGGTTCAGCCTTAGGCTCTTTCCAGCTAATGGCTTCAATCAGCTGTTTGTATTCGTTTTTATCAAACTCTATACTTTCGGCTTTAGCTGTTTTTTTCAAGACAGGTTCAAAGCTATTAAAATCATTAAAAACCTCCGTGCCTAACTGTTGTTGCAGTTGTTTTGCTTTTTCCATAAGGGCTTTTTGAGCAAGCCATAATTTAGCATTTAAGATTTCTTTAATATCTTTTTATTTGAGTTTGCTTTGTTCTTGTTTCAGACGGGCTCGAATATCTGCCTCAAAGTCGTTGAGCTCACCATAGGTTTCTGCTGTCCATTGATGACCATAATCATGATATATCATCTGCATAGCTTCAGTATAGTTTGCTTTATTGGAGTAACGGAGCTTTTCTATATTTTCTCCAGTAAATTGACACGCCAAGCGCAGAGGTCTTTCAATCGTAATTCGCCGATAACCAAATTGATAGGGTTCAAAAACTTTGCTTAGCGGTTGGTTTGTTGTCGGATCAGTTTGTGAGGCTTCACTAAATTGCCCAAAAGTTTGAATAACGGTAGCAGCATGTTCTTCGGTAAGATAGTTACGCTTTGAACCTAATGATTTGCGCATCTTATCGAAGAGGTTAACTGCATTAATCAGTTGGACTTTACCTTTACGCGCTGTATTTTTATTATTGGTCAGTATCCAGATATAGGTAGCGATACCTGTGTTATAAAACATATCATTAGGGAGTGCTATGATGGCCTCAAGTAAATCATTTTCTAAAATATGGCGTCGTATTTCACTTTCACCACTGCCAGCTGAGCCTGTAAATAGCGGAGAACCATTTAAGATAATACCAATACGGCTGCCACCATCATCAACATCTTTCATTTTACTCAGCATATGCAATAAAAATAGTAATGAACCATCAGAGACACGAGGTAGTCCAGCACCAAAACGTCCGTTGTAGCCCTCTAGATGCTCTGTCTTGACAATATTTTCATCTTTTTTCCAGTCCACGCCAAAGGGTGGATTAGAAAGCATAAATTCGAATTGTTCACAGCGAAGCTTATCATCAGTAAGGGTATTGCCTAATTTAATTCTTTCAGGGTCTTGCCCCTTAATCAGCATATCTGCTTTGCAAATCGCATAAGATTCAGGATTAAGTTCTTGGCCGAATGCTACAGGAACTATTTCACTATTCATTGCATGTAGTGTTTCCATAGCAGAAGATAAAAATCCTCCTGTCCCTGCTGTTGGGTCATAAATATAAACAATTCTTCCACTGGAAGAAAGGACGTCGTTTTTGTCTATAACAACTAAACTTGCGACCAGCTCCACAATATCTCTTGGGGTAAAGTGTTCTCCCGCTGTTTCATTGGAGCTTTCTGCAAAACGGCGGATTAACTCTTCAAATACCAACCCCATTTCATAGTTGGAAACAGCCTTGGGGCTAAGGTCTGTATGGGCAAATTTTTCTATTACTTTGTAGAGTAAGTTGGCACTTTGCAGTGAAGCAATATGCTCTTCAAATTTAAAATGCGTGAAAATTTCACGGGCATTTTTAGAAAAGCTTTGAATATAGCTGTTTAAATTAGTCCTAATATCTTTATAACCTAATTTAGACAGGTTCATTGGGGATAGATTGTAAAAAGACAGATTTGAAACTAATTGCAATATATTTATGAGGCTTTCCTCAGGGAGGTTTTGCGATTTTATTTGTTGATAATGCTCTAGAATTTGCTTTTTACTTGGTTCTAGGACACATTCCAGCCGACGTAAAAGTGTAAAAGGTAAAATGATACGTCCATACTGTGATTGCTTAAAATCACCTCTTAATATGTCTGCTACTGACCAGATAAAATTGGCTATTTCTGAAAAACTCTTAGATGTCATTGCTATGCCAGAGTATAATTTAAACACTAAATAAAATCTTTAAATATACCACTTATTTTTTTTGATGAACATATGGATTAATTATTCTCTGCCAGTATACGCACGTTTCGTGATAGTATTTTTATAAATTAACTCGTTTGTACGTAGTAGTAGCTAGCATCGAAAGTTTTATTCATGCTGTAATTTTGTTAGTGTTGGTAGGCTTATTTAAGCGCAATACACATCCTAAAAAGGTATAAATAGAAATTGGTCTTGGTTACATTTTATAGATAATAAAACTAAACTACAGTGAATATGAGTAGACAGATAGCATGGTCACTGTTAGTACAAATGTTTATTCAGAAATTTCTATCTATTTTTTGTAAGAAATCTGTATCAGTTGCTTTATATGTAACTCGAAGCGACTCTTTTCCGGGATAAAATATCTGTATGATTCTTAGCCTATTGTGCACTAACAACCTAGGATATCTTCGGACTATCTGTGCTGCTATAGCGTTTTATTCTCTGTTTAATCATTTTTTACAAAAAATTTTACATGTAAAATTCTTTTTTCAAAAAGTGATGGCATTATCTGTTTTATATTTTTGTCAGTTAAGAGAAGAGAAATACCCCTAAGCACCTCAAAAACATTTTTCAAGGGACTCTAATCAATATGAAGTGCTGTTTAATGAAACAGCAATTTGAAGTATTTTGCAAACATTCTTTTTCAAAAGGTTTTAATGCCCGCGATGTCTGCACCATGTTACAAAACTGTATCTGGTATGCACCATTATCATAAAGTCCTAGCTTAGTTATTTTACTAACTGTCAGTGCCGTTATTTTGCGTAATTGATGCTTAGTATTCGACCTGAAATTTAGGGTTAGATTTTATTATATGCGTACTGAATATACGTGTTGATAAAAATTGCCTACTAAAAATTAATACAAATTAATAATTTTTAGTAGGCAATTAGTTTTAATGATCTGGCGGAAGCGGTGAGATTCGAACTCACGGAGGGCTATCAACCCTCGACGGTTTTCAAGACCGTTGCATTAAACCGCTCTGCCACGCTTCCGTCTTTGAAGATGCGCATAATAGACGATTAATGCGGATTTGCCAAGTGTTTTGTATAAGCAAACAGAGAATTTCTGGTTAAATCGTTCATTTTATTTTTGATTAAATTTAGTGATGGCTGTTTTCATCACGCAGGAATACCCATTCTGTCTCACTGGATGAAGCTTTATCATAATAATAGCCATCATAATCGAATTCTTTTAACTGTTCCGGATCTGTTAACTGATTTTCTGCCGCGAAGCGCATAAACAAACCTCGTGCACGCTTAGCATAAAAGCTGATAATTTTATATTTACCGTTTTTCTGATCTTTAAAAACAGGTGCAATAACAGGTACAGATATTTTTTTAGTATTTATTGCTTTGAAATATTCTTGTGACGCGAGATTAATAAGTACTTTATATTCTTCTGACTGTATATTCTGTTCAATGGTGTTGGTAATGATGTCTCCCCAGAAAGTATATAAATCTTTGCCGCGAGCATTTTTAAGTTTAATACTCATTTCTAAACGGTAGGGCTGAATTAAATCTAAAGGTTTAAGAACACCATATAAACCTGACAGAATAGACATATGTTGTTGCAAATAATCTAACGCAGATTCAGTTAAATGCAGCGCATCCAAGCCTTCATAAACATCACCATTAAAAAGATATACAGCCTGTTTGGCGTTTTCAGGTGTAAAAGGGGGCTGCCAGTTATGGTAGCGTTCGGCATTTTGTAAAGCGAGTTTATCGGAGATACTCATAAGAGTAGCAATTTCGTGGGGAGCCAGTTGTTGTAGTAATGGCATCAGTTGTTGTGCCTGATCCAAAAGTTTAGGTTGCGTATACTTTTTGGTAGGAATCTCTACTGATTCATTTAATTTTTTTGCAGGTGAAATGACAAAATACATTTTTGATCCTTATTTTCAATTATTTTTTCCCATATATAATTTATCAAAATGTATGATAAACATATACTGAGGCACTACTATTTGCTTGATGTATGGGGGTTGAAATAAAGAATACTATATTCTTTGTTTATAAAAGCCGGTTATTTGCACAATTATAAAAAAAGCGGCACAATTCTTTACTCAATATCTATAGATAAATTAAACAATCATGTCTACTTTACAATTGCATCCTGAAACTATCGCCATCCGGGGTGCTAAGGAACAAACTCCCTTCAATGAACACAATTCTGCACTGTTTCTGACCAGTAGTTTTATGTTTGAAAATGCAGAAACTGGCGCATCTTTATTTGCAGGTTCTACACAAGGTTATACTTATACACGTACTAATAATCCTACTGTTGCAGCGTTTCAGGCAAGGGTGGCTCAGCTCGAACAGGGAGAGGCAGGCCTGGCAACGTCTACAGGAATGGCTGCAATCAATGCTACTTTTCTTGCTTTGTTAAAAGCTGGCGATCATTTGGTAGCCAGTAAAAGTTTGTTTGGAACTACGATTGGATTACTGAATAATATTTTGCCACGTTTTGGAATTGAAGTGACACTGGTGAGTCAGACTGATATTACTGAATGGCAGGCCGCTATCCGTCCTAATACCAGAATGCTTTTTGTTGAAACGCCGTCTAATCCGCTGAATGAACTGGCTGATATCACTAGACTTGCAGAAATTGCACATAATAATCAGGCTATACTGGTTGTTGATAACAGTTTTTTATCGCCGGCTTTGCAACAGCCGTTGCGACTTGGGGCAGATTTATCAGTCGAGTCTGCTACTAAAGCGATTGATGGTCATGGGCGTGTAATGGGGGGAGTTATCTGCGGCAGTGCAGCATTGGTAAATGAAATTTTTTTACATGTCCGTACTACCGGCGAAGTATTGTCACCTTTTAATGCGTGGATACTTCTAAGTGGTTTGGAGACTTTGTATATCCGAATGGAAAAGCAGTGCGCTAATGCGCTGGAGGTAGCTCAGTTTCTTTCAACGCAACCACAGGTAATAACGGTACATTATACTGGTCTGTCTAATCATCCGCAGAAATCACTGGTGCAAAAGCAACAGCAAGGTGGCGGAATTGTTGTAGCTTTTGAAGTTAAAGGTGGTGAAAAAGCTGCCTGGCAGGTAATTGACATGTTAACTCTGTTTAGTAAAACCGGAAATCTGGGCGATGTTAAATCAACTGTCACTCATCCATGGACGACTACACATGGCCGTATGCCTCCGGAAGCTAAGCTGGAAGCCGGAATTCAGCCCGGACTGATTCGCTTATCTGTCGGTTTGGAGCATGCCTCTGATTTGAAAGCTGATTTGGCTAATGCATTAAGTAAGATAAATATTTGATGTATTGAAAATAATTTTCAGATTAATTTAAACAGCTATTAGTGTTTTGTGTATATGGTATCTGATTATCATGTAATCAGTTAGTTTTATTTTACTATTGCATTGATAGCTGATTAGCTATATTTTATATAGAAACCCGATAATAAAAGGAAACCATAATGAGTAGCGATTTAATTGTTCATGTAGGTGATGGCAATTTTGATAAAGAAGTTTTGCAGGCGAATGTACCGGTACTACTGGATTTCTGGGCTCCCTGGTGTGGGCCATGCAAAATGATTGCGCCGATTCTGGACGAATTGGCTTCGGCTTATCAAGGTAAGCTGAAAATTGTGAAACTTAATGTAGATGAGAATCAGGATACTCCTGCTAAATTTAATGTTCGTGGTATACCCACATTGATGATATTTAAAGATGGCGCCAGTGTTGCTACAAAAGTTGGAGCTTTGAATAAAGGACAACTGGAAGCATTTATCAATGCATCTATTTAATAATTTCTAACTAAATTAAGAATTATTTCGTGCTTTTGAATAAACTGAATCATATATAAGCCAGATAAATAGCTTAATATGATTTAGTCTTTCAAAAGCATAATTTTTATTATTTGTTTTTATCTATTATTTTGTAGCTGGCTGGTTTTTCAAAATTTTCTCTAATCCATTAACTGCAAGTTAATTTGTATAAACTGAATAAATATTCTTATAATAAAGTTTTTTACTGGATTAATATAACAAATAGATTTAATGTCTTATAATTTTATTATTTATTGAATTTAAATAATAATTAATCCATTACCAAAACATATAATACTATTGCTATCAATATTTATAATTCATAAAATATTTGTTTATGTATTAATCTTGAGCTTAATTAAAATTGTGTTTATAAAACTTCATTTAATACTTTTGTTCATGCTATGATGTTTTTTGTGTCCTGTGTAAATATGGTGTAAATCAAAAATCCGATAATTAGTGAAATATAGTTATATTTGTAAAATTGAACAGAATATTTTATTAATTTGACATTTTGAAAGCATAATATTGTTCTAATAATGCTTAAGTTTGATTAATGTTTTATTTTTTGTTTAAATTAATGTAATTTAATTATATTGTTTCTTATTTTAAGTATTTGGGAACTTTATTGTGTACGTAACACGGGTTTTGTTAGAATGATTTTGTGATATTTCATTCGGAATTAAACGAAAGCGAGTACGCTATGAATCATAAATCCAATATGTCAGTTTCTCCACCAAATGCTGATCAATCCAGTGCATTAAATAAAACGTTTATAATTGCCTGGTTTATTTGCGCCATTTTCTATTTTGTACAATATGCATTACGCTCGGCTCCAAGTATTATGCAGGCTGAAATTATAGACACTTTGCATATTTCTAAAGTTGAAATGGCTGGCATTATCGGTCTGTATTTTTATTCATATGCTTTCTTTGCACTGGTATCAGGTGTGATGCTGGATCGTATCGGGCCGCGTTTTACTGCCTCGTTGGGTATTATTTTAGTTGCTATTGGTTGCGTACTGTTCTGTTCCGGAACAGTTATTACTGCTCAATTCGGTCGATTCCTGCAAGGTGCAGGCTCCGGGCTTGCTTTTACCAGCGCGGTATTTTTGGCCACACGCGGTTTTCCGAAAAAATGGCTGGCAACTGCTGTCGGTATGACTCAGTGTTTCGGTATGCTTGGCGGATTTATGGGACAAGCTGTTGTATCGCCGATTATTAAAAATCAGGTGCTTACATGGCAGATGTTCTGGATAGTAGCTGCTGGTATACTGGTTGTAGTTTTCTTTGGTTCAGTGTTATCTACACCACGTACTCGTGAAGGTAAAATTGACTGGAGTGGTTTAAGCCATCCTTATATTGTGGTATTGAAAAATCCGCAGTCTTACATTTGTGCTTTCATCGGTGCCATGATGTTCCTGCCTACCAATGTTGGTAATATTGCATGGGGAAATCAGTTTTTACAGGACGGACTGATTGCTAAAGATGATATAGCCTTACGTTTGGCAATGGTTCCGCTAGGCTGGGTAATTGGTTGTCCGATTTTAGGTTATTTATCTGATGTAATTGGTCGCCGTAAGCCAGTTGTGATGGGTAGCCTTATTGCTATGGGCATTACTGGTGGTTTTATTGTTTACTTGCCTGATGTTATGCCGCCTTTTGTGATGGGTTTATTATTCGGTATTGCTTCCGGTGCAGCAATGATCCCTTATACAATGATTAAAGAAGTGAATCCTGATGAAGTTAAAGGTACAGCTACTGGTGTGATTAACTTTTTCGTATTTGTGATTAGTGCAATTATGACCAATATGTTTAATATTCTGATTGACCATCTGACAAAAGCAGAAGGTCAGCTGAATTTGAAAGTTTTCCAAACTGCAGACTATGTTTTTGTAGGTGGTTTGATTCTGGCATTTATCATGACAATGTTTGTTCGTGAAACCGGCAGTCAGGCTAAAAAATAATGTTTGAGCGGATATAATAATCGGCTTTAAAATTAAAACGGCTACTTTATGTAGCCGTTTACTTTTATATTTTAAGTCAGAAAATTATTGGGTTGAAGTAAATTCAGTCCCAGTTTAAGTCTGGATTTTGAGCAATAACTGCTTTGAACTGAGCGATAATATTATCTAAAGCTTGCTGATTATCAGCTTCAAAGCGTAATACTAGTACAGGAGTGGTATTGGAAGCTCTCATCAGGCCGAATCCATCTTTAAATTCCACACGCAGTCCGTCTATAGTAATGCGCTCAATCTCATTTTCAAATTGTGCATTTTGTGCCAGACTGGAAATAATTTCATGTCCGGTTTGTCCGGCCGGAACAGCAATATTCAGTTCTGGTGTAGAAACTCCTTCAGGTAAATCATTTAAAACAGCAGAAGGATTTTCATGTCTGGATAAAATTTCCAGCATACGTGCGCCTGCATATAATCCATCGTCAAAGCCTAGCCAGCGTTCTTTGAAGAATACGTGACCACTCATTTCACCGGCTAATAATGCATTGTGTTCTTTGATTGCTGCTTTGATAAAACTGTGACCAGTTTTGCTCATGATAGCTTCACCACCATGCTGTTCAATCCAGGGTTTTAATAATCTGGTGGATTTTACATCATAGATAATTTTTGCTTGCGGATTGCGTGCGAGAACATCAGCAGCAAAGAGCATTAGCTGACGGTCAGGATAGATAATCCGTCCATCTTTTGTTACAACACCAAGACGGTCACCATCTCCATCAAAAGCTAGTCCGATTTCGGCATCGCTTTTTTGCAGTACCTGAATTAAATCCTGTAAATTGGCGGGTTTAGCCGGATCAGGGTGATGATTGGGAAAATTGCCATCTACTTCGCAAAATAATTCCTGTACTTCACAGCCCAGAGCGCGATATAAATCGCCGGCATAGGCTCCAGCTACCCCGTTTCCGGCATCAATAACAATTTTCATTGGTCGCTGGAGCTGAACATGATTAGTTATATAATTAATATATTCTGATGCAATAGGTAAGGAAACAACATTACCGGTATGTTCAGATTGAGCGGCAAGCTCGTCGGATTCGATAATTTTACGTAAAGCCTGAATATCATCTCCAGCCAGAGTAGTACCCGCCAGCATCATTTTAAAACCATTATAGTCGGGCGGATTGTGACTGCCTGTAATCATGATACCGCTGCCCCGGCAATGTTCAATAGCTGCAAAATACAGCATTGGTGTGGCAACCATACCTATATCGATAACATTGATACCGCAGGCAGTGATGCCCTGAATCAGACTTGTTGCCAGAATCGGACCGGACAAACGGCCGTCACGTCCTATTGCAATCTGATCAACTCCTTTGCTGAGGGCTATTGTGGCAATAGCACGGCCAATCAGTTCGGCAGTATCTTTATTCAGTGAAACATCTACGATGCCGCGGATATCATATGCTTTGAATATGCCGGCATCTATCTGTTTGGTATTCATGTGTTTTTCCTTGTTTGTTCCTGTATTTGGATCGAGGTATGTTTATATTTAATTGATATTTGATGATAAGACCGGAATATTAGTGCAACAATTAAGCTTTACTGCTCGGTGTAGGTAAGCCAAAATGACTATAACTTAGTTCAGTGGCCATGCGTCCCCGCGGCGTGCGCTGTAAGAATCCTTGCTGAATTAAATAGGGTTCGATAACATCTTCAATGGTATCAGTTGATTCACCTATTGCCGCGGCAATATTATCCAATCCGACAGGTCCGCCTGAAAATTTGTATAAAATTGCTTCCAGATATTTACAGTCCATAACATCCAGTCCAGACTGGTCAATATCCAGCATTTTTAAGGCTGCATCTGCTGTAACGGCATTTATTTCACCCTGATGTTTTACTTCTGCATAATCTCGTACACGTCTGAGCAGACGATTAGCGATACGCGGTGTACCGCGGCTGCGTCTGGCTATTTCTGCCGCTCCGGTATTATCAATTTTGAGTTGCAGCAGCTGAGCCGATCGGCTCACAATCGTAGTTAAATCTGCATTATTATAAAATTCCAGACGTGAAACTATACCGAAACGATCTCGCAATGGATTAGTTAACATGCCGGCGCGTGTAGTTGCTCCGACCAGAGTAAATGGCGGGAGATCGATTTTGACTGAACGCGCAGCGGGTCCTTCACCAATCATGATATCTAGCTGATAATCTTCAAGTGCCGGATACAATATCTCTTCTACTACAGGATTCAGCCGGTGAATTTCATCAATGAAAAGTACATCATGCGGTTCCAGATTGGTAAGCAGTGCGGCCAGATCGCCTGCGCGTTCGAGTACAGGTCCCGATGTCTGACGTAAATTGACGCCAAGTTCATGAGCAATAATATGTGCCAGAGTGGTTTTACCAAGTCCCGGAGGACCAAACAATAAAGTATGATCCAGAGCTTCGTGCCGTATTTTTGCTGCCTGAATGAATATTGAAAGCTGCTCTTTGGATTTGTGCTGACCTATATAATCTGATAACGCACGCGGACGCAGAGCTCGTTCGAGTAGCTCTTCCTGTGCTGAAGCTGTCTGCGGGCTGATGACGCGTTGTGGCTGTGCGCCTGATAGTTGGTCTGTTTGTAACATGAGTAAATAAAAAAATAAATTATATCAATATTGAGCTGAAACCTGAGTAAATGGAAAACAGACTAAGTAAAGTTATGATTTTAAACAGGTGTGCACATGCTGGCAAAAACCTGAAAATATTCAGGAAAGGTTTTATTGACACACTGCGGATCATCAATATAAACAGGTGTTCCTAGTAAACTGATAAGTGAAAAACACATGGCCATTCTGTGGTCATCATAAGTGCTAATATGAATATCTGAATGTAATTTTGCCGGTGGTGTAATGCTGATGCTGTCTTCAGTCTCTAGTACTGTGGCACCTAATTTACGTAATTCGCAAGCCATGGCATTGATTCGATCAGTTTCTTTAACACGCCAGCTGGCAATATTGCGAATATGGCAGGTACTTTTGCTGGCAAGAGCGACGATAGCCAGCGTCATAGCTGCGTCAGGGATATTATTAGCATCAATATCAAAAGGCAGGATGTTCTGATGTGGCGCACGGGATATTTCAATAAATTGTTTACCCCAGTGTACAGTCGCTCCGATTTTTTCAAGCTCTTGCACAAATGCTACATCACCTTGAATACTTTGATTATCTATGCCATTGACACGAATAGGTTTTCCTGAAATCAGACCGGCAGCAAGAAAGTAGGAAGCACTGGATGCATCTCCTTCCACATAAATTTGAGCCGGAGCATGGTAATGTTGTCCTGCATTCAGTCTGAATGTCTGAAAATGATCATGTTCAACGTCTACTCCAAACTGTTTGAGCAGATTCAGAGTAATTGCGATATAAGGTTTAGAAATTAACTCACCTGTAACTTCGATAGTATACTTTTTACCTGTCAATGGTAGGGCAATGAGTAATGCAGTTAAAAACTGGCTGGAAACATTACCTTTAACACTAATATGATCGGTATTCTGTTGACGGATTTCATGAATTTGTAATGGCGGAAAACCGTTTTGTCCTTTATACTCAATCTCGGCACCTGCCATTCGCAATGCATTAACCAAATCGCCGATAGGACGTTCATGCATACGATTTACACCATGTAAATAATATTCACCGCCTGTTATCGCTAGTACTGCTGTTAATGGTCTGAATGCAGTACCTGCATTACCAAGAAACAAATCAGCTTTCTGTTTAGGAAATTTACCCTGACAACCATATATTCTGATATTTAAACCAGAATTGGTACTTTCTATGGGAAGATATTCAATTCTAACGCCAAGTGTTTTCAATGCTTCCAGCATATAACGGGTGTCATCTGAATCAAGTAAATCATAAATTTCACTGACATTATCCGCCAATGCAGCAAGGAGTAAGGTGCGGTTGCTGATACTTTTGGAACCGGGCAGATTAATACTGGCAGGATGACAGGTACAGGCTTTTAAATGCAAGGTCTTCATGTATAAATTGGTAAATTTGAGGTATTTGATTGAAAGTTTATCAGTTAATTGTATTGTGGGATATGCATATCAATCGCAAACAGGATAAATATACATAAAATTGGGAACCATGAAGGAGTATAATTCAGATGAGCAGCAGTAATATTGGTTATAATAGTAAATATATTAATATATTAATTTAGTAAGTATAAATATGAATTTTGATTGGCGCTGGTCTAAATCCAGTACGGTTTGGTTATTAATGATACTGGCTGTTCCTTTTGTTCAGCAATTACATATCAATCCTGACTGGGTATCCTATGTAGAAAATACACAAACCATTTTTCTGCTATTTTGTTTTTTATTTACTTTACTTTCAACTTTATGCAGTGGTTTAAAAGGAAAAGAGAAAGCATTCTGGCTCTGGGCATCATTATGGTGGCTGGTATTGCTGGGTCGTGATCAGAACTGGGGCAGGCAAACTTTTTCCGGATATTCTCATGCTGTGTATCATGGAATTGCTGCTGTACTAATTTTAGGTCTGATTTTAATGTTGCTGTGGCCGCGGCTACGTGCAGGAATCCAGTATTATTACCATCAACCGTTTCCTGTATGGAATTTCCTTTTGGCTGCAGCCGGCTTTCTGCTGGCTGATGCAATTGAGCGTGGTCGCTGGATTGCACAGTTTATTTTGTTAAATCCAGTTTATGATGATATGCTTGAGGAATTGTATGAATGTCCGTTTATGCTTGCATTATTTACTGTCTCTGCAGTATTGCAATGGCGAACAATTATGCAGATGAAAAGATCTTTAAAGCAGGTTAAGGTGTAATATTTCATTGATACAGATAAAAATTGAGCCATCAGAGTTTGCTAACCAGTCTGATGGCTCATTAGTTTTTGATATAAATGATATCAGTTTGTGTTTAGAACGAATTTTCTGATATATAAATATAATTCAGGACAATCTATAAGGCTGAAAAGAGCTTGTTAAAAGGTACTAATATGGTTGCAATACAATCAGAACCGCGATTAAAGGTAATTGCAATTGATGGTCCCAGTGCATCTGGAAAAGGAACAGTAGCAGCAAGGGTGGCGGCTATTTTGTCCAGAGATTATCTGGATTCCGGGGCGCTTTATCGGTTAACTGCATTATATGCGCAGCAACGGAATATAAACTGGCATAATGAACATGATGTGGCTGCTCTCGCACAAGAACTTCCGGTAGTTTTCAAGAATGATTCGATCATTCTGAATGGTGAGGATGTAACATCAGCTATACGGACAGAAAGTATTGGCATGGGTGCATCAGCTATTGCGGCACTGCCTGAAGTACGGACTGCATTGTTACAACGTCAGCGAGATTTTTTAACTCCAAGAGGACTGGTTGCTGACGGAAGAGATATGGCTTCTGTTGTTTTTCCGCAAGCCGAACTCAAGATATTTCTTACAGCCAGTGCACAAGTACGGGCGCAGCGGCGAGCTTTGCAGTTAGGGCTAGCTGTTGATGGTCCGGACTTTATGCAAATTCTTACTGATATTGAAAAACGTGATCAGGCGGATCGTCAGCGTACAGTGGCACCGCTTAAGCCAGTCAGTGATGCAAAAATTTTAGACACTTCCTCTCTTAATATTGAAGAAAGTGTGAAAAAAGTACTTGATTGGTATCGAAAAATCTAAAATTAGGTTATAATTAAGCTTTTTGTACTAGCATTCTTAGCATTTCAATATTTGAAAATGTTTGAATTTTGTACTAAATAATTGTTTTACATATTTTATGCTGACAGGCTTGTAATGGATGTCAGTAGTAATTATATGGTTTGACTGGCACAGTCAGGGTGTGCCGGTTTTGATTAACTAACTTTTGTATCCCCTGACGATACCTGTTTGAGAACATAAATATATGACTATGGAAAATTTTGCCCAGTTGCTGGAAGAAAGTTTCACCTTGCAAGAGATGAATCCCGGCGAAGTCATCACCGCAGAAGTTGTTGCCATAGACAATAATTTCGTCACTGTGAATGCCGGTCTGAAGTCAGAATCTCTGATTGATGTGAGCGAGTTCAAAAATGCAGCGGGCGAGATTGAAGTTAAGGTTGGCGATTTTGTCACCGTAACTATTGAATCTGTGGAAAACGGTTTTGGTGAAACCAAGCTGTCACGTGAAAAAGCCAAACGTGCTGCTGACTGGATCAAGCTGGAAGAAGCCATGGAAAATGGTGAAATTCTGTCTGGTGTGATTAATGGTAAAGTCAAAGGCGGTCTGACTGTGATGATTAACAGCATCCGCGCATTCCTGCCTGGTTCACTGGTTGATGTACGTCCGGTTAAAGATACCTCTCACTTTGAAGGCAAGGAAATTGAATTCAAAGTTATTAAACTGGATAAACGCCGTAACAATGTTGTGGTTTCACGCCGTGCTGTTCTGGAAGAAACTCTTGGTGAAGAACGCAAAGCCTTGCTGGAAAACCTGAAAGAAGGTTCAGTAGTGAAAGGTATTGTGAAAAACATTACCGATTACGGTGCTTTCGTTGATCTGGGTGGTATCGACGGTCTGTTGCATATTACTGATCTGGCATGGCGCCGTGTTAAACATCCAAGCGAAGTGCTGGAAGTTGGTCAGGAAGTTGAAGCTAAAGTATTGAAATTTGATCAGGAACGCAGCCGCGTTTCTCTGGGCCTGAAACAGCTGGGTGAAGATCCGTGGAATGGTCTGGCCCGTCGTTATCCGCAGGGTACCCGTCTGTTTGGTAAAGTTACCAATCTGACTGATTATGGTGCATTTGTGGAAATCGAACAGGGTATCGAAGGTCTGGTACACGTTTCTGAAATGGACTGGACAAATAAGAATGTTCATCCAAGCAAAGTAGTTCAGATGGGTGATGAAGTAGAAGTGATGATTCTTGAAATTGATGAAGATCGTCGTCGCATCTCTCTGGGTATGAAACAATGTCAGGCTAACCCATGGCAGGAATTCGAATCCAACCATGAAAAAGGCGATAAAATCAAAGGCGTTGTGAAATCCATTACTGACTTTGGTGTATTTGTCGGCTTGCCTGGCGGTATCGATGGTCTGGTTCATCTTTCTGATCTGTCATGGACAGACGGTGGCGAAGAAGCTGTACGTCAGTTCAAGAAAGGTGAAGAAGTTGAAGCTGTGGTTCTGGCCATTGATGTTGAAAAAGAACGTATTTCTCTGGGTGTAAAACAGCTGGCTGGCGATCCGTTCAGTAATTATGTCAGCGTAAATGACAAAGGCAGCATCGTAACCGGTAAAGTGAAATCACTGGATGCTAAAGGTGCTGTTATTGCATTGGCTGATGATGTTGAAGG
The DNA here is from genome assembly GCF_016100575.1 of Snodgrassella sp. M0351. NCBI lineage: Bacteria > Pseudomonadati > Pseudomonadota > Betaproteobacteria > Neisseriales > Neisseriaceae > Snodgrassella > Snodgrassella sp. M0351. The sequence continues at coordinate 1,000,966 of NZ_JACFSG010000001.1, read as the reverse complement.
CTATCTGCGCGCATCAGAAGTTTCAAATGATCGTGTTGAGGATATTCGCAACGTCCTGAAAGAAGGCGATGATGTTGAAGCTGTGATTACTACGGTAGATCGTAAAAATCGCAATATCAATCTGTCTATTAAAGCTAAGGATGCTCAGGAAAGCAGTGCTGCTATGCGTTCGTTGTCTACTAACAACAATGCTTCAGCCGGTACTACCAGCCTGGGTGATTTGTTAAAAGCTAAATTATCTGGTGAAAGCGAATAAGCGGTTATGACGAAGTCGGAATTAATGATTCGCCTGGCGGAATTATATACTGCTAATAATGATAGTACTGTATTAAATGCTAAGGACGTTGAGCAAAGTATTAAGATTCTTGTTGATACGATGACTCGAGCTTTAGCTAAAGGTCAGCGAATTGAAATTCGTGGATTTGGTAGCTTTGATTTAAATCACCGTCCAGCTCGTGTTGGACGTAATCCTAAAACAGGTGAAAAGGTGTCAGTACCGGAAAAATATGTACCGCACTTCAAACCTGGTAAGGAATTACGTGAACGTGTTGACAAAGCTCTCGTATCTAAAGATAAATAATTCTGTTTTATTTTAGATAGACGTTAACGCCGCAGTTTCTGCGGCGTATTTTTATTTTATGGTGGTCGGATGTTAAGTAGGTGTGCTAAGGTTACGTCTTTTAACTTTTGCTAAATACAATTCTGACATCTAGAAGAAATCAATTATATGACCACATCAGTCTTTGTTGCTCCCGAATTTAATAATCAAAGTCCTCTTACTTGGTATCAGGCTGCAGAACAGCAACCCGGATTTATACATGATGCAGCTCAGTTACGTGCAATTAAACAACTGGACAGACTCTGGACAGAGTTGATGATGTTCAAACGTAAACGAAACCGCTTTCTCGGGCGCAGTCTGCGTTCGCCGCGTGCACCGAAAGGTTTGTATATGTATGGCGGAGTCGGGCGTGGCAAAAGTTTTTTAATGGATGTTTTTTTTGGATGTTTACCATATCGGCGCAAACGCAGGGTACATTTCCATGCTTTTATGGCAGAAGTACAGGAACGATTAAAAGATCATCATAGTCAGACTAATCCATTAAGTGCAGTCGCACAGGATATTGCTCGTGAAGTAAGAGTGTTGTGTTTTGATGAATTTCATGTCAGTGATATCGCTGATGCTATGATCCTGGGAAGATTACTTGAGGGCTTATTTGAGCAGGGTGTGGTTATGGTGGCTACGTCCAATTACGCTCCGTCTGAGCTTTATCCGCAAGGTCAGAATCGTTCCAGTTTTTTGCCTACTATTGCACTAATTGAAAAAGAGCTGACTATTTTAAATGTAGATGGCGGTGAAGATTATCGAATGCGAACATTAAAGCCGGCAGATATATTCTATATACCAGCAGATGCAAGTAGTGAACAAAAATTAACAGAGTTATTTCACAAAATTAATGGTGAACAGGAAATTACTGGCGGAGAAATTGAAATACTTGGGCGTAAATTACCATACAAAGCAATTTCTGATACAACAATCTGGTTTGACTTCAATACATTATGCTGTGGTCCGCGCTCACAAAATGATTATCTGGAACTGGCAAAAAAATTTCGCGTATTAATTTTGTCAGATATACCCAAAATGGGATCTGGTCAGATGGCTGAAGCACGGCGGCTTACCTGGTTAATTGATGTTTTGTATGATTATCGTATTAAGCTATGTGCCAGTTGCGAGGTCGCTATAGACGATATCTATACAGACGGCGATTTCGCCAACGAGTTTACTCGTACAGCCAGCCGTCTAACAGAAATGCGTTCAGAAGAATATTTAACTTTGCCTCATTTAACACTTGATAGTGAAAATGCAAGTATAGGAAAAGATATTAAATAAGACTGAATTTTGTTAAAATGACAAGATATGTTTTTTGAAGCAATTTTGCGGCAAAAAATTAGTATATTCAATATTTATGGAAACAAATATGACTATCGAGCGCACATTATCTATTGTTAAACCTGATGCAGTTGCTAAAAACGTTATCGGACAGATTTACAGCCGTTTTGAAAATAACGGGCTGAAAATTATTGCTGCTAAAATGAAACATTTGTCTCAAGCTGAGGCTGAAGGTTTTTATGCTGTTCATAAGGAACGTCCGTTTTTTGCAGATCTGGTAAATTTTATGATTAGCGGACCAGTGATGATTCAGGTGCTGGAAGGTGAAAATGCAGTCGCCAAGAATCGAGAATTAATGGGTGCAACTAACCCTAAAGAAGCCGCTGCAGGCACAATTCGTGCTGATTTCGCTGATTCAATTGATGCCAATGCTGTTCATGGCTCAGATAGCCTTGAAAATGCAGCTATTGAAATTGCATATTTTTTTGCAGCCGATGAGCTATGCGCTCGTTAATACTGTAAATAAATTTACTGAACTTAGTCCACCTGTACAGGTGGACTAATTTGTATAAATACAAGTAGGAGAAATAAAATGTCTGATTTTTTTAATTTATCTGTTTTGAAATCGCTTCCGGTTCAGAAATTTAATGAAACCAAACCATTTCCAAATCATTTATTTAAGGAAATATTACTACCCGAAGCATTTAATGAATTGTATAACAATTTTCCCAGTCTGGATCTATTTGAAAAGCATGTGAACAGACCGCGCGGAAAAAGCGGGCAGCGGCCTCATAATCGATACTATCTGGCATTTGAAAAATCTATCTATCATAAAAATGATCAGTCCGGACTTGGCGTAACCAAAATTGAGCAGTTGCCGAATGTATGGCAGAAATTTGTACGTGAGGTACAAACATCGGAGCCTTATCTGGAGTTTTTAAATCGTTATTTAAATCTTGATGAGTATACTATTCGTTATGCATGGCATGTAGGTGAAACTGGTTCTGAAGTTTCACCGCACTGTGATAGTCTTGATAAAATCGGTACACACATTTTTTATTTCAATACTTCAGCCGACTGGGAAATTGAATGGGGCGGTTCCATTTTAGCTCTTGGCGGTAAAAAAACAGATAAAACGAATCCTGATATCAGTGATTTTGAAACTGTGGAAGGTTTTGATATCCGCGATAACAGCAGTTTTTTATTTAAAAATACTTCCGACGGATGGCATGCAACTGAAGTTTTGACTTGTCCTCCAAACCACTATCGTCGTTTATTTAATGTCATTGTTCAGAAAAAGAAAACGGAAACACCACTGAAAAAAATATGGCATTATCTGTCTGGTAAAAATTAAAGAATTGTATAGATTGTTGAATAAAGTTGTATTATCAGCATAATAGAATGACTGAAAACTAGTTATTACTATTTATTGCTTACTTAATGTATTACCCTGATGAAAACCAATTTGCTAAATTTTGACTTACCCGGTTTAACTGCCCATTTTGCTCAAATGGGAGAGAAACCTTTTCGTGCCAGACAAGTGATGCGCTGGATGCACTTAGGCGGAATAGCCGATTTTACAGACATGACTGATCTGGCTAAATCTTTGCGTCATAAACTACTGGATAATGCGGAAGTAAAAGTACCGGATTTACTGATTGAACAAAAATCAGCTGATGGTACATGCAAATGGTTGCTTGATGTTGGTACTGGTAATGGTGTGGAAACGGTTTTTATACCGGAAGATACCCGGGGTACGTTATGTATTTCTTCGCAAATAGGCTGTGCATTGGAATGCATGTTTTGCTCTACCGGCAGACAGGGTTTTAACCGCAATCTGACCACAGCAGAGATTATCGGGCAGTTATGGTGGGCTAACAAAGCCCTTGGTGTTACACCTAAGGATGAAAGAGTAATTTCCAATGTGGTTATGATGGGAATGGGCGAACCATTAGCCAATTTTGATAATGTGGTGACAGCATTAAGTATCATGCTGGATGACCACGGCTATGGTTTATCACGTCGTCGTGTAACTGTATCAACCTCTGGTATGGTACCCCAGATGGATCGTCTAAAAGAAGTTATGCCCGTAGCATTAGCTATTTCACTGCATGCTTCTAATGATCAGGTGCGTGATAAACTCATTCCATTGAATAAGAAATATCCGCTTAACCAGTTAATGGCTGCATGTCAGCGCTATCTGGTAAAAGCACCGCGTGATTTTATTACCTTTGAGTATATTATGCTGAAAGGTATTAATGATGCTCCCGAACATGCGCGTGAATTAATCGCTCTGGTTAAAGATGTGCCGTGTAAATTTAATCTGATACCGTTTAATCCGTTTACCAATTCGGGGTTTGAACGTTCAACAAATGAACGTATCCGTGTATTTCGTGAAATTTTGCAGGAAGCAGATTTTGTAGTAACAGTCAGAAAAACCCGTGGTGATGATATTGATGCAGCATGTGGTCAGCTTGCGGGAAAAGTAAAAGATAAAACGCAGCGACAACAAAAGTGGCAATTTGTACAGGGATGATTCGATGAAAAAATTGGGGTTAACTCTATTATGTGCACTGGTATTATCAGCCTGTGCTACTCAGACTATGAACAAAAAACCGACAGCGGCACAGCGAGCCAGAGAGGTTGCACAGATTAAAACTCAGCTGGCGGTAGAGTATTTGAAAAATCAAAATTACCGTCAGGCTGTTGAAGCAATTGATGAAGCGATAAAAAATAATAGTAGTTCACTTGATGCATGGTTGATACGCGCTCAGATATGGCAGTATTTAAAAGAACCGGCAAAAGCAGAAGAGAGTTTTCAGCGTGCTTTGTCATTAGCATCAGATAGTGCAGAAGTAAATAATAACTATGGCTGGTTTGTGTGTGATGTTTTGAAAAAGCCGAATGCATCATTAGCTTATTTTGATAAAGCTTTGGCTGATCCGACTTATCCTACACCGGAAATTGCTCAGTTCAATAAAGGTATTTGCAGTAGCCGAATGGGGCAGTATCAGCTGGCTAACAGCTATTTTGAACGATCTTTGGCAGCTAATCCAAATTTTATTGCTGCAAAGAAAGAAATGGCTCGTAATAATTTGTTGGCAGGTAATGCTTCGGATGCCAATTATCTGTTTAAGCAGTATCAGAGTCAGATAAATAACTTATCTGCCGATGATTTATTATTGGGGTGGAGAATTGCAAGATCTTTGGGTAATATGCAGGCCGCTTACGAATATGAAGCACAACTGCGTAATAATTTCCCTTATTCTGCTGAGTTAGAGCAGGTTTCTACAGGAAAATTCTGATGAATGAGCAAACCAAAAATCCCGAGTCCGGCCCAAATGCAGCAGTTACTCTGGGAACATTACTTTCACAGGCACGAAAACAGAAAGGACTGTCTGTAGGTGAAGTTGCCGAACGTTTAAAACTGCCGGCACGGCAAATTGAGGCAATGGAAAGCGGTAGCTATAAAGGTTTGCCAGAAGCTGTATTCATCAAAGGCTTTTTAAGCTCATATGCCCGTTTGCTCGAAGTAGATGAAAAAGAACTGAAGCAATATTTTCATCAGATTTTTCCTGCTGCCAGTCATTTGTCAACTTCAGACAGTAATAAAGTCGTTTCTGCGGATCTTGATTTTAAAGGTAAGCCGCAGCGTCGTCATTTTCCACGCTGGCTGATTGTTGTATTGGTAGTAATTTTAATTAGTGCAGTGGTATATGCATGGCAGACTAAATCTACTTCTGAAAATGCCAGACAAACTGCTACAGCCGGTCAGGAAGTATCTGTGCAAACAGCTTCTATTAGTGATATCGCTGCCAGCAATATTCGTGTTATACCAATGACGGACAATGAACACACCGGTTCCCAGCCTGTTACCGAAGTTACTGCAGCCAGTCAGTCTGCTGGTACAAGCAATACTACAGATACACAGGTTTCTCAGCCTGCTGTATCAGCTTCAGATACACTGGTAATAAAACTTGAAAACAGAAGCTGGTTGCAGGTAAGTGATAAAAATGGCAAGGTGCTCATCAGTCAGGTTGTAGATGCCGGTAGTACACATCAGTTTAGCGGGGCTGCTCCGTACAAAGTAATACTTGGTTATACCCCTGGTGCCAGTATCCGGTTTGCCGGCAAAGATATCGCTATTGAACAAAACAAGAAAAGAACCGCAGCAATGACGGTAGGTGGAAATTGAAATGACCTTGGCTGGAGTACGAAGGAAAACCCATCAGGTAAAAATTGATCATGTAGTTATCGGATCTGAAGCACCCGTCAGAGTACAGTCTATGACTAACACTGATACTGCTGATGCTGAACAAACAGCCATTCAGGTAAAAGCACTGGCAGATGCCGGTTCCGAACTGGTTCGAATTACAGTTAACTCACCTCAGGCGGCGGCCAGAGTATCTGAAATTCGCCAGCGTCTGAATGACATGGGCTGTAATGTCCCCTTAGTTGGTGATTTTCATTTTAATGGCGATCGCCTGCTTAAAGATTATCCGGATTGTGCAACAGCACTTTCAAAATACCGGATTAACCCGGGTAATGTGGGTAAAGGTGTGAAGGGCGATGAAAAATTTGCTTTCATGATTCATACAGCAGCAGAGCACAATAAAGCTGTTCGCATCGGAGTAAACTGGGGCTCGCTGGATCAGGCTCTTGCAAAGCGCATGATGGACAATAATCTGGCTTTAGCAACTCCTCAGCCTGCAGAATCAGTTATGAAAGAAGCATTGATTGTTTCTGCACTGGAATCTGCGCAAAAGGCAGAAAGTCTTGGTTTACCGGCTGACCGGATTATATTGTCTTGTAAAGTATCTAATGTACAGGATTTAATAGAGGTATATCATAACCTTGCTTCCCGTTGTATGTATCCGCTGCATCTTGGTTTAACCGAAGCAGGAATGGGGAGTAAAGGTATCGTAGCGTCTACTGCGGCTTTGGCTATTTTATTGCAACAGGGTATAGGTGATACCATTAGAGTATCGCTTACTCCTGAGCCGGGAAGTGCACGGACACAGGAAGTAGTGGTTGCTCAGGAAATCCTGCAAACCATGGGATTGCGTTCTTTTACGCCGCTGGTAACAGCATGTCCCGGATGCGGACGTACAACCAGTACCGTGTTTCAGGAACTGGCGCGGGATATTCAGCAGTATTTGCGTGAAAAAATGCCAGTATGGCGGCTGCAATATCCGGGCGTTGAAAATCTCAATGTAGCGGTTATGGGTTGTGTTGTTAACGGGCCTGGTGAAAGTAAACTCGCCGACATTGGCATATCTTTGCCCGGTACGGGTGAAACACCTGTTGCTCCTGTATATGTGGATGGCGAGCGCAAAACCACCTTAAAAGGCGAACATATGGCTGAAGAGTTTCTGGCCTTAGTAGAAGAATATATTCAGACCAATTATGGTGAGCAGGGTAAAAAGCGGGAAACAGCGAAAGTGATTCCGATTACGGCTTTATAAGATAAATATACTGTTATAGCTGTCAGCAGCTAATATAGTTTAATAGGGATATACAAATTAATTAATATGGGTCAGAAAATCCAGGCCGTTAAGGGCATGAATGATTTACTGCCAGTAGAGCAGAAAGATTTTAAACTGACATCTGCACTCTGGCAGGCGTTTGAAGACGTAGTGGTCGCATGGACACGCAGTTTTGGTTACAACCAGATTCGTACACCGGTTGTTGAGCAAACTGGTTTGTTTGTACGTTCAATAGGTGAAGAAACCGATGTTGTGGGCAAAGAAATGTATACATTTGCCGATTCCAACGACAAACTCAGCCTGAGCCTGCGGCCGGAAGGTACAGCCTCCTGCCTGCGTGCAGTTGTTGAGCACAACTTACTTTATAATAGTCCGCAAAAATTATGGTATATGGGGCCGATGTTCCGGCGGGAACGTCCACAAAAAGGGCGGTATCGTCAGTTCCATCAGGTTGGTGTTGAGGCATTAGGATTTAACGGCCCTGATGTAGATGCCGAGCTGATTGCCATGACTGCGAATCTCTGGGAACGGCTGGGTATTCGGGAATACCTCACACTTGAATTAAATACTCTGGGTAATCAGCAGGAGCGCACTGCTCACCGTACTGCACTAATTGCTTATTTACAACAGCATGAAGCCATTCTGGATGAGGATAGCCGGCGTCGTATGCATACTAATCCGTTGCGTGTGCTGGATACCAAAAATCCCGATTTACAGGCAATGGCGAATGCTGCGCCTCGTCTTATAGATTATCTGGGTGCAGAATCACTTGCACACTATAATACTTTAAAAAATATGCTGGACGGGCTTGGTATCACATATGTAGAAAACCCGCGTCTGGTTCGTGGTCTGGACTACTATAATCTGACCGTTTTTGAATGGACGACAACTAAACTTGGCGCACAGGCAACTGTATGCGGTGGTGGTCGTTACAACGGGCTGATTGAAGAGCTTGGCGGTAAACCAGCGCCGGCTATTGGCTTTGCATTGGGTATTGAACGTCTATTACTGCTTGTACAGGAATTTGACAAACTGCTTATTAACAATGCGCCTGACATATATATCATGCATCAGGGAGAAGGAAGCAGTCTGATTGCCATGCAGCATGCCGCATTATTACGGGCAGCAGGTTTGAATGTTTATTTACACTGTGGTGATCAGAGTCTGAAAGCCCAATTGAAAAAAGCTGATGCCAGTGGTGCTGCAATAGCAGTAATCGTTGCTCAGGAAGAGCAATTAAACAATACCCTAACGCTTAAGAATTTGAGTACTCATGAACAACAGACTGTTGCTGCCGAAGCAGCTTTACAGTTAATCCAACAATGGAAGAATGCATAATGGTTGTACATATTCAGGATGAACAGGAAGTTGCAAATTTCAAATATTTCTGGCAACGCTGGGGACGCTGGATTTTTGCTATACTGGTTATATTGTCATTGGCATATCTGGGTTACGTGCTGTATCAAAGTCATTTACGCAGTAATAATGAAAAAGCAGCAGAAGTATTTGATACATTTATTTCACAGGCGAGCGCCAACAATTTGACTGAGAGTAAAAAAGCACTTGTACAATTACAGGAAAAATATCCTGATACCATGAATGCAACTCAGGCTACACTGATGATGGCCGGTTCAGCATTTGACGATGGTAAATATGACGAAGCCATCCGCCATTTGCAATGGGTTAAAGCCAGACAGCATGATGACTTATTGCAAACAATCGTTGCGCAGCGGCTGGCTACCGTATATTTACAGCAAGGTAAATACAATGAAGCCTTACAGGCGCTGGACGTGAAAGTAACCAATGAATTAAAGCCGGTTTTGCTTGAAACCAAAGGTGATGTTTTACAGGCACAGAAGAAAAATACCGAAGCCGTTGCTGCTTACCAGCAAGCTTTGAATTTATTATCAAAAGATTCAGTACAGCGTGAAGTCATCCAAATGAAAATAAGCAGTTTGAGTTAATCAATGCTTAATAAAACCTGAAATTCCGGCCGGAAAACCAGCAGGAATTTCAGGTTTATCAGTTGTACTGAAGCTTGCCGCTGGCAGGCTATTGCTGTTTTAGAGCAATAGAAATTATCTGAAAGAATGAATATGAAACCAACGATTGTTCTGGTTGGTCGCCCGAATGTAGGCAAATCAACATTATTTAACCGTCTGACCCGTACACGTGATGCACTGGTTGCCGATTTACCCGGCCTAACCCGCGACCGGCATTACGGGCACGGCAGAGTGGGAAGTAAACCTTATCTGGTTGTTGATACCGGTGGTTTTGAGCCGGTAGTAGATAGCGGTATCTTATATGAAATGGCTCGCCATACTCTGCAAGCCGTAGATGAGGCGGATGCAGTTATCTTTCTGGTAGATGGACGTACTGGTCTGACACCACAGGATCAGATTATTGCCAACCATTTGCGCCAGAGTTCCCGGCCTGTATATCTGGCAGTGAATAAAGGTGAGGGCGCTAACAGACCGATTCTGGCAGCAGAGTTTTATGAATTAAGTCTGGGAGAGCCTGTCGTTATCTCAGGAGCGCATGGCGACGGCGTGTACGGACTGATAGAAACTGTACTGGAAGACTTTCCCGAAGAAGAGGAACCGGTAAACAGTCATCATCCGGTTTTTGCAGTTATTGGTCGGCCGAATGTCGGCAAATCAACTTTGGTTAACGCAATCTTGGGTGAGGAGCGGGTTATTGCTTTTGACATGGCCGGTACCACACGTGACTCAATTCACATTGATTTCGAGCGCAACGACAAACCTTTTACCATTATCGATACCGCCGGAGTACGTCGTCGTGGCAAAGTAGATGACGCCATTGAGAAGTTTTCCGTTATTAAAGCAATGCAGGCTATCGAAGCGGCTAACGTAGCTGTACTGGTACTCGATGCACAACAGGATATAGCCGATCAGGATGCAACTATTGCCGGCTTTGCGTTGGAAGCTGGGCGTGCTTTAGTTGTTGCAGTAAATAAATGGGACGGAATAACCGAAGAGCGCAAGCAACAGGTTAAGCGTGATATAGCACGTAAACTGTATTTTCTTGATTTTGCTAAATTTCATTATATTTCGGCATTGAAAGAAAAAGGAATTGACGGGCTCTTCAGTTCAATTCAGGCCGCCTATGATGCTGCAATGATTAAACTGCCTACCCCGAAAATTACCCGCGTATTACAAAGTGCGCTGGAACGACAGCAACCTCCGCGCGCCGGCTTAATTCGCCCTAAAATGCGTTATGCCCATCAGGGCGGCATGAATCCGCCAGTTATAGTCATACATGGTAATGCCTTACAGCATATCAGTGATGCTTATACCCGATATCTGACACAAACATTTCGCAAAGCATTTCATTTACAGGGTACACCTTTACGTATTCAATATAATGTAAGCGAGAATCCATATCAGGAAAATGACAGCAAACCAGCGCAGCCATTGCGTCGTGTCAAACTAAGTAACCGGATTGCCAAGCGTGAACAGATAAAACAATCGAAAAAGCAGGTAAAGCGTAAAAATAAAGTCAGTTCAAAGAAAACAAATGCCCATTAATGTGATAGCATTGACACTGCTTTCTAAATCGCTGTACGCAGGTGCAGCTAAGCGATAACATAATCAAAAAAACAGGAGTAGCCAAATGAGCGCCAAAGGACAAATGTTACAAGATCCTTTCTTGAATGCACTGCGAAAAGAGTATGTGCCAGTTTCAATTTATCTGGTAAACGGTATTAAACTACAGGGTCAGGTGGAATCATTTGACCAGTATGTTGTACTTTTACGTAATACTTCAGTAACACAAATGGTATACAAACATGCGATTTCCACAATTGTGCCTGCACGTGCAGTAAGCTTGCAGCATGAACCGAAACCTGCATCAGCAGAATAATACAGTCATACTGCATTAGCAAAAAGCCGTGGATTTCCACGGTTTTTTTGCTAATGAGTCATCGATTTGGAAAACAGATTAATCACAATAACACCCACCAGTATCAGACCGATGCCAATAATTGCCGGCATATCCAGCTTTTGTCCGAATTTGATCCAGGCTATGATTGACACACAAACAATGCCCACTCCGGACCACACTGCATAAGCAATGCCTACAGGCATAGTTTTCAGAGTTTGTGCAAGCGAATAAAACGAAATAATATAGCCCAGAACAGAACAAATACTGGGCATCAGCCGGGTAAAACCATTACTCAGCTTAAGCATACTGGTTGCAAATATCTCAGCCAGTATAGCGATGGAAAGAAAAATCCATTGATTCATGTTTATCCTTCTCGTTACTGCATTAGTTTCCTTGTGCAGCTATATTACGTATGGTTGGTATAAACTGAGTACAAATTTATCGAGTTTTACATAATGTTCAACCCAAAATTTTCAATATCAGCTTGAATGAAAATGAAGCCATTCCTGAAAATTTAACCTGAACACTTTCCCATATAAAAACGGATTCAAGTCTGAATCCGCTTTTAGAGAGTAATACTGATGAAGTGACTCAAAATACAACCAATGATTAGCAAAAATACTTAAGCCTTTTCTTCAGTACCATAAAATTTCGTACCAATTTTAATGCTTTCTCTGCCATGCTCACGCCGCCAGGCATTGCTGTCACGTAAAGAATAAGCACAGCCACAGTATTCCTGCTGATAAAACTGCTCACGCTTACTAATCTCAATCATACGCTGGCTGCCGCCACCTTTACGCCAGTTATAATCCCAGTAAACAAGATTAGGATATTTTTCTGCCGCACGTTTGCCGCAATCGTTTATTTGCTGCATATTTTTCCAGCGGGAAATCCCTAATGAGCTGGTAATAACCGAAAAACCATTTTCATATGCGTACAATGCTGTGCGTTCAAAGCGCATATCAAAACACATAGTACAGCGAATGCCGCGTTCCGGTTCAAACTCCATTCCTTTAGCGCGTTCAAACCAGTTGTCCATATCATAATCAGCATCAATAAAAGGAATATTGAATTTTTCCGCAAATGCCTTGTTTTCATCCTTGCGGATTTCATATTCTTTTTTCGGGTGAATATTAGGATTATAGAAGTAAATCGTATAATCAATACCAGAGGCCAGCATTGCTTCCATAACCTCACCAGAGCAGGGCGCACAGCAAGAATGAAGCAATACTTTATTTTCCCCGTTGGGAGGAGTTAATTTCGGGCGTTGTATATCGGTAGTCAGTTTTTGTGGGTTCATTGATGTGATTTCCTGTTATTCTAGTTAAATATCTTTATCAGTAGATTTTAGCAAAGCTGCCAGCTCAACGACATAGTCCGAAAGAAAAAAAGCGTTCAAATATCTGAACGCTTGTATGAAAAAGTCATTTTAAAGAGCGGCTAATGCCTGCTCATAATCCGGCTCTGTCGTAATTTCAGCCACTAACTGACTGTATAAAACCTGATTATTTTCATCCAGCACAATAACAGCACGGGCACATAAGCCGGCTAAAGCACCGCTGCTCAGTTTAACCCCGTAGTTTTCCTTAAATTCAGGATGACGGAATGTTGACAGAGTTTTTACCTGATCCAGCCCCTCTGCACCACAAAAGCGAGCCTGCGCAAATGGCAAATCGGCAGAAATACACAACACAACAGTATTAGAAAGATTGGCCGCAGCTGCATTAAAATGGCGTACAGATGCAGCACAAACACCTGTATCTACACTAGGGAAAATATTCAGTACTTTACGTTTACCGGCAAAATCGGTAAGCGATAATTCATTTAAACCGGCATCAGTCAGCGTAAAAGCTGGTGCTGTACTGCCTGTTTTTGGAAACTGACCACTGACTTCAACAGCGGTACCTTGCAGAGTTACTGTACTCATGACTGCATCCTTCTGATGTTTAATTTGATTAACAATGTGCAGACTTATTGTGGGGGATTGGCAGGGAACTGTCAAAGATTATCTATGCTGATTATATGCAGTAAATAGCAGACAAATATAGCGCCTGCATAAACGCAGAAAACCAACATTTTTCTGACAATTCAGCAAAAACGTAAATCTTAGAAAATACAACTAAGAAAATTTACAGCATCATCAATCAGCCAGTCTGCATTGCAGTCTCTGATTTCAGAGCAATCGGAATGAATACAAACTGGCTTGCGCAATAAAACTTACTCAACACCAGACCGGCGTACATAATGCTGTAAATCATAAGCAATATTATTTTTACTGCTTACATGACTGCTGCTTTCAGTTTGCTGCCAGATATCCGTATCAATTGCCGGAAAAAAAGTATCTCCGGCAACATCAACATGAATTCTGGTTAACCGCAAATCGGTAGCCAGAGGCATCGCCTGAGTATAAATTTGTGCCCCGCCCATAATAATAATTTCAGAGCAACCTGCTAATTGTCTGAGCGCATCTTCAACACTGTGACACAAAATTGCTCCGCTGAATGTCTGCGCATCCTGCCGGCTGATAACATAATTGGCGCGGCCTGGAAGCGGTTTTCTGGGCAGCGACTCCCAGGTTTTACGTCCCATAACAACCGGTTTGCTCATAGTGTAACTTTTAAAAAATTCAAAGTCTTCTGGCACATGCCAGGGAATACGGTTATTTTCGCCAATACAGTTATTATCCGAAAGAGCGGCAATCAGCGTAATTTTATTCAGAGTATTCATACAGCTACTGGTGCTTTAATGTGGGCATCCGGATGATAATCAGTAAGCGTAAAATCTTTAAACTGAAAAGAAAACAGATCTTTTACATCAGGATTCAGATGCATTTGCGGCAGTTTTTTCGGTGAGCGGCTTAACTGCAGTTTAGCCTGTTCAAAATGATTACTATATAAATGAGCATCACCCAGCGTATGAATAAATTCCCCCGGCTCTAAATCACATACCTGAGCAATCATCATCGTAAGCAGAGCATAGCTGGCAATATTAAAAGGCACACCCAGAAAAATATCAGCACTGCGCTGATAAAGCTGACAGGAAAGCTTGCCTTCAACCACATAAAACTGAAACAGAGCATGGCAGGGCGGTAAGGCCATCTCATCTACCAGTGCCGGATTCCATGCAGATACAATCAGGCGGCGGCTGTCGGGATTGTGTTTAATCTGTTGCAGCAGATTACTGATCTGGTCGATATGGCGGCCATCCGGTGCCGGCCAGCTACGCCACTGATAGCCGTATACCGGCCCCAGATTACCATCAGCATCTGCCCATTCATCCCAGATAGAAACATTATGTTCATGCAAATAGCCGATATTAGTATCGCCGCGCAGAAACCAGAGTAACTCATAAATAATTGAGCGTAAATGCAGCTTTTTAGTAGTCAGCACAGGAAAGCCATCAGCCAGATTAAAACGCATCTGATAGCCAAAAACCGAGCGCGTACCCGTACCGGTACGGTCTGCTTTATCTGTGCCCCGATCTAAAACGTGTTGCATTAAGTCAAGATACTGTTGCATGCGGATTTATCCAAATAAAAACGGCCTAATTGTAACTTAAATCAACTCAGACTGGCTTGCGGCACTTTCTTTTACCGCCTGCCATGCTTCCGCAATCAGGCTGACATCGTTATTTTTTAATAACGAAGCATCAGACAGCATTCTCCGCCATTGGCGCGCACCGGGTAAACCATGCATCAGCCCCAGATAGTGCCGAGCCATATGGCGCAATGAAATATCCGGATTAGCCAGTTGCCGGTGAGCATAGTCAATTAACTGATTAACCAGGTCTTCATATTCAACAGCCGGCTGGCGACTGGCGTAAAATTCAGCATCCCAGCTGCGCATCAGCATCGGATTATGATAAGCCTCACGTCCGACCATTACCCCGTCAACATACTGCAAATGCCGGTGAATTTGTGCATTATCAGTAACCCCGCCATTAAGAATAATTTCCAGATCAGGAAATTCCAGTTTCAGACGATAAACATAATCATAACGCAAAGGCGGAATATCACGGTTATCTTTCGGCGATAACCCATCCAGCCATGCATTGCGTGCATGAACAACAAAAATACGGCAGGGCGTTTTTTCACGTAGTGTACCGACAAAATCAGCCAGAGGCTGATAGGCTGTTTCCTTATCCAGACCGATGCGATGCTTAATCGTAACCGGAATATTAACCGCTTCCTGCATAGCATTTAAGCATTGTGCTACCAGTTCAACTTCACGCATCAGGCAGGCACCAAAAGCGCCTTGCTGTACCCGCGGGCTGGGACAGCCGCAGTTAAGATTAATTTCATCATAATCATAACCGGCAGCAATTTTAGCAGCCTGTGCCAGAATTGCCGGCTCACTGCCGCCCAGCTGCAAAGCAACAGGTTGCTCCTGCGGATGATAGGCCAGTAATCTGTCACTGTTGCCATGGATGATTGCATTAGCATTAATCATCTCTGTATACAGCCACGTATTTCTGCTAATCAGTCTGGCCATATAGCGATAATGCCTGTCTGTCCAGTCCAGCATCGGCGCTACGGATAAAGTTCTTTTCGGTTTGGCATTTTGCCGGAGTTGATGTGCATCACTCCCTGCTGTATATTCTGCGGCAATTAACTGTTTATGTTCCTGCATAATCCGGCACTCTTTTAACACCGCCAAAGAAATACCGAACGGATATTTCCGGCCGGTATTTAGTCGGTTAAATTTCTGATACAGGCAGATTATACATGGGATAACCGAACTGCCAGTTTAGCAATAGCAGTAAAGCTGATATTTTAATCAATCCTGCTGTTTTAGCCTGAATCAGCGCAACGGCATTTCAGATTTAATCAGCTTGATTTCTCTTTCACGCCGTTTCTTTTTAAAATGATTTTGCAGCCATATTTTATGCTGCATCTTACATTGCGGCCCCAGATAAATATTATCAATATATTCTTCTACATGTGTATATTCGACATACAAACTGTTAGCTGACTGATAATCTTGTGGTTCAACAATATTATCATCGGCAATGTGAGTAATATAAATCATCCGGCACTCATCTTCATCTTCAAAAGCAGCATGTTTTATCAGGCAGGAAATGGGTAAAACCGCCAGACTGAGCAGTTCGTCCAGATTGGAGATTTTTTTTAACTCAGGATTATTCGAAAGTTCTTCAATCAACTTTTTTATTTTTTTTAAATTGTTACGAATATAACTGATTTTTATAGGTTCATTTAATGATTTAATATATTCATCCCACTCACTATCAATGGCTTTTGCTGTTTTTTCATTTTTGTTTTCCAGATAAAAGGATTGTTTATTGCGTTTGGCTAACGCTATATATCCTGTTTCTGGATCAAAATACAGGCAGCGGTATAAAGGCAACGGATAAAGAGTATTGGCACTTTTAACCTCGATTTGCTCAGTTTCAAGTTTTACTTGTTTATTTTCTAACGATTTTATAGATTTTATACTGTGTAATGAGATTATTTCGTTATTGATACTGCGTTCAGTATCCAGACCAAAGAAATTTTTATTAAAAGCAATACTGACACCAGAACCAACAATGTTATCTTCATTACCGTATAATCGAAATTGATTTAAAGAGTTATGATTAAAGGAAAAACTGGCTAAAAAGCTTTTAATTTCATTATCAGGATTATTGCTGATATTCAGCCAGCTGGTTAATATTTGATTTTCACTGGGGTCATTCATAAAATCTACGATATTAAGCCGAAATTTACTGGGATTTTCCCCTTTAAGCAGATTAAATAATACAACTGGTTTGGTATAATGAGCGACCCGTCGTTCCGGCTTTTTTTCAATATGTTTATTATTATCTAATTGATTAAAAACTAATAAAGTATTTTTTATATCATTAGCTAAATCACATATTTTTTTAATTCTAGCAAAGATTATTTTATTAAGCTTTGCAAATTTATTTTTATTTGAAATAAAGCTGGAATCATTTTGTTTTAATTTTAAAATAAATTGGGCACAAATATAATAATATGGATGACAATTAGAATAAGTAGCTACTTTGGCAACTTCAAAAAAACAGCTTTGAGCTTTAGTTAATTTTTTAAAAATTTTACTAATATACATTTTGCCTAATTCGAATTTAGCTTGAATATACGCATTAGGATTATCTTCCACAGAAACATTGAGATAACAGGTTTCAGCAATACTATAATTGTGTTTTCTATAATAACAACTGCCTAAATTAAACTGAGCATTAGCATAAAGTTTAGGATTGTTTTCTGTAGTGATATTTGAAAAATATGTTTTAGCTTTATCATAATCCTGTTTTATAATAAAATATATAGCTCCTAGATTAAACTGAGCTAAAGCATAAGTTTCAAAATCTTCTTCTTTAGTGATATTTGAAAAATATTTTTCAGTCTGATCATAATCGTGTTTTATTTTAAGATACATATTTCCTAACTCAAACTGAGCTTTAGCATAACATTTAGGATTATCTTCTTTGTTGATATTTAAATAAAAAGCTTCAGCCTGATCATAATCGTGTTTTATTTCTTGATATATATATCCTAATTTAATCTGAGCCTCAGCATAGGTTTCAGGATTGTCTTCTTTGTTGATATTTAAATAAAAAGCTTCAGCCTGATCATAATCGTGTTTTATTTCTTGATATATATATCCTAATTTAATCTGAGCCTCAGCATAGATTTCAGGATTGTCTTCTTTGTTGATATTTAAATAAAAAGCTTCAGCCTGATCATAATCGTGTTTTATTTTTTGATATATATATCCTAAACTAAACTGGGCTAGAGCATAACGTTCTGGATTATCTTCTTTGTTGATATTTAAATAAAAAGCTTCAGCCTGATCATAATCGTGTTTTATTTCTTGATATATATATCCTAAACTAAACTGGGCTAGAGCATAACGTTCTGGATTATCTTCTTTGTTGATATTTAAGTAAAAAACTTCAGCCTGATCATAATCGTGTTTTATTTCTTCATATATATATCCTAATTTAATCTGAGCCTCAGCATAGATTTCAGGATTGTCTTCTTTGTTGATATTTAAATAAAAAGCTTCAGCCTGATCATAATCGTGTTTTATTTCTTGATATATATATCCTAAACTAAACTGGGCTAGAGCATAACGTTCTGGATTATCTTCTTTGTTGATATTTAAATAAAAAGCTTCAGCCTGATCATAATCGTGTTTTATTTCTTGATATATATATCCTAAACTAAACTGGGCTAGAGTATAACGTTCTGGATTATCTTCTTTGTTGATATTTAAATAAAAAGCTTCAGCCTGATCATAATCGTGTTTTATTTCTTGATATATATATCCTAAACTAAATTGAGCTAGAGCATAAATTTCCTTGCCATCTTCACGGGTAATTTTATTTAATTCTTCGATTTGCTGATCAATATCTTTTTCTTCCATTACTATTCCTGTTTATTTATGGCTAAACAATTAATTTGTATGCTGTTCGTAACATAGTCTGGTAGTAATCAAATAAAATAAAATTTTTAACTTTGTCGAAAAAGGAACAAATTTATTAATTTACAAATTAACTAATAATAACAAAAATTAAACTTAATATCATAAAATTCATAATTATCTACAACTATATTTAACCAGATGGATTTTTATTGATAGATAAAGAAAATTGTAAATAAATTGATATTGAGTTAATTAACTGTATGATTTGCCAATTAATTATTTTTATATGTAATTAGCTGCAAATATTGGCGTTTTCCATTGCTTACCGCTAATTGTCTCTCTAAGATAAATTATTGAAGGATAAGAATTTACTTGTATTTAATTGAATACTGTTGCATGCAGTAGACATACAGAATGGAGATGGTTATGAGCGATAACGGATTTGTAGATAAAGCCAAAGGCGAAGTAAAACAGAATGTGGGTAAAGTAGTGGGTGATACTAAAACCCAGTCTGAAGGAATGGTAGATAAGGCCGTTGGCGGCGTGAAAGAAGCCGTGCATGATGTGGCTAATGCCATAGATGGTGCAGTAGATTCAATCAAGAAAAAATTTCAGGATTAATTCTGAAATATGTGCATAAGGCCGCTTATTTCAGCGGCCTTTGATTTGAGTTTATATTTCTTTTAAATCAGACAAATTGGCTACAGCTTAAATTCTTCTGAATTGGTGGTATTAGATATAAAAATGTATAAGTGAAATATATTGGTTTTACTGAGCCGGCTTATGCATCGTTTTGCTGATTAGTAACTGCAACAAACTGAATAAAGTTATCAAAGAGGCAATTAAATAAAGCATTTTTATATTGCCGAAATCAATAATTCCTGCGCCGATAATTGCTCCGATACCTACGGCTCCATTAAAAATAGCTGCATAAATAGCAGAGGCGGGTAAAGCGTTATCATTTCCTGCCAGCCGGATTACCCATGCCTGAATACCAACAAATAATATGGCTACACCCAAACCCCACGCAAACACCAATACCATCAGCATGATTGGATTATGTGACAAGACTGCATTCAGCAGAATCAGACTGCCACAAATCAGCACTAAGCCTGCACCAAGTATACTTTTCAGATATCTGTCTATAAACAGACCACATAACAGATTACCAGCTACACCGGCTATACCGAATACAAACAGACAAACAGCAATCCAGTTGGCAGAAATAGCCATTTCTTCGGCCATAAATACTTCAATATAGGTAAAAGCAGCAAAATGGGCGATGATGGCAGCAGTAGCAATCAGATAAACTTGGCGTAACTGTTTAATCTGAAGAACTGCTGAAAATTGTTTTCTCCCCATTCGGGAAGTACCGGATACAGCCGGCAGGGTAAAAGCCAGAATAATTGCCGTAATTATGGCTAATACGCTCAGCAATAAAAAAGATAAACGCCAGCCAATGGTGCTGCTAATCCAGTTAATAAGAGGAACACCGAGTATACTGGCTATCGAAACACCGCTGAATATAATTGCTGTGGCTCTGCCGGTATATTTGTCTGATACCAGTTGCGCCCCCATAGTGCCAGCCATCGCCCAGAATGCGCCATGAGCAGCTGCACCGGCCAGACGAGCGATTAAAAGTATAGAAAAATGCTCACTAATAGCCGCAATACCATTCGATTCAGCCATCAGCAACATTAATACAATCACTACTGGTTTACGAGGCAGATGGCTGAATGTAGTAACTGAAACAAGGGCAGAAACAGCCCCCAGCCATGCATACAGAGTAACAACCAAACCGGTAGTACCGCTGTTTTGTCCCATAGATGAGGCTATAGCGGATAACATACCAATCGGTGCCAGCTCGGTACTCACCACAATAAATGACGCTATTGCAAGCATGCAAACAGCCATCCAGTTACGCCATTGTGTCTTATTTTCTGAATTATTCACTAAATCATTTCCTCTTTTGCAATGAGTTTTTCAAACAGATAGAGTTTGACCTGATATACGAACCTAAAAGATCGGCAATTGTGCACATCCGGCTGAAAACAGATTGTATTGAGTTGTTATAAATCTGCTTTTAAACATAGTTATTAGCTTGGTGAAAGCAGCGTTAATTCAGTATACTTTGCGAAAATAGACAGATATATAGCTAAATCTGGTAACTGGTTTTCCAGAATCGGAAATCAAATATGAACAAAAAACTATGCTGGGATGATACTAAAGTATTTCTGGCAATCGTACGTGAAGGCACATTGAGTGGTGCTGCAAAGACATTAAAACTTGGCATTGCTACAACTTACCGCCGTCTGGAACGTATGGAAGAGGTACTGGGATATCGGTTATTTATCCGCGATCAGCAAGGGTATAAGCTAACAGATGAAGGCAGAATACTCGTTTCGCAGGCAGAAATACTGGAACAGGCCGGACACGCGTTTGATGCCATGGCTACCGGTGTCAATGCCGGTGTCAGCGGGCACGTACGTTTGGCTACGGCTCAGGGGCTGGCTGATCATCTTATTATTCCGGCTTTACCCAAGCTATATTCAGCACATCCTGATTTAACCCTGGAACTGGTTACTGGAGTATCAACTATCAATCTGCAAAGAAGAGACGCTGATATGGCCTTGCGTCTGGTTCGCCCGGAGCAGGGTAAAGTAACCATCCGCCGTTTAGGCGAGCTTGGTTTTGGTTTGTATGCCTCTGAAAGCTATTTACAGCGCAAACCGTTAAACAAAGAAGAAACAATGTTAAAAAATGCTGATTTTATTGGCTGGCCGGAAACACACCAGAACTTGCCGGCTGCAAAGTGGATAGAAAAAAACAGCCGTGGTAAAACCTGTTGTCTGACTGCCGGCAGCATGTCTGCACATATCAGTGCAGTTGAAGCAGGTATCGGAATGGGTGTCTTACCGAATTTTATTGCTTTAACCAAAAATCTGAATTGTGTTCGCAACGATATTGGCTGCAATCAACCCATTTGGCTAGTCATCCACTCCGACCTTACTAACTCCCGAAGAATAAGAGTGGTAGCTGATTTTCTGAGTAATTTGGTGCAAGAAAATAAAACTCGGCTTGGTTGAGCGGCCTATCCAGACAACAGATTTATTTCTTCACAACTCATTAAATTAATCAATTAATATGCAAAAATACAAACAATATATCATTGGTTTAGCAAATGCTGTTTACTTATAATAATGAGTAAACTATGTTATATTTTAGGTTAATGCTCTTAACTATAAACGATGTATGGATATTAAACTTGGCAAAAACGATAAGCGTTATATAGAAGGTTCAGATGATGTATTCAGCATCATGCAACGCGTACTTCTTCGTGAAAATAAGATAGACAAAGAAAAAGAGCATTTCTGGATTATCGGCATGAACGAAGCAGGATATATCCTCTATATCGAATTAATTGCTTTAGGTTCAGTAAAGGCTGTGAATATAGAGCCCATGAATGTATATCGTGTTGCGGTTATGAAAAATGCGACACGTGTTATTGCTATTCACAATCATCCGACTGGACGCTTAGCTCCTTCCAAGGCAGATTTAGATATCACTGATCGTCTTATCCAGGTAGGCCGTATACTTAATATTGCACTCGTTGATCATCTTATAATCAGCACAGAAGCCTATGAAAGTTTCAGAAGCATGGGCATTATGGATGATTTAGAGAAAAGTCTTACCTATGTCCCGACTTATCAGGTGGTTGAGCAGATTAGGAAAGAAGAGAAGAAGATTGCCAGGGATAAAGTAAAATTGGCAAATGATAAAACTAAGGCTGCTAAAGAAGAAACAAAAGTAGAACGAGAGAGAAGAGAAAAATTAGAGTTTGCTATGGTTTCAACATTGATTGATAAAAATGTTTCTATTGAAGATATAGCAAAGATTATGGAAGTTACACCCAAAGCAGTCGAAAGTATAGTTAATAAATTTAACTTTCTCGCAAGTAACAAGGCAAAATAATTGGAAGAATAGATAATGCAAATTTTCTCAAATAAAAATAGTAAATTGAAAATTTTAAAAGAAAAACCATTTAAATTAGAAAAAGAAATTCAGTCGTTATTTGAAGAAAATTTGGAGACGATCAGTAATTTAAAATTTGTTAAGTCTGAATTTGTTATTAAAGATTATCGTATTGATACTCTGGCCTATGATACTGAAGCTAATGCGTTCGTAATTATTGAATATAAAAGGGAGCGTAATTTTAGTGTTATTGATCAAGGTATTACCTATTTAAATCTAATGCTGGAATACCAAGCCAATTTTATTGTTGAATATAATGAGTCTTGCCAAGAAAATTTAAAGCGCAATCAGATTGATTGGTCACAAAGTAAAATTATTTTTGTTTCATCTGCATTTACTGACTATCAAAAACAATCAACTAATTTTAAAGACTTAGCCATTGAACTTTGGGAAATAAGACGATTTGAAAATGATTTGGTTTCAATCAACCCGATTAAAAAATCCAAATCAGCTCCAAGCATTAAGAAAGTCCAACAAGCTAAAGATTCTGCTCTCGCAAAAGTAACTAAAGAGCTAGTTGTTTATGATGAAGATTATCATTTGAAAGACAGGGCAGATGATATTCTAGAACTCTATGAAAGTTTTAAGAATGCTATATTAATTTTATCACCGGATTTAGAAATATCACCTAAAAAATTTTATTTAGCCTTTAAACAAAATAAAAATAATATCGTCTCTATACGCCTGCAAAATAAATCGTTAAAAATTTGGATAAATGCTAAAAAAGGTAACCTCGATGATCCTAAAAAATTGACCAAAGATGTGTCAAATGTAGGACACTGGGCGACAGGGGATTATGAATTAACCGTTAGTGATACAAAAAATTTAGAATATATTATGAGTTTAGTAAAACAGGTATTGTAAGATATAAAATTCCAGACTTAGGTTATAAGTGGAATACTTTATTATTCAATTTTAATAATAACATACCCTATAAAATTAAATAATTAAATATAACCTATAACTTTGCAAGTATATTATCTGATGCTATTTTATCTATCATAGCCATAACAGCTTTTTCAATATCTGACTCATTTGTATAGTCTGCAGGTAATGCTAAAGTAGCACGACCTTCTTCTATCAGTTTTTTAGCTTTTCCCAAAGCTCCTCTTTTTCCTTTATGATAAACAGCTATTGAATGTCCTCCGAGATCTTTTACTAATCGCATACATGGTATATCAGTTTCTCCATCTCCAATAAATACCATGTTTTTAAACGGAACAGGTCGTTCATTATGGGGCGTAAATTTATTTATAACACTATTGTCATGTTCATCTAAACTATTTTTATTTATACGAAATAAGTATTGAGTTTTAGTCGTATAATTTACAGCTAAGGCTGGCCAATATGCAATTTGATTATGATCAAACATAAAACCTGAGGCATAAATTTTACTAAAATATTTAGCAATTGATGTACCTTGTATCATTTCACGTAATCCAGATGAAATAATATAATGTTTAACGTCTATCCCCTTTTTTTTGCCATACTCATTTATTCGATCAAACCAGGTATCAACTCCTGGAAAAAATTCAATATTCTTACCAAAATCTGCAAAATTCTGTTTACTAATTGGAATTCCTTTTTGGTTAGCTTCTTCTATCATTAAGCGCATATATGCGAGTATTTCATCTGCTTGATGTTTTTTAGCCGATTCCTTTGCTTTTTGCCAAAATTCTTTAGGTGTTACACCTAATTTAGGTACAAAATTATATTCTTGCATATTGCCTGGTGATAAGGTACCATCAAAATCATATATAAGAACAAATGGTGCTTTTTTTCTTCTAGGCATGATTAAACTTCCTTATATCTTATCCTGTAATGTTTTGTATATATAGGTTAGCTAATCATTATTCAAGCAATTTAAATATGGATTTATTGATAAAATATGTATTATTTTTATTAAATATTGTAAATATTCTATTGTTAGTATAAAACCAAGTAGCAAATAATGCTATTTGT
This sequence comes from Snodgrassella sp. M0351, assembly GCF_016100575.1. NCBI lineage: Bacteria > Pseudomonadati > Pseudomonadota > Betaproteobacteria > Neisseriales > Neisseriaceae > Snodgrassella > Snodgrassella sp. M0351. The sequence goes on along the minus strand of NZ_JACFSG010000001.1, from coordinate 976,292 downwards.
TTTAGATTGAACGGGCGTCATATTATTTAATGCTTCATACAGTTTTTCTGTGCTCACATCTCTAACAGTAAATCCAGTTTATTAAAATAGTTTAAATTATAAAATAGTGATTTCGTCTTGAATAAACCATTGTTTTTGTATTATATTTTCTTTGAGTAAATCTGGTGAATTTGTATAGGTGACTAGTGCCAGACTTTCTTTTGCTCGTGTACATGTTACATAAAATAGACGCCTAGTTCTTTGTAAGTCAGTTTCCTTACCATCTATTTGATTTTTAAGATCTGTTTCACTTTCAGGAACAACACCAAATAACTTCTCATACGAAGCACTCAGTGCTCCACGACCTCTTTTTTTATAATCATTCATGATAATCATCACTCTATCAAACTCAAGGCCTTTTACTCCATGATGTGTTGCATAAGGTGTTTCATCATTGATATATTTTGTGTAGTTAATTAACTGTTGATATGGAACTGTCAAAAATTTTATCCAAACTGTTTCTTTTTCTTGCTCTTCTTTTTCTTGTGTTTGCATGTCTCCATTATTTTGATATACCTGTAATGCTTCTTCTAATTTAGGTGGTATTGTAAAAATTTTTTCTTCTTCAAGTATTGTTAAAACGTCTAAAAATTTTAAATCACTATTATAGGAAAATAAATTTGCTAGTTTCTGAACGGACTTTTTTATATCTGAAAGCGTTTCAGTTGTAACATTTTCAGCTAATGTTAAAGAGCTTTCAATTCCTTTTAAAATAGTCGATGAATTTCTAATTAATTCTATGACTGAGAAATTATCATTTTGTGAAAGAGCTTCCTTTAACGGAGTTATTAATTTTGAAAAAAAAGACAATTCTGAAATAGAGCCTTCAAGTATTAATGATTTATATTTCTCATCAGCATAAAAAATATCGTATAATTCAATAAAACCTTGTTGAATTGCTGCCATTCGATGTTCTAAATATAATTTTTTGACTTCATCCTTTTTATTCCATAGTCCATCCTTAGTTATTTCAGCCATTTTACGACAAATTTTGACTTCATTTTCTAATGTATTATTAGCAGTATTCTTTAAAATAAATAAATGAACATTGCCACCTAGTTTATCATCTCTTGGATGCTGTTCTATTTTATCGCTTTCGAATCGAATATTATTAGCTAAATCGATAATTCGCTTCTGACTTCGATGATTCATCTTTTTTTGTGGTGTTGCCCAATGACTTTTAATACATGAGGGTAAATCATGCTTTCCTTGTGAATAAATCCTTTGCATATCATCGCCTATTAATCCTAATAAAAAATTAGAATGGAAGTTATTTTCAAGTTCTAACAAAGCCTCTATAAGTTCCTTATGAGTATCTTGGCTTTCATCAATAAGTAAAAACGGATATTTTTGAACAAATATAGACTGAAATATTGGTTTATTTTTTATAAAATGAGTAGTAAGATTAATCACCTCAGTATGATTCAAAGAGTCTTTTCTAAATTGAGTATTAGAGTTAGGGTTATAGGTAAACTCATAAATAGAATCAAGCTCTGTTAGTCTTTTCTCAGCTTTGTCTAGGCTATACACATTGTTTCTATATAGCTTTGTATTTGTGTTTTTTGTGCCTTCAATTTTTTCACTCAACGCTTGAATTTTATCTTTTAAATCATTTTTTAAAAATTCTCGAATATCATTGTTAAATCCCTGTATAACTGACCAGCAAAAACCATGAATGGTTGCTATATGAAAAATTGGATCTTCATTAGTTCGATGTTTAATTTCATCGCAAGCAGCGTTAGTGAATGTAATAACACCAACATATTTTCCTTGTGATAAAAAAATATTTTTATAGCTATTTTTTATATAGTTTAAAGCGTTAACTAAAGAGCGAGTTTTACCTGAACCAGCTCCAGCAAATAGAAAAAAACTTCTAGGTGAAACCAGATCTAAACAATTCTCTATTTCTTTTTCTACTTCATCATCAAGATTATTATTCATTAGCTTGCTCCTGCGTTTTAGTTTCTTTCTTTTTAAGTCTGTTATTTAACCAATTCAATCCAAGTTCGATATATTTAGGCGGATTAAGCGTGTAATTTGTATCACAAATAAAGAGTAATTCTAAAGCAAGTTCTGCTTTTGTAATTTTGCTTAGTCCTTCAATTAATTTATCGTTAGGGTTTAATCTGGTATAAAATGCTTTCATTAATGTAGTAAGATTATTAAAATCATTACAATCTTTAACAACTTTTTTTAATTGGCTTTTTTCTTGGGTTGGTAAGGTGTCCATTTTTTTTGGTAATTGAGCAATAAACTCTAAGTTATTAATAAGAAGCGCATCTTCAAATGTTCTGGGAATTGTTTGCCCAATGAATTTTTTATTAAATCCTCCATCTAAACGTGAAAAATCAACATCTATTTCTTGTTGAAAAGCGAAATACACTTCAGATGAGGTGGATGATAATTTTTTAATCCGTTCTTCTTCTTTTAAGTTAATTAATATATCAATTGTTTTTTTCTTTTCATTATCGTCAAATAGCCAAGCATTAATCACTGGATTTGAGGAGATTTGTTCCTTTGTTTTTTGTGGTAGCTGTTTGTTTCCATTTTGATCAGCGGAGTCTAAATCTGTAATAATTAATGTATCAATGCCAAGAATTTCAATGAGTGGACGGAAAATATGAACATAATCACCCTCAATTTCAATATAGGAAATATAACGACGATATAGCTCCTTAAAGCGATCTTTAATGAATTGTGGAATTAATAGTTTTTCAGCCTTTCCTTCCAGCATTATCAGTGCATCCGCAAAAAATATATCACAGTGATGAAGTTTCAAATAACGAGCGGCAAAGCGCTTACCTGCATCTTGTGAATTAAAATAATTGGAAAGATTTTTGACTTGAGTTAATGGTATCTCGCTAGCATTATTAGAGGTAAATCGATCAAAATAACGTAAACAAGCAAAGTCTACCTCATGAACAATGTGCGAGGAGTGTGTTGTTACAAGCATCTGTGTACATAAAGATTTATCTATATGTTTATAACGTTCTTTTATTACACTATCTTCAGTATTTTTATAACGTGTAAGTAAATTATATGAGTTGTTAATAAATACCAGTTGTGCTTGTGCATGTAAATGAGCTTCGGGTTCCTCAATAATAACAAAATGTAAGCGTTTTATATGTTCCTTTTGCTCTTTAGATTTTCCAATTCCTAACCATTCATCACGCTGCTTAATAAGCTTAACAGTCATCGCAATAATATTTTGATACCCAAGCCCCAGATAATTTTCAGGAAGTGATAGATCATTGATTTTGTAGTTTAAAGCAGATGAATGATTAATAAAACTACTAAGTATTCCTATCTTAGTTTTGATTTCAATATCAGGGTCTGCAATACTTGGATAACCTAGAGATTTTATTTCTTCAAATAAAGATTCTAATTTAGTTTCTAGCATTTTATTAAAGTTATTTTGTGAATCCTGTATCGCTGTTATAGCATCAAAATCTCTATCATCTGTTGGTGATTTCTCAGGGTTTATTATTGTGTCGTAATATTGCCTGATTTGGGCTGCTGGTTTTTCTATATCATTTAATTTGTCAGAGTCATCGGATACTTCACGTTGTGCAGGAATAAAATCAAATTTTATTAAATCATGTATATTAAATCCCTGAACAATGAAATCAGATTTTTTTCTAACTTCTTTGCTTTCGTTGTCTATATCTAAGAGGTATGTATTTATTGTAAAAAAAGAATTTAACTCGTTGGATAAAAAATCTACCAAATTGGAAGGCCAAAGAGTAACCTTTTTATCTTGTGCATCTATTGCATTCAATCTTTTTTCAACAAATACTTTTCTTAACTCTTCAATAGAATCTGCTTCATAGCATAGACGAACACCTAATATACCTGCTTGCCAATCTAAACTGGGAATAATTTTAATAACATGATGAATTTCATTTTTTGGAACATCGATTAGTATATCTAAAGAAGGGAAATAGCTGATAAACTCTTGGTAACTTTTCTGAATATCTTCATCTGATATTTCCTTTTTGTCATATTTCACCCATTTTTCACCAATTTGGTTTATTTTTTTATGATTAATCAATGTAATATCATTCATTTTTATTTGTTTTCTACCATCTTTGGATAAAAAACATTTTAAAGCATGGGATGCAGAGGTTTTACCACTATTATTAGCTCCAACAAAAATAGTTTTTTCATTTGCAATATCTATTTGTGCATCAAATAATCGTCTAAAATTGGTTATCTTGAATGATATTATTTTCATTATTTCAATCCACTGTCGTTTTACTAAATTGATGGAGATGATTATCTTGAACAATGGTAAAAATGAATTATTGAACTAACGCCTTGCATACTAATTTATATAATCTCTCTATATTCATTAATATTGTAATTAATCCAAATGAGAACAAATCAGACTTAGAAACAATAATGCATAATTCATCATAAACCAAAATTTTATGGACTTAACTCTTAGATTAAATGCCTTAAATTTGGTTTTAATCAATATATCTCTGTAATTGTGAACTATAAAAATATAGCATATCACAATATATTAAAAATTTTTACAATTTTTTATTGTAAAAATTTAAAACATTTGTTGGTTTAATATGGATTAAAAACTAAAAAGCCAGTGATCTTAATTATATTCACTGGCTTAAACAGATATTAACGAACTATTTTGTATTTTGAAATCTGTGTATTTATTCCCACTCAATAGTGGCTGGCGGTTTGCCGCTGACATCGTAAACGACACGGTTAATGCCGCGTACTTCGTTGATGATGCGATTGGAAACGCGGCCGAGCAGGTCGTAGGGCAGGTGTGCCCAGTGTGCTGTCATGAAATCGCTGGTAATTACTGCTCGCAGGGCTACTACGTATTCATAGGTGCGACCGTCTCCCATTACACCTACGGATTTTACCGGCAGAAATACAGCAAAAGCCTGACTGGTTTTATCATACCAGGATACACCGTCTTCATCGCAGGTATTACGCAACTCTTCAATGAATATATGGTCGGCACGGCGCAGTAAATCGGCGTATTCGCGTTTTACTTCACCCAGAATTCGCACGCCCAGGCCCGGACCGGGGAAGGGGTGACGGTAAACCATATCACGAGGTAATCCCAGTGCAACGCCCAGTTCGCGCACTTCATCTTTGAACAAATCGCGCAATGGTTCCAGCAATTGCAGATTAAGGGTTTCGGGCAGACCGCCTACATTATGATGGCTTTTAATAGCATGTGCTTTTTTGGTTTTAGCACCGGCGCTTTCGATTACATCGGGGTAGATGGTGCCTTGTGCCAGCCATTTTGCATTTTGACGTTTGCCGGCTTCTTGCTGAAAGACTTCGACAAATTCGGCTCCAATGATTTTACGTTTACGTTCAGGATCGGTTTCACCAGCAAGTTTGGCGAGAAAATCGGCAGAGGCATCAATGTGAATTACATTGACGCCAAGGTTTTTGCCGAACATATCCATAACCATTTGCGCTTCCTGATAACGTAACAGGCCATGATCTACAAATACGCAGGTGAGCTGGTCGCCAATGGCGCGATGAATCAGTGCCGCAGCTACTGATGAGTCTACTCCACCGGAAAGGCCAAGAATAACTTCATCGGAACCAACCTGTTCGCGAATTTTGATAATGGCTTCTTCGATATAGTTAGGCATAGTCCAGCTGGGTTTGGCCTGACAGATATCAAGTACAAAGCGGTTGATTAGTTCACGTCCCTGTTTGGTATGGGTAACTTCAGGATGAAACTGAACTCCGTAAAAATGTTTGTGCGGGTTTTCAATGATTGCATACGGACAGCTTGGTGTATGTCCGATACTTTTAAACCCTTCTGGCAGTTTGCTTACTTTATCGCCATGGCTCATCCACACATCCAGTGTGTTAGGCTGGTTATCAAAAATGCCATTGGTAAACTGGCTGTCTTCTGTATGTACTTGAGCATAACCGAATTCTCGCTGATCGCCACCGCTGACTTCGCCGCCCATGGTATGTGCCAGCCATTGCATGCCATAACAGATGCCAAGAATGGGTATACCGAGATTGAGAATTTCCGGGTTAGCCTGATAGTCTGATTCATAAACTGAATTGGGACCACCGGACAGGATAATGCCTTTAGGGGCGAATGCCTTGATATCTTCAATAGGCATGTCAAATGAATGTAATTCACAATAAACATGAGCTTCACGTACGCGCCGGGCGATAAGCTGGGTTACTTGTGAACCAAAATCGAGAATTAATATTTTATCCTGATTCATGCTAGGCTCTTGACAGGTTTTATGTATGAAACCAGTTATTTTAACACTTTTCCGGTTTTATTTCTGCAAGTGCTTTGTTCTGGAAAAAACAGTTTTTGAAAACCAGACATCAGATTTGGATAAAGATATTTAATAAATTGATTTATGATTGTATGTTAGGTTATCTGCTCAGAATATTAGTGGTTATATTGCTGTACTCACACATTTTAATGATTCTCTTTTTTCTTTTGCAAAAGATTTCAGAATATTGATAAAGTTGTTTTGATAGTCGTAATCAGCGATATTTTCTACAATTCCGTCACTAAATTGTATATAAAAGTGTATATCTTCTTTTATATTTGAGTTTTTATTAAATGTCATAACAAATTCAAAGGCTTTTATATTGTCAGGATAATTTTCGCTGGAGATTAATGCATTAGCTTTGATTATATGTTGAACAAATACAATAGATTCCAGATAAGATATATCTATTTTTTCATTTTCTACATAGATTGCATCTGGTGTGAAAAGAACCCTTTTAATTAATTCATTAGTTTTTTTGAATTTAATAACTGCAGGGATTACTATAAATAGAAGAATTGTTGACCAAAACCAAAAGTATTGCCCAAAAACGAAAGGAATCAAATAAGCACAAAAATAAATAAAGTAAACGAAATAATTAATATGTGCAAAAAGTTTATTAGAGGTAAATTTTTTAGATTCACTTCTCCATTCTTGCATGACTTTTAAATTTTGTGCTTGGTCATTCATAAAATCTCTTTCTTGGATTCTGCATGATTTAAAATTTACAGGATAGATTTTTATAAAGTTTGATGCAATAGATAAAGTGGTTTGATTTTTAAGTAAAATATGTTGGTGGATATTATTTTTCTTATTCAGATTCTACCAGCATGAATAATTTATTATTCAGAAATATTAGATTGCTTTACCAGAATCTTTTAGTATCTCTCTTCTTTCTTTTGCTAAATTTTCCAGAATAGTGATAAAATGGTCTTCAAAGTTATAATACTGATATCTTCGTCGAAATGATTTACCAAATGCCATGTAAAAATATATTTCTTCTTTAATTATTGGATTTTCAGTAAATTTTATGCAAAATTTACATGTAGACCCTTTATATGGAGAGTATACATGATTAATAAACGTAATTGATTTAAGATAGCAGATGTCTATTTTTTTTTCTTCTATATAAATTGCTTTTAATGAGAAATTAATTTGTTTAATATTTTTTCTTTGAGTTTTATAGAGTTTCCAGAATATAAAAGTCACTACTGCTGTAAATAAAGCTATTGATATGATAAAAAAATCTTGATCTTTAAATGATATATTTGATAGATATATAAAACAAACATAAGCACTTAAAGCTGTAAAAAACAAATAAATATATGCATAATCATTTGAACAACAATGCCATTCTTGCATGAGTTGTAAATATCTGGATCGGTCATTCATAAAATTTAAGTACTCAGTTTTCTTAAATTAGGTATGGAATGTTAGTAGTGCTTGCTTATATTGATGGAGCTATACAATTTTAACACAATTTAACTTTTTTGTATCTGGTTAAATTATTAAATTCAATGTGATTTAAAGTGTATAGGAGCGGTTTTAATGTAGTTTGATGCAATAGGTAAATTAGTAATATGGCTTGATTTATAAGTTAAAAATATGTTGGTGGATATTGTAAATACCCCATTGTTAGCACACAAACCAAGTAGAAAATCATGCTATTTGTTTCATATTTCTATATTCAATGGGTGTCATATTATTTAATGCTTCATGCGGTCTTTCTGTGTTATATATTTCTAACCATTCTTCGGTTATTTTTCTTGCTTGTTCCAGATTTTTAAATATATACAAATCTAATACCTCCGTTCGATATGTGCGGTTAAATCGTTCTATGTAGCCGTTTTGATAAGGACTACCAGGTTTAATGTAATCTATGCTTATTCCATGTGATTTTGCCCAGCTTGTGAATCTGTTTGAGGTAAATTCTGTGCCATTATCAACTCGTATTTTTAATGGATAACCGTAATATTGAGCCAGTCTATCTAAATAACGGGTAATTCTACCTGCCGATAAACTGACCGCAATATCAATGCCTAATGCCTCACGATTAAAGTCATCAATAACATTAAAGGTTCTAAATCTACGATGATTTTCAGAACGATCACTCATAAAATCCATTGACCAACATTCTCCCAGACGACTTGGTACTGATAATGGTTGTGGATAACGCTGGGGTAATCGTTTATTTCGTTTCGAACGAATGTTGAGTTTTAATTGACAATAAACCCGATAAACCCGTTTATGATTCCACTTATATCCTAGTTTCCTGATTCGATGAAAACACTTAGGAAATCCCCAACGTAAATGCTTGTCTGTTATTGACTTAAGTAACGAAATAATCATAGAGTCATCTGCCGATTTAGGTTGGTAGTAGTAAGCACAGCGACTTAAATTCACAATAGTGCAACTCATTTTAATTGTTACACAGTATTGTGACTGAAGTGTTTGTGCCCAACACTTACGAACTGCCGTCGGCACTATAGCTTTTTTATTATTTCTTGCTGAAGCTGAGAGGTTAAGCTTAATTCGGCATACATTTGTTTGAGTTTACGATTTTCAGCTTCCAGCTGTTTTAAGCACTTAATATCCGAAGATTGCATACCGCCATATTTATCCCGCCATTTATAAAAAGTAGAAACGGCCATACCATATTTACGGCAAAGCTCTTTGACAGAGATGCCAACTTCAGCTTCATTTAAAATAGATACAATTTGATGCTCTGAAAATTTTTTCATATTGAAATTCTCCTTAAAAATATCATAGAGAATTTTCTACTTTCTTGCTGTACTATTTTAGGGGATAGTTACAATATTATTTTCCTTATTCAGAATCTACCTGCATGAATAACTTATTTTTCAGTAAAATTAGATCGCTTTACCGGAATCTTTTAGTAGCTCTCTTCTTTCTTTTGCTAAATCTTCCAGAATAGTGATGAAACAATCTTCAAAATTATAATCCTGATACTTCCATCGAAATGGCTTACCGAATTCCATGTAAAAATATATATCTTCTTTAATTACTCGGTTTTCAGTAAATCTTATGCAGAACTTAAATGTAGACCCTCTATTATAAGTAGGGTATTTAAGTTTAATAAATGTAATTGATTTAAGATAAGATATATCTATTTTTTTGTTTTCTATATAAATTGCTTTTGGTGTGAAATAAACCTGTTTAATTTTTTTTCTTTTAGCTTTAAAAAGTTTCCAGAAAAAAAAAGTACTTATTGCTGCAAGTAAAGCTATTAATGTGTTTAAAATTTGATCTTCAAATAATATATCTAACTGTTGATCTTTTAATATTATATTTAATAGGTACATAAGGCAAATATAAGCACCCGTAGCTCCAAAATACAAATGAATAAATGCATGATATCTTGAACAACAATGCCATTCTTTCATGATTTTTAAATATTGGGATCGGTCATTCATAAAATTTGAATATACAGTTTTTTAAATTAGGTATGGAATGTTATTAAGGGTGTTTGCTTATATTGATGTAGCAATACTATTTTAACATAATTTAACTTTTTTGTCTGGTGAAATTATAAAATTCAACGTGATTTAAAGTGCACAGGAGCGGTTTTTATGTAATTAGATGCAATGAGTAAAGTAATTATGTGATTTGATTTTTAAATAAAAATATGTTGGTAGATATTATTTTCCTTATTCAGATTCTACCAGCATGAATAACTTGTCATTCAGAAATATTAGATGCTTTACCAGAATTTTTTAGTAGCTCTCTTCGTTCTTTTGCTATAGTTTCCAGAATAGTAATAAAGCGGTTTTGATAGTCATAATCTTCATTCCATTCAAATAGTCTATTACCAAATGCCATGTAAAAATATACATCATCTTTAATTACTGGGTTTTTGGTAAATTTTATGCAGAACGTAAATAGAGCTTTATTTAAACTAGGGTATGGTTGTTCAATCAATGTAACAGATTCAAGATAAGATATATCAATTTTTTTATCTTCTATATAAATGTCTTTTGATGTGAAGTAAACCTGTTTAATATTATTTCTTTTAGTTTTAAAGAGTTTCCATAAAAAAAGTGTACTAATTGCTGCAAGTAAAACTGTTATTATGCTAAAGTTCGGATATTTAAATAATATATTCATTAGGTACAAAAAACAAATATAAGCACCTACAGATCCAAAATATAAATAAATAAATGCATAGGCTCTTGAACAACAATACCATTCATGCATGATTTTAAAATCTTGTGGTCGGCCATTCATAAAATTTGAATAAACAGTTTTCTTAAATTAAGTATGGAGTCTGATGGTAAATAAAATATTTATTTAATAATTCATGTTTACCGGCATTTTCGCGGACTTTTTCCTTTTAGTTCTTCATTTGTCCTGGTATCATAAATCCGGACTGTGGCTTTAGGAAATGCCTTACATAGTACAATTTTTGAGCGATAAATTCCTGATCCGTGAGCCAGCATTTGTACTTTAGGCGCCAGGTCGTTACCATTTTCATCCAATGCAACGAGACGGTAATCTCCGTTTAATGTCATACAGCCGTTTAGCAATAAAATTATTGATAGCAGACCGATTTTCTTCATCATTACACACCCTGTATTGTTAATAATGCTTGCCTGTATTGATACAGTAATACAAGTTTAACATAATTTAACTTTTTTATGTCTAGTTAAATTTAACTAATTATTATATTAAGAATGGATGTTAAAGGATGATATATAAAATACTGATTTAATAATAGATTATGATTAATTTAATTTGGTTTATATGAAATATGATTTTCTGGAGTTTATTAGCTGTATTATTTTACCAGATAAAAAGAAATGCTTTAATTAGTTTAATTTTTTTATTTATACGGGAAATTAATGAATTTAATTTCCCGTTTTATTATTAATATTTGCCAGGATTTAGCGTGTCTGTTTAAGCAGGCGTTGTTTTTCACGATTCCAGTCTTTTTCTTTACTGCTTTGGCGCTTGTCATGCTGCTTTTTACCTTTGGCCAATCCCATATCGATTTTTACATAACCATGGCTGTAATGCATGTTAACAGGCACAAGGGTATAACCACTGCGTTCTACTTTGCCTATCAGCTTGTTGATTTCTGATTGTTTCAGTAATAGTTTTCGCTGCCGTACGGGATCGGGTTTTACATGATTGGAAGCGGTGGGTAAAGCAGTAATGTGACTGCCAACCAGATAAAAAGCACCTTTTTTCCATTGGATATAGCTTTCTTTGATTTGAACTCGTCCGGCACGAATAGCCTTTACTTCCCAGCCTTCAAGAACAATTCCGGCTTCTATCTGTTCTTCGATAAAGTAATCGTGAAATGCTTTTTTATTGTTGATAATGCTCATTTTAGATATCTGCTACATAGTATTTTTATGTGTATTTTAGCAGAAAGATTTATTATGGAAACAGATTAAGCTAACACTAATGTGAATTAATCGCTAAGATAAAAAACCGATTGGTTAAATCGGTTTTTTATCTGTTTTAATTTTCAATTTCCTGTTTATGTGTTTCTGGTAGCAGTAGTACTGCAATCATACTCAGTATACAGGCGGCAATCAGAAACCAGCCTATATATACTGTACCCTGTAAGCCATATGTTTTAACTATCCATGCTGCAGCAAACGGGGTAAGTGATCCACCCAAAATACCGCCAAAGCTGAAGGAGATAGCTGCACCGGTATATCTTACGTTGGTAGGGAATATTTCAGGTAAGAAAGCCGCTAAAGGTGTCCACAAGATACCCATTATAAACAGTGCAGAGGATAAGAAAATGGCCGCAGTAACACCACTGGCAGAATTGATTAAGTCACCAAAAAAGAAACCGATTATGATTGTGGCTATACCACCAATCAGAAATACCGGGCGACGGCCGATTCTGTCTGAAAGCCATGCAGATATCGGGGAACCGACAGCCATAAATACAATGGCACCCATGAGAATGGATAAATACTCAATTTTATTAAATAATGCTGTACTTTGCCACTCATGCTTTGTAGTAGCATATTGCAAAGAAAATACGGTTGTTAAAAAGAACAGGGTAAAGCACGACGTAGCGGCCAGAGAGCCTAAAAAAAGCTGATTGTAATGTTTGCGTATAGTGTCAGTCAGAGGGATTTTTACAGCACTCTGTCTGGCAACCATGGTACGAAAAGCATTACTTTCAATAATGGACATGCGAACATACATACCCAGACCAACCAGAACAATGCTCAGTAAAAATGGGATACGCCAGCCCCACGACATCATTTGTGCATTATCAAGATTTTTGGATAAAACAATGAAAATCAGGCTGGCAGTAATGAATCCGATAGGAGGCCCGATTTGCGGAAACATCGCAAAAAGAGCACGTTTACCTCTGGGCGCATTTTCGGTAGCCAGTAAAGCGGCTCCGCCCCATTCACCACCTAAGCCAAGACCCTGACAAAAGCGCAGGACGCATAAACAAACTGGTGCAATAATACCTGCCTGCTGATATGTCGGCAGAACACCGATCAGGGTTGTACTGATACCCATTATCAATAATGATGCTATCAGGGTGGTTTTACGGCCAACTTTATCGCCAAAATGTCCGAATAATCCGGCACCAATAGGGCGGGCAACAAAGGCTATTCCAAAAGTAAGAAATGAGGACATGATAGCAATTGCCCGATCTTCGGTTGGAAAAAACAGGTCGCTTAATACGAGTGCAGCAGCAAGTCCGTATATGTAGAAGTCGTAAAACTCTACGGCTGTACCTACGAGGCTGGCAATCGCTACTTTGGCAGGGGAGTTCTGAGTAATTTTGTTTGCAGATTCAGACTGCGGAGCGGGTGGAGTAGTCATATTCTTTCTTGAATTCGGGGTTTAAAAAAAGCTTGTATATGAAAATGCATACACAAGCTTTTTGCTTTGTTACAAACAGACTTAAGCAGCTATATTAGTTTTTATCCTGATCAACCAGTTTGTTTTTGGCAATCCATGGCATCATGCTGCGTAATTGGTTACCAATGATTTCGATTGGATGATCAGCATTCTGGCGACGGCGAGCAGTCATAGACGGATAGTTGGTTGCACCTTCTACGATAAATGATTTGGCATAGTCACCATTCTGAATGCGTTTTAATGCCTCGCGCATAGCCTGACGTGAATGTTCATTTACGACTTGCGGGCCGGTGAAGTATTCGCCGTATTCGGCATTATTGGAAATGGAGTAGTTCATGTTTGCAATACCACCTTCGTAGATTAAATCTACGATCAGTTTCATCTCGTGCAAACATTCAAAATAAGCCATTTCCGGGGCATAGCCTGCTTCTACCAGTGTTTCAAAACCGGTTTTGATTAATTCAACCAGCCCGCCGCACAATACGGCCTGTTCGCCGAAGAGGTCGGTTTCAGTTTCTTCTTTGAAGGTTGTCTGAATCACGCCGCCTTTGGTGCCGCCATTGGCTGCAGCATAGGATAAAGCGATGTCGCGGGCACGACCGGTTGCATCCTGATGTACTGCAATCAGGCTGGGCACACCACCGCCTTTCAGGAATTCACTACGTACTGTGTGACCGGGGCCTTTGGGTGCAATCATCACTACGTCAAGATTTTTGGCCGGAATAATCTGGTTGTAATGAATATTAAAACCATGAGCAAAAGCTACTGTGGCATTGTCTTTCAGATTAGGCGCGATTTCATTCTGATAAACTGCCGGCTGAAATTCGTCAGGTGTCAGAATCATCACTACGTCGGCTGCTTTTGTGGCTTCTGCAACTTCCCGTACGTCATGACCGGCATTTACAGCTTTATGCCAGGAATTACCACTTTTACGCAGCCCGACGATTACGTTTACACCTGAATCTTTCAGGTTGGCAGCGTGAGCATGACCTTGTGAACCATAACCGATGATGGCTACGGTTTTGCCTTTGATTAATGAGAGATCTGCGTCTTTATCGTAATAAACTTGCATTGCTATTCCTTCAATTTAATGTGTTGATTTTTAAAATCAGGGTTTTAATATGTTTTTAGGTCGGATAATGCTTTAAAAATGTCCGGCTTAAATACGTAACATGCGTTCGCCGCGACCTATGCCTGCTGCACCGGTACGTACGGTTTCCAGAATAAGTGTTTTGCCCACGGTATCCAGAAAGGCATCTAGTTTGCTGCTGGTGCCGGTGATTTCTACTGTATAGGTTTTGTCGGTTACATCAATGATGTGTCCGCGGAAGATATCGGTCAGACGCAGTATTTCATCGCGATCCTTGCCAGTAGCACGCAGCTTAACCAGCATTAATTCACGTTCAACGTAGTTGCTATCGTTCAGATCGATAACTTTGATAACTTCTATCAGTTTATTAAGCTGCTTGGTTATCTGTTCCATTACTTTGTTATCGCCGCTGGTGACAATTGTCATTCGTGACAGGGTTTTGTCTTCTGTTGGAGATACGGACAGGGAGTCGATATTGTAAGCACGGGCTGAAAACAGACCAACAATGCGGCTCATAGCTCCGGCCTGATTTTCCATCAGAATAGATAAAATGTGTCTCATGATGTGCTCCGGCTATTCTTCTCTCATATGTGGCGGTAATACCATTTCATCCAGACCTTTACCATTGCCTACCATGGGATAGACATTTTGAGTACGGTCGGTAATGAAATCCATGAATACCAGTCTGTCTTTGAGTGCAATGGCTTCTTTCAGTGCACCTTCGATGTCGGCTGCTTTTTCCACTCTGATGCCAACATGCCCGTAGGC
This sequence comes from Snodgrassella sp. M0351, assembly GCF_016100575.1. NCBI lineage: Bacteria > Pseudomonadati > Pseudomonadota > Betaproteobacteria > Neisseriales > Neisseriaceae > Snodgrassella > Snodgrassella sp. M0351. The sequence goes on along the minus strand of NZ_JACFSG010000001.1, from coordinate 961,232 downwards.
TTCAGCCAGTTTGACAAAGTCAGGCAATGATTCCATATAGGTTTCAGAATAGCGGTTGTCATAATAGAGTTCCTGCCACTGACGAACCATGCCAAGGAAGCCGTTATTAAGATTGATCACTTTAATCGGCAGACGATACTGATAACAGGTGGAAAGTTCCTGGATATTCATTTGTATAGAACCTTCACCGGTAATACAGAATACGTCTTCTTCCGGTTTAGCCAGTTTGGCACCCATAGCATAAGGTAGTCCAACGCCCATTGTGCCCAGCCCGCCGGAGTTTAGCCACTGGCGCGGGCGTATGAATGGATAGTACTGTGCTGTAAACATCTGGTGCTGGCCAACATCCGATGTGATGAGGGCATTGTTGTCGGTCAGTTTTGCCAGTGTCTGGATTACTTGCTGAGGTTTGATAATTTCATCTGAACTTTCAAACCAGATGCTGTCACGGCTGCGCCAGTTTTCGATGTTTTTCCACCATCTGTCCAGTGCATTACTGTTAAAGTTCAGATTCTGCTTCTGCCACAGGGCTAGTAAATCAGCCAGAACGTTTTTAACATCACCAACAATGGGTACGTCTACTTTTACGCGTTTGGCAATGCTGGACGGGTCGATATCAATATGGATGATTTTTTTGCCATCGTCAGTGAATTTATCGGGTACAGAAATAACACGATCATCAAAACGGGCACCGACAGCAAGTACTACATCGGCATTTTGTAAAGCAATATTAGCTTCGTAGCTGCCATGCATACCTACCATGCCAAGAAATTGACGGTTGGTGGCAGGAAATGCGCCTAGTCCCATCAGGGTAGAGACACAAGGTGTACCGGTAGACTGAATAAAATCGGTAAGGATGTTGCTGGCATTACCCAGGATTACGCCTCCGCCGTACAGTACAATTGGTCGTTTAGCTGCAGCCATCACTTGTGCTGCTTTTTTTATCTGACCTGTATGTCCCTGAGTAACGGGCTGGTAGGAGCGGATATTGATGTCTTCCTGCGGATAGCTGAATTTCGCCATTGCCTGGGTCACATCTTTGGGCACATCAATCACTACTACACCGGGTCGGCCGGTACGCGCAATCTGAAAGGCTTTTTTAACTGTTTCTGCAAGCTCACTTACGTGGGTAACCAGAAAATTATGTTTTACACACGGGCGGCTAATGCCGACAGTATCGACTTCCTGAAAGGCATCAGTACCGATAGCAGGTGAGCCAACCTGACCGGATATGACTACGAGCGGGACAGAATCGGAATTGGCGGTGGCTATGCCGGTTATGGCATTGGTAGCACCCGGACCAGATGTTACCAGAGCGACTCCGATTTTTTCTCCGTTGCTGGCGCGTGAGTATGCATCAGCAGCATGAACTGCAGCCTGCTCATGACGGACAAGTATGTGGCGGAATTTTTTTAATTGAAAGATGGCGTCGTAGATTTCGAGAACTGCTCCGCCGGGATATCCGAAAACATATTCTACATTCTCGGCTTTAAGACTCTGCACGAGTATTTGTGCACCTGAAAGTTGCATATCAACCTCTTATGTTCTAGTAGTCCGACTGATACATTGCCAATGCATCTTCATCCGGTAAGATTAATAAGTGTAAACGGCGGTTTAGGGTACGCGAATATACTTATTGTGATGATCTATTGGCTCTGCATCCGGTAGTCGGAATAGCAGGTTTGGGTTAGCTAAATGAGTGTTTACGATAAAACAGGTATAGATGTTAAGCAAGCGCTAATTTTGAAAAGAATGCTAGTTATATGATTATATTAATTTATTTTATGCTAAAGATTTTATATTTTGCGCAATATTATACTTGTTTTAGACAAATTTAACGTTGCAAATGATTAAATTTGTCTAAATTTATAAATAATATATGTTTTTATAAAATTATTTGTTTTGGACTTATTGTCCAGTTAATGTATGACAATATGAGCACCTGCAGCTTGTGCCAGTTGCATAAGTGTTGCACTGTCCATATAGGCATGAGCGAGGCGGGAAATATTGGCCACAATGGGCAAATGAGTAATCTGTCTGGCTTTAACAATGGCTTCTACATCAAGCCGGTAAGGAGCGTTTCGCTCCAGACTTAATGTACCTGCTTCACCCAGCATCAGATGATGATTGCCCTTTAAGGCAATATGCTCAGCTGCAATCAACCATTCATCTACCTGATGATGTTTGTCTTTGCAGAGTACAACCGGAATATTCAGACAGCCTACTTCGTTAAGGAGGGTGCGATTAGACATTAACTCTCCGCCCAGATAGATAATATCTGCTTCTGCCTGTAAAGCCGGTTCTAGCTGGCGCACATCCCTGATACGCAGCCAGACGGGTTTATTGGCTGCATGTGCCTGCTTAATTTGTTGTTGCATGCTGATATTGGTTTGCGGCACTGTCGAATAGGGTGAAAATGCCTGATAAAAAGGATCGATAAAGACATTAGCTCTTTCCGGAAGCCGGGTGCCGCTCATGCTGTCGACTATATGAAAATGGTTGCCGCCAAAGTTCTGTCCTCGTACGGTGATAACTGTATCCTCCGGCTGACTTTCACGGCTGATAATGCGCCAGTCCTGTAGTATGCGCATGGCTTTTTCAACGCCGGCAAGTGCTTCTAGTTCGCGTGGTTCGAAGACTCTTTCATCACCAACAGCTCCGATGATGGTGCGTTCTGCGCCACGGGATAAATGTTCGTGCAATCCGCGTCCACGGATAAAACTGATGACATTGCTGATCTGTGTTTCGGTTGCCTGACGCTGCATTACGATAATCATATCCGAATTCCTTGAAAACAGTATTCTGATTGTCAGAAAAAAACAGAATGCTGACAAGTGGCAATTAGTTGTTTAGCACTCAGAATTTGCTTGGCGCAATTTTCGCAAATATGTAACAGTAATAGTAAACTATTGTTATTGATGAAATGAATGGATATTTTATGTGTTAAATTGTGTGAGCAGGATATGGCGAGTTTCGTGATGCGGAACCAATAAAACAGTTTGTTCAGGGAAAAATAAATGAAAACAAAAAAACTGTTGTTTGTGTTGGTGGTATTGGTATTAGCCGGACTGGCAGTGTGGATTAATATGCGCAGCCATACTGATTTACCTGATGGTTTTGCTGGCGGTAATGGCCGTATGGAACTCAAACGGCTGGATGTGGCTACTTTATATGCTGGTCGTGTCATTGAAATGAAAGTGGATGAAGGTGATGTAGTCGCTAAAGATCAGGTTCTGGCTGAGCTTTCATCTGATCAGACCAGTAGCAAACTGGATGCTGCCCGTGCTGATAAAAAGCGTGCACAGGAAAATGTCTCTAAAGCAGAAGCAGAAATTGCCGCTCAGCAGCAGATACATAAGGTTGCTCAAATGGATCTGGATAATGCGCGTCAGCTTAAATCAGATGAACTGGTTTCTTCACCTGAATTACGCCGGAGAATGGCTGAACGTGATGCTGCAATAGCCAGAGTTAAATCTGCTCAGGCAGCACGCGCTGAGGCTCTGGCAGCAGTACAACAGGCTCAGGCTCAGATTAATGCTACTTCTTCTGCTAATAACGATATGCTGATACGTGCGCCTAAAGCCGGGCGTGTAGAGTATCGTATTGCCGAGGCCGGTAATGTACTGGGTGAAGGTAATAAAGTTGTGTCATTACTTGATCCGTCTGATGTAACGCTGTCGGTGTATTTACCCACAGATACTATTGGAAAATTAAAGCTTGGAGATGAAGCAAGGATTGTTCTGGACGGAATGAGTGCAGTCTGGCCGGCTAAGGTGGATTTTATTGATTCCAATGCTCAGTTTACGCCTAAGTTTGTAGAAACTCAGAATGAACGGCAAAAGCTGATGTATAAGGTTAAGCTGAAAATCCCGCCTGAGATTGCATTGAAATACAGTGGATTGCTTAAAGGCGGGCTGACAGGTAATGGATATATCCGTTTTGATAACAATAAAGCATGGCCGCAGCAATGGCAGGTAAATTTACCCAGTATAAAACAATCTGCCAAAGGTGCCTGATATGGATAGTACGGCCAGAGAGCAGGCTGTAACAGGAGAAGAATGGGCTGTAGATTTACGCCATGTTTTTCATCAGTACCGTCAGACGAAGGCATTGCAGGATGTATCATTGCAAATCCGGCGCTGTGCAACGGTGGGTCTGATTGGTCCGGACGGGGTAGGTAAGTCTACTTTGCTGTCTTTGATTGCCGGTGTAAAAATTATTCAGCAGGGCGAGATACTGGTATTTGGCGACAGTATGGCGGACAAGCATAGCCGGCAGTCGCTAAGCCATCGGATTGCGTTCATGCCGCAAGGGCTTGGTCAGAATCTTTATCCTACTTTGTCGGTTAATGAAAATGTTGATTTTCATGCTCGTTTATTCGGCTTACATGGACGTATGCGTCACGAACGTATTGCGCGTTTGTTGCAGGCGACAGGGTTATCACCTTTTGCTGACCGACCGGCAGGTAAGCTTTCCGGAGGCATGAAACAGAAATTAAGTTTATGCTGTGCGCTGGTGCACAATCCGGAATTACTGATTCTGGATGAACCAACTACCGGAGTGGATCCGTTATCCCGTCGGCAGTTCTGGCAGTTGATTGATGAATTGCGGGCAGAAAACCCGGATATGACGGTGATTGTAGCCACGGCATATTTTGATGAAGCGAAACGCTTTGAATATCTGCTGGCAATGGATAATGGTCATCTGATTGTCAATGCGCCCACTCAGCAGGTTTTGGATGATACCCATACGGATACGCTGGAACAGGCTTATGTCAAACTTTTACCTGAAAATAAGCAGAATAAATCAGGCAGTCTGCAACTAACGCCGTTTGTTCCTGATAAAGACTCTCCACCGGCGATTGAGGCAAAGGATTTAACCAAACGTTTTGGTGATTTTATTGCCGTTAATAATGTTAGTTTCAGGATTGAGCGGGGCGAGATTTTTGGTTTTCTTGGTTCGAATGGCTGTGGTAAATCAACAACCATGAAAATGCTGACGGGGCTGCTGGATGCCAGCTCCGGTTCTGCTGAGCTGTTAGGTCATACGGTTAATGCCAATGATATGACGACTCGGATGAAAATCGGTTATATGTCGCAGTCGTTTTCTTTATATGAAGAGTTAACGGTACGACAGAATCTGGTACTTTCAGCCCGATTATACCGTATGGATGCTGCCCAGATTGATTCTTCTGTTCAGCAGTCTTTACAGGAATTTGATCTGCTTGAATTTGCAGATATTCAGCCTAGTGAAATGCCGCTGGGTATCAGACAGCGTTTGCAGCTGGCAGCAGCCTGTCTGCATCATCCTCAGGTATTAATTCTGGATGAGCCTACATCCGGAGTTGATCCGGTAGCCAGAGATATGTTCTGGCATCATCTGCTAAATTTGTCGCGAAATCATCGCACTACTATTTTTGTCTCTACGCATTTCATGAATGAAGCGGAGCGCTGTGACCGGATATCATTCATGCATCAGGGGCGGGTTCTGGCTATCGGAACACCAGAAGAACTGTGTGAAAGTAAAGATACAGATGATCTTGAAACCGCATTTATTGATTATTTGCAGGAGGCTGTAGATAAAAATCAGCCTAAATCTCAGGTATCTGCTTCTGATACAAAAGAAACCCAAAACACCGCGCATGAAAGCGGATTTGGTCAATCTTCGGGTAAAACAACGGATGTTGATAGCCTGGCTTACTGGCTACAGACTATATGGACATTTGCTGTACGCGAAGGCAAGGAATTACTGCGGGATAAGATTCGTTTATTCTTTGCTCTGTTCGGACCGGTGGTGTTAATGATGATGGCTGCATGGTCAGTATCTTTTGATGTTGAGCATGTTAAATTTGCGGTAATAGATCGAGACCAGACGGTAGAAAGCCGCGCTTTGATTGAGCAATTTCAAGGTTCGCGTTATTTTACTTTCACTGGCAGTCTTCACAGTGCTGCTGAGATTGATAATACGCTTAAGGTTTCCAATGCCAGAATGGTGATTGATATCCCGCCGCATTTTGGTCGTGATCAGCTGCGTGGCAATAAGCCGGAAGTAGGCTTTTATGTTGATGGTACGATGCCGTTTATGGCAGAAAATATTAAAAGTTTTATTTTATCGACACTAAATAACTATACAGCGATGAAATGGACTGAAACAGGTTTGCCGATCTCTCTTAAGCCGGCTGCGCAGATCGCGCCGCGCTATGTTTATAATCAGGATTTTAAAAGTATTTTTGCAATTACCCCCGGTATGATTATGATGGCAATGATGCTGATACCGGTAATGATGACAGCTCTCGGGGTAGTCAGAGAACGGGAAATCGGTTCAATTACTAATTTGTATACTTCCCCCGCATCTGTTAGACAGTTTCTGATTGGTAAACAGCTTCCGTATGTTTTTGTTTCTTTTCTCAGCTATCTGATTCTCGTATGGCTGGCCGTAGTGGCATTGGGTGTGCCGGTGCGTGGCAGTTTTCTGGCGATGAGTCTGGGTGCGCTGGCATTGATATTTGCAGCGACAGCTTTCGGTTTATTGATTTCCAGCTTTGTAAAGTCGCAGGTGGCCGCCATATTCGGTTCGGCAATCTTATCATTAATTCCGGCGCTGAATTTTTCCGGTCTGCTGTATCCGCTGTCTACACTTAGCGGGATTAATTATTGGTTTGGCTGGAGCTTCCCGACTGCATGGTATCAGTTAATCAGTTTAGGCGGTTTTACTAAAGGCTTAGGCTTTCTGGACTTTATTAATTATTACTTGATATTAATGGTATTTTGTCTGGTATACGTTTTTCTGGCCGGCTGCTTACTGAAGAAGCAGGAGGTATAGATGCTGCAGTGGTTTAAAAATGTATGGGTGCTGAGTGTAAAGGAGCTGAAAAGCCTGCTGAGTGATGTGGTTTTAATTGCATTAATGGTAGTCGTGCTGTCTTTAGCCATTTACTCAGTTGCAACCAGTATTACTACCGAAGTGCGCCATGCTTCAGTTGCCATTATGGATGCTGATCACAGTGTTTTGTCTTACCAAATTCGTGATTCTTTGCTGGAACCTTATTTTAAACAGCCGGTAGAAGTAAAGCGTGAAGAAATTGATGCGGCTATGGATAAAGGTGATTATGTCTTTGTACTGGATATTCCGGCCAATTTTGAACGCGATGTGGTCGCAGGACGGTCTCCTACCATTCAGGTGCTGGCTGATGCAACGTCAGTAACTCAGGCTGGTATAGGTTTTAATTATTTAAGCCAGATTATTGATGCACAGACACGTTCTTTTTTACATCAGCACTCTGCAGTGAAGTTATCTCCGATTACGCCGGTGTTAAATATTCAGTTTAATCCTAATGGTGAATCCTCATGGTTTATCGCTACGATGAATGTAGTATCCAATCTGACTTTACTGGCGATTATTCTGGTCGGTGCCGCGGTAATCCGTGAGAAAGAGCACGGTACGATAGAACAGTTGCTGGTTATGCCGGTACGACCCAGTGAAATTGTGATGGCCAAGATTTTTGCTAATGGTGCGGTTATCTCAGTAGCTTCTCTGCTGTCTTTATGGCTGGTTATTCAGGGCTGGCTGCATATACCGATAAACGGCTCAATATTTTTATTTAGTATGGGCATGTTTATTTATTTGTTTTCTGTGGCGTCTCTGGGTATCTGGTTTGCAACGCTGGCTCCTACCATGCCGCAGTTTGGTTTGTTATGTTTGCCGATTTATGTGGTAATGCGTTTACTTTCGGGCTCTGAATCGCCATTGGAAAGTATGCCGGCAGTTTTTCAGTATATAACTTGGTTTTCACCGGAAACTCAATTTACTCAGTTTAGTCAGGATGTGCTCTTTCGGAATGCCGGTCTGGATATTGTCTGGCCGAAAATTTTGATGATGAGCATAATGGGTGTGTTGTTTCTGGCTCTGGCGCTATCGCGATTTCGTGGCATGCTGGCACAGCATTCTTGATGCTTACACCGGATTTTAGGGAAGTATGGTGATGAATAAAACATGGTTGTCTGTATTACTGGCTTTAGGATTGGTGGCAGGTTGCGGCAGAACTGATATTCAGGTGAAATCTACTGTCGGTATGCCACAGCAGTTTGATCAGAATGCGGCAGCACGCGGCTCAGCTGATATCAGCCGCTGGTGGCAAAGCTGGCCGGATCCGGTATTGAATGAGTTAATTGAAACCGGATTAAAAAATAACCGGAATCTGGCCAAAATGAAAGCAAATATGCTTGCAGCACGAGCCAGTGCTGCTATGGCTGAGTCTGATTTAGGACCGCAAGCAGGTGTGGAAAGTAGCGGAGGATTACATCGTTACAATGGTGATAATTCACTTAAAGATTTAAACTTACCGGCAATTGGTAATGCAAAGGATTACTTGCAGGCAACTGGTTCGCCGCTGGGTAATAATCGCCGGCATGTTCATGGTAATATGGTTCAGGCAGGTTTTACAGCCAGCTGGGAGCCGGATGTATTCGGACAAAAACGCAGTGATGCTGATGAAATGCATTATCTGAGCCTGAGCGAAACAGAACGCTGGCATGGTGCGCAGATGATGCTTGGCAGTGAAATTGCCGATAATTATCTGAAAATGCGTGCAATGCAGCAACGGGTAAAAGTAGGTGAGCACAGTGTTGCTACTCTTAAGCAATTGCAGCGATATACGGAAGGGCGTTTTCGTGCAGGTCAGGCATCGGCTTATGATGTCAGAGAAGTTGCGGCAAAACTTTCAGCTATGCAGGCAAAAATTGCTACTTATCAGGCACAGGCTGATGTTTATCAGCGCAATATAGCAGTATTGACTGGTCAGCCTTCGCAAGGATTTGTGGTTGCGCCTGCGTCTTTAGATATTTTTCAGCATTTACCTTCTGCTCCGGCGGGACAGCTTCCACTGGATCTCATTACCCGGAGACCGGATATCCGCACTCAGGAAAATCTGGTGAAAGCGATGAGTGCCGGTTTAGCCAGTGCTAAAGCTGACCGTCTGCCACGATTTTCGCTTAATTTTTTATGGCAGACCGGACAAATACATTTAGACAGCAGTACTTCATATTTAAAAAATACGGCCGGTTTGCTGAATGCAAGTATGACTATTCCTGTGTTTACTGCAGGCAGAATCAAACATAATATTGAGCGGGCTGATGCTCAGTTACAGGCAGCTATTGCCGGATATGACCAGATGATTTTACAGGCTCTGGCTGAAGTAGATAGTGCATATCAGATGCAGTTTAGTCTAAATAAACAAAACCGGTTAATGCATGAGGCTCAAATGCAGGCTGCCAGTCAGGCCGGTGCGGCTGAAAAACTGTTTCGCTATGGCGATATGACCCTGGACCGCAGTTTACGGGCACGCCTGAATGCCGAGGATCTGGATGATCAGCAAATTCAGGGCAAGCTGGAAGAGGCGCGTAATCTGGTTAATCTGTATAAGGCATTGGGTGGTGGCTGGCAGATTAATGATGAAAACTGATTTAAGATAATCAAGCTGAAAATTATGTTATCGTTTAATTTTCTGTTTCTATGTATGAATGAATGGCAGTAATGGTACATTGATAAATTACCTGATAAATAGCAATTATTAATTAATCAATTTATATCAGGTATCCTGATATTTTCTGCTCCGGGAGCTGTAATGCCGCTAAGTATTACGAGATATGTTAGATGGTACCTGCTGACACTGATTGCTGTATTGAGCCTGAATGCCTGTTCTACCTTGCAATATCAGCCTATAGACACAATTGATCATATTGATGAAAAGCAAGGTTATCGTTTACAACGTGCATTGTTAAACAATAATGCGAATAAAAGAGATGATGTAATCGGTATTGTGATGCTTTCCGGTGGCGGAACCCGTGCAGCTGCGTTTGGTTATGGGGTTTTGGAATCTCTGAAAAAGCAGCAAGTAAAAATAGACGGTAAACAGGTAAGTCTGCTTGATACGGTTGATGTGGTTTATGGTATATCTGGAGGCTCAGTTTTAGCTACTTATTTTGGATTACACGGAGCCGATACAATACCGAAATTTGAGCAAAATTTTCTCAATTTAAATTTGCAGAAAATGTTAGTTGGTCAGGTTTTTTCGATGGCTAACTGGTCGCGGCTGGCTTCACCTGAATTTGGGCGTGGTGATTTATTACAGGAACAGCTGGATTTACATTTATATCACGGTGCCACTTATGCAGATTTAAATAATAAACGTAAGGGGCCGTTTGTAGTAATTAGTGCTACAGATATGAGTTTAGGTAGCCGGCTGGATTTTACGCAGGAGTATTTTGATTTACTCTGCATTGATTTAACTAAATTACCCATTTCCCGTGCCGTAGCGGCATCTAGTGCTGTGCCACTGGTTTTTGCACCAGTAACTCTAAATAATAATGGCGGTAATTGCCATTATCGGTTACCGGATAATCTGGTTGATAGTAATAATGCTGATGCTACCGGCACGACAGCTTTCCGTGCTCAGACACGCTCAGCTTATCGCAATAACCTCAAGCAGTACCAGGATAGTCAGAAAAGACCTTATATTCATTTGCTGGATGGTGGATTAACGGACAATCTGGGATTACGCAGTTTACTGGATGCTACTGAGCTATATAGTAATAAAACTTTGTATGACCGGCTGGAATCAGCGAATATTCATAAAATTATTATTATTAATGTCAATGCTCAGACACAGCGCAAAAATGAAATTGACCGTAGCGCCAGTGTTCCCGGTACAACTGAAGTGGTGAGGGCATTAACCAGTATCCCGATTGAAAAATATTCAGAAGATACTCAGAATCAGTTTCAGAAATATGTAGACTGGTGGAATGAAAATCGCAGTGAGGGTACACCGCGTGTTTATTATGTAAGTGTGAATTTACTGGATTTACCTTCTTCCCCTTTAAGGGATAAAGTAATTCATATACCAACAACGTTTTATCTGGCACGCAGTGAAGTAAATAACCTGCGCAAAGCTGCAAAACAGTTGTTAGCTCAATCTGCAGAGTATCATCGGCTGATTAAGGATATCGGTGTATCTTCACCTGAAAGTGAAGTAAATACATTTTCTTTATATGATGATGAAACTGATGATGTTGATACAGACTCAACAGATCCTGCAGATTCTACTCAATATCCGGATGTTGAAGATAATCCACAAAATAATTTAAATAATGCAGTTAATTTTATCAATACCGAATCAATGCCTTTATTTCGCTGAATATTTTATAGCTGAGCCTCGACAGGTATATTTATCTGTATGTAAGTTTGAAAAAAAGCCTGAATAAATTTATTCAGGCTTTTTCTATAATTTTTTTTAAAGATAAGCTGTTTTAATAAATAAGCTTTTCTAATTGCTTTATATTTGATTTATAAATAGTTTTAAAAAATATTGATACAAATACAGCTTAAATAAAATTTTAATCTTTAAATGCAAACTGTTTGTATTCAGTTTTCAGGTATAAAAATATTTATGTAAATGTTGTGTAACAAAATGGATTAATTAGTCATTTTTTTGATTAGATATTTTAATTAGTAATTTATGTTAATTTCAATATCATTTTTATTTAAAAAAAAAGGGGAGTTTGTTGTGAAATGACTACAGAATTTTTAATAATCGGCTAAGTTGTTAAACAGGATTCTTATTATCATTTCAATATGTTAGAAATTATCACTTGCATTAAAAAAATATTTATTTAGCTTAATAATTAAATATTCAATATGAATAAATATATTCAGTTAAAAATAAATTACTTCAATGATGGTTTGAATAAGCTAATATCAGGATATATTTCAATATTTATTCATATTGAATTTTTTATTATTGTATTTGTTTATATATTAATAAAAAAATCTAAACATAATCTTAACTTTTCTCTTTTAAATCAGAGGAAAAATACCCTAAAAGCTGCTTATTACACTAGTGTGAAATTAATCTTACATAGTAATTAAACGTGGTTAATTTGATTAATTAAATGCCAATGTTGTTAACAAAATACCAAAATTATCATTAATTTTCGAACATATGAATATTTAGACAAAAATTAAAAGCGCATAAGCGCACACTAGCCTTCGTTCTTTCAGGAGAAGGTAGACATATGTTGAATTGGGTATTGACTAATATTAAGGAATCACCGGTTATTCTGATGTTTCTGTCGTTAAGTCTGGGATATTTGCTGGGCAATATACGCTTCGGTAAGTTCCAGCTTGGCGGGGTTGCCGGTTCCCTGCTGGTGGCAGTGGTCTTAAGCCTGCTCAATGTTCACATTGATTCTGGCCTTAAGGCATTGCTGTTTACTTTATTTATTTACGCTGTGGGTTATGAAAGTGGTCCTCAGTTTTTCCGTTCACTGGGTGTAAAAACTCTGCGTGAAATCTTTCTGGCATTGTTTATCGCCATTACCGGCTTTATTACGGTAATGATTATGGCACGCCTGTTCCATCTGGATAAAGGTCTGGCCGCTGGTCTGGCTGCCGGTGGTTTAACTCAGTCAGCAATTCTGGGTACGGCTGCTGATGCTCTGACACATATGGGTCTGCCTGCCGATCAGTTACAGCAGTTACAGGCTAATGTAGCTATTGGTTATGCGGTGACATATATCTTTGGTTCTCTGGGCGCAATCATAATTTGTATGAATGTGTTACCGAAAATTATGGGTCGGGATATTCGCGATGATGCGGTAGCTGCAGAAGCTGAACAACTGAAAGGTGCTATGGCACTGGAAGGTAATCAGGGGATGGCAATTACGCAGATGGTGGGACGTATCTATGTGGTTGAACATGATATTCAGAAATCTATTAAAGATATTGAATTAGAAAATCTGGGTATTACGATTGAACGCATTAAACGTCACGGTAATCTGATTGACTGCACTCCGTCTACGATTCTGAAACCGGAAGACATCATCCTGATTGTTGGTCGTCGTGAAGCTGTTACTTCTGTCAGCACTTTATTCGGCCGCGAACTAGATGCCGAGCCGGGTCTGGAAGTCATTGTTGATACTAAAAATGTGGTTTTCCGCAATCCTGAGTATGCGAATAAAACCATGGCTGAAATTCGTTCCAAAGTTCATATGAGCGATAAAGATTTTGAAATTCAGCATGGTATCTATCTGATTGAACTGCATCGCAATGGTGAAAAACTGGATCTGACACCTGATACAGAGTTCAAACTGGGCGATGTAATGACCATTTACGGTTCTACCAGTGATATTAACCGTGTCGTACACATCATCGGTGCACCTATTACGGTTAATAGTAAAACTGACTGGGCTTATCACGGTCTGGGCGTAGTACTTGGTCTGATTATCGGCTGGGTAGTAATTCGTATCGGCAATATTCCGATTACGCTTGGTGCCGGTGGTGGTGCATTGTTATCTGGTCTTTTCTTTGGCTGGCTGCGTGCCCGTAAACAGACATTCGGCAATATGCCTGCTGCGGCTTCTCAGTTTATGAAGGATTTCGGTCTGGCCGGCTTCGTATCTGTTGTGGGTCTGCAATCAGGTTTACAGGCAATTACCACTATTAAAGAACATGGTCTGACTCTGTTCCTGATCGGTGTGGTGGTTACTCTGGTTCCGATGATTCTGGCTATTTTCTTTGGTCGCTATGTGCTTCGTTATGACAATGCAGCTGTATTTGCAGGTGCCTTGGCTGGTTCACGCAGTGCCAATCCTGCATTTGGTGAAGTTCTGGATAAAGCAGGCAATGCAATTCCGACTACTCCATTTGCCGTTACATATGCATTAGCCAATGTGTTCCTGACATTGTTAGGTCCGTTGATTGTGGCTCTTGTTTGATATGTGCTTTAACTTCTTGAGGAAACTATTATGACTTCAAAACATGATTTTGAAAAATATGCTAATTTAAGCCCGTTTGAGTTGAAAAATCACTTGATTGATCTGGCACAGAGCCGCAACGATCGGATGATGCTGAATGCCGGCCGTGGTAACCCTAATTTTCTGGCTACTTTACCACGCAATGCCTTTTTTGAATTAGGTTTGTTTGCTGCGGAAGAGTCTGAAATTTCTTTCTCTTTCCTGGATCAGAATATCGGTGGTATGCCGTTTAAAGATGATCTGATGGCACGTTTTGATGATTTTATCCGTCGTAACCGTCACAAACCGGGTGTTGATTTTCTGAGCAAAGCCATGTCTTATGTACGTGACCAGCTTGGTTACAATCAGCATCAGTTCCTGCTGGAAATGACCGAAGGTATTCTGGGTTGCAATTATCCTGTACCTGACCGTATGCTGCGCTTGTCTGAAGAAATCGTTAAAACCTATATTTTGGAAGAAATGGGTGCTAAAACGATGTCTAATGATGATATCGATCTGTTTGCAACTGAAGGTGGTACTGCTGCTATGGCATACATTTTCAGTTCTCTGAAACAGAATGGTCTGATTCGTCATGGCGATAAAATTGCTCTGGGCGCACCAATTTTCACACCCTATCTGGAAATTCCTGAACTGAACGATTATGAACTGGAAGAAGTTCTAATCAATGCTGATCCGAAACTGGACTGGCAGTATCCTGAAAGCGAATTGCGCAAACTGGAAGATCCTTCAATCAAAGCATTCTATCTGGTTAACCCATCCAATCCGCCTTCAGTGAAAATGGACGACCGCAGTCTGCAGATTATTGCTGACATTGTGAAAAAACGTCCTGATCTGATTATTCTGACTGATGACGTATACGGTACATTTGCTGAGAACTTTGAATCTCTGTTTACTCTGTGCCCGTACAACACTATTTTAGTGTACTCTTTCTCTAAATACTTCGGTGCTACCGGTTGGCGCTTGGGTGTGATTGCCATGGCCAAAGAAAATGTACTGGACAAGAAAATTGCTGAGCTGCCTGAAGAAGAACGTCAGGTATTGCACAAACGTTATCTGTCTATTACTCCGGAACCGGAAAAACTGAAACTGATCGACCGTATGGTTGCTGACAGCCGTGCTGTTGCTCTGAACCACACAGCTGGTTTGTCTACACCACAACAGGTGCAGATGGTACTGTTCTCTCTGGCCGAAATGATGGATACCAAGAAACAGTATAAAGATGCTCTGATGGCTCTGATTCGCAACCGCAGTGCTGCCATGTACAAACAGCTGGGTATTAAACATGAGTTTAATGAAAACAGTGTGGATTACTACACTCTGGTTGATATGGAAGATACTGCACGTCAGCTGTATGGTGATGAGTTTGCTGAATGGGTTGTTAAAACCAAAAACCCGAATGAACTGCTGTTCAGAATTGCGGATGAATCCGGCGTAGTATTGTTACCGGGTAAAGGTTTTGCCGTACGTCACCCATCCGGTCGTGTTTCATTAGCCAATCTGAATGAATATCAGTACAAAGCTATTGGTGCATCTCTGCATAAACTGGCTTGTGAATATCATGAAGAATTTAAGGCCAGCAAGTAATTAATTTTACCCTAGCTTAAATCAGCGCCGCACTGTTTGTGCGGCGCTATTATATTTGCTTTGGCTATATCGTAAATCAAAAATCTGATAAATGGAGATCCTTTTATAATTGGATATCTACCGGAAAAAACCGTATAGTTTAACCAGTTTATTCTGATTTTATTGTATATGGAGGAGAATAAAATTGCGGGTACATTTTATTATTCATCAGGATTATGAAGAAGCTGCAGCTTGTGAAGAATGGGCAATCAGTAGAGATTATCAGATTTCGCATTCACGCGTTTATCTTGGCGACAAATTACCCGAATCTGCAGCTGGTTTCGATATGCTGATTATTATGGGGGGGGCGCAATCACCAGTTACGACAATTGAAGAATGCCCTTATTTTGATACTAATGCAGAGCAAAGTCTGATTCTCAGTGCCATTAATAATGGTAAGGCTGTGCTTGGTATTTGTTTAGGTGCCCAATTAATCGGGCAGGCTTTAAACGGAATGTATGAACACAGTCCTAATAAAGAAATTGGTTATTTTCCAATTTATCTAACTCATGCAGGTATGGCGGATGAACTTATCTCTCATTTTGATAAAGAAATGCTGGTGGCACATTGGCATGGTGATATGCCGGGTCTGACCGAACAGGCACAAGTGCTTGCCTATAGTAAAAGTTGTCCGCGTCAGATTATCCGTTATGCACCGTTGGTATACGGTTTTCAGTGTCATCTGGAGCTGAATGCAAAAGCTATTGATAAATTAATTGCAGCTTCTGCATCTGAATTAGAGAAAGCAGCTGATTATCCTTTTATTCAGTCAGCAGAGGAAATCAGATATTTTGATTATTCTGTTATGAACCAGCAGCTTTTTATTTTTATGGATAAACTGATGCGGCTATATCAAAATAATATTGAATAGCTTAGCAGGAAGGTATGATTTAACGGTGAAAGAATCGGGAAACAGCTGTTTCAGCCTGAGCTTTAAGTGCCGGTGTGATGGCTTTTTGCAGTTGTCTGCATACCATGGTAATAACCGCAATATCATCAGTAAATCCTATTGGTCCGAGTAAATCGGGAATCAGATCTATAGGACTGAGAAAATAGAGCAGGGCACCCAATATCAGCATTTTACTGCGTAGCGGTGTTTCTGCTGATTTAAAAAGCAGATATAAGGTGTATAGCTGCACAATTACGGGCTTACCCAGAATTAAGGCATTTTTCCTAAGCTTTGTGAAAAAGCTTTTTTCATTGAACTGATTATGTCCGATATTGACATTTTTATGTAACCAACTCATCGCTATATGCTTTCATTTGCAGATTATATCTGTATGGTTTATTTTAAAGCAGCGGGTGAAAGAACGACTTTTAGCCGTGCCTGATGGCGCTGTTGATAAAAACGGACATCAAACCACCAAAAAGCTGATTTTTTCACTGACCAGAATTGCTGCGGTAACCAGATGCCGTTGAGCAAATAAGCGCAGAACTGACCTATCCATGGTTGATGACCTACCCATATCTGTGTAGAAGAAGCAGCGTTCTGTTGTTGCAGAAAAGTAGCGAGATTAAGCGGATGGCTGTTAGGATTCAGTAATTTATTAATAGTCAAAGGCTGTTTAAGAAATTCTGCAGTTTGCTGTGCTCTTACTGCTTCTGAGCAGAAAACTTGAAAGTTATCCGGTAAATGCTGATGCAACCATTGAGCACTGGACTTTGCCTGTTGCTGCCCTTTAATTGTTAATCTTCGTGCCATATCATTGCGGCTGTCTTCAGCCTCGGCATGACGCCATAAAATTAAATCCATATCTTACTCCTTTGGATTATGGTTTCAGAGTGCAGTTAGCTGTTATGCTTATGCTACAATTATTTGGTTTGCCGACTTCTTTCTGATAGTAGTAGCATCAGTAGTGTTCTGGCAATGTGGCAGAGGCTATCTTTGTATTTTTTAATCATGCATTAACATTGAAAGACAGGTGTGAATCGATTTTTTGTAGAAAGGAAACTGCAAGATAAAAAAAACGGGCAGTTGGCTGAGCGCTTTCAAGTCTATACACAGTTAATGCGTATAGACCGGCCGATTGGTACGTTATTGCTGTTATGGCCAACCTGGTGGGCTTTATGGATTGCTGCAGACGGCTATCCGGACTGGTTAATCGTGCTGCTGTTTACAATCGGCACTTTTTTAATGCGCAGTGCCGGTTGCGTGATTAATGATTATGCAGACCGCGATTTTGACGGTGCTGTTGATCGTACCTGTCAGCGACCTTTTGCTTTAAAAAAGGTAAGTAAAAAAGAAGCGCTCATACTGACATTACTATTGTGTATTTTATCTGCATTCTGTTTGCTGCCTATGAATCGGCTTACCTGGCTGATGAGTATTCCCGCACTATTTCTAGCCATGACATATCCGTTTACTAAACGTTTTTTTCCATTACCGCAGTTATATCTTGGTCTGGCATTTTCGTTTGGGATACCTATGGCGTTTGCAGCGATAACTAATCATGTGCCGATGATTGCGTGGATTTTGCTGGCTGCCAATACATTGTGGACTTTAGCTTATGACACTATATATGCCATGGCAGACAAGGAAGATGATTTAAAAATCGGCATTCATACCTCAGCAATTACTTTTGGTAATCACGATATTACTGCTGTTATGTTGTGTCATGCAGGGTTTGATCTGCTTATGATTCTGGCTGGCTGGCAGATTCACGCCACTATCTGGTACTGGCTGGCACTGGTAATTGTATCTGTTTTGCAGTATTGTCAGTGGCTCAATATTCGTACGAGAGACCGCAAAATATGCTTTATCATGTTTGTTCGTAATAACCGGATTGGTCTTATCCTGTTTACCGGATTGCTTCTGCATTACTGGATAGGCAAATCATGAACAATGAAAGCATTACCGGGTAGAAATAAGAGATAGTTTTTGTAATTTGATTGTATTGTAATAAATTGCATCTGAATCAGCAAAGTAAATTAGTCCTCTTTCCGGATTAGCCGGCTGTACAGTGCAGTTTGATAGGAATTGAATATGAGCATGAGTTTAATTGGGGATATTTTACCGGTTTCACATGTGGTTCTTGATTTAAATGTAAGTAGTAAGAAACGTCTGTTTGAAGAAACCGGTCAATTATTATCCGAAGAGGCAGGTTTGTCGCAGGAAGATGTTTTTAATTGTTTGTTTGCACGCGAAAAGCTGGGTTCTACCGCATTAGGTAAGGGTGTGGCCATTCCGCACGGGCGTACCGGTGCAGTAAAAGATACTGTGGGTGCGTTTTTCCGTCTGCAGACACCCATCGCATTTGATGCTCCGGATGAACAACCCGTCAGTCTGGTATTTATACTATTGGTACCGGAAAATGCATCAAGCAAACATTTGAATGTTTTATCGGAACTGGCCGGAAAATTTTCACAAAAATCTGTACGCAATGCATTATTGTCTGCTACCAGTGCCGAAAGTGTGCGTGAAATACTGATAGCAGAACAGGTATAAGGAAACATTACTATGCCCAGTATTTCGGTACGGCGCTTATATCATGACAATCAGACAAAACTGAAACTTGCATGGTCTGCCGGCACAGCCGGTGCGGATAACCGTATCAGTATTGACGCCGATAAGCCGGTACTGGCGCTGGTAGGACATCTGAATTTTATTCATCCCAATCAGGTGCAGGTAATCGGGATTGCAGAAGTCGAGTATCTGAATAAAATTGAAGCGGGTGAAATCAAAACCACGCTTAATGAATTGTTCGATTTGACTATGTCTCTGATCATAGTCGCAAATGATTTACCTGTGCCCTATATGCTGCGTGATTATTGTCATACGCATAATGTACCTTTGCTGACATCCAAAACAGAAAGCCCTTTTCTGATGGATGTTCTGCGAATTTATCTGCAGAGAGTGCTGGCAGCTTCTACAGTTAAATACGGCGTATTTCTGGATGTATTTGAAGTTGGTGTGCTGATAACCGGTCAGTCAGGTCTGGGTAAAAGCGAACTGGCACTGGAACTAATATCACGCGGACATGGCTTGGTGGCAGATGATGCGGTGGAGTTATACCGTATCGGACCGGAAACACTTGAAGGCCGCTGTCCGGCTATGCTAAAAGATTTTCTTGAAGTGCGCGGTCTTGGTGTTTTGAATATACGGGCAATTTTCGGTGAAACTGCTGTACGACCCAAAAAGCAGTTACAGCTGATAATCAATCTGGTACTGGCCGATGATACCCATATGCAAAGGATTGACCGTCTGAGTATAAAAAGTGAAACTGAAAGCATTCTCAATGTATCTATTCGCAGTGTTACTCTGCCGGTAGCAGTGGGTCGAAATCTGGCTGTACTGGTAGAAGCTGCTGTGAGTAATTTTATTTTACAAATGCGTGGTCAGGACAGTACCAAGCAATTTCTGGATCGTCATAATTCAATGCTGAAAGAGGATGCGGTGAATCATGAGGATAGTATTGATTAGCGGATTATCCGGTTCCGGAAAATCCATTGCTTTACGTTTACTGGAAGATGTTGGCTTTGTCTGTGTTGATAATTTACCGGTAAAGCTTTTGCCCGGTCTGATTGAACACTATGCAGCCAGTCATGTAGCGCAACTTGGCGTAAGCGTAGATATCCGTTCACGCTTCAACCCTGCAGATGTATTGGAACTGGTCACACAGTTACGTACTCTGGGACATCAGGTTGATTTGCTGTTTTTAACTTCTTCTGTAGCCGTTTTACTGCGCCGGTTTTCAGAAACACGCCGCAGCCATCCATTGGCGCGGGAACATAAAACATTAAGTGAAAGTGTTTCTGCTGAACAGCAATACATGTCTACTTTGCAAAGCCATGCTTATGTAATAGATACTTCATTACTGAATGTACCGCAATTGCGCCGTCAGATTCAGCAATGGTTGCACTTGCCGGTAGCGCCAATGCGTGTTGTTCTGGAGTCTTTTGGTTATAAATTTGGTGTACCTGCCGGTCTTGATTTCGTTTTTGATGTGCGTTTTTTACCTAATCCCTATTACGATTTCCACTTACGTCCGTATAGTGGTCTGGATGAACCTGTAAAGACATTTTTTTCCGGACAGCCAGTTATGGCAGAAATGATAGATGATTTATCCGGTTTTCTATTGCGCTGGTTACCGCACATGGAAAAAGAAAGTCGCAGTTATGTTAATATTGGCATCGGCTGTACTGGTGGTCAGCATCGTTCTGTTTATATTGTAGAAGCACTGGCAAACAGGTTAAATGCTTATTCAGTACTGATTCGGCACAGACAGTTAGAATTAAGTAATCATTCTGAAAAAACGGTATAATACGCATTATGCGTTATTCAGGCAGCCTGATGTCAGGCTGCCTGAATGTTTTCAGTTTTGATATTTTTGATTTCAGACAAGGACAGTTTATGGCTATTCAGTGGTACCCCGGGCATATGAACAAAGCCAAAAAAGTCATTGCCGAACGGATAAAGAACGTGGATATGGTAATTGAAGTACTGGATGCCCGCCTGCCTGCTTCCAGTGCCAATCCTTTGCTGGCAAAACTGTCCGGAAATAAACCAAAATTAAAAATTCTGAACAAGCAGGACTTAGCTGATCCCGAGCGCACAGAGTTGTGGCTGGCTGATTACCGTTCCCAGCCTAATACTAATGTCTTGGCACTGGATGCATCAGAAAAGCAGGCTGCTAACAGAATTATTGCGGCCAGCCGCGCACTGGTTCCTAACCGCCACGGTTTGGATAGACCGCTGAGAGTGCTTATTTGCGGTATTCCCAATGTAGGTAAATCTACCCTGATTAATGGCATGCTGGGTAAACGCAGTGCCAAAACCGGTAATGAGCCGGGTATTACTAAGGCTGAACAGCGACTGATACTGGCTGATGATTTCTGGTTATACGACACGCCCGGAATGTTATGGCCGAAAATTATAGTTGAGGAGGCCGGTTATAATTTAGCTGCCAGTGGTGCCGTGGGTCGTAATGCCCTGGATGAAGAGGTGGTAGCACTGGAATTACTGGATTATCTGCGCCGGCATTATTTGCCGTTACTACAGCAACGCTATCAGGCCGACTTGAGCGAAAGCCCGCACTGGCTTGATGATCAATGGTTAGAATGGGTAGGTAAAAAGCGTGGTGCATTATTAAGTGGCGGGCGCATTGATTACCAGAAAGCTGCTGAACGCCTGCTGACCGATTTTCGTGACGGACTAATCGGGCGTATTACATTGGAAACGCCCAATCAGTGGGCAGTTTGGTTGAAAAAAGGTCAGCAGCATGAAGCACAGCTTAAGGCAGAACGGGCAGCCAGAAAAGCTGCGCGCAAAGGTTAATCTTTATAGATTATTTAAAACGGATTTCAATTTAAGTATAGAAATACATGACTATGAATCAATCTGTTTCTATCGAAGCATTAATTGAAGCTGCATTGCTGACCCAAAGTGAGGCATTAAGTGAAAAAATTTTGTCTGCGCTTTCTGATCCGCCTTTATCATCAGATGAGTTAACCAGCATACTGGAAGCACTGCAAATACGCTGGCAGGAAAGGGCACTTAATCTGGTGCATAGTGCCGAGGGCTGGCGCTTTCAGGTTACTCATGCGGCTTATCCCCGTTTGGCCAGTCTGGATGTTCAGCGCACCCCCCGTTATTCCCGGGCTGTATTGGAAACACTGGCCATCATTGCCTATCAGCAGCCGGTAACACGAAGTGATATTGAGGCTATCCGTGGTGTAGCTGTCTCTAGTAATGTTTTACAAACATTACAGGATCGAGGCTGGATAGAAATTATCGGACAGCGTGATAGCCTGGGAAGGCCAAATTTATGGGCTACCACAGCTGGCTTTCTGAGTGATTTACAGCTGGAAGATTTAAGCCAGTTACCACCATTAACAGAATTGGGTGAGCTTGTATTACCTGATTTAAATGAACCTGCCGTAGATCATTCTACCGCAGAAGAACTGTCTGAAGACAGATAGGAGTATATGAATGAATCAAGCCAAGAAAAAATTAACTAAACGCCAGATACGCGACGGAGTAGCCAGTAAAAGCAATAAACATGTTTCCGGGCGGCACTCCGGCAATAAGACTAAATCAGCTCTCAGACAGCAAAATAATACTGGTGGTAAAGCGGATAGTTCTGTAATTACAGCCAATACAAAAACGAAAGTACAGCGTGCCAAAAAACTGGTGCAGCGTACACCTAATCAAGAAATTCAGCAACGGGCACGGATGCTGAAAGACCAGCGTATCAGTCTGGAAAAAATGGAGCCTGTGAGACTGCAAAAAGCTCTTGCCGCTTCTGGTGCCGGTTCAAGACGGGAAATGGAGCAGTGGATTAGCCAGGGGCTGGTACGTGTTAATGGTAAAGTGGCTCAATTGGGAGACAAAATCACACCGGATGATGAAGTCAGTGTGCGCGGTTCTGCTATTAATATCAAATGGCCGGATCGTTTGCCGCGCATTATGGTTTATTACAAACAAGAAGGTGAAATTGTCAGCCGTGATGATCCGCAGGGAAGAGTCAGTGTATTTGACCGCTTGCCTCAGACAGCCAGCAGTCGCTGGGTAGCCATTGGTCGTCTGGATATCAATACATGCGGGTTATTGATATTAACCACCTCCGGTGAATTGGTTAACCGGTTTGCTCATCCAAGTTTTGAAGTAGAACGCGAATATGCTGTTCGTGTTCTGGGTGAACTGAGTGAAGAACAGAAACAGAGTTTGCTCAATGGTGTCGAACTGGAAGATGGTATTGCTCAGGCTCAGCATCTGTGGGAACAGGGCGGTGAGGGAGCAAATAAATGGTACAACATCATCATTAAAGAGGGTCGCAACCGTGAGGTAAGGCGTTTATTTGAAAGTCAGGGACTGACCGTAAGCCGTCTGGTTCGTGTGCGTTTCGGACCGATTGCCTTACCTAATAGACTGAAACGTGGTCAGTATTACGAGCTAAATGAATTTGAAGTAGCCAATATTATGAAATGGGCTGGTTTATATCAGTCTGAGTCTTCAAAAAAACGGTAAATATAGAGCTTTTCTGGAGGTGATAAATAGCTCCACTGTATGTTATATCTAATTAATCAGTGTATATTTTTTTTTACATTAAGTTGAATATTGATTGATTTGTGTCAATAAATAGTGTCTTTTTTTACACAACCTGATTAAATGCTTTGTGTTCTTTTGCTAATCGGCGCAATATATATTGCAAATTAATTTTTGCATTATTTGCTTGGTTGTCCACATTCAAGAAAATGGAGTCATAATGATTTCACCAATGAAAGTGCCAGAAATCGAACACCGCACATTTGAATTGACACATTACGATGGTGTAAAACGCACGGTATATTGTACTGATGTAGAAACAGAGTTTCCTGATGGCTGTCTGATTACTTCCAGAACTGATCTGAAGGGAATTATCACTCATGCAAATGAAGTGTTTGTACACATGAGTGGCTGGTCGCGCGATGAACTGATGGGTGCCGAGCACTATATATTACGCCATCCTGATATGCCCAAAGTAGCTTATAAAGATTTGTGGGATACTGTAGAGCAAGGAAAGAAATGGCATGGCTATGTAAAAAACCTGCGTAAAGACGGTGGTTTTTACTGGGTTTACGCTACGATAGTACCCAATATCCGCGATGGTGTTATTGAAGGTTATACCTCTGTACGACGCAAACCTTCCCGCAGTAAAGTATTAGAAATGCAGGCATTATATGAAGGCCTCATGAAAGAAGAGCGGGGTAACTCATGACTATCAATTTTTTAATTGCCCCAGATTTTCCTCCTGAATACTATGCCGGATGGCATTTTCTTAATACTCGCCTGCAACGGCTGATTGATGCACCGGTGCATTTATCTATGGCCAGCAATGCTGAAGAAGAACAGCAGGAAATTGATAAGGATAATGTTGATATTATCTATGCTAATCCGTTCAATGCTTCCAAGCTCATTCGCGAACTTGGTTATTTGCCGGTAGTAAAGCCCGTCAATTGTTTTGATGAGATGGTTATTGCCAGTAGTGCAGACAGTGAGATCAAATCACTTGCAGATATCAAGCCCGGTATGTCAATTCTGTGTACCGAGAATTACGATGTTAAACTAATTGCTTTGCGACTGTTGGAAGCCGTAGATATAGAAGAAAAAGATTTAACATGGATTAAAAGTGAATCTTTCGCAGCTGTTGCCCGCGGACTGATACAGAATCAGGGTAATATTGGTTTATTTATGTCCTCTGCCTATCATAAATTGACTGCTATTACACGAAGTCGCTTAAATCTTTTAATTGAAAGTAAAATCAATGATTTATATCATTTGATTTTATTGCATCCGCGTAATGCAGAAATGCTGGAAAATTTACAGAATGCATTTAGTACTATGCATGATACTCCGGCTGGTGAAATGCTGCTGGAGGACTTGGGTTTAAATGACGGCTTTGAAGTATTGAAAAAAGAAGATGTGGAATTATTAATCGATCTGATTGAAACATTACGCGATTAAAGCTTTTAAAAGCAATTTTATTTTATAATTGTCGACGCAACTTGTTTATAAAACGAGTTGCGTTGTTTTTTGATTTAAGTAATTGTAATTTGTGTGGGCTGTATTATTTTGCAAACTAAAAGTACTGTACCAAAATTATTTTTGGCGCCTATGCAGGGTTTAATAGATGCGCCAATGCGCGATCTGTTAACACGCATTGGCGGATTTGATGTTTGTGTTACTGAATTTGTGCGCATAACTCATACCATTCATGGTCGCTCTATCTGGCTGAAATATATGCCTGAACTGACAAATAATAATCAAACTCAGGCTGGTACTGCTGTAGCCGTACAGATATTAGGAAGCGATGCAGAAAATATGGCACTGAATGCTCAAAAGGTAGTTGAACTGGGGGCTACACATATTGATTTAAATTTTGGTTGCCCAGCTCCTACAGTTAACCAGCATCAGGGTGGTGCAGTTCTCCTGCAGTATCCGGATAAAATTGAACAAATAGTAGCCAAAGTACGCAAAAGCCTGCCAGATAAAATTATGCTGAGTGCCAAAATGCGTCTGGGTTATGAAAATAAAGATCTGGCTCTAGATTGTGCACAGGCCATAGAACAGGGTGGTGCAGAGCAGCTAACAGTACATGCACGTACAAAAATCGAAGGTTACCGGCCTCCCGCTCATTGGGAATGGATAGGACGTATTAATCAGACAGTTTGTATTCCGGTTATTGCTAATGGTGATGTATTTACACTGGCTGATTATCAGAAAATCCGTGCTGTTAGTAATTGTACAGATGTTATGCTGGGACGCGGGGCAATTCAATGTCCGGATCTGGCGCGGCAAATTGCTGCCTATAATCATGGGCAAGTAATATCTGCTCTATCATGGCAAGAAATTTTGCCGTGGATTAATGATTTTTTTAATAGTTGCTGTGATAAAGCCGCCGAGGGTTCTGCTTATCCGGTATCCAGACTAAAGCAATGGCTGGGCATGCTTAAATTAAATTACCCTGAAGCAGGAAAGTTATTTACCCAGCTGCGTACTTTAACAGCCGTTAATCAAATCAGTCAGGTTCTTAATCAGCAATTAGAAGAAAGCCAGAATATTGTATGAGTTATAAAATTATACAATCTGCCAGTAATAATGAACTGAAGCATTTGTCCAAATTAATTGCTCAGTCTCATTACCGTCGTCAGCATCAGCTTGCTGTACTGGAAGGTGTTCATCTGGTTGAAACATTTATTCAGGCTGGATATTTAATTCAGACATTATATTTACCGCAACAGCGTATTCATGACCCGGAAATTTCTGATTTACTTGCAACAATTCCGGCACATCAGGTTGTACTGGTTGCGAACAATCTACTGGATAAAATCAGTGATTTAGTTAATTCAAGAGAACCTGTAGCAATAGTGAAGCTACCGGAGGTTGTATCTGCATCAGATATTCAGGATGTTATTCTTTTAGAAAGAGTACAGGATCCCGGTAATACCGGTACCATTTTACGCAGTGCTCTGGCTGCCGGTGTTCATAATATTGTACTGAGCAAAGATAGTGTTGATGTCTGGTCGCCTAAAGTATTACGTGCAGCAATGGGCGCGCATGCCTATTTGAATATACAGACTGTTTCCGATTTAACCGCATGGTGTACAGATTATGCCTATCCGTTGTATGCTACGGCATTGAGTCCTGAGTCTCATAGTCTTTATACATTAAATCTGAACGAACCTGCCGGCTGGATATTCGGCAATGAAGGAGGCGGACTGAGTGCAAAAATGCTACAAGCTGCTTCCAGACACGTAATTATTCCCATGACCGGTCAGACTGAATCACTTAACGTGGCTATGGCTGCAACTATTTGTTTATTTGAACAACAGCGGCAGCGGCTTTTGGTAAACACCCTACCAAACAATTAATATTTTTATTTTTCAGGTCTGATTTGCAGATACCGGAATGAAACCAGGGCAGTTATCAGCAGCAAACCCGGCGGACAAATGCTCTGTTTGATGTTATCCTGCTAATCTTGCAGAACGTAGATATATAAGATATTTCAAGCATGAATAAACGTATTGTAACGATTGTTGCTGCCTTAGTGGCGGTTGTATTACTGATTTTACTGGGTTTGCCATACTATCTGGGTATTAAAGCCCAGCAAAGTCTTGACGAACAGCGTGCTTTACTAGCCAAAAATTCTTTTCTGCTGATTGAAAAGCAGAACTATGAACGCGGCTGGTTTAGCTCAACAGAGACTATGCAGATTCGCTTTAAACCCAGTTTTTTTGCCGGTGTACAGCAACAGTTACCGGATAATGTACGCACGGTACTGCAACAACCGATTACTTTGGTTAATCATGTACATCATGGATTATTTGCCGGCAGTATTCGTCCTGTACGGGCTCATGTAGAAACTGAACTGCAGTTCACGCCTCAGACAAAACAGATTCTTGATCGTTTTTTTGGCCAGAACGCGCCGCTAAAGCTTGAAAATACCATTAATCTAAGTGGAAGCGGACAAATGCACGTTGTGATTCCGAAATTCAATTATGAAGAGTTATCCGGAATTAAAATCAATTGGCAGGGGCTGGATTCAACAATTGATTATGCTAAAGATTTTAATAGTTATGATAGCCATACTGTCAGTCTCGGCTTGGATGTGATTCTGGCGACTAAAGGACATGCGTCTTATCAGGATTTAAAGCTGAACAGCCATACGGAACATGGTAAAACATCACTGGCTTTAGGTAATAGTGATCTGAGTATCAAAAACATTACCTTTATCTGGAATGATGTATCAGATAACAGTATCCGTTTAGATCAGCTGGTTAATCTGGTAACTAATTTGCAGATAGGTGCATTTATTAGTCCGGCTGGTAGCAATATTCCTGCCAAAATTAACATTCAGGATCTGAAACTGGCTACTTCTACTCAGGAAAAAGATCAGTGGATTAATAGTAATGGTAAATTTGGTTTTGCTAAATTAGAGTATGGCAATGATGTTTATGGTCCGCTGGATATTGATGCATCTGCCGAACATCTGGATGCAGCCAGTCTGGTGGCGATCAATAACAAAATTACTCAGTTATCAACTCAGAATCTGAATAATGAGCAACTTCGCGCAGCAATTGTATCTGCTGTACGTAATGAGGGGCAGGGACTGTTTACTCATGACCCGCTTATTAAACTGAACAGTTTTAAATTGCAAATGCCGCAGGGCTTAATAGATATACATGGCAGCCTTGGTTTTAAAAACCTGCTTGCCTCTGATATGCAGCAGTTTGGATTAATGCTGAACAAAACTGAGTCAGAGATGGACTTTGCCATTCCTCAGGCGGTAATGGAAAATTTTGCCATCAGTCAGGCACGTGCCTTTTTTACTGTAGATGCCAGTGCAGGGGGGCCGGAAGCTCTTGAAGATATTGATCAGACAATCCGCTTGATGATTGATAGTGCGGTTAAATCCATGCAGACCAAAGGCTATATACAGGTCGACAATGGGGTTATTAAAACTCATCTGAAATTATTGGGCGGCAAGCTTTATCTGAATGGTAAAATGTGGAATACCGAATCAGAACCTGAGCCGGATTATGCTGAATTACCGGCAGCGTCTGAAACTGCTTCTATCCCTCAGGCTACCGCTAATCACTAACTACCATTAGTATAAAACCTCTTAATCTTGCTGATTAAGAGGTTTTTTATTAATTCATATATCAAATTTTAGTATAGATAATTATTTATTGTCCTCTCAAAAATAAAGCATCCAAATCCTGTAAGCGAAGTTTTACCCATGTAGGGCGACCATGATTACACTGATTAGCACGTTCTGTATTTTCCATATCGCGCAGTAATGCATTCATCTCCGGTAAAGTTAATTTACGTCCTGCACGTACTGAACCATGACAGGCTAAAGTGGAAAGAATGCGGTTTTCCCGTTCCCTGATGACTTCGCTGCTGCCAATTTTCATTAAATCATCCAAAACTTCCTGTACCAGCAGCTTAATATCGCTTTTTACCAGCATAGCCGGTACGGTATGCACCACCAATTGCTGATGATTTTCAACCGAAATATCCAGACCATAATCTTGTAAAGTAGCAGCATATTCATTTGCCAGGGCAATTTCTTCATGGCTGGCATTAAAGCGGATTGGAATCAGTAATGTCTGACTACTTACTTTACCCGTTACATCACGCTGTTGCTTCATTTTTTCATAATTTACCCGTTCGGCACTAGCATGCATATCGACCAGAATAAGTGCGTCTTCTACTTGTGCCAGAATATATATATCAAGTAGCTGGGCAATAGCATATCCCAGTGGGGGAACTATCGTTTCATTTGCCTGTACTGATTGATAAGTAGAATCTATACCGCGTACTTGCTCCAGGTTGGACAGTTCATTATCAACTTCTGCTGATTGTGGGATACTGATTGTATTGTTTTCAAGTACTGGTTCTGATTTATATAATTCAGCATAAGTATTCAGAGCACTCTGTGATTCTTTTAAACTCAGATTGCGCTGAACCGGTGTATGGCTTCGCTGATATGGTGCCGGAGACTGTATTACAGTATTGATTTTATTAGAACCAAATACTTGTTGAACTTCAGCCGGCTGTTTTTGCATAATATCTTTGAGTGCTGTTTCCGGCTGGGATACAGAGGTGGTATGGCTGGCATTCGTAGAAGCCAGACATTTATTCAAAGTATGAAATACAAGCTGATGTACAGCCTGACCCTGGCGGAAACGCACTTCAGTTTTGGTTGGATGGACATTTGCATCAACTTCGGTAGGCGGCAAGGTAAGAAACAGGATAAATGCAGGTGTTAAAGCCTGATGTAAAACATCGTTATATGCCTGTTTAACTGCATGCAGAATAATTTTATCCCGTACAAATCGCTGATTGACAAAAATATATTGCTGGCTGGTTTTGCCATGTGTAAAAGTGGGTTTACTAATGAGTCCGTGTAAACGCATTTCATTGAGTTTTTCGTCAACACTCAGGCTGGCAGCGGTAAAATCTGCTCCCATAATGGCTGAGCAGCGCTCTTGCAGGGATTGTATAGGCAATGAAAGTATATTTTTATTATTATGCTGTAAACTGAATGCTACTTCAGAATGAGCCAGTGCCAGACGTTCTACCATGGTACGACAATGAGCAAACTCAGTTGCAGGAGATTTAAGAAACTGACGCCTTGCCGGTGTGTTGAAAAAAAGTTCAACTACATCAACAGTCGTTCCAGTGGAATGTGCAGCTGGTTTAACATCACTGAGTTTACCGTCTTCTGCGTAAATTTGAGTTGCGTGATTATCCAAATCCGTACGACTAGTCAGAGTCAGGCGGCTGACTGAGGCAATACTGGCCAGACCTTCACCACGAAAACCCATGCTTACTACCTTTTCCAGATCTTCCAGAGAACTGATTTTACTCGTTGCATGACGATGTAAAGCTAGCGGAATATCTGTCTTATCTATGCCCTGGCCATCATCAGTAACGGACAAACGTTTAATACCACCGGCTTCCAGCTGAATATCAATATGGCTGGCTCCCGCATCCAGACTGTTTTCAATTATTTCTTTCAGTGCATTGGCCGGACGTTCAATCACTTCTCCGGCAGCTATCTGGTTAATTAAATGATCGGGTAATACATGTATCTGACTCATAACATGCCTGTAATATCGTTATTAACAGCAGAAAAGAATATTTAATTTTGCTTTGAAGCTGCAAATCTGTGGCGCAGTATTTCTATAACAGCCGGCAATAGAGAAACAGCAATGATAATAATCAGTGCCAGAGAAAGATTCTGTTTAATGAATGGCAGATTACCAAAAAAATACCCAGCATAAGAAAACAGCACAACCCAGAGGATAGCACCAATACAGTTATAGCGTATAAAATGACCATAATGCATATGTCCCATTCCGGCTACAAACGGTGCGAATGTGCGCACTATTGGGACAAAACGGGCAATGATAATCGTCTTGCCGCCATGCTTTGCATAAAATTCCTGTGTTTTGTGTAAATAAATTTGTTTGAATATTTTCGAATGCGGATTTGCAAACAGATGGGCACCAAATTTTTTTCCGATTGAAAAATTTACGGCATCACCGATGATAGCGGCAGCCAATAACAACACAACCATAAAATGCACATTCATCTCGCCTATAGCAGCGATTCCACCGGCTGCAAATAACAAGGAATCCCCAGGCAGAAACGGAGTAACTACCAATCCAGTTTCACAAAAAATCAAAGCAAACAGAATTACATAAATCCATATTCCATATTGAGTCACAATAAATTGCAAATGTTGATCAATATGTAAAATGAAATCTATCAGGGTTGAGATTATATTCATGAAGGATAGCAAAGAAATAAATGATGGTATTTTAACGCAAAGCATTCGTTAACAGCAGGTATATGCATGCTAAAATTAAAATCATAATCATCAGCTCTTCCTTTCAGGCTGATTCTGACTAATTTACACTGATGAATACACTATGAGCCAATATGTATACTCAATGCTGCGCGTAAGTAAAACCGTGCCGCCTCAAAAACAGATTATTAAGGATATTTCTTTATCTTTTTTTCCCGGTGCCAAAATTGGTTTGCTGGGACTTAATGGTGCAGGGAAATCCACTGTTTTAAAAATTATGGCCGGAGTAGATACCGAATTTGAAGGTGAAGCCATTCCAATGAGTGGTATCAAAATCGGCTATTTACCACAGGAGCCCCAGCTTGATGCTGATAAAACAGTAAGAGAAGAAGTGGAATCCGGTTTGGGGGATGTGGCCGGCGCACAGAAAAAACTGGAAGAAGTATATGCAGCTTATGCAGAGCCGGATGCTGATTTTGATGCGCTGGCCGAAGAGCAGGCACGGCTGGAAGCTATTATCGCGGCAGGTGCCGGAGATAATTTAGAACATCAGCTGGAAATTGCTGCTGATGCACTGCGGTTACCAGAATGGGATGCACGGATTGGTAATTTGTCCGGTGGGGAAAAACGCAGAGTTGCATTATGTAAATTACTATTAAGTAAGCCGGATATGCTGTTACTGGATGAACCGACTAATCACCTTGATGCAGAATCAGTAGAATGGCTGGAACAGTTTCTGGTTCGTTTTCCGGGTACAGTTGTAGCTGTTACGCATGACCGCTATTTTCTGGATAATGCTGCAGAGTGGATTCTGGAATTAGACCGAGGACATGGTATTCCATGGAAAGGTAACTATAGTTCATGGCTGGAACAAAAAGAAGCCCGACTGGAGCACGAAGCTAAAACCGAGGCCGCAAGAATTAAAGCCATGAAGCAAGAGCTTGAGTGGGTAAGACAGAATGCACGCGGGCGTCAGGCTAAATCTAAAGCCCGTCTGGCGCGTTTTGAAGAAATGAGTAATTACGAATATCAGAAACGTAATGAAACTCAGGAAATATTTATTCCAGTAGCCGAGCGTCTGGGTAATGAGGTGATTGAGTTTGAGCATGTCAGCAAAAGTTTTGGTGACAAATTACTCATTGATGATTTAAGTTTTAAAATTCCTCCTGGTGCTATTGTCGGGATTATCGGACCAAACGGAGCCGGTAAATCTACATTATTCAAACTGATTACCGGACAGGAAAAGCCGGATACGGGTGAGGTAAAGATTGGTCAGACAGTAAAATTATCAATTGTTGATCAAAGCCGTCACGGTCTGCATGATAATAAAAACGTATTTGATGAAATAGCAGAAGGACGTGATATTTTACAGGTAGGACAATTTGAAATTCCTGCGCGAGCCTATCTGGGCAGATTCAACTTTAAAGGCAGTGACCAGAGTAAAATTGTAGGAAAACTATCCGGAGGTGAGCGCGGACGTCTGCATCTGGCCAAAACTTTAATTTCCGGTGGTAATGTATTGCTACTGGATGAACCATCAAATGATTTGGATGTAGAAACTCTGCGTGCTCTTGAAGAGGCCTTACTGGAATTTGCCGGCAGCGTACTCGTCGTTTCACATGACCGCTGGTTTCTTGACCGGATTGCCACACATATTCTGGCTGCTGAAGGTGAATCAAAATGGGTATTTTTTGATGGCAATTATCAGGAGTATGAAGCTGATAAAAAACGTCGTCTGGGAGAAGAAGGTGCAAAACCCAAACGCATTCGCTATAAACCGGTAATTCGCTAGTTTGTCTGGCCGGACATGTTAATTTCAGATGCCGTATATTTGTCCGGCCAATATTTCACTTTTTAAAATAAATCTTCTTGATACAGAATTTTTCAATAATTATTCAATATTTGAAATACTTGAAAAAAACTGGTTTAGCACCATTTTAACATCCAATTTAATTGCATATTTCCAGGAAAGATTGAGGCATTACATGGCTGAAATTTATGATTCTGCTCCGTTACAGCCAACCACGATGGCAATGTTGCCTTTGCGTGATGTTGTCGTTTACCCGCATATGGTATTGCCCCTTTTTGTAGGACGTGAAAAATCCATAGCGGCTCTGGATGCTGCCATGGAGCATGATGAACCGGTATTTTTGCTGGCACAGAAAAACGCAGATACTGATGAGCCACATGCTGAAGACATGTATGACATGGGCACAGTAGCCAGTATTCTGCAAGTGCTTAAATTACCTGATGGTACGGTTAAAGTACTTGTGGAAGGTTTGTACCGGGCTAAGGTACAGTATATTGATGAAAGCGGGCCGTATGTTGAGGCTCATATAGAAAAATGTACGGATGCCATTGAAGAGGATAAACACGATGATGAGGCATTACGTCGTACCTTATTATCCCAATTTGAACAGCTGGCGAAATTGAATAAAAAAATTCCGGCAGAAGTCATTACTACAATTAACGGTATCGATACTCTTAGTCGTCTGGCTGATACTATTGCAGCTCACTTGCAACTGAAACTTGACCAGCGTCAGCAAATTCTTGCTATGACCAATGTGACTGCCCGTCTGGAACATTTACTTCATTTGCTTGAGTCTGAGCTGGATATCCTTCAGGTAGAAAAACGTATTCGCGGGCGAGTAAAGCGGCAAATGGAAAAGTCGCAGCGCGAATATTATCTGAATGAACAGGTAAAAGCGATTCAGAAAGAGCTGGGTGAAGAAGATGATGATCTGGCTAATCTTGAAACGCAGATTCGCCAGGCTGGTATGAGCAAAGAGGCAGAAGAAAAATGTCTGTCTGAATTCAAAAAATTGCGCATGATGCCTCCGATGTCAGCTGAATCAACAGTTGTTCGTAATTATATAGATACGCTGCTTGAATTACCGTGGAAAAAGAAATCTAAGGTAAGCAAAGATATTGTTAAAGCCGATATGATTCTGAATGCCGACCACTATGGTCTCGAAAAAGTTAAAGAACGCATTTTAGAATATCTTGCAGTACAAAAACGCATGAATCAGCTTAAGGGTCCTATTTTATGTCTGGTCGGCCCTCCAGGTGTAGGTAAAACATCATTGGGTGAATCCATTGCTAAAGCCACCGGACGAAAATATGTTCGTATGGCGTTAGGTGGTGTGCATGATGAAAGTGAAATTCGTGGTCACCGGCGAACTTATATCGGCTCAATGCCCGGTAAAATTCTGCAAAACATGGCCAAGGTTGGTGTTAAAAACCCACTATTTTTACTCGATGAAATTGATAAATTAGGTAATGATTTCAGGGGTGATCCTGCCAGTGCTTTACTTGAAGTGCTTGATCCTGAACAAAACCATTCTTTTTCTGACCATTATGCAGAGGTTGAATTTGATTTATCAGATGTGATGTTTATTGCTACCTCTAATAGTATGAACATTCCGTCTCCGCTATTAGACCGTATGGAAATTATTCGTCTTTCCGGTTATACCGAAGACGAAAAAATCAATATTGCCATGAAATATCTGGTAGCTAAACAGATCAAGCAAAATGGTGTACGCGATGGTGAAATCTGCATTGAGGAATCAGCTGTACGCGATATTATCCGTTATTACACCCGTGAAGCAGGTGTGCGTTCACTTGATCGTGAAATAGCCAAAATTTGCCGTAAAGTAGTAATGAAGCAAGCGGTTGCAGCAGAAAATACCAGTAAAGGTAAAAAAGCTAAAGTAAAACCAGAAACGATTGTCATTAATGCAGATAATTTACATGACTATCTTGGTGTCCGTCGCTTTGATTATGGAGTAGCGGAAAATGAAAACCGTATTGGTCAGGTAACAGGACTAGCCTGGACAGAAGTGGGTGGTGAACTTTTAACTATTGAAGCCAGCAAATTTCGTGGTAAAGGCAATATTCTGCGTACCGGTAAGCTGGGTGATGTGATGCAGGAATCTGTCAGCGCTGCGTGGAGTGTTGTTCGTTCACGGGCTGAAAGTCTGGGTATCGAGCCTGATTTTTATGAAAAAAATGATATTCACGTACATGTTCCTGAAGGTGCTACGCCGAAAGATGGTCCAAGTGCTGGTAGTGCCATAACTCTAGCTTTGGTTTCTGCTTTCACCGGTATCCCGGTACGTGCGGATGTAGCCATGACTGGTGAAATTACTCTGCGAGGAGAAATTCTGCCAATTGGCGGGCTGAAAGAAAAGCTGCTGGCTGCTTTACGCGGCGGAATAAAGCATGTGCTGATTCCAAAAGACAATGTTAAAGATCTGGAAGAAATTCCGGCTAACATCTGTGAACAGCTGACTATTCATCCGGTACAGTGGATAGATGAAGTACTTAATCTGGGGTTGGCTTATCCGCCCAGCCCGTGGCAGAGTACACCTGAAGAAAGTTTAATAGCTAAATCGGCGCCTAAGTCAACAACAAAAACTGTAAAACACTGAGTATGCAGCCATTCACCAACACTAATGGTGAATGGCTTTGTTTTTGGCATGATTTAACTCAATGTAGTTGTGTCGACGCTTGACATAAAGAATTTGGGCTTGTTATAAAGTAATCGTAATGTATTGTTCAGTTTTTGCCATAAAGGAAATGGTCGGAAACTGAAAATCATATGAACATAACAACAGAAAGGGACTTTATTGTGAATAAGTCTGAATTGATTGAAGCTATTGCTCAGGAAGCCGATTTACCTAAAGCTTCTGCAGCAAAGGCTCTAGACGGTATGATTAGCTCTGTTACTAAAGCACTGAAAAGTGGTGATACTGTAACTTTAGTGGGTTTCGGTACATTTTATGTTGGTGAACGTGCTGCACGTGCTGGACGTAACCCGAAAACTGGCGAGCCATTGCAAATCAAAGCAGCCAAAACTCCTAAGTTCCGTGCAGGTAAAGCACTGAAAGATGCTCTTTGATTTGAATTTTGTAATCAAGCTGGGCGGGATATTTTCCCGCCCTTTTTATTGTTTGTCGCTTTTGTGCATTAATTCTTTAATCAACATGGTTTAGCTTAATAAAAAAAGTTACAATATCGTTCTGTCTGTTTTAAATAAAGTTAACTGAATCTCATGTTTCATATTGTAGAAAAATATAAAACCCCGGCTCAAATTATTCTAGGAGCGATTTGTCTAAGTTTTGTATTTGCAGGCGGCTATTCACTGGCTGTTCCCGGTTCTGATTATGTCAGCAAAGTAGGTGACATAAAAATTAAAATAAACGACGTCAATGATTTTCAGCGGCGTCTACAGAACGCATCTGGTAATCCGGTAAGTAAACAGCTTGCTTATGAAACACTGCGTGATCAGGCTTATATCCAGCAGGCTGCTAATGATATGAATATTAATGTTTCTATCAGCCAGATAAAACAGGTAATTGCATCTGACCCGAGTTTTCAGGAAAACGGAAAATTTGTAGAAGCCAAATATCGCGCATTTTTACAACAGTCAGGAATGACAGAAGAAGCTCTTATAGACGGTATGCGTAAACAGTACGCTATGCAGACTATGCTGAATCTTATGAAAGCCGGTAATGTCGTAAGTGACGTACAGGCCAGACAAATGATTAATCTGTTGCAATCTGCACGTCAGGTTCAAACAATTACCTTTCCTGCAGCAAATTTTGTCAGTCAGGTAGCTGTTGATGATAGCAAGCTGAAAGCTTATTACGAAGCGAATAAAAAACGTTATTATCTGCCGCAGGCTGTGAAATATGAATTTGTACAATTGTCTGCTGCAGAGCTGGGCGCTAAGGAAACAGTCAGTGAAGCTGAGCTACAGGAAGCATATAATCAGATTCCGACTTCCGCATCAGCTCCGAAACCCTCATTGGAAAGTGTAAAAGCACGATTAACTCAAGAGATTCAGATTCGTAAAGGTGCAGCTGTTGTTGCGAAAATGAAAGAAACTGTCAGTGATCTGGCATTTAATAACCCAAAAACATTACAGCCGATTAATGATAAGCTTGGTTTACAAATTCACAAGGTAGATCAGGGTTGGGTAACACGCGATATGGCCAATGCCAATCGGATGCCTAAAGCGTTGCAAGACGTTTTATTTGGAAATGATGTACTGGTAAAACGATATAATTCTGAACCAGTTGATTTGGGTAACGGAACATATTGGGTGGTACGTGCACTGGATGTACGTAAAGAACATCAGGCATCTTTTGCAGAGATTAAAGCTCAGATACAACAGGACTACATTGCCGAGGAAGCCAAAAAGCTGGCGACAGCATCAGCTAAGCAGGCTCTGGAAAATTTAAATAAAGGTGACATTTCCAGTCTGTCATGGTCACCAAGTACAGATCTTACACCACAACAAGCTGTAGCGATGATGTCCAAGGATGATTTCCAGCTTTGGATTAAAGCCAAACCCGCAAACAACAAACCGGCATATATTTTACTTACCGATCAGCAAAATCCAGTATTGGTTAAAATTAATGCAATTAAACCACCTCAGGATATGGGTAATGTTTTGCCACAGGCTAAGCAAATTATCAGCGAAAATCTGGCACAAAACCTTGCTATTGCTAATCTGCAATGGTTAAAAAATCGCTATAAAGTGAAGCAGGGTGTACAAAAGCTGGATACGGCTGACGAATAATAAAATTATTATTGACCTTATAAATTTTATAAGGTCAATATTTTTTGCAGACATATATTGTCTTGTATTCAATATGTATGGATTTACCGTTTGCAGTTGAAGGATTTTTGAGTTGTATACCAGTTATCATGCCATTACAGGTGAAATTCTATTTACCCGTGAAAATCTGACCAGAGCTGAATTCGATTTACAGTATCAGCAGCTGTCCAGTAAACAACGTAATTTTGCCTGTGAAAATGTGCAAACACGTACTCATTATCTTTTAGAGTTTGCTCAGCGACTGGAACAAGCACAAACCGAACTGGCCTATCAGATTTGTATTGAAGTAGGACGCTGTTTACGTGAGTGTGAAGCAGAAATCAGTAAATCTATTGCTCTGATTCGTTATTATGCGCATTTAGCGCCCGAGCTGCTTGCTCATAAAACTATTGCCACGCAGGCAAGCCTGAGTCAGGTTCGTTTTGAACCTCTAGGAACAGTATTGGCAGTAATGCCATGGAATTATCCGGTATGGCAGATTTTGCGCTTTGCTATTCCTGCTTTATGTGCCGGAAATGCCTGTCTGGTAAAACCTGCACCTTCTGTAGGCAAAATTAGCCAGATGCTGTTTGAATTGATAGGGGATGATTTACCTTTACAACTTGTCTGGCTCAGTAATGATGATATTGAATATGCTATTGCTCAAACGCAGGCACTGGCTTTTACCGGTTCAACCCAAACCGGGCGATATCTGGCTGCACTGGCCGGCCGTCATTTACGCAAATGTGTTATGGAACTGGGCGGAAGCAATGCGTTCATTGTATTAAATGATGCGAATATTGAGCAGGCTGCTGCAGATGCTTGTTATTCACGCTTTCGCGATGCCGGTCAGTCATGTAATGCAGCCAAACGTCTGATTATAAATAATGACATTGCTGATGAATTTCTGGCCGCTTTAATGCAACACTGTCGGAAACTGCAAATGGGAGAGCCATGGCTGCCGTCCACAACTTTGGCACCACTACATCGCAATGATTTACGTACATTGGTTCATGCGCAGGTTCAGGATGCACTAACCCATGGTGCCCAATGCTTACTTGGCGGCAAAATCCCGGAAAATGTACAAGGCTGGTTTTATCCGGCTACTATTCTGGATAAAGTCAATCCGGATTGTCGTGTATATCATGAAGAAGTATTCGGACCAGTAGCGATTATTCTGCGAGCCAGTGATAATCATCATGCATTAACGCTGGCTAATGATAATCCTTTTGGTCTGGGAGCCAGTATTTATACGCAGAACACTTCACAGGCATGGAAATTCGCAGAACATTTAAATGTAGGTAGTGTATTTATTAACCGACATACGAGTAGTGATTTACGCCTGCCTTTTGGCGGAGTAAAAGATTCCGGATTCGGACGCGAATTGTCAGAATTTGGTATTTATGAGTTTGTTAATGTGAAAACCTACTGGCAAAAATAATTGATACATTCATATAATCAATCATTTATTTGAAAAAGAATGTAATATCTATAGATATAATTTTTATTGCATAAAATAATGATTCTACTTAGTAAAAAGGGACAGAAACTATGTATGTAGCCAGACGCTTTTACTGGTTCGTACTCGCCATAATACTATTTTTGATTGTAATAACAGTTGTATGGCAGATAAAGTCCCAAGCGCATAAAGCTGTCAATACAGATATAAACCAGCAGGTTGTGAATAAGCAGCCAAAGGTTCAATATCATCAGAATTCTCACCAATCAAAAAACGATCAGGTTAATGAACAGATTCTTTCTGAACCTGAAAAAAACAAATACGCTGCTGAATATGCTTTACCCATAGATCAGTTACAACAGTTAATTCCGGCTATGAAAGAAGGCGTATTACAGCTATCGTTTTCGGATGGTAAAAAGAAACTACAAGGCAACTATAAAAATGGTAAACCAGTCGGACAATGGCATAGCTGGTATCCAAATGGCCGGCTTGCGATTGAAATAAGCTGGAAAAATGGTTTACCGAATGGCAAAACACGCAGCTGGTATGAAAATGGCCATAAACGCGGAGAAATTTATTTCGTTAACGGAAAAGCAGAAGGGCGCTGGCAGCGCTGGTACGCTAACGGGCAGATAAAACAGGATATGACTGTACATCAAGGCGTGGTAAAAACGATGACTACATGGGATAACAGCGGACATCTGATTTCTGATGTTGCAATTATAGATAATAAAGTCAGCGGTGTTGTTCTAACCTGGTATGATTCAGGTGCCAAAAAAAGTGAATCTGTATTTGAAAAGAACGAACTAGTACGTAAAACCGAATGGGATGAAGATGGACTAATTGTTGACCTTGATGATAACTAATAATATATATTATTTAAAATAAATATCTTTATGTAATGCACAGCGTGGATTAA
The DNA here is from genome assembly GCF_016100575.1 of Snodgrassella sp. M0351. Lineage (NCBI taxonomy): Bacteria > Pseudomonadati > Pseudomonadota > Betaproteobacteria > Neisseriales > Neisseriaceae > Snodgrassella > Snodgrassella sp. M0351. The sequence goes on along the minus strand of NZ_JACFSG010000001.1, from coordinate 921,022 downwards.
AAGAAGCCTGACAAAACGGACACTGATATTGCTGATACTGTTTATAGGTTAAGAGGGTTTTGCAATTTCCACACATAACCGGTTGGCTATTTTCAGTTGTCATTGCTACAAATGTATGATCACACATCAAATCATGGCATTTAAAGCAGGCATAGTATTGTTTACACTGGGCACATTGAAGGGCAGCGATATCATTTTCATTATGATAGTGTACACAGCGACCGCAAGAATCGGTTTGAATTCCTAAAATCATTGTTTTCAACTTTTCAGATAATATTCATTATAGCTGAACATAAATATTTTTAAAGATAACTGTCTTTATATATCGAACGAATTAAAAATTTTATTTTATAAAAAACCGAATCCTGTTTCAGGATTCGGTTTTGTGAATATATGATATGAAAAGTTACATACGTTCAATCAGAGCTTTACCAAAATCAGAGCAGGAGACTTCTTTTGCACCTTCCATCATACGGGCAAAATCATAGGTGACAATTTTGTCGGCAATGGCTTTTTCAATTGAGGTAATAACCAAATCTGCAGCTTCTTTCCAGCCTAAATGACGTAACATCATTTCGGCAGACAGAATAATAGATCCCGGATTAACTTTATCCTGACCGGCATATTTAGGTGCAGTACCATGTGTTGCTTCAAATACGGCATATTCATCAGAGATATTGGCTCCCGGGGCAATACCGATACCACCAACCTGAGCAGCCAGAGCATCTGAAATGTAGTCACCATTTAGATTCAGTGTCGTAATCACATCATATTCAGCCGGACGCAGCAAAATCTGCTGCAGGAATGCATCAGCAATACAATCTTTAATGACGATATTTTTACCGGTTTTCGGATTTTTAAATTCGCACCATGGTCCATCACCAATTAAAGTTGCGCCAAATTCATTCTTAGCCACTTCATAAGACCAGTCACGGAATCCGCCTTCGGTGAATTTCATGATGTTACCTTTATGAACAATGGTAACACTGTCTCGGTCATTATCAATAGCATAACGTATAGCTGCGCGGGTCAGGCGTTGTGAACCCTCTTTAGAAACAGGCTTGATACCAATGCTGGATGTTTCAGGGAAGCGGATTTTGGTAACACCCATTTCACCTTGCAGGAAATTGATAATTTTTTTAGCATCTGCTGTTTCTGCAAACCATTCAATACCTGCATAAATATCTTCAGTGTTCTCACGGAAAATAACCATGTTAACTTTACTAGGATCTTTAAGCGGAGAAGGTACGCCTTTGAAATACTGTACAGGACGTACACACTGATATAAATCCAGTTGCTGACGAATGGCAACATTCAGTGAACGAATACCGCCGCCTACCGGTGTAGTCATCGGTCCTTTGATTGCAACTTTATATTCTTTAATGGCTTCCAGTGTCTCTTCCGGTAACCATACATTTTCACCATAAACTTTAGTGGCTTTTTCACCGGCATAAACTTCCATCCAGACAATTTTTCTGGAGCCGTTATAGGCTTTCGTTACTGCTGCATCAATAACGTCTTTCATCACTGGCGTAATATCAACACCAATACCATCCCCTTCAATAAAAGGAATGATTGGATCATTCGGAATAGCTTGGCCAGAAACGATTTTATGACCTTCTGTCGGCATTTTAATGTGACTCATGGTAACTCCTGTGATGTTACTTTTTCTGATAAAGGGCTACTTACTCCCGCTTGCAGCCTGACAGCCTCATTATCCTTTATTTTGTTAACTTAAGCCAGAAAAATGTAGTGCGATGTAGTCGGAAATTGTTTTAGGGATGTATCATCAGAATGCATTTTCAGAAGCCCATAAATCAGGCTGATATTCATGCTGATAGAAATGGCTGATACCCAGACCAATCAGCCGGAATTGTTCGCCATTGTCCGGTAATCGTTTGAGTAAATCCTGTCCAGCAGCAATCAAAGCTTCAGCATCAGGTAAAGGAGAAGAGTAGGTCTGCGAACGTGTATGAATCTGAAAATCAGCAGTTTTTAATTTTAAAGTTACACAATTTCCCTGCAACTGTTTCTGCTGCATTGTTTCTACCAATGTTTGTGCCAGGTCGGGCAGATGGCGGGCGATTTCAATCAGATTTTCATTTTCGATAAGTGTAATTTCCGTAGATATCTGCTGGCGGTTACGTTCAGGAGTAACTTCGCGGTCATCACGCCCCTGAGCTAGATCAAACAGCCGGTATCCCCAGCGACCAAAATGATGCACTAAAACAGATAAGCTTACCTGACTTAAATCTCCGACTATTTTCCAGCCTAAGGCATGCATTTTCTGTTCTGTTACTTTACCGACTCCGGGAATTTTACCTAATGGTAATTTCTGCAAAAAATTCATTACTTGCGAAGGGGCAATAACAAACTGACCGTTTGGCTTGCGCCAGTCAGAAGCAATTTTAGCCAGAAATTTGTTAGGAGCAATACCGGCGGAGGCAGTCAAACCGGTTTCTGACAAAATTGATGCGCGTATTTCACTGGCAATATCCCGGGCATAAGGCAGTTTGCCCTGATAATTAGTGACATCGAGATAAGCCTCATCCAAAGATAAGGGTTCAATTTGATGTGTATAGCGGCTAAAGATACTGTGAATATGCTGGGATACTGCACGGTATTTATTGAAATCCGGAGTAATATAAATTGCCTGAGGGCATAATCGCTTAGCTGTAGATACAGCCATAGCAGAATGTAATCCATATTTGCGAGCCGCATACGAGGCAGCACAAATTACTGATCTTGGTCCATCCCATGCTACAACAACAGGTTTATTCTGAAGTTCGGGACGATCGCGTAATTCTACTGACGCATAAAAAGCGTCCATATCAATATGAATAATTTTCCGATCCGACATGTTTATACTTTATTTATTAAATATGTAGGATCAGACACCAGTAATATAAAAAATAATACTGATGTCCAGACTAATAATGACGAATTAATGCAGGCTATAACCGTTAAGATACTTAATACGTTCATTAATCATTAGTGTATCACATTCCAGCCGTATTAGTTCCGCCTGAGCGGGCGAACCGGCTTTAGCCGCTTTTGCCTGACACTGACTGGTTTTCTGGGCTATCCATTTCTGTTCTTCCTGCTGCAAGGTATTACGAACAGTATCGTTCAGATTATGCCATTTTGCATTGATAACACTATTGGCATTGCGGTTATTATCCCGTGCCTGCTGCAACTGATCAGCAGTTATATCGTTTTGGATAACATGATTGTTATCAGTCTGATTATTATTCTCTGTTGCTAAAGAATGACCGTTAAGAATATCACTAGCCTTTTGAGCTTCCGGGCTGAGGCGATCTAATGGTAAAACCTGGGCATTGGGATTAGTGATTAGCTTAATAGCATCTGCACGATTGTACATATGTCCGGCAATCATGACTGTATCCTTGATACCATAGGGTAATAGTGCATTACCTAAAACAGTACTTAAAGTCTGAATACCAGTCTGATCAAATTTGCTGGCGGAATTAGTTACAGATGCCGCATTAGCATTTGTTCTGTCTGAAACAGGTGCATATTGGATAGGTTTAGTAAAAACATTATCATGCAGAGTAACTTCATTACCTTGCAACTGCTGATTCAGATGGGCAATAAAATCGGTTTTACCAAATAATAACGGTGCATTCGTCTGAATTTGCTGCCAAATATTAGTGGGAACGGTAATTTTTAGCTCACTGCTGCAAACAGGATTACCATTACTGTCTTTATCCAGCTTGCCATCAGATACGGCTACAGATAAATCATGGCTGGCATTGATTACTTTATCTGCATCTACAAACTGACGGCTGTCATTTTGAGCGAACTGGTGAACATTATTATTGATACCTGTCTGCAGGGTTTGCTGAATCTGACTGCGAAGCTGCTCACTATTGCAGCTTAGTTTTGCTTTAGATGTTTCTGAATCATCCCTTGAACAGGCTGCCAGAGAAATAATGCCGATGATGCTGTATACAAGTATGCTTCTTTTCATGATTGTTTCCTATATTGATAATGGATAAAAGACAACTTGATTACAAATAATGCATCTTTATTATGCTGCGTATGTAATTATTAATCATTTGATTTTACTAAAAAATACAAAAAGCCTGAAATATCTCTCAGGCTTTGGAAACAATATGACTGATTTAACGCAAACTATCCAGTATAGAGTAAATCGGGCTTAAAATTGCCTCCCCCAAACGCAGAGAACGCTGGCCGTTCCAGCCAAAATCGTCATCCGGCCATTGATTATTATCTTTAAATGGCATTTCAAGTGTATAAGCTAAACATTTGAAGGTTTCGCCAATGTATGCAGTAGCAATATTCAAATTGGCTTTACCCGGTTCATCTTTTTCATAACCATATTTATCCTGAAAATCTGGGCTTGCTACCAGAAAGGCCTGTTTGAACATTTCCTGTAACGAATGCAGCCTGTCATCGAAGGAAGGAATTCCCTCATTACCTGAAAGAAATACATAAGGAATAGATTCGTCGCCATGAATATCCAGGAATAAATCCACTCCTGTTTCATGCATTTTTTCACGTACCAGATAAACTTCCGGACTGTTTTGCATGCTGGGCTGCAACCATTCGCGATTGAGATTTGCACCGGCAGCATTAGTACGCAGATTACCAAGTACGGATCCATCAGGGTTCATATTCGGAACAATATAAAATGTAGCCTGATCCAGCAAAGCACGTGCTGTCGGATCCTGATGATCTAATAACCGGCCTAACAGACCTTCAATAAACCATTCAGCCATAGTTTCGCCAGGATGCTGACGCGCAATCACCCAGATTTTCAAATCGCTGGCAACCTGATTGCCAATTGTCAGCAGATTAATATCGCGTCCCTGAATAGTGCTGCCTAAATCTTCTATCTGGCATAAGCCGCTGCTCTGGCTGTCACCTAGTAAATTCAGATGCTGCTCATATGAATAAGGTTCGAAGTAGGCATAGTACACACTATTGGATAACGGAGTATGAGAAATAGTTAATATGTCGTTTTCAAAAATTGTAGGAACACGAAACCAGTTGATGCGATCATAAGAGCACATTGCCTGATAATCTACCCAGCCCTCCGGATAGGCAGATTCAGTTGTATTAATGAAGTTCAGGCGAATATTCTGATAAGCAACACCCTGTACACGGAAATAAAACCATTGCCGAAATTCGGCCGCATTGTCTTTAGGTAATTTGAGCTGGATATTAGCCGGATCACTGGCATCGACAATCTCAATATTACCACCATCAAACTGTGTGCTGATTTTTAGCATACAACTACTTTCATTGAAATAAACATCTGAGTTAAAGATATTGTAGTCTTTCTGGCAGTGACTTTCTATGTTTGTCAGATAAAATTTATGGCAGGATAATATAGTATCGCTTTGCTAATAAATAATTTTTGTACCGCTTAAAATTTATTTTATGAGTTTAAAATTTAATTTGAACATTAAAATATCTGCTTAAGGTGTGATTATTTAAAAATCCGTTAACTTATTAGCACTTTGCCCTGAATGATGTATTTAATGAAAGCTTTTAAGCTCTAATGTTTGAAAATTAAAAGCTTTTCTGAATTATTATAAATTCTTGGGCGCACTACAGTACATTCCGCTAAAATAAGCAGTTATTTTCTGGTTTTCTGGTATTGATTTACCAGAATGTTGCTGTCTGAATTAATTTGAATTATTGGCTTACATGAACAATATACGCAATTTCTCTATTATCGCCCATATTGACCATGGGAAGTCGACACTGGCTGATCGTTTTATTCAGTATTGTGGCGGTCTTGAAAATCGGGAAATGAGTGCACAGGTACTCGATTCCATGGATATTGAAAAAGAGCGCGGTATTACAATTAAAGCTCAAACTGCAGCTTTACAGTATAAAGCTCGTGACGGGCAGGTTTATCAGCTTAATCTGATTGACACCCCGGGGCATGTAGACTTTTCCTATGAGGTATCCCGTTCTCTTTCTGCCTGTGAAGGTGCATTACTGGTGGTAGATGCATCACAGGGTGTAGAAGCTCAGACTGTAGCCAATTGCTATACAGCTATTGACCTGGGCGTAGAGGTTTTGCCCGTTCTGAATAAGATTGATTTACCTTCAGCAGAGCCTGAACGGGTCATAGAAGAAATAGAAGATATTATTGGAATTGAGGCCATTGATGCTGTACGCTGTTCTGCTAAAAGCGGCATCGGTATTGAGGATGTACTGGAAGAGATTGTAAAAAAAGTACCGGCACCTACTGGTAAAAATGATGCACCGTTAAAAGCGTTAATCATTGATTCATGGTTCGATAATTACGTTGGCGTAGTAATGCTGATACGTATGGTCGACGGAACGGTACGTCTGAAAGATAAAGTTCGTTTCATGGCCACAGGAGCCGAAACACAGGTAGAACAATTAGGTATATTTACACCCAAATCTGTACAGAAGCAGGAATTAAAAGCCGGTGATGTAGGCTTTTTAATTACCGGTGTCAAAGAGCTTGGTTCGGCTAAAGTAGGTGATACGATTACCCTGGTGCGGGAGCCGGCCAGCGAACCTTTACCCGGTTTTAAAGAAGTGCAGCCACAGGTGTTTGCCGGTTTATATCCTGTTGAGAGTCACGATTACGATGCATTACGTGAAGCTCTGGAAAAATTACAGCTTAATGATGCTGCACTGAAATTTGAACCGGAAATTTCACAGGCACTGGGATTTGGTTTTCGCTGTGGTTTTCTTGGTCTGCTGCATCTGGAAATTGTCCAGGAAAGGCTTGAACGAGAATTTAATATGGATCTGATTACCACTGCACCAACAGTGGTATATGAAATATTAATGAAAAGCGGTGAACGCTTAGAGATTGAAAATCCGTCTAAATTACCTGATATCGGTACACTTGAAGCAATTTATGAGCCTATTATCACGGCAACTATATTATTGCCGCAGGAATATGTCGGTGCGGTAATGACATTGTGTAATCAGAAACGCGGTGTTCAGAGAAATATGCAATACATGGGCCGGCAGGTAATGCTGACTTATGAAATGCCAATGAATGAAGTTGTGATGGATTTCTTTGATAAGCTGAAATCAACTTCACGCGGCTATGCTTCGCTTGATTATGAGTTTCTCGAATTCAGGGCTGCAGATCTGGTTAAACTGGATATTCTGGTTAACAGTGAAAAAGTCGATGCGCTCAGTCTGATTGTTCATCGCAGTAATTCAGTTCATCGCGGCAGAGAGCTGGTAGCTAAAATGCGTGAGCTGATTCCGAGACAAATGTTTGATATTGCTGTTCAGGCGGCAATCGGCGGTAAAATTATTGCGCGTGAAAACGTAAAAGCTCTGCGCAAAAATGTGCTGGCCAAATGTTATGGCGGCGATATTACCCGTAAGAAAAAATTATTGGAAAAACAAAAAGCCGGTAAAAAACGTATGAAACAGGTGGGTAATGTGGAAATTCCACAATCTGCCTTTCTGGCGATTTTACAGGTTGGAGATTAATAAATGTCAAACACGATGATTATTGGTGCAGCAATACTATTGGTGCTGGGGATACTACTATTTTTCAAAAGCTCAAAAAAGCGTGAAGAAAATGGAGAATGGAGCGGAGCATTACAGTGGGGGTATTTGCTGATTCTGGTAGGTGCATTTGGTGTATTGTCATACAAAATGAGCTTTACCGCAGTTCTGCTGATTTTTGTATTGTTAACAGGAATAGCCTGGATTATCCATCGTAGCCTGAAGAAAAAAAATCCGGGGCATGTAGATAACAATCATTTTACTGATTACATGAGTGGTTTTTTTCCGATTATTCTGGTGGTATTTGTTCTGCGCACCTTCTTAGCTGAACCTTTTCAGATTCCTTCCAGTTCTATGCGTCCGGGTCTGATCACCGGTGATTTTATTCTGGTAAATAAATTTATTTACGGTATCCGTTTGCCAATTCTGAATAATGTACTTATTCCGGTCAACAAAGTAGAACGTGGTGATGTGATTGTATTCAACTATCCCCGAGATACACGTATAAATTATATTAAACGGGTAATCGGTCTACCTGGTGATGTTATTACATACAAGGATAAAACCCTGTCAATCAATGGTAAAGTAATCTCTGATATTGATGAGCAGAAAATTTATAATTATTCGGAACAGCTTCCTCAGTATGGGAATATCAATATGCAGGCTCAGCAGGTAACCGAGAAGCTTGGCAATAAATCAATTCAGATACTGAAAATGCCTCAGCAACCCCCAGTTATTCTGCAAGCAGTACATACTGATTTTCCAGATCGGGAATTGTGTAACTATGATGCTGATGGCAGTGGGTTTAGTTGTACCGTTCCTGCAGGAAAATACTTCATGATGGGTGACAATCGCGACAATAGTGAAGATAGCCGTTACTGGGGATTTGTAGATGATAAGCTTGTTGTAGGTAAAGCCTTTCTGGTATGGCTGAATATGGGTGATATGAAACGAATCGGTACGAAGATTCAGTAATATCTGATACCGGGCGCAAGATTTTTTCTTGCGCTTTGTTTATATAATTATGGTTATTTATTATCAAAGACGGTTAAATGAGAAAAACTGATGTACGCCATGAAAATGCTTTGAAATATGTACAACAAAAGCTTGGCTATCAATTTAAGCAGTCTGATTTATTGCTGAAGGCTTTAACTCACCGCAGTTACAGTGCATTACACAATGAACGTTTTGAATTTGTTGGTGATTCGATTTTAAATTATTCTGTAGCTAAAATGCTGTTTAATGCATTTCCGCGCCTGACAGAGGGTGAGCTTTCACGAATGAGGGCGAATCTGGTTAATCAGGAAACACTGGCTCAGATTGCAACTGAACTAAAAATCGGAGATGCTTTATTGCTGGGTACTGGTGAGTTAAAAAGCGGTGGCTTCCGGCGGCCATCTATACTGGCTGATGCTATGGAAGCATTATTTGCCGCAGTAAGCTTTGATGCAGATTTTAATACTGCTGAGACTGTCGTAAGACATTTATACGCAGACCGCATCCGTAATATTAATCCTCAGAACAGTGGAAAAGATGCAAAAACACGTCTGCAGGAAGCCTTGCAGGCACGACATATGCCATTGCCAAAATATCGGATTGTAGATCAGATTGGTGATGTTCATGATTTACAATTTGTAGTGCAATGTGATTTAGGAGAAACCGGCTTTCAGACTGAAGCAGCCGGACACAGCCGGCGTGAAGCAGAACAACAAACCGCACAAACAGCTCTTGTTTGGTTAGAAAAGCAGTTTCCGGCAGCTAAACCTAGAAAAAATAAATAAGTTACAATACATTGAAGGTGCCATATTGTTATTACTTATTGTCTTACAATAAAGGGGAAATAATGGGAAAAACAAAATCAATTTCTGAAATACTGAATGAATTACCCGAGTGTGTTAGCCTGATTACGGATAAACCGGACTATCTTGATTGTCAGAAAAAAGAAATCGGTAAAAATATTACAGCTTTTGAAGCATATAAAATGATGACATCACGTCAGCCTGAATGGCTAAGAATATTATTTAAAATCAGAGATAATATAGTTAGACCTGCTGGCATACGTACTATAGAGGGATTTACTTATCTGGATGAGGAGAGGATTCAATCCGGTGAAACAAATTCAGCACATTTCTTTACTATTACTGAAAATACTGCTGATAAACTTACTTTAGAGATTAAAGATTCTCATTTAGATGTTTGTCTTTGTCTGCGTATTACTGATAATACCCAGCAGCCGGATAAAAAAATGCTTTATCTGATCGCTTCAGTAAAAAATCATAATTTCTGGGGACGGTTATATATGATGCCAGTTAGTAAACTTCATCCGTTTATTGTAAATAAACTTTTTGAAAATATTGTTTAATCACTCTGAGGTCTTTCGTTACTTAGTATTCATAAAGTATTTGTTCAGTAAGAATGACTCCATTTCTCTGAAATCGTTCGAATAAAACTGTATATATTCAGGTAATTTAGTAGTTTATAATTGGTATCTGCAATGTGTTATTTAGCAGAATTCATTTTACTTGTTTTGAAATAATTCAGCTTATTATCAACCATTTTATGGTTATTTGTATCATTTAAGAAAGAATGTATGTCTGAAGTATCCAGTTACAATTATCCTCCTCAGTCAGAAAATTTTCGCTGCGGTTTTGTTGCAATTGTTGGCCGGCCTAATGTGGGAAAATCCACATTAATGAACCACCTTATTGGTCAGAAAATCAGTATCACCAGTAAAAAAGCCCAGACTACTCGCCATAAAGTTAATGGTATTTATACCGATAATGAAGCACAGCTGATATTTGTAGATACCCCCGGTTTTCAGACTTATCACCGCAATGCACTTAATGACCGTCTCAATCAGAATGTTACTGAGGCAGTTGCCGGTGTGGATGTTATTGTATTTGTGATTGAAGCATTGCGCTTTTCGGATGCAGACAGAGAAGTACTGCAACAATTACCTGCACATATTCCGGTAGTGCTGGTAATTAATAAGGTCGATAAGGCAAAGGCAAAAGACCAGAGTGTACTGCAGAACTTTATTGATGAAGTACAGCAGGCATATAAATTCACTCAGGTTGCTCTGGTGAGTGCAAAGCACGGACTGGGCGTGGCTCAACTTGTGCATATTCTCAAGCCCATGCTGCCAATAGGTATTCCGCTCTATCCTGAAGATATGGTGACAGACAAATCGGCAAGATTTCTTGCTATGGAAATTGTGCGGGAGAAACTGTTTCGTTATCTTGGTGAAGAATTACCATACGCTATGAATGTCGAAGTAGAACAGTTTACCGAGGAAGACGGACTTTACCGGATTTATATTGCAGTTCTGGTAGATAAGGAAAGCCAAAAGGGCATTTTAATTGGTAAAGGCGGGGAAAAACTGAAAAAGATATCTACTGAAGCCAGACTGGATATGGAAAAATTGTTTGAAACAAAAGTTTTTTTAAAGGTTTGGGTAAAAGTGAAATCCGGCTGGGCTGATGACATTCGCTTTTTGCGTGAATTAGGAATGTGAGGTAAGAGTCTGGCATTCCTAAACTTAATATGTATCAAATTTTATTCTGGTATCAGCATTACAGATAAATAAAATTACTATTCATAGTATGCGTGCTCATTTTGTTAATATATAATCTGATATGCTTAATGCTTATTTATCTTAAAGATAGCCTTGGCGGCTATCTAATTATCAGATAGCACAAATCAATTTATGCTTCTCAATATTCTGGATTTTGTTCATAAAAACATTCAGCAGACAGTAAAGGCTGGAGATACAGTCATTGATGCTACTGCTGGTAACGGGCATGATACTTTGTTTCTGGCCTCTTGCGTCGGTGCCCAGGGTAAAGTAGTTGCATTTGATATACAGGCAAGTGCATTAAAAGCTACCAGTAACAGACTGGCAAAAGCCGGTTATAGTGAGCGGGTACAGTTAATTCATGCCGGACATGAACATCTGAGTGAGTATATTCAGAGTAAGGTTAGTGCCATCATATTTAACCTTGGATATTTACCCGGCGGAGATAAAAACTGTACAACCCAAGCCAATACCACTCTTAAGGCAATGCAAAGCGGATTAAACCTTCTTACCGATAATGGTGTATTGGCTGCAGTTTTATATCCGGGTCATGAGCAGGGAAAAATTGAAGCGGAAACAATACAAACATGGGCGCGAAGCTTACCGCAACAGCAGATAGCAGTGTTGAAATATGCTTTTATTAACCGGATAAATGATGCACCTTTTGCATTAATATTGCAAAAACATTCATAGATCATAGCTCTAGAAACTAAAGGGAAATAGATGAAACGTAAGGAATTTATCAATCTGGCTGCAACAGTGTTACAGCGGCTGGATGCCATTTTGCCACCATTGGCTCAGGAACCTGACTGGACGGCGGTTGCTTACCGCTGGCATAAATTAGGTAACAAGGGTATTCTGGAAAGTTTGCCGCATCCGCATACCTTTTCTCTGGACTGTCTGGCAGCTGTTGATGAGCAGCGCCGACAACTGGTACGTAATACAGAACAGTTTCTTGCCGGCAGACCGGCAAATAATGTATTAATGACAGGAGCACGTGGTACCGGAAAATCATCACTGGTTAAGGCGTTACTGCATCAGTATGCAGATCAGGGGTTGCGTCTGATTGAGGTTGATAAAAGTGATTTGTTAACGTTACCTGCTTTACTTTCTTTACTAAGCGCCAGACCGGAAAAATACATTCTGTTCTGCGATGATTTATCTTTTGAAGATGGCGATGATGCTTACAAAGCATTAAAAACTACCCTTGATGGCGGATTGTCTCAGCGATGTGACAATGTATTGGTATATGCTACATCCAACCGCCGGCATTTAATGCCTGAGTATATGGCAGACAATGTGGCTCATACAGGCAATGGCGGAGAAGTTCATCCTCAGGAAGCCGTCGAAGAAAAAGTATCTTTATCGGATCGTTTTGGTTTATGGCTAAGCTTTTACCCATTTGATCAGAATGCATATTTACAGGCTGTACAGAACTGGCTGGAAGAAGCTGGTCTGAATCTGGATGAAACAGCAAGACGCGCAGCATTAAATTGGAGCCAGAGCCGTGGCAGCCGTTCAGGAAGAGTAGCATGGCAGTTCGTATGCGACTGGGCAGGAAGAAACCCACAGGATAGAATTGTATAGGTAAATCAGTTGTTTGTTCTGTATTCAGTTTTCTGATTAACTGCTGGGTAACTTAGTTTCAACGGAAGCAAATCATGTCTGTATTATTTAGCGAACCATTAATGATATTACTTCCCATATTGATATTTATCGGAAGCATCGGATTAATTATTTATCCTTTTTTCGCTAATAAAAAAAATCCGGTAAAGACACTATCTCGAAGATTAATGACTATCTGTATGATTGTCATCGGATTCGCGGGCATAGTTGCAGGTGTAGCATTATTTTTTAGAAATTATACTATTGACCAGAAAATTAAAACTATAGATGTAAAAAATACGGCTGTAGCAGTTTCTCCTCCTGTTAGCGGTGACAAAATTTATCTGCGAATATTCAAACAGGAAGGAATATTAGAAATATGGTATAAGCACAAAAATAATAATTATCAGCTATACAGGACATGGGATATCTGTACATATTCAGGTGGTCTGGGACCTAAAAAAGCCGAAGGTGATGGCAAAAGTCCGGAAGGATTTTACGCAACCGAGAAAAATCTATTAAAACCAAATAGTAATTATCATCTTGCTTTTAACATCGGCTACCCGAATGCCTATGACCGTGCCAATGGATACACAGGAAGCTTTATCATGATTCATGGAAACTGCGTGTCCATCGGTTGCTATGCTATGACTGACAAGGGAATAGAACAAATCTATGCTGTTGTTAATCAAGCTATAAACAGCGGACAGAAGCGGATACCCATTCATATTTTTCCATTCAGAATGACAGCATTAAATATGCAAAAGTTTCAAAACTCAGCTTATATGCCTTTCTGGAGCGAATTGAAGCCTGCTTATGATATTTTTCAGTCTGAGCACAGAGTAGCAGATATTACTGTGCACAATAAGCATTATGTCATTAAATAAATAGAAGCAGTAAGGTAACTATCTGATATCGTGACATTTAAAATAATGATTGATTGTATTTGCATATCTGATTGAAGAAACAGTTATTTTTTAATTTACCCAAATATAAAACGACTTTCGATATCAAATTTAATATCGGAAGTCGTTTTATATTGCTTAATAATCGATAATTTCTGCTCAAGAATAATTTATTGATTTGTTTAATTATTTACCGATCTCTACAACCAAAACATTACCTGTATCTTTCAGGAAGTATTCATCCTCTTGTGGAGCTCGTAATGACATCATTTTATTATCGCCAATTTCCATTGTATCCCCGGAATTCATAGTTGCTCCGCTCTGACGCAGATACGATAAAATATTACCAAACATATCGAAATAGTCAGAACCTTCATCATGGTTATTTGCTAATACAGCAAAATCAGGCAATCCAAATACATCAGCACCGTAAGTGCGCATCCAGACACCTTTAACGTCTTCTAAAATATATTTAACAAATCCGCAGAAAAATAGCGGTAAACAATCGCATAAACTCTGTGCACTGTTTTCGTCACTAAGTAAGTTACTTAAAACATTTGCAGGGAGTGAAGAATGAGCGTTTTCATTAATAACTGCTAATGCATTAAATTCTTCAAAACACGCAGCCAGACGGGACAAAGCCAGGTATTGTTGTATTACATCTTCATCATGTCCTGTATAGTACAAAATTACATGACTATCATTTTTACGAACTTGATTTTTGATATCTTCACTATAATGTGCTGGCTCAACACAAGTTTCCAATGCATCAGCAGGAAAAGGCGCATTGAAACCGATAAGTTTAACTACGTGTTTTCCCCAGCTTATTAAAGCAAAAACGCCTTGTTCAAGCTCTCCGGCAGGGGTTTCGTATTTGACATTTGTTATTGAAGAATCCAGATATCTTAATTTATCTAATAATTTATCTTTATCAAAATTAAGAGAGCCTTTAAATACAACACTTAATCCTATTGATTGTTTATTATTTGTATTTTCACCTACCGTGGTATCTGTATCTTTAGATTTTTTACCAAATAAACGAGCAAACAGTGACATTTAAATTCCTATTCTTATTAAGTTAATTGCCTGTCAAAAATTTATTTAACATAACATTTCAAAGAATAATTTATTTTTAAATTAAAAATCTGAATTTAAATCAACAAACAATTAATCACCGAATTCTTAGTGATAACAATTTACGCAATAGAATAGAAATACATTTGAAAATGTATATCTTAATTATCAAATAAATCAGACTGAATTTTCGGCGGAGCAACCTGTACGCTACGTTCACCGCAAGCAAAGCGAATATTAAGATACTGGCCGGTTTTTAATTTGTTTGCATCACGTATTACCTGCCCGCGCTGATTAGTGACAACGCTATAACCTCTGGCGAGAATCTGTAGAGGAGAGACTGCCTGTAACACAGATGTCTGCTGTTGCAGCCGTTGTTGCGCGCGCATAAAAATATTTTGCCAGATCTGATGTAATTGTTGTTTCCGATATTCAAGTGCCTGTAGTGCATGAATAGTTTGCGGTCGTGTATTTTCCAGACTCCGTTGTTGCTGTATCAGATTTTGCCGATGCTGCCTGATCTGACGCTGCATGCCAATTTGTAACAGACGTGCTAAATCCCTTAGTTGCTGCTGCTGTTGCTGCCAGTTTTGCTGCGGGTGCTTTAACTGACGAGCAAGCCAGTCTAGTTTTTGTGAAGCATCATAATAACGTTGTTCCAGTAATTGGTGTATACGCTTTTGCCATTGAGTAACACTATGTCTTAATTGCGCCATATCAGGGCTAACCAGTTCGGCAGCTGCTGTCGGTGTCGGGGCGCGAACATCTGCGGCAAAATCGGTCAGGGTAAAGTCAGTTTCATGACCAACACCGCTCACAGTGGGAATTGCACTGTCGGCTACCGTTCGTACGACGATTTCTTCATTATAAGACCACAAATCCTCAATGCTGCCGCCTCCACGGCAAATTATCAGTACATCAGCCAGTGCCTGCTGATTGGCACTGGTAATAGCAGCAGCAATCTGACGTTCACTCCCTGCACCCTGTACGGCTGTCGGGTAAACAATCACACGGATACCGCTATGGCGCCGGCGCAGGGTTGTCACAACATCGCGTAAAGCTGCTGCGGCCAGACTGGTCACTACACCGACCACTTTAGGATGAACAGGTAGCGGACGTTTGCGTTCCTTTGAAAATAAACCTTCGGCAGTTAACTGCTGTTTCAGCCGCTCATAAGCTTCATATAATTGTCCCAACCCTTTGTGGCGCACTGCATTAATGGTAATCTGAAATTCACCCCGTGCTTCGTAAATACTGATTTTTCCGGCTACTTCTATATGATCACCTTCCTGTAAGGGCTGGCTTAGCTGCTGTGCCACACCTTTAAACAGTACACATCTGACTTGTGCACGGGCATCTTTTAAAGAAAAATAGAAGTGACCGCTGGCTGCACGGGTAAGATTAGAAACTTCACCGCCAACCCATAAATCAATCAGATTGTCTTCAAGCAATTGACGGGCATAAGCATTGAGTTCAGATACACTTAAAGCAGCCGGAGCAAAGAAATCAGACATAATGGATACCATATTCAGAGCGGTTTTATTCTGTAGATATTATACGGCGTTTTTTTATCATAGTTCAGTTCTGCATATACAGCGTGGTATAGTGCAGCTTTGTAATTAATAGGCAGAGTTATGGGCTGGTTAGCCGGTTTAATACAAAAGCACTGGCAGCATCCGCGTATAGCGCTGGTATTGTTACTGTGGCCGCTTGCACGATTATTTCAAAGTATTGCTTTGTTACGGCGCTGGCTGTACAAATCGGGCATTTTGCCGACTAAAAAACTGCCTTGTCCGGTAGTGGTAATCGGTAACATTCATGTTGGCGGTGTTGGTAAAACACCTTTAGTCGCTGCGCTGGTACAGACCTTACAGCAGCGGCAGATAAGAGTAGGCATCATCAGCCGCGGCTATGGGCGTTTAAGTAAAGAAACGGTTATTCTGAATGCCCAATCTACCGCGGCAGAAGCCGGAGATGAACCATTAATGCTGTTTCAGCAAACTCAGGCACCGGTTGCAGTTGCTTCTACTCGTGAAGCTGCCGGCAGAGCATTGTTAAATGCATATCCGGATTTGCAGCTTTTATTAAGTGATGATGGTTTACAACATTATGCACTTTGCCGGGATATGGAAGTTATAGTATTTCCGGCCGCAGATATCGGAAAAAAACTGGATATATTGCCTAATGGCCCATTGCGCGAACCCGTTGAGCGCTTACAGGGAGCAGATGCGGTAGTATTCAGTCAGGGTGATGCGAATTCTGTTCAGCAGGCACAGCAACTGAATTTAATAAAAACACAATGGTGTGGTTTCAGTCAATTGAACTATGGCGATTTCTATTGTTTAAATCAGCCGCAACAGACTGCAAAAGCCCATGATTTTTCAGAAAAAAAATGCGCGGCAATTGCAGCCATCGGACAACCGCAACGTTTTTTTCAGGCATTACAGATACTGGGTATTCATCTGAAAGAAACCATTGCGCTGAATGATCACACAACCATTCAATCCGAAGACTGGCCTGATGCAGAAATAATATTTATTACAGAAAAAGATGCGGTCAAATTGAAAAAACCTTTGCAATATAATATTTGGGTCTTACCACTTTCAGCACAAATCTGCCCGGATTTAGCTGAATTGATTCAGTTAAAATTAGACTTACACCGTTCTAAATAAAATAAATACATTTCTGCAATGAAAAAGATGCCATGGACTCCGGCTGCTGGTAAAATTTCAATAAATTGTCAGTATATCGTTGGTAGACAATATAAACTGACTACGATTTCAGGTTCTGTATTAAGCAGCCTCTATATTGCCATTTTAATATATGGTAAAGTCATTCAAAGACGATATTTATAAATTATTAACTGGTATTACTGCATTCAGGAAACCTGCTAAATCAACAACCATAAACTTCGCTTGCCACTTTTGCGAAACTAAGGATTAAAAATGAATCAAAAATATCTGGATATACTGGTATGCCCCGAGTGTAAAGGAAAACTGCAATGGCATGCACAGCAGCAGGAACTGTGGTGTAAAGCATCACGGCTGGCTTATCCGGTAAAAGATGGTATTCCCTATATGCTGGTAAATGAAGCTCGTAATTTAACTGATGAAGAATGTACGGCGACACATGAGTAACTTTGTTGTTCTGATTCCGGCACGACTATCCTCCAGTCGTTTACCCAATAAGGCTTTAGCCGATATACATGGTAAACCGATGGTAGTAAGGGTAGCTGAGCGTGCACTTGCCAGCAAAGCCGGAAGAGTAGTTGTGGCAACAGATCATGCTGATATTCAGACTGCGTGTCAGGTACACGGAATTGAAGCCGTTTTAACAGCTCCGGAGCATGAGAGTGGTACAACTCGTCTGGCTGAAGCAGCCGGCATTCTGAATCTCGCTGGAGAAGACTGTGTTTTAAATGTTCAGGGTGATGAACCTTTGATTGAACCTGAGCTGATTAATGCTGTAGCTGAACAATTACAACAAAGTTCAACACCAATGGCCACAGCAGCACATCTATTAACTGATTACACAGATTTTATAGATGCCAATTGTGTTAAAGTTGTGTTAAACAACAAAAATAATGCCTTGTACTTTAGCCGTGCGGCTATTCCATGGCCGCGTGAATTAATGCGCAGCGGCGCTGAAGTCATGCCGGCAGATATTCCGGTATATCGTCATATTGGCATTTATGGTTATCGGGTACAGTTTTTGCACCAATATGCAGATTTGACTCCATCACCATTAGAACAGGCTGAATCACTTGAGCAGCTGCGCGTACTGTGGCATGGTTACAATATTGCGGTACAAATTACACCGCATGCTCCGGCTGCGGGTGTGGATACAGCTGCCGATCTGGAGCGTGTACGCACGAACTGGACAGAAGTAAAAAAATAAATATTAGTAATAATATTAAATCAAATCACAGATATATTCAGGAGTTGAAATGAAAGTTTTATTATTAGGTGCACCGGGTGCCGGAAAAGGCACACAGGCACAGTTTATTACTGCTGCGTTTAACATACCGCAGATTTCTACCGGAGACATGCTGCGTGCAGCAGTAAAAGCCGGCACACCTTTGGGCATTGAAGCCAAAAAAATTATGGATGCGGGCGGGCTGGTTCGTGACGATATTATTATAGGTCTGGTAAAAGAGCGTATTGCCCAGCCGGATTGTGCTAATGGTTTCTTATTTGATGGTTTCCCGCGTACACTGGCTCAGGCTGAAGCAATGGAAAAAGCGGGTGTGCATCTGGATGCGGTGGTAGAGATTGCCGTACCCGATGATGTCATTATTGAACGTCTGTCCGGTCGCCGTGTCCATCTTGCTTCAGGCAGAACTTATCATCTGGTTTACAATCCGCCAAGAGTCAACAATATTGATGATGAAACTGGTGAACCACTGATTCAGCGTGATGATGATCAGGAAGAAACCATCAAAAAACGTTTACAGGTTTATCACGAGCAAACAGAAGTACTGATTGATTTCTATGGTAAACAGAATGATGCTAACGCACCGGATTATATCCGTGTAGATGGAACCCAACCGGTAGAAGCAGTAAAAACTCAGGTTCTGGCCGCCTTAAAACTTTAATGGCAGAATCCGGCTGTCTGTTCTCATAAGATTACAGACAGCTTTTTGTTGCATGACAAATGATAAACAGTATTTCAGAATAAAGCCGGATTGTATATCCGGTTTCGGAGCATGGTATGAAAGTTACCAAAACCGTATTGACTGTATTACTTCTTGGTGTTTGTGCTTGTGCACTGGCACGCAGGGAAACTTTATATAACGAGCATTATATTGGACCGGATGAAAATCAGCCTTGGGAAGAGCAGGCTGTACCTATGCCAGCGTATCCTGCCGGTAATGAGCAATGGGCAGATATTTATATCAGCCAGACATATCAGGGCCAGCCAAAATTAATGCTGAACAGTATTCAAATCAATACAGACCGTACTATCCATTATATTCTGAACCAGCAATCAGATCAGGGAATTAATAACCTTACTGCTGAAGCTATTCACTGCCCGACACGGCGCATGAAGGTGTTCGGATATGGTGACGATGTAAATAAACGCTGGATACAGCCGCGCAATAGTCAATGGAAAGTAATCGGTACCAGCCTGAATCAACTGGATAAAGTGCGTTCGGTGCTGTATCAGACTTTCTGCGAAGACGGATTACCCCGTAATCAGCAAGAGTTAATTAAGCGTATTACCACACGTGCCATGCGCTAGTAGGATATATCGTGGAATGGCTCAGTGACTCTCATATTTGGTGGTTATTAATTATCGGATTCAGTGCCGGTTTAATGGATGCAGCTGTCGGTGGTGGCGGCTTATTACAGATCCCCGGGCTGTTTGGCGCATTACCACAGAAAACCATCACACCGGTTGTTCTAGGGGTAAATAAATTTGCTTCTGCCTGTGGTACTTTAGTAGCAGCTGTACAATATACCCGACGTATACCGGTTCCATGGGCAATGCTGTTACCTGCCGCCGTACTTGCATTTGCTTTTTCATACATGGGTGCTCATGTTGTGGAATATCTGCCCACAGCGTGGATGAAACCGTCCATTCTGGTTATTTTAATCATTATGGCGATTTATACCTTTTTGAAAAAGGATCTGGGTCAGGTTCAGCGCCAAAGCCGGCTAACCCGACGTGAGTATATTATCGGACTGTTAATGGGTGCCTTAATCGGTTTATATGACGGTATATTTGGTCCCGGTACAGGCAGCTTACTGGCTTTTATATTTGTTCGCTTTTTTGCCTTCGACTTTATTACTGCAACAGCATCTTCTAAAGTTATTAATCTCACAACAAATTTTGCCGCACTGATATTTTTTATTCCACATCAGTATGTCGTATGGCATTGGGCAATTCCACTGGCTATTGCCAATCTGAGCGGAGGAATCATTGGTGCCCGATTAGCAATGCGTGGCGGCAGCAAATTATTGCGTAAAGGTTTTATTATTCTTCTGTGTATTATGATTGGTAAATTTGGCTACGATTTACTGTAATTTATGATTGCAGCAGCATTGGTTTATACCGGGCTGCGCTTGCGCCGGAAAAAATTCTGTAATAATTGAGTGGATTCATTAGCCAGAACGCCACCAATGATTGCAGTGTGTTTATTTAACTGCTGATTAGTAAATAAATTAATCACACTGCCGGCTGCCCCGGTTTTTGTTTCACAAGCTCCATAAATTACCCTTCTGATTCGTGCTTGTATTAATGCACTTGCACACATAGCGCACGGTTCCAGAGTAATATAAACATCACAATTTTCCAGACGGTAATTTCTCAATGCCTTACTGGCTGCCGTTAATGCCTGAATTTCTGCATGATGGCTAATATTACAATCAGCGATACAGCGATTGTAGCCATAACCAACCAGAGTGTTTTCACAGACAACAACAGCACCAACTGGCACTTCATTCAGTATAGAAGCCTGATGCGCTGCATCCAGAGCCTGATACATCCATTGCTGCATAACTTTTTCAGACGGAAAGACAGCTACTGGCGGATGCAGTTTAAGCTGCTTGCGCCAGTAATCTTTTTCTTCAGATGTAAACGACTGAACTGAGCGATCTTCTACTAGAGCAATAAATTGCCATAAAAGACTGTCTGTACAGCCTGTACTCATACTTTTAAATTGTAAAAACGCCGTTATCGCTCCGCGAAGATGTAAATCTTCTAAGCAATGTATATTAAGTTGTTTAAGAATTGCTATGGTTTTAGGTGCCAGCGGAGGCGTTGTTAACGGCGTGCTCATAAGTAAAGGTATCAATCATTATAAATCATAAAAATACTAAAATACTCTAAAATTAACGCTAAAGTACCCACCTTAAGTTTCAGCTATAAGTTCAAATTTGTACAAAAAAATTGTACAAATGGATAAAATGATGCTATTATTCAGCCATATTTGAAATTCATTAAAAGGTGTTCAGAGCAAAACTTTACAAGGTACATGAAGTTAGGGTTTGAATCAAACTAATGAATGAAACAAAGCAATTAAGCGTACGAGTTCTAACACAATTGTGCTGTGTGAAGAGGGTGATGAAATTGAAGGTTTAGTTAATTCTATAGCATCCGGCACTTTAGACAGCTTGTCGTATGGAGTTTGAGTTCACCATACCTCATTAGTTCGTATGTTTATGACAGGGTAGAATTTGAGTTTGGGGATAATGTTATATGTGGGGCTCAAATTCCGCCTAGTAAAACCAATGAAAATCTTAATCACCTGTTAAATCTGTATAAACGACCGTAGCGAAGAAAGGGGGCACTGTTAACTTTAAATGGAGAGTTATCACTTTAGATACTCGTAACCCAAATGTGCATTTAATTGAAGCAATTTAATAACGAAAGGAGCTTATGTCTCGAATAACATATAATGCATCATTTATTGAATCAGGTGGTAGACCTTCTCAAATACCTATTTCAATAGATATTTATAAATCAGCAGCAGACAGTAATCTTTCTGTCCCTGCATATTTACAGCAAGAGTATGGTCAGAAAGCTGATAAAAATTATGCTAATGGCAGCGTTTTTTCACAAGTTATGGCATCCTTAAATGCCCCTATTGATGTAAAGGGGAAAGGTTTTCGAGCTATGAAGCTTGGAAATATTTTGGACGGAACATTTCGAGCAGCAGTAACTCAGGATGCAAAAAAAGCGATCACCATTTTAGCACCTGCTGCAATTCTGTCAATAGTAGAAGAAAATAAGACCGAAGATTATACTGATACGCTTAGTATGTTTGAAAAGTTGATTGCAATAGACAAATTTAATTCAAGTGACACTTTTGCAATGCCAATTTTTGATTTGTCAAATGCAGATAAACGACAAGCTTCTGCTATTGGTCAGTCAGCAATCTCTTATGTAGGGCGATTAACGATTTCTCGGAAATCACACACAATTCCAACTTTTTCTTATGGCTTAAAAGCCTCAGATGAGGCTTTAAAAGCATGCTCCATTAATGCTATAACAATTCACCTAAGAAGTCTTCGTAAGTCACTAGCTTCTAATTTAGTGCGCCAACAGCTAAATTCTTTGATTAATGGTAATAGAGATATGGATATCAAACCATTACCTGTTGTTCCTATCAATAAATATGATAGCGAAGCTGGTAATGGTGTGTTAACCCATAAAGCTTATATGAAGTGGTTATGGAATGATAGGGGAATCTATCAGGTAGATTATGTTCTGTGTAATGAAGATGATTACTTCAGAATTATCGAGCGTAAAGGTTGTCCTAATATAAGTTTAGAACAAATGGCTTACGCAACTAAACCTATCAATAAGAATATTGTTGAACCTCAAATATTTATTCTTAATGAAGGTGTTGTTCCGCCTGGAACTTTAGTAGGGATTGATTCACGGTATGCTATTGCACGACTTAAATACTCTCAGGCTAATTTTGACGCAGTTGAAGAGATGGTTATGCGTAATGGTAAAGCACTGTACTTTGACGAGAGACAAGTTTTATATCGGCATGATGAAGAGGCATTTAAAGTAACTACTCTAAACTAATTTAACAGGCTGCTTTGGCAGCCTGCTGGAGAATTTAATGGCAAGATCACCTAAAAAATGTAAGGTCTGAATGAATATGTTGAACAGATTGATGGCGTAGAGGAGACTAATACAGTAAAACAACCTGAAACCTCTGATAATGCGGAAGAATCAGAAACTAATCACCAAGAACTAAATAATCAGAAACCAACAAAGGATACTAAAATTAAAACTGACACAGAAAAAGTGATTTTAAAACAACCCAAGTTTATCCAAGTTTGTGTAACTCATGGTTATGACTTACTCCATCCTTATTTATGCAAAAATCATAATAAAGGTTAATTTTTATTTTCTATTTTAGAATGTAATTTCCGTAAATCACTCAGACATCTTAAAAGAATCTCAAGTTCCTGCATGCTGACATTATTTTTTTTCAGCATTTCTAACATTTTTGTGGAAGATTTTGAATCAATAGGATTATCAAATACTTGGTTGAGTGGCTCCCAGCTCAGATTAAAGGATTCCGCTATAAGAAGCATAAGTTTCCGATTAGGCTGTCTGCTGTAAGATCTATCTGAACTTTCATATTTGACACCAGAACTTCTGGATAATCCTAAAATCTCCCAGAATTCTTCAGCAGATAAACCCAGAAGATTAATTCGAAGATTACAGATAAACGACTTCCATTGTTTAGAGTCTTGCGGGATAAGTAGATTTACACCTAAGTCTTTAAGAGTCCGTTGAGCTCTCATAGCTAATATTGTGTTGTCTTTAGTTTTGTTTTTGTTAGTCATTCTCACTTGTTCTTGGGAAAATTAATTAAAAATTTGATTTTATCGTATTAATTAGGAAATAAAAACCGAAGCTTATTACCTTAGTTTAATATTTACAATGTAATCAGGGTATTAGCAATAGCTTAAGTCGTGTCTTCATGCGTTACGATAATTATCTGATAAAAACCTGTAGGAATAATAAAGTCCAAGGCTAGCATCTGCCGTTCTATATCACAGGCTGTGAAAATTTCACCTAGTAACATAAAACGCATGTAAGCAAAAACGTTTTAATCAGTTCTATCTGAATCACTATACTTAATACATTCGCTGTACCACCTGAAAGAACCTTAGTATTGTGACCATCAATTTCCGCTCACCAGTAGGGCAGATTAGGCTACCGCTCTTCAGGTTTTCAAGAAATGCAAGTTTTGACAATAACTCTTGCTTTTTGATTGTATGCACACTAAAGGTTGATTCAAGGAATTTTATATGTTGCAGTATAGATTTATCAATTCACTCTACTGTTCAAATGAGCTTAAACAACACTAAGTTACTAAGCTTCGTTAATATTACCAGACATGCTATTGTGTGTTTGCTCGGAAATTGCCTGTACAATAGCTGCCCGGTGTATCTCATCACTATAATCCTCACATTGTTCTGGACTGATACCCAATTTAATAAATAAAGCATTATCTTTTTCAACTTGAGGATTGGATGTTGTAAGCAATTTATCTCCATAAAATATAGAGTTTGCTCCTGCTAAAAAAGCCAGTGCCTGCATTTGCTCATTCATTTGTTCACGTCCTGCGGATAATCGCACATGTGATTTGGGCATCATAATACGGGCAACAGCAAGCATTCTGATGAAATCAAACGGTTCAATATCCTGTTCATTCGCTAAAGGTGTACCTTTAACCTTGACCAGATTATTGATGGGAACACTTTCCGGATGTTCATCTAAATTAGCCAGTTGAATTAATAAACTGGCTCTGTCTTTTAGAGATTCACCCATTCCAAGAATTCCGCCCGAGCAAATTTTAATGCCTGCTTCTCGGACATAAGCCAATGTTTGCAAACGCTCCGCATAGGTACGGGTGGTAATGATGTTTCCGTAAAATTCAGGTGAAGTATCTAAATTATGATTATAGAAATCTAATCCGGCCTCAGATAACGCATGAGCCTGATCCTGTGACAATTTGCCCAGAGTCATACAGGTTTCCATACCCAGTGCTTTAACACCTTTTACCATCTCCAGAACATACGGCATATCTCTGGCAGTAGGATGCTTCCAGGCAGCACCCATACAGAAACGTGTTGAACCGATTGCTTTTGCAGCCTTGGCTTTTTCAATTACTTTTTGAACTTCAAGTAATTTTTCTTTTTCTAGACCAGTATCGTAATGGACTGATTGCGGGCAATATTTACAGTCTTCCGGACAAGCACCGGTTTTTATGGATAGTAAAGTTGAAACTTGCACTTTATTGGCATCAAAAAATTGTCGGTGTATTGTTTGTGCTTTAAATATCAGATCATTAAATGGCAGTTGAAATAATTTGATAACCTCTGGTAGTGACCAATCATGACGAATAATGCTTAACGACATAAAAGTTTCCTTTAAATAACAGGCATAAAATTTACATTGCATGATAATACTTAACTTAATAAAGTCAATTTCTTCATAAATAAAGTTTATATTTAAACAAATTAAAATCTGATTTTTTTACTGCATAAGTAAAGTGTATGATTACTATCTGGCTAGAAACTCAGATAATTTTTGAAAAAGGGAATTTAATATGCAATGTTGTGTAATTATTACTGGTCATAGTCGGGGGTTAGGACGGGCCCTCACAGAATATTACCTGACCAAAGAAGTCAAAGTTGTCGGTCTATCAAGGTACGGCTGGGATAATCCGCCGGAAAAATTACTGGAATATTCAATTGATTTTTCTGATGCTGATGCTATGGCGACATTAATCCGGTCAGCCAGCTGGCAGAGTGGTCTTGAAAATAAAAATGAAATTATTCTGATAAACAACGCTGGTATGGTAGAGCCGAATTCAATAATAGGCCAGCAGGATTGTGATGCAATTATTAAAGCGGTAGCCGTAAATATTACTGCACCATTACTATTAACTAATGCGGTGATTGCCGCTACGTCGAAAGCTGAAATTCGCATTGCGCATATCAGTAGTGGTGCCGGGCGGCATCCGGTAGCAGGCTGGAGCGTATATGGAGCCACTAAGGCGGCACTGGATCAGCATGCAGCAGTAGTAGCGGCTGAACAACATCCGCATGTACGTATTGCCAGTATTGCTCCCGGCGTTGTTGATACCAATATGCAGCAAAATATCCGTTCTGCCGATGCTGATAAATTTCCCCTGGTACAAAATTTTATTGGCTTAAAGGATAAAAATCAGTTGCAAAGTGCTGAAGATACTGCAAAAAGAATTGCGGATATGATTGCTGCAGATGATTATGGCCGGCAAATTCTGCGCGATGTACGGGAACAGAACGGGGTTTGATATAATAAGCCCTTTTTGCTTTGGCTGATAACTATATGACCGGTATTACTTACCAGCAACAATTATCTGATAAACAGCACTATCTGGAGCAACTATTTGCAGACTGTGCTTTTCCGCCAATACAGATTTTCACTTCTCCGGCTTCTCATTACCGGATGCGTGCGGAATTTCGTATCTGGCATGAAGGAGACAGCTGTAGTTATGCTATGTTTACCCCGGGAGAAAAAGCCAGTTCCGGTAATGTATGTAAAATACGTGATTTTGCCATAGCTCATGAAAATATTAACTCATTGATGCCTGTTTTACTGAGCAAAATACAGGCCAGAGAAGAGTTAAAAACACGCTTATTTCAAGTTGAATTTTTAACTACACTGGCTGGCGATACGCTGGTTACTCTGATTTATCATAAAAAACTGGATGATGTCTGGGCTCAGTCGGCGAAATCGCTGGCCACTGAACTGAACATTCAGATCTTGGGGCGAAGCCGTGGACAGAAGGTAGTTCTGGAACGCGATTATGTTATTGAACGCTTAAAAGTTCATAATGAAATCTTTGAGTATAAACAGTTTGAAGGTGGTTTTACTCAGCCGAATGCAGAAATTTGTCAGTCAATGCTGGGTTGGGCTGTTGATGTTGCTCAATCGATCAATGGCGGAGATCTACTGGAGCTTTATTGTGGCAATGGTAATTTTACTTTGCCCCTGTCCCGCCAATTTCACAAAGTTTTGGCTACAGAAGTATCAAAAACTTCTGTACAGGCAGCGCATTGGAATATTGATAATAATCATATCAATAATATTGCATTAGCCCGACTTTCGGCAGAAGAATTTACAGAAGCATTTACAGGCATCCGAACTTTCCGGCGATTGGCCAGTGAGCAGATTAATCTGGCTGATTATCAGTTCAGTACGGTTTTTGTGGACCCTCCGAGAGCCGGTATTGATCATGGCACCCTTAAGTTGTTACAGAAATTTGATAACATTATTTATGTATCCTGTAATCCGGTCACTTTGCACGAAAATCTGCAAACATTATTAGCTACTCATAGCGTTAAACAGGCCGCCATGTTTGATCAGTTTCCTTTCACACCGCATATTGAATCTGGTGTCTGGCTAAAGAGACGCTGATTAAATTTAATTTATAAATAGTACTTTGCCTAAATGATAAAAAAACTGCCTGATAAATTTTATCAGGCAGTTTTTTATCAAAAGAATAAATTAATTTTTCTCTTCAGTCTGAACTTTTTGACGTAAACGCAGGCCAAGCTCACGCAATTGTTTTTCGTCAACATGATTTGGTGCATCTACCAGTAAATCCTGCGAACGCTGAGTTTTCGGGAATGCGATAACATCACGAATTGAATCAGCACCAGCCATCAGGGTTACCAGTCGGTCCAGACCAAACGCGAGACCTCCATGCGGAGGAGCACCGAATTTCAGGTTATTCAGCAGAAAACCGAATTTATTCTGTTGTTCTTCCGGAGTGATTTTCAGTGCAGCAAATACTTTCTCTTGAATATCTGCACGATGAATACGAATAGAGCCACCACCGATTTCCCAGCCATTTAGCACCATATCATAAGCACGGGCAATACACTGATCCGGTGCAGATACCAGTAAATCCTCATGACCGGCTT
Source organism: Snodgrassella sp. M0351 (assembly GCF_016100575.1). Taxonomy (NCBI): domain Bacteria; kingdom Pseudomonadati; phylum Pseudomonadota; class Betaproteobacteria; order Neisseriales; family Neisseriaceae; genus Snodgrassella; species Snodgrassella sp. M0351. The sequence continues at coordinate 892,910 of NZ_JACFSG010000001.1, read as the reverse complement.
TAGGTGCAGTAAAAGGATGATGCATAGCAGACCAGCGATGTTCTTCTTCATCATATTCAAACATCGGGAAATCAACTACCCATAATGGACGCCATTCATTAGTATAATAACCGTTGGCAGCACCATGTTCGTGACCGATTTTAACGCGCAGCGCGCCAATAGCTTCGTTAACCACTTTGGCTGTATCGGCACCAAAGAAAATAATATCGCCATTCTGTGCACCGGTTTTCTCGATAATAGACTGCAAAGCACGATCAGAAAGGAATTTCACAATCGGTGACTGCAAACCACTATCTTCTGTATTATTTACTTTGCTAATGTCCATTACTTTGATAAACGCCAGACCTTTTGCACCATAGATACCGACAAATTCTGTATACGTATCTATTTCCTTGCGGCTCAGGTTAGCGCCATTAGGGACACGCAAGGCAACAACACGACCGTTTTTCATATCGGCAGCTTCACGAAATACTTTAAATTCTTCCGTTTTCATCAAGTCAGTTAATTCAGTGAATTGCAGATTTACGCACAAATCTGGTTTATCCGAGCCATACATGAACATAGCATCCTGCCAGCTCATGCGCGGGAAAGTAGGTAAGTCTACAGCCAGAACTTCCTGAAAAACCAACCTAACCATGTTTTCAGTGATATCCATGATTTCGTTTTCATTCAAAAACGAGGTTTCAAGGTCTATCTGAGTAAATTCCGGCTGACGGTCAGCACGCAGGTCTTCATCACGGAAACATTTTACAATCTGATAATAGCGGTCGAATCCTGCCACCATCAATAACTGTTTGAATAGCTGCGGAGATTGCGGTAAAGCAAAGAACTCACCCGGAAATACACGGCTGGGTACCAGATAATCCCGTGCACCTTCCGGAGTAGAGCGGGTTAACATCGGAGTTTCGATATCTATAAATCCCTGACTGTCCAGATAGCGGCGAACAGCCATTGCAACACGATAACGCAGTCGCAGATTATTTTGCATCACCGGACGGCGCAAATCGATTACACGGTTAGTCAGACGTACATTTTCACTGATGCTTTCGTCATCAATTAAAAACGGTGGGGTAGCAGCAGTATTTATTATTTCAATTTCTTTGGCTAATAATTCAATACCGCCGGAAATCATTTTATCGTTTTTGGTACCTTTAGGACGGGCACGTACACGACCGGTAATACTCAGTACATATTCATTACGGACTGAGTCGGCCAGAGTAAAAGTTTCAGGTGTATCCGGGTCAATCACTACCTGTACGATACCTTCCCGGTCACGCAGGTCAATGAATATTACACCGCCGTGATCGCGGCGGCGATGTACCCAGCCTTTTACGGTAACAGTCTGGTCGAGATATTGCTCATTAATTAAGCCACAATAGTTGGTTCGCATTTTGATGCCTTTTTACTATGATTAAGGTTAATTGTGTCATCTAGGAATATCATTTCCGGCCAATCATGCATTAATGCGGTTTGGCTGGTTTGTGTAAAGAGAAAATAGCCTGTAATGACTGGTTGTGCGGTGGTTCATCCGGCTGCACCATACCCAGTGAAATAACATATTTCAGTGCATCATCCACGCTCATATCAATTTCGCGGACGTCTTTACTGTTAACCATAATATAGTAACCACCTGTCGGATTAGGTGTAGTGGGCACATATACTGAAATATAATTATCTGACGAAGCTTCTTCAGAATGGTGCGGTAAGGCGGATGCTAGTTTATCCGGTATGTGACCTGATACGAATCCAATAGTCCAGATATCTGGCTGAGGAAAGGGTACCAGTACTGGTGTTTTAAACGACTGCCGGGAATCTGACAATAAAGATTCAGAAACTTTTTTAACTCCGGAATAAATACTCTTTACGACAGGAATGCGCCCCCACAACGCATCCCAGGCAGCGAATATTCTGCGTCCGAGCATATTTGCCGCCAGTAAACCAGTGAAAAATACAACAATGATAGCAAACAGTAAGCCTAAACCATGAATCTTGAATCCCAATATTGCCTGAGGCTGCCAGTGAGCAGGCAGAATGTTGACAAGCTGATCTGCCATGCCAATGATATAACTGATTACCCAGATTGTTACAATAATAGGTAACCATACCAGCACGCCAGTGAGCATGTATTTCTTTAATGATTTTTTCAGTTTTCCGCCCTCGGCAGGCTGTTGTGCCATAGTGTGATTAAGTCCTTTTAATTAAAGCCGGCTTAAAATTATCAAACTTTATATTATACCCATATTTATTTGTTTTCACAGCGGCATTACTGAGATTAATTAAATTTAATTCAACAGTACAGATACTGAAAATTCAGATTGGCAAAATAACTGTATATTTTCAAAATAACATATTGGAATTTCATCTTATCCGGATTTAATAATTTTAATAGGACTGAATAAAACCCGTTAATCGAGTATTAAATTTTTCATCTGCCTGATTTAATTTTATGCATGATTATCTGTCCTGTTATTATCATCTCAGATTTCTATAAATCTAGTATTAAAAGCTTTACGGCCAAAAAATTACAATAACATTTTTAATTTAATTCAGTATAATGTGGTTATGATAATTACAAATAAATATTTATCTGAAATTAACAGCAGCTTGTATGTCAAAAACTCTCGTGGTCAGTGGATGGTTACCGTGGTGGGTATTGGGTGTTTGCAGTTCTTATCTGCTGGCCTCAGCAGCGATTTTACCGTGGATATATGCTTTTTTTATTTTGTTAGTCTTCACAGTTTTTACGCGCTGGCAGGTTTTTTTGTTTGGTTGTGCTTTATGCGCCGGAATAATATTTGCATTATGGCGCACGGATAATTTATTACAAAATCAATGGCCGCTTACTGATAGAGCAAGTGTGCAAAATATTACGCTTACTGTAAGCGATATCCCTCAATATGAACAGCAACGCAGTCGTTTTGTGGCACAGGTTAAATTACCAGATGGACGGCAGCAGCAATGGCTACTGACTGATTATTCAAAACAACAATGGACGGTTGGCAGCCGATGGCAAATAAAAGCAAAAGTGCGTGCCATAATCGGTGAAGCTAATAAGGTTGGTTTCAATCGTGAAGCATGGGCACTGGCTAATCATATCAGCGCTCAGGCTACAGTGGTAAAAGGTCAGCGCAAAGCACTTCCGGCTGTGTCCGGCTGGAAGGAAAAGCTCACAAGCTGGCGCGTCTGGTGCGGCGGCCGATGGGAAGCACAATCTCAGATATATCCGCAGGGCGTAGCATTAATAAAGGCGCTTACAGTCGGTGAACAGTCTGCATTACCGGCTGAAGCATGGCAGGTATTCCGTCCTTTGGGTTTAAATCATCTGGTCAGCATTTCTGGCTTACATGTAGGGATGTTAGCCATGCTGGCCGCGTGGCTGTGCAGCAAATGCTTACAATATCTCCCTTTTCGGGTTTCACAACCATGGATACTGACACGTGGTGCAGCAGTAATTACTGCGATTGTATACAGTGCTCTGGCCGGATTTGCCGTGCCGACCCAGCGAAGTATGCTGATGATTATCATTCTGGCACTGACGTGGCGGCGGGGGTATTTGCGAGCATTTCAAATTTGGTGGCTGACGATAGCACTTGTATTGCTGTTTGATCCTCTGGCCGTTCTTAGTGTTGGTTTCTGGCTTTCTTTTTTGTTAGTTGCAGTTCTGATGTGGGCAGGAGAAGGTGTAAATCATACAATTAAATTGTTTCAGTTAGTGCAGGCACAGTGGGCTGCCGGGCTTGCTTCAGTCGTACTGGTAGCTTTCTGCTTTGGTTCAGTACCTGTCATATCGCCATTGGTAAATGCTCTGGCCATTCCTTGGTTCACACTGGTTCTGGTACCAATAGCATTATTATCAATGATTGTTCCGTTAGATTTCTTGCGTACTTTTGCTGCATATCTTACCGAACAAACGATGCAGATACTGAACACAATAGCTGAATATGCGCCGGAATATTATCCAGCACATGCGCCATTAGCTCTGTGGTTACTGGCGATGCTTTCTGTTTTAATTTTATTACTGCCCCGGGGCTGGCATCTGCGTCCGCTATGTCTGCTAATTTTATTGTTAATGCTCAGTTACCGGCCGCCACGTCCTGCTCAGGGTGAAGCATTAGTTAGAGTATGGGACGTCGGGCAAGGTCTGGCTGTAAGCATTAGTACGGCCGGGCATGAATTATTATTTGATACGGGTACAGCATATGCTGCGCAATCGGTGTTATTACCTAATTTACGCGCAGCCGGTATCAGGCAACTTGATACGCTAGTACTCTCACATAATGATGCTGATCATGACGGCGGTGCTGTACTGATTAAAAAGCAGCTGCAACCTAAAAAAATCATCGCCGGACAAATCAGCGCATATCAGTTTCCTGTCCACTCTTGTACAGCCGGAGCTAACTGGCAGTGGGACAATGTCTGGTTTGAATTTCTTAATCAGCCAGTAGCAACTAATAAAAAAGGAAAAAATGATTATAGCTGTGTTTTAAGAGTAGTCAGTGCTGATAAAGCCGTGTTGATAACTGGCGATTTAGGAAAAAAAGGCGAGCAGGCCTTGCTAAAAGCTTACGGGGATAAATTGTTTAGCCAGATTTTAGTTTTAGGCCATCATGGCAGCCGCTATTCAAGTGATGCTGCTTTTATCCAAACAGTTGCCCCTCAATATGCCGTGGCCAGTGCAGGCTTTGCAAATCCTTACGGTCATCCGCATATTCAGGTGCAAGCGTTGCTGGCACAGGAAAATATTAGTCTTTTACGTACAGACCGGATGGGAGGAATACAGTCAATTTTATCCGAACGAAATTTGAGCTTGCAGCCATTACAGGTATATAAACCATACTGGCAACGAAAACCAATAAAATAAACATCAAGGCTATAACAATTAAATGCCATAATGTCCTGGTGTATAATTATAAGAATCTGAAAGTAATCGGATAAAAGGAATCTGTATGTATTGGCGGAAAATTTGCTATTTAGGCATAGTTGTCTTAGCGCTGGCTGCTTGTGCTACACCTGAACAAAAAGCTGCCCGTCAGGCCGAGCGTGCAGCAGCAGAAAAGGCAGCACAGCAAAAACTGCAGCTGGATCTGGCTGAACAGTGTGATACCCGTACTGCTGAATTAATGCGGGAACAAATGCAAAACCCGACATTTTTATCTGATCCTGCCAATGCCAAATTAGCAGAAGAATACCGGCAAAAAGTTAATTTGCCTATTTTTCAGAGTTGTTACAAGCTGGCATGGAATAATTATATTAACAAAATTAAATTGCAGCAGGCACAGAACTGGGCAATGCAGCGCAGATGGGATGATGATATGGACTGGATGATGTTCCGCCCGCGCTGGTGTCGAGGAGTTCATAACGGACGCTCATACGTTTATCGTTGCTGACATCCCGTTAATGAGCAATATAAAACAGGCAGGTACAGGCTGCCTGTTATGCTATTAGTCTATTTTACTGGCTTAATACATCTACACCTTTAGGCGGTGTAAATTTGAACTGATTGCGATTAAACTGCGGATGAGTATTAAGCTGACTGAAAGTAATATTGGTCAGATTACCAAAACTGTCTTTCAGCTGCATATTGGCCAGATTGTCACCACGAAAACCAATACGAATATTCTGATAGCCTGTATCGCTTCGTTTTGGAATGGCCCGAACATAATCAATACCATTACTGCTGCCATCATCTGACAAGGTATAATTGGCATTCAACGCTGATTTATTCGAAAGAATAGCTGCCGGAGAATCGCCAATGGTCTGATTCTGAGAGCGCTTGGTTACCTGAGCTAAGTCCTGATCATATAACCAGACAGTTTTACCATCACCAACAATAGTTTGCTTATATGGCTGTGTATATTCCCAGCGGAAAAGTCCCGGGCGCTGAATGGAAAATGTTCCTGAAGTAGTTTGAGTACGCTTTTTACTGTGAACAGTCTGACTAAACTGACCGGAAATACCATCTGTATCGGAATTGAATTTTTGCAGAGTATCAAGACCTCCGGCATAAGCCAGAGTTAAATTGACAGTCATAAAGCCGGTTAGTATTGCTTTACTCAAAATTCGCATTAATTACTCCTTTGATGAACTACTAAAGAATATTTTAGCTGCTCCTGAACAAAGATGAAACTAAATTAAGCTATTAATCTCTGTTTGAATAATTACAAAATAAATGAATAATGGCAGTAGTCTTAACAAATAAGGAATTTGAAAATATCTGGCCAATATATCAATCAATGATGGTATAGGGATTTTTTATTAGTTTAGATAAAATTTCTAAGAATTTTTAGAAAATAAATTTGCTAATGAAAAAGCCTTAAGTGAAAAGCTCTTTCATCAGCAATATTGGTGCATTTAATGTTTAGCTGCCTGCTCAAAACGGGCTAAATTCTGTTTAGCCTGTTGAAGCTTTGATGTATTTTCGTTTAATTTATTTTGTAATTCAGCAGTTTTTTCTGTATCTCCTTTAGCCTGAGCCTTGGCCAGTTTACGCTGTGTTTCACTGATTTTGCTGTCTAATTTATTAATTTTCTGAGTGTATTTTTGTCGTAAATCATCATTTGAGCAATTTTGGATGATGTCTGCTTTTTGTGCATTCAGCCGGTTAATTCGCTTTTGATTATGGTTAGCCTGTGCATATTGCAATTGTTTTTCAATCTGTTGCTGTTTTTCTTTACATGTTTGCCAATTATGATCAGCTAGTGCAGGAATTGAAACTGCTAAAGTCAAAGTTAAAAGAACAGCTTTTGTTGTGCGTGAATAATACATTTTTAATCCTTTTATATATTAATAAATTGATATTGTAATTCATAATAGCTGATTAAAACCATTAAAATGTTAAATCATATTAAATCGCAGTTTATTTAGCAGCGACCGGACATGTATACTCAATCATAATTTTGCCATAACGTAACTTCTATATATGTCTATTTTCTTATTACTCGAATCTGCTTTGTTAAGTTGCCAGCCTGAGGAAAAATGTACGCTAAGTTTAACTGCACAACAACTGTGCTCAGATACACCTGCAAATAGTCTGAGAAGGGATGAGATAGGTGAAATAAAAGATTTTCGTCTGGCCGGACATCCGCAGAGACCTGAGTTAGTGCCTCCCTCCAGAGTTACAAACAGAAAATTAACTACTATAGAAGGTTATGCAGCTTTGTTGCATGCAGTTTGTCATATTGAATTTAATGCAATCAATCTGGCTTTAGACGCAGCCTACCGATTTAGATTGTTACCGGAAGAGTTCACTCGTGACTGGGTACGGATTGCTGCTGAAGAAGCAAAACACTTTCAGCTTATGCGTCAGCGTTTGCAAGCAACTGGATATGATTATGGTGATTTTTCAGCTCATAATCATTTATGGGATATGGCTTATAAAACTGCATTTGATCCATTACTGCGTATGGCTTTAGTACCCAGAGTACTGGAAGCACGAGGGTTGGATGTAACACCGGGAATGCGTAAGAAAATTGCTCAAAAAGGGGATGATGAAACTTGTGCTGTACTGGATATTATCTATCGTGAAGAAGTAGGGCATGTACGTGCGGGAAATTACTGGTATCAGTATTTATGTAAACAGCGCGGACTTGAGCCACTGACATTATTTCGTCGCTTACTCAGTCGTTATGATTTATTTATTTTTCGCGGCTATGTTAATCTGGAAGCACGGGAACAAGCCGGTTTTTCCAGTTTTGAACTGGAAATGCTGGAAAATTTTGAGCAAAACCGCCAGACAGATATACACAACTGGCGGCAGGCTTTACAAAATTAAAAAACAGCATATAGCCAGCACTGACTATATGCTTATCTGTAAATTTATTTCATCGCACTGCATAAAGCATTTACATTATAACGGAACATATCAATGTATGTAGCTGCCGGAGCACCTTTGCTCAGTGCATCAGAATAAAGACGACCAGATATTTTGGTTTGAGTCTCGCTGGCAATACGCTGAACCATCTTCGGATTTTTTATGTTTTCCATAAATATAGCTTTAATATGATCGCGCCGGATCTGGCTGATAATAGCGGCAATCTGACGGGCAGAAGGCTCTGCTTCGGTGCTCATACCTTGTGGCGCAATAAATTCAATCCGATAACGTTTTGCCATATAACCGAAAGCATCATGTCCGGTTAATACTTTTCGTTTTTCTGCAGGCACTGCATTAAACATTTTGCTTGCCCAGTTATTCAATCCGGCAAGTTGTTGCTGATATGCAGTCAGACGCTGCTGATAATAGGCTTTACCTTGCGGATCCACACTAATCAGAGCATTAGCAATGTTGCGTGCATATATTTGCATGAGAACAGGGTCATTCCAGACATGCGGATCGGTATGCTGATGATGTCCGTGACCATCATCAGCCAGCATTAACGGTGTAATGTTCTGAGTAACAGTAAACAACGGTACTCGGCTTTGCTGAGCAGCACGTTGCAAAGTAAGAGGTTCAAGACCCAGTCCATTAAGCAAAATCAGTTTAGCAGTACGCATGTCACGTAAATCTTTACTTACTAACTGATACATATGCGCATCCTGATCAGTACCAATCAGGCTTCGTACCTGTACTCGTTCACCGCCGATTTGCCGTGTGACATCTCCCAAAATACTAAAGCTTGTGATTACCGGTAATGGTGCTGCATGAATTATGCTGGCAAAACCAGTCAGAAATAAAGTTAACAGACAGATAAACAAACCACGTTTCATCAACTAATATCCTAGAATGAGTTTACTGAAAATTTTTCAGGCAATATGATGACGGTGACGTTTATATAACCGCCATAAAATACCGTTTTCACAACCAATAAATAAAGACAGAATATAAACAAAACCACAGCACAAAATAATTGCCGGACCTGAAGGCAGATCTATATAGTAAGAAAGCAGTAATCCGATAAATCCGCATACTATGGCAATACCGGCAGCAATCGTCATCATACCGCCCATTGTTTTATGCCATAGCCTTGCGCTGATAGCCGGTAACATCATCAAGCCTACAGACATCAGGGTGCCTAATGCCTGAAAACCAGCTACCAGATTCAAAACGACAAGTATTAAAAAGATAATATGCCAGAGTGTCCCTTTTCCGTTTACGGCACGCAAAAACAGCGGATCGATACTTTCCAGCATCAGCGGCCGGTAAATAACAGCCAGTACCAGCATGGTTATACTGCTGACTACTGCAACCAAAGTTAAGGCTGCGTGATCAACCGATAAAATTGAGCCGAATAATAAATTCAGTAAATCGACGCTATTACCGCCACGACTGACCAATACCACGCCTAAAGCCAGACAGGTAAGAAAAAAAGCAGCAAAGCTGGCATCTTCACGTACATCGGCAAAGCGGCTGGCCAGACCGGCCAGTAATGCCATCAGTAAACCGGCAATAAAGCCGCCTAAACTCATTGCGGGCAGACTGAGACCGGCAATCATATAACCAGCCGCAGCACCCGGTAAAATTGCATGACCTAAAGCATCACCAACCAGACTCATGCGGCGCATCATCAGAAAAACCCCTACCGGTGCCGTCCCTAAAGCAAGAAATACAATAGAGCAGAGTGCATAACGCATAAAATCGTAATCAGCAAAAGGTTCTGTAAGTAAATGGACAATATTCATCAGTTTTACCTGTCCCTGTCACACCACTGGTTTTGTTCATATTGCTGCATAGCCGCCGCTGCCTTTTGCAGATTATTTTCTGTTATTACTTTATCCGTTTTACCTGCTGCAATTTTTTCACGGGCAATTAATAGCGTATTGGGGAAATAGGCTTGTACTTGTTCATAATCGTGCAAAACGGTAATAACAGTACATTTTTGTTGCTGCTGATATGTCTTGAGTATATCCAGTAAAGCAAATGTGGTTGACGCATCGACAGCATTAAATGGTTCATCCAGTAATAATACACTTGCATTCTGAATCAGCATACGCGCCAGCAATACACGTTGAAATTGGCCGTTGGAAAGCTGGGCAATACTACGGTCTTTATATTGCAACATCCCTACCTGATTAAGTACATTAAAAATTCGCTGATACATGGTTTTAGATATACTGGTAAAAAAACCTGTTTCATACCATAAACCCATTGCTACCAGTTCAAATACACTCATCGGCTGGCTACGATCAATATCCGACTGCTGAGGCAGATAAGCAATATCGGAACGCTGCAATTTTCCCCAGCTAATTTGCCCGCTATCAGGGCGAACAAGATGCATAATGGCTTTAAGCAAAGTTGATTTACCCGCTCCGTTCGGACCAAATATAGCCCACATCTCATTCTTATTAAAATCAATATTGATATGATGAATAGCAGGTCGATGTCTGTAGCTCACAGTAACATTTTCAAGCTGAATACTCATGATCCGCACACCGCCCATGCATACATTAACCAGAGTAAAACCAGAATCAGGCTTACCCATGACAGACGTTTTATTGCTCCGCAAAGCAAGAGTGAAAACATACTGAGCCTTTAATAACCAATCTTAATCAAGAATGTTACTATATAACATTACATAAATGATACCCTATAACATTATATATATGCAAAATGTTACTTAGTCTGTTCAGCAAATGTGAATGATTGGTGATGAGTGAGCATCCTGATGGGTAAACGATTAGGGTGTAAAGCCTGCTGTAAGCGTACCGATAAAGGAGAGGGCAAACCAAGAATAGATGTAGCTATAGCTTCAGCACATAGCGGAGCAGTAATCAATCCACGGCTGCCATGAGCGGTATTGATAAATGCTCCCGGCAGCCATGGACAGGGCTGAGTAAGTGGGTAGTTTTTATCCATACGTAACTGCGCATAATACTTGAACATAGCAGATGTATCGCCGATTGGTCCGACAACCGGTAAATGATCATAAGCATCACAGCGTATGGCTGCATGTCCCTGCAAAGGGTTATCAGAATCTAAGTTTGCTGCAAGATGCGGCATCCATTGGCGTAATTGCTGCCAGTTTTCTTTTTCGTCTTCACTGGTTAAATCATCATTGGTTTGATTGGGATGAAAAGTAGCGCCAAAACACAATTTATCACGCCATTGCGGGGTAATATAACTATTTGCACTCAATGCACAGTGCAGCTGCACAACCTCCTGTTTTATACTGGCTGTAGTTGTCTGACCGCGTATTTTATGAAGTGGCCATCCGGTTACCGGATACAAAAAATTACTTTCGGCTCCGGCACAAATGACAATATGAGATGCATTAAGTGAAAATGCCTCAAGCTGATTCTGACAATCTATCTGCCATAAATCCTTTTGCCGGCAAATGGCATTTACTTTCGTTGTTGTTAATACCTGAATCAGCGGGTGCCTGAGCATATTCTGAATCCAGCTGAGAGGATTAATTGCTGCGCCATAAGGCCACCATAAACCACTATGCGGCAAATCTATACCGGCGATCTGACTGGCTTCTTCCTGTGTAACAGCATGAAATAATTTACTTTGCGGATTTTGATTAGTCAGCAGCATATTACGTTGCTGTTCTTTTGAATTGTAATTCAGATGGATAACACCGCAATCCAGCCAGCCCTGACCGGCAGGCAAACTGTTGCTGAGCAGTGCCCGGCTGTAGCCATAGCCTGCCAGTAATAGCTCAGTCTGAACCGTAGCATGCGCCGAAATTTTTGCGTATAACAGACCAAGATGATTGCCTGAGGCTGCGCTGGCAATTGTATGCTGTTCTATGACTGTTACTGCTATACCACGCTTTGCCAGAGCAAAGGCAGTGGCAGCTCCGGCAATACCTGCGCCAATCACCACCACGGATTTAACCGGTAATAAATCCGGCAAGGTAAGCCATGGTTTATATCTGAATTCAGAATAAACGGGCGTCGTACTTGTACAGACTATACCGGGATTAAACTGAACCCATTGTTCATATACATGCGGCTGAATAAAAGTAAATTTTCCTGCATGACGAAATGGATAACTAAATACCGGCTGGTGCTGCCAGAATATCCTGGCTTCAACCCAGAGCTGTACAATAATCTGGCCGGCATGTGATTGTGCAGTAAAAGATTCTGGCCAGTTTTGTGCAATTATTATGATTTCTGCCTGCTCATCACTACCAATCTTCTCAGCCAGTTCATCTGGCTTCGGCCACACGTGGAAAATATAAACGCTCATGGCTGACGAGCAGAGGTATAAGTTTCAGAAGAAGAACTGGCTCCCTGATTAAGCCATAACCATTGCTGCTGTAATGTTTGCCGCAAACTGTCCTGTTTTTGTTGTGAAGTGTGTAAACCGGCAGTCAGTTTCTGATAATCAATAGTAAAGGAAGGGCGGCTAAAAGTGCCATTAATGCGTAATGGCAGTAAATTTTGCTGCTGGGCACGCCGAGTAGCAATCAGCACATTATAATCCATTTGCTGCTGTAACCATTTAACACTACCCACACCTTTAATATCAAAGTTATCAGCATGCAATTCTATTCGTCCGTTTTTACTATTACCGTTCTCTACCGGAATAAACAGCTTAATAATTCTGAATGGTGTTTGGCTGGTTTCATTGTAAGCAACGGTAGTCTGATTTTCACCGTTTTGCAGAATATTATTGATATCAATCCCATTCCAAAAACCCTGATGGATTTGTAATTTAGCATTACCAGTCAGAGTCGACAGCCATTGATTACGGTTCATTCCATTACCATGTAACTCAAAATCGGCATCTGCAGTGCCATCAAGGTTATGCCAGCCAAATATATCTTGAAGAAAAGATTTAATCTGCACGTTATTTACATGTTGCTGAATTTTCCAGCTCAAAGGATTGGCATTACTAATCTGTAACATTCCCTGAGTGTTTCCGCCATACATCTGAATACTGAATGGTTGCAGTGTAAAATTATGCACATCAATTGAAAGATTGGTTTTCAGTTGATTCAGCTGCACTTTATGCGTCTGCAAAGAATCGATATTAAGCAGGATATTAACAGAACGGTTTTTAAACCAGTTTTGCCACAACTTTTGCCAGTCAGACGGAAGTATACCGGTAGTATTATCTGTATACGGGCGCAGATTTAGCTGAACAAGATGAATATTTCCATTCACTTTTCCTGAATTTTTATCACTTTGGTAATTTAAATTAATATCCACAGGCTGATTATCGAACAGACCTTGTAATACTAACTGTGCATTTCCGTTGTCATCTCCATGAAGGCTGCCAGTTAGATCACTGATAAACCGCGAATTGGGCAGAGCATTAACAGTATCCTGATGGCTGTTAACCGATAAATTACTAATTTTCCAATGTCGCATATCCAGCCAGTTTAACTGACCACTCACGGTTAAAGCAGTTTGATATAAATGACTTTGCCAGCCGCTATCAATCTGAAATTGTGATAAAGACCACTGATTCTGTATCCAGCTAGTATTACTGGCTGATAAAGTTGCATTAATCTCATTATCACCAATTTGTGCGGTAGCCACACCGTTCAATTGAGGTAATAAGAGTTTAGCCCAACCAAGTTGCCAGTTCTGGCCATTACCTGATATATGCAACTGATTATGCTGACTGTGCCATTGCCATTGGACAGCAGTTGTCTGAAAAAGCTGCTGCTGAGGCAGCCAGCGTGCATCAAAATGCCATTGGCCATTACTATCGCCCAAAGAAGGTAGTTTAGTTTTTACTTCCAGATTGACATCCTGCCATTGCATAACCGCATCAGGACGGTAAACAGCACTTAGTTGACATTGCATAGTCTGCATGTATTGGCCGCTGAGCGTCCCATCCAGTTTAAGCAAACTGTTATTACCAAGATTATGCCATTGTAAATTTAGCTGATTAATTTTCTGAATATTTTGTCCGTCATTGATACGGAAGCTGGCATTTTCCAAAATAAAGCGATTAATTTTCAATTGATTATTTTTATGTTGTTGTTCCCATAAATCGCTCAGATTCCATTGCCCCTGACTATCTCTAACAAGATTAACGTGTGCATTTGTAAGCTGTAATTTTTCAATTGTCATGCGACCGAACAAGCTTTGCCACCCTAAACCAATTTTCATATCATCAATATGAATATCGTCTGCTTTGCTGAATTTATTTTTAATACGTACATTGTGCAAAGTAACTGTCGGGCGTGGAAACATAGCACGGTTTATATCCTGGTCAAAAACAACCTGATGGCCACTATTTGCCATCATGGCATTTGCCCGTTTATTAATTTCTTCTGCATTAAATAAATAATGCAAAACGGCTATATCAATGGCCAGCAAAAGGATAATGCTCAGGCAGCTGAATACGATCAGCTTCAACCAGAATTTGCCTGAATGCAATAAGGAAATCATATTGAATTAAAATTGGATTATTCTCAAAAACTTTGTTCTGATTTATCATCAGAACAAAGAAACAAAATATATTTTTATATAAAACAAATTCAATCAATAAAATAAAAATATCCTACTGATTAAATTAGAAGCCAACAATCAGCTTAGTCAATTAAGTAAACGAATCTATTGAAAGACCAGAGATTGTAAGATAAAGATAAATGCCAGCCTGTTTAACAGACTGGCTGCAAATCTAATGATGCATATGATGATTATCTGAACTAGAAGAACCGACACTGACAGGAACATTAAGCATTAACGGTTTGGCATAACGAAAAGTTAAACGCACCGGAATTGTTGTTCCTTTTACTAAGGGCTTTTTTAAACCCATTAACATAATATGCATTTTCCCCGGTTGAAGCTGGGTCACCTTACCGGCAGGTAAGGGCAAACCTTGCGGTAAAGGGCGCATTTTCATTACGCCATCTACTTCGGTTGTTTCATGCACTTCACCAGACATTGCCACCGGGCTGGATACACTCAGTAAAACATCATCTTTACCTGAATGATTATCCAAATCCATAAATACACCACTGGAAGACATTCCCGGCACACTGAACCGTGCCCATGCATGATTAGCAGCAATACCTTGTGCCAATACCAAACCTGCATATGAAGCCAATAAAGTCGAAAACAAAATTTTTTTCATAATTATCATCTTTATAAAAGCAGATATAAAATTTGTTGTACCCGAATGACCTTAACCGGAGCAATTTGCCATAAAAACATTATACAGCTAAATGCGGAGCAATAATTTGTAAAAGCTGGGCAAGAATTTTGGGATTTGCAGCAACAATATCCCCGCTATCCAGCCAAGTTTGTTCACCATGCATATCAGTAACAATACCGCCAGCTTCCTGCACAATCAGAGCACCACCGGCAATATCCCAGGGTTTCAGGTTAAACTCAAAATATCCGTCAACTCGGCCACAGGCAACATTACATAAATCCAGAGCAGCAGAACCTTCTCTGCGACCACCGGCTGTTTTAGCCAGTACGTCTTTTAAAATTGCCAGATAGGTATCCATCATGCTTTGGTCAACAACTGGAAAACCTGTAGCTATCAGGCTGCGCAATAAATCACTTCGATTGCTAACCCGTATACGCTTATCATTAAGCAAAGCGCCCTGACCCCGGCTGGCAACATATAAATCATTCTGTTCCGGTGCATAAACCAGTGCTTCGGCTAAAGTACCTTTATGCAGCAAAGCCATAGAAATAGCGTACTGTTTATGTCCGTGTAAATAATTGGTTGTACCGTCCAGCGGATCAATAATCCATTGATATTCCGCATTAGTATTACCTGAATGACCAGCCTCTTCACTCAAAACAGCATGATGAGGATAGACTTCCTGAATAGTGTTAACAATAATATGCTCAGCCTCGCGGTCTACATCTGAAACAAAATCATTAGCAGCTTTATTATCAATTTTAATGTTGTTTAAATTGCTGCTGGCACGATGCATCATTTGGCCGGCTTTGCGTGCTGCTTTCCACGCAGTAGTTAATATAGGATTCATGCTAATTCTCGAGATAGGGCTTAAAAGCTAAAACAGATATACAATGGGTATTTTAAAGAACAAATGCCGCATAGAAACACTGCGGCAATATAAACAGAATATTGCCAATTATACGACAAAAAGTGTTTTTGCCAAAATTATGCTCTCGTAGCAGATTGAGAGGCCTGATTTTGCTATAATACGCAGAATTTCTGCATTCAGCAGATGTCTGTATTAATCACTGATATGAATAAACCTGTTCTACCGGATTTTCTCAACAACATTACTATTGTACTTAGCCGAACCAGTCATCCTGCCAATATCGGATCTGCAGCAAGAGCCATGAAAACAATGGGTTTAACCAGACTTACTCTTGTTGCACCGAATTTGATGCAGACGCCAATGACATCTGACCCTGCTAAGTTCGATTATGCCAATCCAGCTGCATTTGTATTACCTGAAGAAAGCTTTATCCTGGCCTCAGGTGCTCGTGATGTACTGGAAAATGCACGGATTGTCGCTACACTGGATGATGCTCTTGCAGATACTACTTTATCTTGCGCCTTAACCAGCCGGCGGCGTGAGTTGTCCGCTCCGCTACATACCCCGCGGGAAATCATGCCCTCATTAATTTTGGCAGCCGGTACAGGTCAGCAAATAGCACTGGTATTTGGAAATGAAACTTTTGGATTAAGTATAGATGAAGTTCAAAGTTGCAATCGTCTGATTACTATTAATGGTAATCCGGATTATTTTTCTCTTAATCTGGCCCAGGCGGTGCAAATTATATGTTATGAATTGTTCAGCCATGTTGATATCAGTATGACACATCTAAAACAAGAACAGAATCTGGCTACTCATCAGCAAACAAGCGGTATGGTAGAACATTTACAACAGGTAATGAATTTGGCCGGCTTCTTTAACCGGCGCAATGAAAAAAGGCTGATGCGACGCATGGCTGCAATGTTCGACCGTGCACAATTAAGCACAGAAGATATCGATGTCTTGCGCGGATTCTACAATACTGTTAGTCAGCAATTACAAAAAAATCAAAATTAGTATTATATTGTAAATATTTTTCTGCAAAAGAAAAGGGTGCCAGTATGAATTATTCTTCAGATCCGATTTGGTGGCGTTTAAAAAAAACGATCGTACGCGATCTGGCCAGTCTGTTAACGGCACCACCTCCATGGATATCATCTGCCGAGATACCAGTTTCAGTACTATTGGGAGATGAAGGATTCCGATTTTTACTTTCTCTGGATGAGCAGCCTGAAAGCCTGTATTTATTTCTGAAAAAACATGGCGGATATCAGAGCCGCCTGGGCATTTATGCAGAACGTTTACTCAGGTATTGGTTTTTACATGCTCCGCACAGTAGACTGATTGCACATAATGTGCAGGTTCAGCATAATCAGCAAACATTGGGGGCTTTCGATTTTATCGTACAGTTAAACGAAAGTATTTACCATCTGGAGTTAGCAACTAAATATTATGGCAGCCGGTCAAATCAACTTGAAAACTTTACCGGTCTGAATCCGACTGACCAGCTTATTAATAAAATGCATAAAATCCAGCAGCAGCTCAGGTTAAGCACGGAGCCTGCTGCTGAAAATATCCTGAAAGATTTATCTTTGGAGCATGAGCAATTGCAACATGCCAGCATTATTCGCGGTATGCTGTTTATGCCTGAACCACAGCAACAATTGCCAGCACCATTAAATTCTTTGAGCTGGCAAGGGTATTATGTAGAAAACTGGGATGAATTTAAATGCTCAGAAAATAGTCGTTTTTACGTACTTGACCATTTATCTTTTCTGTCTCCTGCACGCATCAGTAGTAATGCTATAGTTACCTTCAATCAGATTAAGCAAATCCGCCAGGGTATGGTTGCAGTGGTTGAAGAGCGTGTAGACGGCTGCTGGCATGAAGTGCAGCGTATAATGAAAACAAATTGTAAAAACAACTAAACCTGAACAGCGGCAAGTGTTTTTATCAGTACATAGGTTTTTGTAAAGGCTTATGGTACACTTGCCATTTAATTTTTGTCTGCATGAGTAAATGCCCGTGTGCGTACAGCCCAAAAGCAGTAGCTTAAGACAAATGAAACCAAAACCAGATCAACTGACATCTAAGGGTTTACGATGAGCGTAACAGTAGAAAAATTAGATAATTTAGAGCGTAAAATCATTTTGGCTCTGAGCTGGGAAGACATCAGAGCAAAAGTCAACGCACGCATGAAAGTAGCACAGAAACGTGCCCGTGTTGATGGCTTTCGTCCCGGTAAAGCACCGCTGAGAATAATCGACTCTATGTACGGCTATGGTATTCGTGACGAAGTATTGAACGAAATGACCCATAAAGCATTTGAAGATATCATTGTAGCTGAAAAACTAAAAGTTGCTGGTCTGAAAAGCCTGACTGCTTTGGAAGATGCCGATCAGGATGATGAAAAAGTTTATAAAATTGCCGTAGTATTTGAAGAATTTCCAGAAATCAAAGTCGGTGATTTAAGTAATCAGGAAGTAACGAAGTTCAGCACTGAAATCGGTGATGCAGAAATAGATAAAACTGTTGATATTCTGCGCCAGCAGCGTACCCGTTTTAATCATGTTGAACGTGAGGCACGTGAAGGTGATCGGGTTATTATTGACTTTGCCGGCAAAATTGACGGTGAGGCCTTTGCTGGTGGTACTGCTGAAAATTATCCGTTTATGCTGGGCAAAGGCCAGATGCTGCCGGATTTTGAAGCAGGTATTGCTGGCATGAAAGAAGATGACGTAAAAGAAGTTGCCGTTACTTTTCCGGAAGATTACCAAAGCAAAGAGCTGGCAGGAAAAACTGCAAATTTCACTATTACTCTGAAAAACGTTTCTGAAGCAGTTCTGCCGGAAGTAAATGAAGAATTTGCCAAGTCACTTGGTATTGAAGACGGTGATGTCGAAAAAATGCGTGCTGAAATCAAAAAAAATGTCAGCCGTGAAGTAAACCGTCGCGTTAGCGAAATGACTAAAGACAGTGCAATTAATGCATTACTGGCTGCAACACCGATTGAAGTACCTTCCTCACTGATTACAGAAGAAGCTAAAAGCATGGCAGCAAGAATGAAAGAAAATTTTGCTGCTCAAGGTATGGATCAGAAAGATCTGGAATTACCTCTGGACATGTTTAACGAACAGGCTAGTCGTCGTGTTGCCATCAGCCTGATTATGGGTGAATTGGTTCGTGAAGAAAAGCTTGAGCCAACAGAAGAGCAGGTGCGTAACGTTATTAATGAATTTGCTGATAGCTATGAAGATCCGCAGGAAGTTATCGACTGGTACTACAGCGACAGAAAAAATCTTCAGGCACCTACTTCATTAGCCATTGAGCAGAATATAGTTGATTATGTATTAGGCAAAGCAAAAGTGACTGATAAAGTACTGACTTTTGATGAAGTAATGGGTCAGCAGGCCCAAGCCTGAATCTAAAATACATAATCTGATATGACCAAGCACCGAAGTAGTTGCAAAGCTGCTTAGGTGCTTTTATTTCAACTGAGGAAAAAATATGTCACATATTGAAAATCTGGGTCTGGTACCTATGGTAGTAGAGCAGAGCGGTCGCGGAGAACGTGCATACGACATTTATTCACGCCTGCTTAAAGAGCGCATTATTTTTATGGTAGGACCGGTTACCGATGAAACTGCCAATCTGGTGGTTGCCCAGTTATTATTTCTGGAAAGTGAAAATCCTGACAAGGATATTTCTCTTTACATTAATTCTCCGGGTGGTTCAGTTACAGCAGGCATGTCAATTTTTGATACGATGAATTTTATTAAGCCCGATGTAGCAACGTTGTGCCTGGGACAGGCCGCCAGTATGGGTGCTTTTTTACTTTCTGCAGGGGCTAAAGGTAAACGCTTTGCCTTGCCTAATAGCCGCGTCATGATTCACCAGCCGCTTATCAGTGGCGGATTAGGTGGTCAGGCCTCAGACATCGAAATCCACGCACGTGAGTTACTTAAACTGAAAAAACAGTTAAATGAGCACCTTGCCCGTCATACCGGACAGAAACTTGAACAGATTGAAAAAGATACCGACCGTGATAATTTTATGTCAGCCGAAGAAGCGAAAAAATATGGTTTGATTGATGAAGTACTAGTCCATAGACCTAAATAGAATTTTTAGAAGCAGACAATTAGATAGTATATCTAATACATTAGAAAACGAAACCTTCGAACAAGGTTTCGTTTTTCATTATTGTACTTATGACATGTAAGCTAACAATATTTTTTATCTTAAACAAATAAATAAAATATTATTGTTTACGCTGATTGCTTATACCCATCAGCATAGCTAAGATTACCATTACCGATAACGTAGCTGTACCACCATAGCTTACCAATGGTAAAGGCACTCCTACCACAGGTAAAATCCCGCTAACCATACCCATATTTACAAATGCATAGCAAAAAAGGGTCATGGTTAATGCTCCAGCCAGGGTTCGGCAATATAAGGTTGGCGCTTTAAAGGTTATATAAAGGCCGCGCACAAGAATAAACGTATATACGGTTACCAGTAAAATATTTCCTATCAGGCCAAACTCTTCTCCAAACACTGCAAAAATGAAGTCTGTAGTTGATTCAGGAATATAATCTAAATGTGTTTGCGAACCTTCTAACCATCCTTTGCCCCATATTCCGCCAGAACCAATTGCTGTCATAGATTGGAGAATATGGTATCCGGCACCCAGCCGGTCTTTAGTTGGATCCAGTAAAGTCAATACACGCATACGCTGATAATCATGCATACCGTAATTCCAGATCAATGGCAGCATGGCAACGAAACCAATAATTGCTGAAATGATGACTTTCCACGGTAAACCGGCAAAAAATATCACAAACAGACCTGAAGCCATAATCAGAGTAGCAGTCCCCAAGTCCGGCTGTTTTAAAATCAGTGCTACCGGAATGAATATCAGTACGAAAGCAATAATATAATGATACCAGCGAATATTACTTTCATTTTTCTGAAAGTACCACGCAATCAGCATCGGTACGGCAATTTTCATAATTTCTGAAGGCTGAATACGGGCTATACCAACATTCAGCCATCGTGTAGAACCATTTACCGTAATTCCGGCAAAATGTACCCCAATCAATAGCAAAATCCCCAAACAATATGCAGGTAAAGCAAAATTACTTAATATCTGAGGAGGAGTACGCGCAATAACCCAAAGTAAGATAAAACTTAGAATAGTATGCAGGGTCTTATTTTCAAGCTGACCAAAATCCTGACCGTCGGCAGAATAGAGCAAAAACAAACTCATTACATAAATAATCAACATGGCATAAAAAAGCCATACATCCATAGGTGCCCAAAGTTTGATCCAGAGACGTTTAAACCATTTTTGTTCATTGATCATTGTTTATCTCACAGGCCTGGCTGAGGACGATAAGCACGCAATAACGGAGGTAAGTCAGTCTGACTATGCTCATTATGTTGTTTTGCATCCATCATGGCATTATTGGATAAATCATTCACCGGTAAGTCTGCAGAATTAGCTGCTTCTTTTGCACTAGGGAGATTTTTTAATTTCAAAAGATAAAAATCAGCTAATTGACGAGCCAGAGGGGCTGCTGTAGCACCCCAACCATTGTTTTCAAGAATAACTGCAATCGCTATCTGTGGCTTATCTGCAGGCGCGAATGCAATAAACCATGCATGGTCTCTCAGCTGTAGTTTTAATGCTGCCGCATTATAACGTGCACCTTGTTTAATCTGTACGACCTGAGCAGTACCGGTTTTGCCGCCCATAGTATAAGCCAGCCCAGAACCTACTGCCGCAGCCGTACCACCCGGTTTTAATACTTTTTGCATAGCATCTTTAACATATTCAAAATTGCCACGTTTGAAAGGGACAGTTCTAACTGGTTGCGGGTCGATTAAAGTCATTTTTTTCGAATTATGGTCAAGTAATGCCTGAACCAGATGAGGGCGGTAAACCACACCATCATTACTGAGAATTGCTGTAGCAAAAGCCATCTGCAGAGGAGTATACGCATTATAGCCCTGACCGATGGCCATGCTCACACTATCAGCCGGCTGCCATACGCGTGCCTGAGGTTTAGAGCGGGCAAATCTTTTTTCTTTCCAAGCGCGTGTTGGCAATACACCAGCATATTCATGATTTATATCAATACCCGTCTGCTTACCAAGATTAAACTCAGCTAAATAAGGTGACATACGATCCACCCCCATTTCATAGCCCAGACGGTAAAAAAATGTATCTGACGAAACCTGAATAGCTTTATTCAGATTGGCTGATCCATGGCCACCTCGCGCAGCATCCCTAAACTGATGGGTTGATCCGGGAATACTCCAAAACCCCGGAGCAGGTAAAACTGTACTCTGAGTCAGTTTGCCACTTTCCAAAGCAGCCATTGCCAGAAAAGGCTTAAATGTAGATCCGGGAGGATACATACCCTGAGTCGCACGATTTAAAAGCGGGTGACGCCAGTCTTCATTCAGACTTTTCCACGTATCAGTATCGATTCCATCAATAAACAGATTCGGGTTATAGCTGGGTTTGGATACCATAGCCAGTATCGCACCCGTTTGCGGATTAATAGCAACTAAAGCACCACGTTTATCACCCATCAACCGGTCTGCTTCTTGCTGTACACGGATATCGAGTCCCAGACGAAGCGTTTGTCCGGGCACTGCCGGCACTGTTTTAATAGTACGAACAATATGTCCCTGCGCATCCTTTTCAACTTCACGATAACCCGGAATACCATGTAATTGGCGTTCATAGTATTCTTCCAGCCCCATTTTTCCTATATGAGTGCTACCACGATAAAGTGTTGTCAGTTCAGCTTTGTCGAGAGCTGCCATATCGCGGTCGCTGATCCGGCCGATATAGCCTACGATGTGAGCAAGTAATTCGCCATAAGGATAATCGCGAAATGTTCGCGCATTAATTTCAACACCCGGAAAACGATAAAGTTCAGCCGCCAGACGACTGGCTTCTTCCATTGTTAACTTAAGTTTTAAAGGTATTTTTTCATAAGAACGGTATTCTGCCCGGAATTTATTAAACCGCTTCATATCGCTGGGGGTAATGTCCACATAGTTGCGCAAGGCATTAATTGTATCTTCGAGTTTACCCGGTATCTGATTAGGGGTTATCTCAAGAGAATAAGCCGGATAATTATGTGCCAGTACCACGCCATTAACATCAACTATTTCTCCACGAATGGGTGGTGTAGGAATTAATGAGATACGATTATTAGTAGCGGCAATGACATATTCATCATATTTGATTACTTGCAAGTATACAAACCTGGCAATCAGCATAGAAAAACAAATAATAATCAAAGCAAAGGCTACTGCAATCCGTAAACCGAGATCGCCATTTTGCGCAGGTTTAGATACACGCTTTTTTTTAGTTCGGAATTGCAGTGCTTTCATAGACGTCTTGAATAGGCGAGATAAAGCATGAATTTAGATAAAAGAGGCCAGAGCAGAGCACTGATAAATGGTGAAACAAACAGATTCCAGCCACTAAACTGATGGGTAGAAAAGAAGTGTACAACGACTAAAATCAGAGTCATTAGCATCAGACTGCCGAAAATAGTCAGAGCCTGGTAAGCATAAGAATAACCAAGCATCTGATGCCTGTTTTGTTCAATCAAATAGACAGCTGCCATCAAGCCTAATGCATGTTGCCCGAACGGAGTACCAATTCCCACATCCAAGAGCAGTCCTAATACAAAAGCCATACCGATACCGATATTTTGTGGTCGGTGCAAGCTCCAATACAATGTCATCATGGCTGTAAATGCAGGTAGGCAGCCAGCCAGAGGCTGAGGAAACGGAATCAGATCCAGAAATAATGCAATTACTAAGCTTAGTACAATAAGCCTTTTTCTGGTATGGCGGTGCAAGCTGTCAACTTCAGTCATGATTGATGGATAAAGTATTAGTGGCTGTTGCATCAGCATAATGATCAACTATCTGCGCATGCTTTTGCGGGATAACCAGTACAAAATTACTATTGCGTAGTTGCGCTACAGGTTCAATCTGTGTCCGGTAATAGGGTGAACCATTACCACTCTGCGCTTGTATGACAGTGGCAATAGGTATTCCGGCAGGATAAATACTATCCATGCCTGAAGTAACCAGTAAATCATTACGTAACAGGCTGGCATTAGCCGGAAAGTAACGCAGATCCAAACTACCTGAACGGCCATAAACCAGTGTGCGTACTCCAGTACGCATTACCATCGCCGGAATAACTGCATTACTATTGGTAATTAGTGTCACTTCAGAACTCAATGGCTGAACAGCTGTAATCTGACCAATCAGACCATGTTCATCACTTACGGCATCACCCTGTCGAATTTGATGATGACTGCCTTTATCTATAATGAAGCGGTCAGTCAGCGGATTAGTATCACTTGATACAATCTGTGCAACCTGCGCCTGAGGTAATGCTGCTTTCTGAAGCTGAGTCAGATGATCAAGACTGATTACTGACTTTAACTGTACGTCACGCTGACTAATTTGTAATTTAAGCTGCGCATTTTGAGCCTTCAACAATTTGTTTTCATCGCTCAGATTCTGCTGCTTTTCAAGAAACACCATACCATTAGATACAGCATTAACCGGCTGCATAGCCAGCCACTGTAAAGGATATAATGCGGTACCGATATAATTGCGGCTAATTTTAACCACATCATACCGGTTATCAAGCAACAGCAATACAACTGCTAACAGTGACAGTACAACCAGTTTACTGGTACTGCGCAGACCATTGTGTACAAAATTGAGTGAAGGCTCTGCCATTATTATCTTATATCTGACAAACAGTGCTGCATTTACGGATTGGATACAAATACAGAGTTCATTTTACCAATCATATCCAATGCATGACCAGAACCCCGTGCAACACAAGTTAACGGATCTTCGGCAATCATAACTGGTAAACCGGTTTCTTCTGAAAGCAGGCGATCCAGACCTTTAAGTAAAGCGCCGCCGCCGGTTAACACCAAACCACGGTCAGCAATATCCGCACCCAGCTCCGGGGGAGTTTGCTCCAAAGCATTTTTAACTGCCTGTACAATCTGATTGAGTGGTTCAGTCAGCGCTTCCAGAACTTCATTCGAACTGATTGTAAAAGCACGAGGAATACCTTCTGCCAGATTGCGGCCTTTTACTTCAATTTCTTTTACTTCCATACCGGGGAAAGCAGAACCGATATTTTTCTTAATTTCTTCAGCAGTAGATTCACCAATCAGCATGCCATAATTGCGGCGCACATAGTTAATAATAGCATCATCAAATGCATCACCACCTACACGGATTGAGTGAGAATAAACTACACCAGATAAAGAAATCACACCAACTTCTGTTGTACCGCCGCCAATATCCACGACCATTGAGCCAGTTGGTTCTTCAATAGGCAAACCCGCTCCAATTGCTGCTGCCATAGGCTCTTCAATCAGATTTACAATCGATGCGCCGGCTGCCAGAGCTGAATCACGAATAGCTTTACGTTCTACCTGAGTTGAACCGCATGGAACACAAATAACGATTCGGGGAGCAGTAAACCGGCTGTTGTTTACCTTTTTGATAAACTGCTTGAGCATTTTTTCAGTGACATTAAAGTCAGCAATCACACCATCTTTCATAGGTCGTATTGCCTGAATGCTTCCCGGCGTACGCCCCAGCATTTTCTTTGCTGCTGTTCCCACAGCCAGCATGCCGTTTTTAGCATTTATGGTGTCATTTTGCACGGCCACCACAGACGGCTCGTTTAAAACAATACCCTTATTTTTAATAAAAATCAAAGTGTTGGCGGTACCAAGATCAATAGCCAGATCATTGGATAAATATTTGGAAAAAAAGCGAAACATGAGGATGTCCTAATGAACTTTTAAATTATAAGTATGGCAAAAGCAGTTTTACGGCGCACTGTACTCAGCAAATCAGTACGCCAAAGAATAGGGTTTTCGGTTATAATTCTATATTATGTAACAACCGAATCAGAACGCGCAATGATACCGCAGTTTGCCCGTTTTGCTAAATCAAATTTAAGGATTTTTGATGGCTTTAACATTAAGTGATGTAGATAAGCTCGCACGCCTCTCTCGCTTGAGTCTTTCAGAAGCAGAGCGAAATAACATGCTGACAGAGCTGAACCATGTATTCGATCTGGTCGAAAAAATGCAGGAAGTCAATACTGACGGGATTGAACCGATGGCACATCCGCATGAACTGGCCTTGCGTTTACGCGACGATGCAGTTACTGAAAAAGACGAGCATCATGCAATCCAGTCATGCGCACCGCTGGTAGACAGGGATTTATATCTTGTACCCAAGGTTATTGAATAACTCAACCCTTACCACAATGACTTGTTCATTCATATTTAAATTTATTGCAGGTAACTACAGACAATGTTGCCTGAAAGTTATATAACCACTATGCCAAAAAATTATACATTAAAACAGTGCAGTGACTTACTGCAATCAAAACAGGCTTCAGCTGTCGAATTGGCGCAGGAGTATCTGGCTGCAATTGAAAGTGAAAATGCCAGTCTTAATGCTTATATCACACTGGATAAAGAACGCACTATAGCTGAAGCCAAGACAGCTGATGCACGTTTGGCGCAGGGTTCAGCAAATATATTAACTGGTGTACCCATAGCCTATAAAGATATATTCTGCCAGCAGGGATGGCGCAGTGCCTGTTCCAGTAAAATGCTGGATACTTTTACTGCACCTTATACAGCAACAGTAGTTCAGAATTTGCTTGATGCAGGTATGGTAACCCTGGGCAGAACCAATATGGATGAATTTGCCATGGGTTCAACAACTGAGTCTTCCTACTATGGTATAACTCACAATCCCTGGCAGCTTAATCATGTTCCGGGTGGTTCCTCTGGTGGTTCAGCAGCAGCCGTGGCTGCGCGGCTAGCACCGGTTGCGCTGGGTTCAGATACTGGCGGTTCCATTCGCCAGCCTGCCTCACACTGTGGTATTACTGGTCTGAAACCCACCTACGGTGTAGTTAGCCGTTTCGGTATGGTTGCTTATGCTTCCAGCTTTGATCAGGCCGGACCAATGGCTCAGACAGCAGAAGATTGCGCCTTGTTAATGAATAGTATGGCGAGTTTTGATGAGCGGGACTCTACCAGTATAGAGCGTAATAAAGAGGACTATACCCGCGATTTAAATCAATCATTACAAGGTTTAAAAGTAGGTCTGCCGCGCGAATTTTTTGGCGAAGGTCTGGACGCACAAGTACATTCATCAATTGATAGTGTTGTAGAAGTACTCAAAAAACTGGGTGCGGAAATTGTAGATATTACTTTACCACATACAGAACTATCCATTCCTGCCTATTATGTACTGGCTTCAGCTGAAGCCAGTACAAACCTGTCACGCTACGACGGTGTTCGTTATGGACATCGCGCTGCTGAATTCGATAATCTGGACGAAATGTACAGTAATACCCGTGCGGAAGGTTTCGGGTCTGAAGTAAAACGCCGCATTATGATAGGCACTTATGTTTTGTCTCACGGTTACTATGATGCTTACTACCTGAAAGCACAAAAATTACGCAGAATGGTTGCAAACGATTTCCAGGCAGCGTTAAAACAGTGCGATATTATTCTGGCTCCGGTTGCGCCTACTGCAGCACCATTATTAGATAGCCATAATAGTGATCCTGTTGAAATGTATCTTTCTGATATTTACACCGTTTCTTTAAATCTTGCCGGTTTGCCGGGTATTTCTCTGCCGGCAGGATTTACCACAAGCGGATTACCCGTAGGCGCTCAGCTTATCGGTAATTATTTCGCAGAAAGCCGTCTGCTAGGTATTGCACACCAGATTCAGCAACATAGTGACTGGCATACCAAAACTCCATTTGTACAATAATTGCCAGTATACGAATTGAAAGAAGACAGAATGAATTGGGAAACAGTAATCGGTCTGGAAATCCACGTTCAGTTAAACACGCGTTCCAAAATTTTTAGTGGATCATCTACTGCATTTGGCGCAGCACCCAATGCTCAGGCCAATGTTGTGGATTGCGCACTGCCTGGTGCCTTACCAGTAATGAATCGTGATGTGGTGAACAAGGCCATTAAACTTGGATTGGCTTTAGGTGCGAATATTAACCGGAAAAATGTTTTTGACCGGAAAAACTACTTTTATCCGGACTTGCCTAAAGGTTATCAGATTAGTCAGCTTGATTTACCGATAGTTGAGCACGGAAAACTTGAAATCGTGGTTGGTAATGAAGTTAAAACCATTAATGTTACCAGAGCTCATATGGAAGAAGATGCCGGTAAATCCATCCATGATGAATTTGAACACTATACCGGAATCGATTTAAACCGGGCTGGTACTCCGTTACTGGAAGTCGTGTCAGAACCAGAAATGCGCTCAGCAGCAGATGCTGTTGCTTATGCTAAAACAATGCATAGCCTGGTAACCTGGTTAGGCATATGTGACGGTAATATGGCAGAAGGTTCTTTCCGTATTGATGCCAATGTTTCAGTACGCCCGAAAGGACAGGCTGAGTTTGGCACCCGTTGTGAAATTAAAAATCTGAACTCATTCCGCTTTCTGGAACAAGCCATTAACTATGAAGTGGAACGACAAATTGAATTAATTGAAGACGGCGGTAAAGTCATTCAGCAAACACGTTTGTTTGATCCGAACAAGGGTGAAACTCGCGCCATGCGCAGTAAAGAAGATGCTCATGATTACCGTTATTTTCCTGACCCTGATTTATTACCTGTGATCATTACCGATACCATGCTTGATGCAGCTAAGGCAGGCATGCCTGAACTACCTAAAGAGATGGCCGGTCGTTTTATCGATCAATATGGTATTTCTGATTATGATGCACGATTATTAACTAGTAATCATATACAGGCAAACTGGTTTGAGCAGGCTGCAAAAGTTCATGGTCACGGTAAACTTGTTGCTAACTGGATGCTTGGAGAACTTGCAGCTGCTCTGAATAAAGCGGGAATAGATATTTCTGAAAGCCCGATTAGTGCTGAACGTCTTGCCGGATTAACAAGTAGAATTGCAGATAATACTTTAAGCAATAAACTGGCTAAACAGGTATTTGAAGCCATGTGGAACAGTGATCTTACTGCTGATGCCATTATCGAACGTGATGGTTTGAAACAGATGACGGATACAGGTGCCCTTGAAAAAATTATTGATGAAGTACTCGCTAATAATCAGAAATCTGTAGAAGAATTCAAATCCGGCAAGGAAAAAGCATTTAATGCTCTCGTAGGGCAGGTAATGAAGGCTTCTCGCGGTAAAGCGAACCCTCAGCAAGTTCAGTCTTTACTGCATAGCAAACTGGCATAAGCAAGATAAGGTTCAAACATGAAAAAATGGCTGCTATTGGCTACTCTGTTTGTATTAACAGGCTGCGGATTCCATCTGAAAGGAACTTCCGGATTCGACACACCCATGCCATACCATAGCTGGAAGATTGAAGGCGGTAGTATGCAGCGGGCTCTGGAAGTCGTATTGCGGCGGCAGCCTGATGTAATTGTGGATACTGAACATCCGGATGTAGTGGTAAAAGTCATTTCAGCGACACAGGATTCTTCTACATCAGCAGTAGATTTATCTGGCGGAGCCAGTGAATATCTGCTCACACTGAAAGTGAATGTACAAGCCTATCATAATGATCAGCCACTAGGCGATCCGATACAAGTCACAGTACACCGTTATATGGATTATTCTGATCATGAGGTACTGGCCAAAGAAGATGAACAACGTATGATTTGGCATGATATGCGTACCGATGCTGCAGAACAAATTGTACGTCGCCTGGCTTTTCTGCCTGTAACTACTAACGAATGAGTAATTTATCAGTCCAGCCTCTGTCTGCAGCATATCTGATTCACGGTGAAGAAGAATTATTGCGAATAGAGGCTTTAGATGCTATCCGTTCAGCTGCACGCAGTCAGCAATATAATGAGCGCGAAGTTATCAATATAGAAACCGGATTCGACTGGGCATCACTTCTGTCCTCAGTTCATTCCGTTGGCTTATTTGCTGATAAAAAATTACTGGAAATTCATATTCCCTCTGGTAAACCCGGCAAAGAAGGAGCCGCAGTATTACAACAATTGGCTGAACAATTGCCGGAAAATACCTGCCTGCTTTTAATACTTCCTAAACTGGAACGATTACAAACACAGAGTAAATGGTTTTCAAGCTGGGCAAAAAATGCTCAGATATTTGAGGCAAAATCAATTAATCAAAATGCATTACCTCAGTGGATAAAAAATCGGCTGGCGGCTCAGAATCTGAATATCGATAATGATGCACTTGCCCTGTTTGCAGAAAAAGTAGAAGGCAATCTTTTAGCCGCAAAGCAGGAAATCGATAAACTGGCTCTAATTCATCCGGCCGGACATACCGTTACTCTGGATGACGCACAGACAGCAGTAGCTAACGTAGCACGTTTTGATATCTTTCAATTGTCAGCAGCATGGATGAGCGGAAACTCAGAACGCGTATTACGTTTACTGGAAGGTCTTGCATCTGAGGGAAATGAACCGGTACTATTATTATGGGTTATCAGTGAGGATATTCGTACTCTCATACGCTTACTTGCAGCATTAAAGCAAGGTAAATCAATCAGTGAAATGCGCCAAAGCCTGCGTTTATGGGGTGAAAAACAGACTTTAGCACCACAGGCTGCCAAACGTATCGGCATCAGACGTCTTCTTGAAGCTTTACAGATATGTGCGTTTATCGACCGACAAATTAAAGGTGCAGAAGAAGGTAATGCATGGGCAGAAATCAAACATCTTTTTCTGTCTCTGACCATCTGAACATTATTCTGGTAACTCACCGTTAAACTATTGATCCAATAATGATGAAAACAGTTGAAAAAAGCGTTTTAGTACTACATAGTGCCGAACACATATTTGATCTGGTCAACACAGTTGAAGATTATCCTAAGTTTTTACCCTGGTGTAATCGTACGGATATTCTCAAACGGGATGAACAATCTCTGGAAGCTGTATTGTACATGGACTATATGAAAATACGTCAGTCATTTGCTACCAGAAACATTAATCAAAGGCCAAATAAAATCCAGATGAGTTTGCTTAATGGTCCTTTTCGCAAACTGGAAGGCACCTGGCAATTTACTCCTATCGATGATCTGGGCTGTAAAATCGATTTTCGTCTGGAATATGAATTCTCCAATGCAGTACTTTCAGCACTAATAGGTCCGGTCTTTAACATTATCGCTACAACATTGGTTGATGCTTTTATTAAGGAAGCAGACAGACGCTATGATGACTGAAATTATTGTTGAAGCAGTATATGCCACCACTGATTATCAGCATCTCTGGCAGGGAAAAGTTCCGGCAGGAAGCTGTGCACGTCAGGTATTATTACAGTCAGATTTACCAGAAAAATTTCCACAAACTGATTTCTATGCAGCACCCATTGGTATATTCGGTAAAAAAGTTAATGATGATTATATATTATCGAATTGGGATCGAATTGAAGTTTACCGACCGTTACTGATTGATCCGAAAGAAAACCGGCGACGGCGTGCAAAGCAAAAAGAATAGTTTTTCAGTTAACTTTTATACAGTTTGTAATTCCCGAGGAATATACATGTCTCATATCAGGCTTATAGTTGGCTTGGGCAATCCGGGCACAGAATATGAACATACACGGCATAATATAGGTTTTGATTTCGTTGATGAACTTGCCAGGTTATGGAAAATCAGCTTAAAAGAAGAAAAAAAATTTTTTGGACAAGTAGCAAAAGTTAACTTACCCGAAAATGAAATCTGGCTGCTTAAACCTTCCACATACATGAACAAATCAGGCATATCCGTGCAATCTATAGCCAAATTCTTCAAAATATCACCTGAGGAAATATTGGTAATTCATGATGAGCTAGATATTCCTTGCGGCCAGATCAGGTTTAAAAAAGGCGGAGGAAATGGCGGTCATAACGGACTAAAAGATATACAGGCCTGGCTGGGCACCGCAGATTTTTACCGGCTACGACTAGGTATTGGTCATCCGGGTGATCGTAATCTTGTTGTTCATTATGTATTGCATAAACCATTGGCTGAAGAAAAAGTTTTGATAGACGAAGCTTTACACAAATCTCTGAATGCTATACCCCTGCTGTTAAGAGGAGAATTCAGCAGGGCGCAGCAACAATTACACAGCAAGTAAAATTTGAAAGATCATGTTATGAAATATCGTGACTTGCGGGAATTCATTGCTGTTCTTGAGCAGCAGCAATTATTAAAGCGGATTCAAACATCAGTTTCTCCACATTTGGAAATAACAGAAATTGCTGATCGTGTATTACAAAAGCAGGGACCGGCATTATTATTTGAAAATACTATAAATCAGACAGGAACAACATACCAGTTTCCTGTTCTGGCTAATCTTTTTGGTACTCCAGAACGTGTTGCCATGGGAATGGGGGCAGATGATACCAGTCAATTACGTGAAATAGGTAAAACACTGGCTTACCTGAAAGAGCCGGATCCTCCTAAAGGATTCAAAAATGCTTTTTCCAAATTACCATTACTCAAAGATTTATGGAGCATGGCTCCGCATATCGTCAAAAAAGCACCTTGTCAGGAAATTATTCTAGAAGGTGATAAAGTTGATTTAACACAATTGCCAATTCAAAAATGCTGGCCGGAAGATGCGGCTCCGCTAATTACCTGGGGCTTAACAGTTACACGCGGCCCAGAAAAAAAACGCCAGAATCTAGGCATTTACCGTCAGCAACTACTGAAAAAAAACAAACTAATCATGCGCTGGCTTGCTCATCGTGGCGGTGCTCTGGATTTTCATGCTTTTAAACAAAAATATCCAAACAAACCTTATCCTGTATCAGTCATACTGGGTTGTGATCCAGCTACCATCCTCGGAGCAGTCACCCCGGTACCAGACAGTCTCAGTGAATATCAGTTTGCTGGCTTATTAAGAGGCTCGCGTACTGAGCTGGTTAAATGTATCGGAAATGATTTGCATGTTCCTGCCCGGGCAGAAATCGTTCTTGAAGGAGTTATTTATCCGGACGAGACTGCACTGGAAGGTCCTTATGGAGACCATACCGGTTATTATAATGAACAGGATGATTTCCCGGTATTTACCGTAGAACGCATTACCATGCGCGAAAATGCCATTTATCACAGCACTTATACCGGTAAACCGCCTGATGAACCGGCAATTCTGGGAGTCGCACTGAATGAAGTATTTATCCCGTTATTACAAAAACAATTTCCGGAAATTATTGATTTCTATCTGCCTCCGGAAGGTTGTTCATATCGCATGGCCGTTGTCAGCATAAAGAAACAATATGCCGGACATGCCAAAAGAGTAATGATGGGTTGCTGGAGCTACCTGCGTCAGTTTATGTATACTAAATATATTATTGTAGTAGATAATGATATTAATATAAGAGACTGGAAAGAAGTTATCTGGGCAATTACCACACGTATGGATCCGGTGCGGGATACAACACTAATCGATCATACACCGATTGATTATCTGGATTTTGCCAGTCCGATTAGCGGACTTGGCGGGAAAATGGGTCTGGATGCAACCAATAAATGGCCCGGAGAGACAAACCGTGAATGGGGTAAAGTAATACACAAGGATCCGGCAACCATAGCTAAAGTTGATGCCATATGGCAAGATTTAGGTTTATAACAATTTTCAGTCACTATAAATTTACAAGTTTAAGTTTAACAACATATACGGCATAAACATGGGAAGTAAATATATAAATCGTATCTGTACATGGTGCCTGAATCTGGGTCTGGTCTCTATTCTGGCGGCCTGTCAAAGCCTGCCTTCTCAACAGGGTCGTAGTATCGAAACACATATTACTGCCGACACTCCATCCTCTCTTGCCTATGCTAATGCTTCACTTGTATCCGAACATAAAGGTTTATCCGGTCTTTATCCGCTTGATGACGGACATGAAGCATTCGCCGCACGGATAGCTCTGGTTCGCGCCGCAGAACACAGCCTAGATGTACAGTACTATATCTGGCGTAACGATACGTCCGGTCAGCTACTTTTTCATGAATTAGTTTTAGCTGCTCAGCGCGGTGTACATGTTCGCTTACTGCTTGATGACAATAATACTGTCGGCCTTGATAATATATTAAAAGCACTTAATCAAGAACCCAACATCGAAATCAGATTATTTAACCCTTTTATGCACCGGCACTGGCGCGCTTTAAGCTACATGACAGATTTTGCCCGCCTAAACCGGCGTATGCATAATAAATCTATCACAGCTGATAATCAGGCCACTATTCTAGGCGGACGGAATATTGGTGATGAATATTTTGATATGGGTAAAGGCACACTTTTTGTAGATTTAGATATTCTTGCCATAGGACCTATTGTTAATCAGGTTTCAAACAATTTTGACCGCTACTGGAACAGCGCTTCGTCATATCCCTTAAACGGTATAGTTCACCCCCGCCATATTAAATTACAGGCAAGTATGCCTATATTTAAACATCGCAGTTTCAATCATCTACGTGCCAATAGTTATGATAATGCCTATAATCGTGACAATTTTGCCAACCGATTATTAGACGGATCGCTGGATTATCAATGGGCACACCTGATATTGGTAAGTGACAATCCTGATAAAGCTCTGCCCAAAAACAGGAGAATAGTAGAAGCCACCCAGTCTGATAATAATCTTTTAATTGAACCTGATACAGAACAACCACCGGTAATTAAATATCAAAAAGCCAGTTTAACTCTGAACGCACTCGCTGCATCCGTTGTTGAACCACAAAAAGATTTACTGGTTATCACTCCGTATTTTGTACCCACACAGACAGGTCTTGAGTATCTGCAAAAATTACGGGAAGAGGGTGTTAAGATACGTATTCTCACAAACTCCTTAGCAGCAACCGATGTGGCAGCAGTACATTCTGGTTATTCTCACTATAGAATACCGCTGTTAAAAGAAGGAGTAGAAATTTATGAACTCAAAAATCAGGGCTTTTTAAAAGGGCCACGTGACCGTGCTTTTACAGGTAATTCCGAATCAAGCTTGCATGCTAAAACTTTTACCATCGACGGACAGCAGCTTTATATCGGTTCATTAAATTTTGATCCCCGTTCGGCACGGCTTAACACAGAAATGGGTGTCGTTATACAGTCTCCTGAAATGGCACAATTTATGAATCAGGCAATTAATGAAGCATTGCCGGATGTTACTTATCAGGTAAAACTATCACCACAAGGCAAGCTGGAGTGGATGGAAACCAACGACAAAAATCAAACAAAGGTTTATCATCATGAACCGGATACTATTTTTTGGCAGCGTATCTGGGTAAAAATGCTCTCCTTACTCCCACTGGAAAGCTTACTTTAACCAGTTTTAGCCATCTCTCATTTGTTCACAACTTGATATTTCTTATAAGAGGTATTGCCAATGCTTTTGTTTATAGATAATTACGATAGCTTTACCTTTAACATAGTGCAATACCTTGGCGAACTGGGCGAAAACGTAATTGTTAAGCATAATGATGAAATTACACTGCAAGATATTAGCAGACTGGCTCCGGATAAAATTGTCATCGGTCCGGGTCCATGCACACCCAGAGAAGCTGGTATTTCTGTTGATACCATTAAACATTTTGCACACACAATACCGATACTGGGTATTTGTCTGGGACATCAGAGTATAGCTTATGCTTTTGGCGGAAATATAGTACGCGCCAAAAAAGTTATGCATGGTAAAATTTCACCTGTTTACCATCACAATAACTCCCTTTTCAATAACCTGCCTAATCCGGTAAATTGTACCCGATACCATAGTCTGGTTATTGAAAAAGAAACTTTACCCGATTGTCTCGAAATAACCGCTTGGACTGATGACAATGAAATTATGGGTATCAGACATAAAACTCTGCCTGTAGAAGGTGTTCAGTTTCATCCTGAAGGATTACTTACCGAAAATGGTTATGCAATGTTGCACAATTTTCTGCAACAGCATAACTAATAAAGTAAAAATTTTAAAAATAGTTATATTTTAGAAAGAATTATCATGATAACGCCGCAACAGGCACTTAATCGTTTACTGGACAACAATGAATTATTCTATGATGAAATGACAGATTTAATGCGCCAGATAATGAACGGAGAAGTGGCGCCTGAAGTCATAGCTGCTATTTTAATCGGATTACGTATTAAAGTAGAAAGCGTATCGGAAATCGCGGCTGCGGCAACTGTTATGCGTGAATTCTCAACAAAAGTACCTGTACAGCAGCGAGAACATTTAGTCGATATCGTTGGGACGGGTGGAGATAATGCACATACATTCAACATATCTACAACCAGCATGTTTGTAGTTGCAGCAGCCGGAGCAAAAGTGGCCAAACATGGAGGACGTTCCGTATCTTCTTCAAGCGGCTCTGCTGACATCATTGAAGCCATGGGTGCTGCACTCGAATTAGCTCCTGAACAAGTAGGAGAATGTATCGATCAGCTTGGTGTCGGATTTATGTATGCACCAAATCATCATAACAGCATGCGATATGTAGCTCCCGTACGTCGGGCATTAGGCGTACGTACCGTCTTTAATATACTAGGACCATTAACCAATCCGGCAACAGCATCCAACCAGGTTTTAGGGGTATTCCATATTGATCTGGTCGGGATTTTATCTCGTGTGCTGAAACAGCTTGGCAGCAAACATGTTTTAGTTGTACATGGAAGTGACGGACTGGATGAAATTACACTTACCGGCACAACCCGCATAGCTGAATTAAAAAATGGCACTATCATGGAATACGATATCCATCCGACTCAGTTTGACATGCCGGTAATTGAAGACTTAAAACCTTTAAAAGTGGCCAATAGTGAAGAATCGCTGCATATCATGAATAGCGTATTAAATGGAGAAAAAGGACCTTGCCGTGATATAGTCGTGCTCAATGCAGCTGCTGCAATCTATGCGGCAGACATAACTTCTTCATTAGAAGAGGGTGTTGATTTAGCCATTACCGCCATAGATTCTGGTAAGGCAAAAGCGAAACAAACAGAATTTATCCAAAAAACACAACAATTGGCTAACCTGTCAAATAGCTAACATTAAATAAACCCAGCTTATAAGCTAAATAAAATTTGTATGCATTCATTTTAGCAATGAATCGTTTACAATAATGGCTATAATCTGTCACTAAACACACTATATTATTATGCTAGACATTCAATTACTCCGTCAGGATATCAACAGTATTGCGGAAAAATTACAGACTCGTGGTTTTAATCTGGATACCGAAACTTTCACCCGACTGGAACAACAGCGTAAACAATTACAAATACGCACAGAAGAGTTGCAATCTAAACGCAATAATCTTTCCAAGCAGATTGGTGCACTAAAAGGTCAGGGCAAACATGATGAAGCTAACCAGACAATGGCTGAAGTTGCCCAAATCAAGACCGAACTGGAAAAGGTTGATCAGGACTACCAAACCATACAAAATCAAATTAATAATTTGATCCTGACAATTCCGAATCTACCGCATAGTGACGTTCCTGTGGGCAAAGATGAGAATGACAACATCGAAATCCGCCGATTCGGTACGCCAAGACAATTTAATTTTGCAATTAAGGATCATGTTGATTTAGGTGAACCGTTAGGCTTAGATTTCAAAACCGGCTCAGAGCTATCCGGAGCAAGATTTTCATTAATGCGGGGTCCGATAGCTCGCCTGCATCGTGCACTGGCACAATTTATGCTTGATACCCATACTCAGCAACATGGTTATACAGAACATTACACCCCTTATATTGTTAATCCTGAAATTCTGTTAGGTACCGGACAATTACCTAAATTTGCTGAAGATATGTATAAAGTAAGCTGCGGAGGCGAAGAAAATACACAGGAACAATATCTGATATCAACCGCAGAAATTACCCTGACTAATACCGTGCGTGAACGTATTCTAAGCAAAGATGAATTACCTAAAAAACTCACCGCACACTCACCATGTTTCCGTTCTGAGGCCGGTTCCTACGGTAAAGATACACGCGGGCTGATTCGGCAGCATCAGTTTGACAAAGTAGAAATGGTGCAGATTCAGCGACCGGAAAATTCTTATGCTGCTCTGGAAGAAATGGTTGGTCACGCCGAAAAAATTCTTCAGCTTTTGGAATTACCATATCGGGTAATTGTTCTCTGTACAGGTGATATGGGATTTAGTGCCGCTAAAACCTATGATTTGGAGGTATGGGTACCTGCACAAAACACTTATCGGGAAATTTCCAGCTGCTCAAACTGCGAAGATTTCCAGGCACGGCGTATGCAAGCAAGATTTAAAGATAATGACGGCAAAAATCAGCTGGTACATACATTAAATGGTTCAGGCCTGGCAGTTGGCAGAGCTTTGGTAGCATTACTGGAAAATCATCAGAATGAGGATGGAAGCATTAATATTCCAGAGGCTTTACAGCCTTATCTGGGTGGATTAAGCGTATTACGCGCATAATTAAATTATTTATTTTCTTAATGCATGCCGGCAACTTGCCGGCTTTTTTATGGACAAAATGGAAGAAACTTTTACATGTGTAAAAGCGCACAATCGCTATAAATGCGGAACACAAACCATCAGAGATGGTATAAATACAAGAGATTTGATAGTGGCCAAAATTGACAGAAACTGGATTATTCGTCAAACAAATCTTGACATTTAATATTCACAATATGATTTAAGGCATACATGGACAGCTAGCTGACAGAATGAGGGCAGTTGTATGATTTGAAAAATAAGTGGGTGGGGCTGGAAATGATGCAAAAATATGCTTATCCGCACAATTATCATTTAGACGCACTTGCAATAAAGATTGACAGCTTTATGAAAATCGCACATCAAAAAATGGCAAAACGGGATATCAATGGACTATTATTTATGTACAAAAAATTTTAACCTATTGAGCTCAATAGGTTAATGTGGTGGGTCGTCAGGGGATCGAACCCTGGACAAATGGATTAAGAGTCCACTGCTCTACCAACTGAGCTAACGACCCAACAGGGTTATTATAATTATACGCTTCTTTACATTAAAGGGCAATTATTTATTACTATAGGGCATAAATATTGTCCTTAGGAAAATTTTAACTTACTAAAATTCAGTAAGTTGCTAACTTAAATCATACCCATGAAAATCTTCAATGTTCTCAGCTTCAAAATTTAAGTAACATCAAAAATAATTTCAATGCCCGGATACCAGAAACAAATAAAAATTTGCTATAAATAAATCTTTAATTTATGTTATAACCTTTATATATTAACAGTCTGCATTAAAGGGTTAGGGTATGGATAAATCTTCTGTAACTGAAGAATTGGAAGCATTATTTGATTTGCTTGAAAAAGGAGCGATTACTAAAGAAGAGTATGAAGCTCAAAAAGCTTTACTCTTATCAAATCAAGAGCAACAGCCTATAAATACAAATACATCCTTCCCAGAATCTGTAGAATCTCAGGATGAATCAATCCCAGTATTTATAGAACAGCCTGCTCAAATTCAAAATCAGCAATCTCACAGTAACAGTGTCAAGATTATTTTAATTATCATGATTGGAATAATCATACTTGTAGCAATGTTTTTTATTTTCTTCAGCAATAGAGCAAATACCCCCCCTGTTAATGACCAGAGTACTCTTTCAGCCAGTATGGCCAGTAGTGTTATCACAGTGAATGCCCAGCAACCCAGTGATACAACCTCGGAAGCAGACACAGATGAAACAGGTTTGAATCTTAATAAAAAAACGCCAGAAGAACTCAATAAACTATTGATTAAATTTCAGCAAGAGCGTGCTAATGCAGTAGCTAATTTACGCTCTGTATGGGCTGGTCTTGATCCTGATTTCAAAGCAACAGTGCAGCAAGAACAGAAAGATTGGGATAGCACTGCATTAGCAGCTAACTGTTCTTTATCAGGTTACAGCACACCATTAGCACAACAAGTAGCTAATCAGTATTGCGAAACCATGATGCTAAATAGCCGGGCACAAAGTTTACTGGATGAACAGGCATCCTCTCTGGCTGATATTAAACAGGAAAAAACAGCTCAAATGGATAAAATGGCAACTGACGCATTAAAAAGAGTGAATTTAACCTGGTCAACAATTCCTGAAGATATACAACAGAGTCTGAATCAGACATTTGAACAGTGGTCTGATGAAGTAAACCAATATTGCCTCTCCAGACCAACAGCCCAGAATCTTACTGAAACTCAAATTAATTATGATAATTGTGTCATTAAAAAATCTGAAAGCAAAATCAAAGAACTGAACGGCTATAAAATCTAGTTTTAATCCAAAAGACAAACTTAATATAGTTTGCCTTTTAGTAAATACTTTTGAATACGAATAGCTAAGAATTTTTTTTATCCGGTAAAATTTAAATAAAATATGGGCAAACAAAAAACCATTGTTTACAATACGCCTACTTAAACTTTTAAAGCAGGACATTTAATTATGGCAGATTTTAATCAGATTCTGGATGCTGGTAATGTAGACGGCGGTATTATTAATGTAGTAGTTGAAATTCCGGCCGGATCAAACCATAAAATAGAATGGGACAGAAAACTGGCTACCATGAAACTCGATCGCGTTGAACCTGTTATTTTTGCTAAACCAACCAACTATGGGTTTATACCGCAAACGCTGGATGAAGATGGTGATGAACTGGATGCATTAATCATTACCGATCAGCCATTGACTACCGGTATTTATCTGGAAGCCAGAATTATTGGCGTAATGAAATTTGTTGATGATGGCGAAGTGGACGACAAAATTGTTGTTGTACCAGCCGACGATCGCAATAATGGTAATGCAATTCAAACACTGGCCGACCTACCGGCACAATTAATAAAACAAATTGAGTTTCATTTCAACCATTATAAAGATTTAAAAAAAGCCGGCACAACACAAGTAACAAATTGGGGTGATATAGAAGAAGCAAAAAGTGTTATTCGTGAATCTCAGCAACGCTGGAAACAAAAATAATTTAAACATACAATTTATGTAACCATAATATATTAGAGTGCTGCGAAATTTGAAGTTTGGTATATTCAGATATCGCAGCAAAATTTTAAATACAATAACTTAATTTCTTTAAAGAAGATTACTAGTGGATAAATGCTACAAGTTAACAGACAATAAAATGTAAACAGATCGCAATAGGGCATGCGTCCACTATTTGTATAGCAAAGGCTTATAAAGATGATGGAAATGCAAGGATAGATGCAGGAAGCAGTGCTCATTGCAAACAGCTGGATAAGGTTGCCAGAAAGTTTTTCCCTTAATGCTAAAACAAGTCAACGATATTAAGTTTAATTATATTAGGGCAGTCAGGTTGTTATTGATATTTATTACTAGCTAAATATAATACTAAAATTTAACATAATATATATTATGCGAAATAAGATTTTGATTAAAGAAAAACTCAATGATTAAATATAAAAACAACAGGATCTAAAAATTATTTCTCCTCAAAGAACTATTCTAGATGACTGATATTTTGTTAAAAAGTATGTTAGAAGAGCTGTTGGATAATGATATAACGATTACAGCTAAAAAAATAACATAACACGTCTAGTTTTTAATCCCAAAATTCAGGCGGATCAACTAACTCTTGTAAATAATCAAATTTTATAGGCTTAGGAATGTCAGGATAAAACCCTAACTTTGTAGCTTTCAGAGTAGCATAATAGATTTTTTAAAGCTTCATGACTTTGCCTAATGATGAGTCATAGTAATACTCACCTGTCCTCAATAACTTTCTTTGATACCATGATAAAGGATACTCGATATCACCCCAATCGGAATCATAGGTGTAGTATTCATTTTTAAGACCGTCAATTAAGTCATCAATATGTGCATATAAATTTGGTGCTAACACATTAGAATACCCAGAAACAGAATTGATAAGGCGCCCAAAATATTGTTCTCTCAAATCAATCAAAATAAAACAACATGAACCACTATCGTATAAAGGCATTAACTCATATGATATTGTTGTATCTATGTAATCTTTCTGTGTATCGTCATAACTGAGTCCTTCTAAATCTTTCTTTTCAGCATCTTCAGAAATAATATTATAATCCATTTGTAAGCTTATGAATGAAGCATATTCTTTATCAGTAGTATATTCTTTTATTAAAAGTTTTGGTGTTAATGGGGTATATACAGTATTAATTAGTAAATGTAACGACTCATCTTCACATAAAGAAAGTAGTTTCTTTATTTCTACTGGTATTTCATAACACGTTGATGATTTTTTGCAAATAATTGTTTCTATCTGTGTAAAAATAGCAAGATCGTCATTTTTAATTGAATAATCTTGAGAGAAAATAGTATTTTTAATTTCTTGAAGCATCTCAATAGCAGGTTCAGCTTTCATATAAGACCTTCCAATAGTTAAGATTGAAATTTTGTATAGAAATTAATAAAATATGGGACAGTTTTATAAAACTGTCCCATATTTTACTTTTTAGAATCCTATACGTCCATATATAAGGCTCTAATATCTCAATATTTTTTGATAGTTCTAGTTTAAGATAGCCACATATAAAAAGAGAAATTAATATAATTAACTATATAAATGCCATTTATTGTTACCTGATATTTTTCATAATCAGGTAATAAATATACGAGTGGCGTGCATTTTTCTATGTTACCAATGTGTGTTTGCTGTTTAAAAATTGATGTTTGCAATGTTTTATAAGCTATCACTGCTCCGTTAACAAATAGTTTTTAATCACAAAATTCAGGCGGATCAACTAACTCTACTAAATAATCAAATTCTATAGGCTTAGGAATGTCAGGATACGCTCCCAGTTCAGCTTCTTCTAAAAGCTCTTTTGCAGTTCTCCTAAGACTTGACCAATAGTTTGATATCATAAAGCTTTCATAAGAATAAATGGTATCATCGGCTATTCTTAATAGATTCCGGAACTGTTCATCTTTTACTAAAATGCTTCCTTCATCATATTCATTGATGAAAGGATAATCACACAAAGCGTTCATAAGAGCAATTAGAACATTTTTCGTAGGCCTATCATAATCTTTGTCATTTAGATATAAAGGCGGATATTCAAAATATTGCAGTTGTTGCTCTGGTTCTAATGTCATAAATGATATTAGCATCCAAGATACAGACATTTTATAATAAGTTGTTTCCCATAAAGGTAAATTCATCTTTAGACTCCCATATTAATGCCATTGCATAATGTGATAATGAAAATCTCCATCGATCCAATATCCTAACTCCTTGGGTTTTAATCCCTTTTTTCCACCATGATCTGGTGCGGGGGTGTGATGATCCATTCTAATTAATTGACGTAAATTTTTCATTTGCATGCCTAGTCCAAATAATTGTCCACGAGCACCTTTTTTTTCTGCACCAAAAACTAATTTAATAGGTACTTTTTCATTACCAAACCTGATTTTGGCCCCTGTTGGAATAGTTTTCTGAGTATTTTCTATTTGAGTTTTAAACATAGGCATATAAATCAAAAAGCCTTTTAGTTTTGTACCTTGCCTTTTTGTTTTACTATAGCCGGAAGCCCAATCTCCTATTCCTGTACAAATAGCTCTTGGTAAATTGAATGTAAAACTTTGAATAGCCTCTTGGTAGTCAAAAGATTCACTACTAGGGTGTCCATTTATTCCAAAGTCTGAAGCAGATAATCCTTGAATAACTCCCATAATACTATTTGTACCTGAAATAAGCTCAATAAATCCAGATACGGCTTGTACTTTATCATATAAATTCATAAAGTAGGCCATTCTAGTGCCAACTGTTTGAAGGGAGTTCATCATTGAAACATTTATGTCTATCAGTCCCATATACCCGCTAGGGTCAATAATATTGACAGACTCAGCATGAGCATAAAGATAAGGATTCAATGTAATCGGATTATTCCTAACACCCTCAAAACTATCCCTGCTTACAAACCGCCCAATCTTCGGATCATAATCTCTGGCTCTTAAGTGATAAAAGCCACTGTCCTGATCAAGATACTCACCCACATAACGGTGCTTGATTGTACTGTCAGGTTTACTGCTTAATAGCGCATTACCAAAGGCATTATAATCAATAATTGATTGGGTAGAACCTTGTTGATCGGTTACCAGACGAGTAGAACCCTGTGCATCCTGGTAAAGATGGTTCACTTGCCCTGTTTGGTCTTGGGTAAGTAAATCACCTAAGCCCTCAGGCGTATGCACATAAAGTGTTTCACTCCAGGCCCCCTGATCTACACGTGTACGCTCTAACACTACTTCACTGTAAGGACGTTCGCTATCGACTAAGTATTGTGTTTCAATGGTTTGCCCATTTTGTTTAGTTACTTTACCGATACGATTATCTTGCCCATCGTATTGATAAGACACTTGTCGCCGGTTAACCTGATCATCAATGGCAATTAGCTTATTACTACTGCTCCATGAGTAAGATATTTCTCCCTCAGGGCTGGTTTTCTTAATCAGATTGCCATTATTATCCCATGCGTAAGAAGTAGTGACATCCTGCCGTTGTTTCACTGATTAACTGATCGTTACTGTTATAACTGTAGTGGGTAGTTATACCATTCGCGACTTTTG
Source organism: Snodgrassella sp. M0351 (assembly GCF_016100575.1). NCBI lineage: Bacteria > Pseudomonadati > Pseudomonadota > Betaproteobacteria > Neisseriales > Neisseriaceae > Snodgrassella > Snodgrassella sp. M0351. The sequence continues at coordinate 848,406 of NZ_JACFSG010000001.1, read as the reverse complement.
TTAAACGGTTACCCATTGCATCATAGGTATAAGCCATGATATTACGCTGACCTGCTTACAGGATGGTTTCTGTTAATAATTTACCCGTAACATCATATTGATAACTAACACTACGTTGTACACCATCAATGGTTTCATCTATTTGAGTGCGACGACCATTTTCATCAAGGGTATACTCAAACTTAGCGAGTACTTTACTGCCTTTTTGATGGGTGATGCCGGTGAGCTGATTGGCCTTGTTATAGGTCATCACACTTTGCGTACCATTACTGCGGTTGATTTGGGTACGATTACCGACTTTATCGTATTCAAAGCTGGTGACGCTACCGTCTATTGCTGTGATGCTGGTTAAGCGGTTTAACGCATCATATCCATAACTAAAGCTACCTTGCGTATTTACTTGCTGAGATACTTTATTACCATTACCATCCCATTCATAAGACAATTGACCAAGAGGTGATGAAACCTGGGTAATACGCCCCAGTTGATCATAGGTATAGTCAAGATCACCAGTTAAACTATCGCTGACTTTAGCCACATTACCCAGGGCATCATAACTATAACTAATAGCGCGTTTATCAGGATAATTTAATGCAGCTAACTGCTGACTGGTATTGTAAGTATAACCCGTAGCCTTACCATTAAAGTCTGTGTGCTTGGTAATATTACCTATAGCATTGTATTCCCAGCTTTCTTTTTGCCCTTCGGGGAGCGTGCGTTGAATACGTTGCCCTACTTTGTTATAGGTAAAGCGTGTGGTATGACGATTCGCATCACTTTGTAAGGTTTGACGACCTTGTGTATCATAGCCATAAACAGTTTTATTGTTTAAAGCATCACTGACCTGAAAGAGTTGTCCTAACACATCATAACTAAAGGACGTTTTGTTTTGTAATGCATCAATAATGACTGTATTTCGACCTGCTTTGTCATATTCATAACCCACACTATGACCAAGTGCATTGACCTTTTTGATCGGTTGGTTATTGTCGTTATACAAGGTTGTACTACTATTACCTAATGCATTCGTTTGCTTAGTTAGATTACCTACCGCATCATAACTTGATTCCGTGGTATTGCCCAACGCATCAATGTGTTTGATCTGGCGGCCTAGCGCATCATATTGATACTGGGTCGTATTGCCTAAGGCATCAACAGTTGCTATGGCATTACCAACAGCATCATACTGGGTTTGCGTAATATTGCCTAATGCATCTTTGACTTGTATGGGGCGATCAGCCTCATCATAGGTTGTTTCGGTACAAATACCCGTTACACACGTTTTGGCCTCATTACCATTTTTGTCAAAGGTGGTGCTGTCTATTTTACCATCAGGGTAAAGGGTTTGAGTTTGTTCTCCTCGTTCGTTATAGGTGTATTGGGTTGCTTGCCCTAAAGGATCGGTAACTTTGATCAGTTGGTTCAAGTCGTCGTATTGATAGGTGGTGACTAAGCCATTTTCATTGGTGTGAGTTAATACATTGCCATTATCATCGTAGGTTTTACGGGTAACCATTTCTGTGGCTTTGCCGTCAATCACTAGATTGTATTTACGCGCTGTTTCATTACCGTTTTTATCATACTCAAAACGGGTTACATTACCTGAGGCATCGGTCTCTGATACTTTTAGCGGTTTGCCGTTGCTGTCTTGGTAACCAAAACGTGTTGTATTACCCATTTGATCAGTAAGTGCGGCTAAATCACCTTTACTTGTGTAGCTCGCATGGGTTGTATTACCCATGGCATCAGTGATTTGGGTTAAATCACCTGTTTGATCATAGGTACTTTTGATGACTCTGCCTAACTCATCAGTCACCAGGGTAGGATTACCATCCGCATTATAGGTGGTTTCGGTAGAGAAGCCTAAAGCATTGGTTTCTTTGGTAACATTGCCGTAGCGGTCATACTCGTAAGCTGTTTTATGTCCTAGGGCATCGGTGACACTGGTTTCATTACCAAACTGATCATAGGTATACTGAGTCACATTGCCTTTGCTGTCTGTTACTTCGGTAATATTGCCTTGATCGTCGTAAACGTAAGTGGTGGTATTGCCATTACGGTCAGTGACTTTATCCACGTTATTATCATTGTCATGTTCCAGATTAACGCTATAACCTAAACTATCCCTTTGATGAATGAGCTGTCCCTTATCATCAAATTCGGCTTTGAACAGACGTTTACCATCAGCACCATAAATTTCACTGAGCTGATGAACTAAATCTGCACTTTGTTGATAAATAAAGCGTGTTTTTAGTTGTTTAGGATCAAAGGTACCTTCTAAGTTACCATCACCATCGTAAGTGTAGTTAAGTACGCGGCCATCGGGAGCATCCACTTGTACAATGCGATCATTGTTGTCACGGGTAAAAATTAATCCTGCACCGTTAGAATGCTGAATACCATTATGGGTATAACTTAAGGTATTGCCGTAACGATCTTTAATTTGACGAATACCGAACGATTTATCCAGGTAATATACCATCCCATCTTTGGTGGTTAATTTAAATTGCTGTGGGTTGACCTTGTCTAAGCTGTCGTAATCAAAAAGAACACCGTTATGAACGCGTAGCATACCAACATCAGTTGCTTCTAAAGTTGAAGAAGTGCCTGCTTTAGGCGCAAAGTCTAATTGGAAGAAACTACCTGCTGACTGTGACATCCAGCTGTTACATTCGGGTATTGTTTTAGGCTCAAATTTTTCCATTTTACCGTCTGGCAAGCGGACAGTAACCATTCGGGTACCAACTGGCTTAGGACAGAATTTTTTATTGAGACCGGAACCTATTTCCGCAAAATCCCAATCACGTCCTGGTATACCGTTGGTTTGAATTTTAACATCCTGGTAATTCACGCTCCAACCATAGCCAAAGTCCAGGCTTTCATTCTGACTACGAGTATCGTAGGTACGGGTCAGGCGTAAAGGTAGGTTGCCCATATCAATATCAAGATCGGTAAAGCTTAACGAGAATTGTCCTACTTTTTGCTCTCCACTGATAACCACGCCTATTTTTGCACTGCTTTGGTTGCCGCCTTCATCTTTTACGATCAGCAGTAAATCATAAAGTCCGTTGGGCATCGTTTGTGGTTTGAGTGTACCTAATTTGCCATTGATGACCGATTGATTGCCTCTAGCAACAGAAACCCATTTGCCTTCATCGGCAGGTGATAAATAAACTTGAAATTCTACTAAGTTATCATCGGATGCTGTACCAATAATATCGGTTGTGGTGCTGATTTCTGCCACATTAATCTTATCTGATTTAGCCGGAGCAGTTATTTCCGCAGTAGGTGCAGTGATATCAGCCTTGTTTTTAACAATAAAACTTGTTTGTTGCTTAACTTCTCTGCCTTTAGCATCTCTGGCAATCAGGTCTAGTGTATGTAAACCTAATTTATTGCTTGTTACCGTTGCGCTGTTCCCACTAACGGTTACAGGGCTACCAAGTAACAAGTACATTTTTATCGATAATTACACCAGCAGGTGCTTCTTCTAATTTATAGGTTAACGGATCTCCGTCAGGATCATTAGCTTGTATTTGGTAGTGATAAGTGTCATTAACTACCCCTTGTATTTTAGGTATACTAGTGATTTGTGGTGGTTGATTAGTAATGGTTTGATCACCAATAGTGAGGGTATAACTTTGTTCAACCTTATGTTGTACGTCACTAACACTGAGTTTAATGCTATGATTGCCCAAAGTTGGTTTTTCCCACTTTACAACACCATGGGAGTCCAACATCATCCCCTCCGGGCCTTCCTCTAAGAAATAGCTCAGTGGATCATTATCGGGATCAACAGCAATTAACTGATACTCATACTCGTTATTGATTGAGCCAGCTGTTTTTGGAGAACTGATAATTTGTGGCGGTTGATTTTCTAGTTCTGAATCACGAACCACGAGCATGTAGTTTTGCTCTACTTCATAATGACCATCGCTTATAGCCAGTTTAATGGTATAGCTACCCACTGCTCTTGCCTTCCAAGAGAATAGGCCATTAACATCAATAGTTGCTCCTGCAGGTGCTTCTTTGATTTGATAGTGTAATACATCCCCATCAGGATCGGTTGCTACAAGTTGGTAATGATACAGTTCATTGACTACTGTGCTTGTTTCAGGCGTACTGGTTAATAACGGTGGTTGATTAGTAACAGACTCTTGCGTAATAACGAGTGTATAGTTTTGTGTTACTGTCGCCAAACCGTCTGTGACTGTTAATTCAATGTCATACTGTCCCAGCACTGGGGTATTCCATGTAAATAGCCCTGTATTACTAACCGTTGCACCATTTGGAGCTTTAGTTATTTTGTAAGTTAGCGGATCCTCATCAGGATCGACAGCAATTAATTGATACTGATAAGGTGCACCTAAGCTACTTTTCGTATTGGGCACACTTAAAATTTGAGGGGCTTGGTTAGCTTCTAGACCAACACGCAGTGTATATTCTTGTGTTGCGACACCACCTCGTTGATCACTGACTTCTATCACAACAGGGTAACTGCCAGCAATGGCCTGTGCCCAAAATAGCTTACCTGTTTCACGGTTCAGCTCTAAACCTACAGGCCCCTTAACTAATGACCAAACCACTTTATCACCGTCTGGATCATTCGCACTGGCTTGATAGCTATAAGCAGCATTTTCTGCAATATAGGTACTCGGTTGACTTGTGATAACAGGTGCTCTATTAGCCTGTGCGGTGATGGTTAATCCGTAGCTTTGAGTGGCAACACTGCCATCTTCATTCATTGCTTCGACAGTAATGTTTTCCACCGACTCTTGAGAGGGTTGCCAATTAATTTCACCCGTTTGAGTGTTGATAGTCATTCCCTGTGGTGCTTGACTAAGATTATAAGTAATAGTATCTCCACCACTGTCTTTTGCTTGTGCAAAATAAGTATAGGGCTGATTAACTGTACCATTGATAATTGGAGTACTCGTAAAGGAGGGTTTACCACTAACAGCTAAGACAACAGATTGTTGGTCTCTAGCCCCATAAGGATCTGTCACAATTACAGTTATAGGATAGCGACCTGGCTGAGGGTTACTCCAACTGATCAAACCATTTGTATTCATAGTCATGCCTGATGCCTGGCTAGCAAGACTGTAAGATATTTTCTGACCTTCAGGATCAACAGCTTCTACTTGATGGCTAAAGTACTTACCAGAAGGAATACGGGTGGGGATTTGATTGGTAATTTGAGGAGGTAAATTATCATCAATAACTTCAATATTATAAGACTGTGTTACTTTACCACCATTACCATCGATAACTTGAATATTGACCTCATAAAAACCAATTGTATCGGGCTTCCATGTGATTAGACCTGTTTGACTATCGATTATCATACCAACAGGTCCGGCTAAAAGACTATAGGTTAAATCATCACCATCAGCATCTAAGGCTTCTGCCTGATAATGATAATCTGTTTTAATATCACCACCTATTTTAGGCTCACTGACAAAATAAGGTGGTCTATTGGCTACTTCTCCAGCCTCGATAGGTGATGGAACAACTGAGACAACTGAACCAGATGCACAGGATTCTAAACCTTCTGAGTCAAGTGGGCGTACATTGTAAAAATACTCCTTCCCCTCTTCGACCGTTTTATCAAGCCATGTGGAGTAGTTTGAGGTTGTTTCGCCTAAACTAATATAAGGTCCTTCTAATTTTTCAGAGCGATAAATACGGTAGGCATCCGCACCATTATCTGCCCAAGTCACTTGCACTTGCCCTGGTTTAGCACGCGCTTTTACATTATTTAAACAACCCTATTGAGGCTTGATTTTATTGGCACCAAAGGCATCAACATAAACGTAACCTCCATGTGCATTTTGTGAGCAGTCAGCAGCTAGTGCCCGAACTTCCAACTCATGACCAATTAATGAATCAGGAACGATCATATCTACATCAATAAAGGGCGTTGATCTCCAAGTTCCATTAAAGTTAGTGGTGTAAAATAATCTTCCAGGTTGGTTAGAATAAGCTATATCATCATATAATATTTCTGCTGTCGTTAAATCTTTCAACTGTACATGAAAGTAAGGTTGTTGATAGGAGGCATGATTTGGATCGTTTAATACCGCCGCATAAGTGAAACGTATGTGTAGTTTTCCATCAGATGGGTCACGGTCATCTTCAGTGATAACATCTTTCTGAGATATCTGATTTATATGTCTACCACCTATCTCATCATTAAGCTTTGCCGTAAAGTTACCTTGTCTCGGTAAAACTAGATGAGGTGCTCTAGGATCAAAGCTGTTGCTTACAACATTCAAAATAAAACTTCCACCATTTGATATTTGAACGCTGTCAGCTGTGAATGGAGGATTTCCCTTAAGTCTATAGTTTAGTCCGTGCTCTTTCTCCCAATGGCTAAAATCTCCATTCTCAAAATCGCCGTTCTGAAAAATAGCCCAGCTATTACTTGAAACTAATGCTAAAGCAATTGAGCTAGCTAATAAATTTCGCTTGATTTTTTTCCTATATTTATCAGGTTCATTGGTTCGTTTCATAATAAATTCCTTATTAATTTGTTAATCAGTAAATGAGGTGTATCGCTTATAATTATTAATAGGATTGAATACGCTCTCATCGTGTATTTCCAATTGTTACGCCTTTACCCGGCCAATCAATACTAGACGCACAGCATTTGGTTTGATCGATTTTATGGAGATCGTTATAGCCAACGCCATATATAGCGCCACTTTCGGTTTGATAGAACACATGTTCTTTACCCCCACCCACAGAAACAACAGGATCATTAGCATGTGGTGTGCGTAAGGTAGGAGATGCTCCGTAAATCATTGGGAAAGCACTGCCACCCGTTTGACCCCATGTATAGATTTTTCCATCCTCGGTTAATGCGATAGAACCCACATAACGCGCATAGAGTTGAGCGACATTTTTCATGACAACAAGAGGTTCTGGTGAGCTAATATTGGTTTTATTCGTTCCTTGTCCGAGTGCAGCATGTAACCCCCAACCAATCACCGTACCATCATCCAGTAAGGCTTCACCCCAGCCATTGCCACCGGCGATATAGGTCATACGATCAGCATATTGATCTAAATTAGGCACACGCGTGGGAGTGCGAATTATTTTTTGAACCCCGTAATTAGAACCTTGAAAACCTAACCCGCTGGCTTCATTGTCACCCCATGCCCAGACATGGCCCTCTTCAGTCACTGCAAAAGCGCCTTCATAAGCCCCACCAATTAAACGTGCTTTTTCACCCTTTAAGTCAACAGCAATAGGTATCTGACTATTTTTCTTTCCATTATTACCAAGCTGCCCATATAAGTTATGTCCCCATGTCCAAACTTTTCCATCATCATCTAATGCAACTGAAAAATACTCACCAGCTCCAATTTGCACTGCATTTTTCAATACCTTACAAGGGGTAGAAACATAAATTGATTTTGATGGTTTACAACCCGTCTCTCCATATCCGCTTTGTCCCCAGCCATAGACATTTCCTTCATTATCTAAAGCAATTAAGTGATAAGCACCTCCTGTTAGACCAATAATGTTCGTTAGGCTATTTACTTTGGCCGGATCTTTATTGCTAGAAACAACCTTTGTTCCATTGCCTTGTTGGGATGAGCCTCTGAATCCCCATACCCAGACATTACCTTCTTTAATGGCTGAACCTGTTGTTAGTAAACCGCCTTGCACCATATCAGGATAAGCTCTATCAAAATATCCTTTTTTTGCATAGAAGTTAAAAAATGTTTTAGGTGATGTTATACTGTCTTGCTGAGTCAAACCGATAGTTGAGTTTCTTGCCAATGTGGCAACCGCAATAATTTCCTGACCAGCTCTTAAATTGCCAATATCAATTGATAGTGCCATAGCAGGGTCATCTGTTGTATTGGCATCGTTATAAACTGAAGTATTTTTTAAAGAACCATGACTGGCTCGTGTGATAAGATCACCTTTTAAATAGCCAGGCTCACTGACTTCCCATTTATCGGGAGCAATATAACCACTTGGAGCGCTGAGTGACAATAATGAGCCATACTCATTAAAAAAGTATTACCAACGGCATCAAGATCGACATCAATTAACCCTGTTATACGCAAGTTGTTATAGTTAACTTTAGACTTGTTCTTTAAGTTCCATTGCCAAACAGTATCGCCATTGGCATCTGTTTTTGTTTGAAAATCTACACTGATATTCGAAGGTAGTGTATTGATAGCAGTATTAAGAGGTCTGTTTTCATAAACGTTTGCCCCATCTGAAACAAATAAGCTTAAACGCTCAATGGTAAAATCTTCTGCTAATGCCAGGGGGGATGATAAAATAAGTGACGAAAACAAAAGCTTTCGACAGAATTTTGTTAATAAATTAATATCTGTTTTTAACATAAATATTCCCTTTTTAATGTTATAAATTGCTTGCTAATCGCTTGTTTTATTTAATGGTTAAGCTAAGCAAGCGGTTGTATGAAATGAGCGTACTACCTGATCTGAAAGATCAACTGATACTTTAATTAGAATGATAATTTCGGAGATAACATGTATTTACTAAAGCTGTTTAAATACAACCAGCTATTAAATCAAACTCAGTAAATGATTAATTTTTGTTAAAACAAGAGTTTTTGGATAAAGAGAGGATAGATTTATTATTACTGCCATTATTCTTTTAGTGAGGCTGCGTGCATAAATGTTGCTGAAGTAGATATTAAGCTATTTTTGGTTATTTCTATCAATGCTAAATCATAAGCCATAACTAAAACTGAAAATTACTTGGGAACCTTAAAACATCTGCTATTGGCACAATAGCTATCTATTTGAAGGAACTTAGTCACGAGGAATCATCTCAAATCTGAGCTAATACAAATTAGATTATCATCAGAGGAAATTTTTCTTTTTTAATCATAATTCAATTAAAATTTAATCCATTATAAAATTATTATCTGCTAATAGGCCCAGACATAATTTCCAATTATTTCTCGCATTATCATTATATTATAAATTTATATAAAGTATTTAAAAAAATGCTTATATATTTTCGTTTTATTATGCCATAGATTTAAAATAGGCAAAAATAATGACAAACAAAATAAACTATCTGTAAAAATAAATTTTGGTATTGAAAAACTAATTCAACATGCATCTGAAATTTCGTTTCTCAAGAATTAATATGTTAGCACCAAAAAAGATTTTATTTACAATTTGTTCAACATTTTCAGATTTCAGGCTAAGCAACAAAAAATAAAAGCAACTAAACACATAAAAACTACAGTGCAACGCTTTTTTAAGAATAATATTTAATACTTTGTATTTACAGTTTAAATAGTAAGCAATACTTAACTAAATTACATAGTTTGCGAAATTAAATCTATTAAAAGCTATTTTCAATAATGCTTGGCTAATTCAATCATAGTTTTAAATTACTGATGATATTTTTTATCGTAAAATACAAATTAATTGAGGCTTTATATCTAACATCTGTTTCTTGCTTCTAATAATGGATGTGTAAGTAAGAACTGATATTTCTGGAATAATTATGCAAAAAAAACTATTACTGGTAGACGGTTCATCTTATTTATATCGGGCATTTCATGCTCTTGCGCCATTAACCAGTCCAACAGGTATGCCAACAGGCGCTTTATATGGCGTACTAAATATGTTACGGCGTTTGCGCTTAGATACACCACATGATTATGCTTGTTGTATATTTGATGCTAAAGGCGAAAATTTTCGCCATCAGCTTTATCCAGAATATAAAGCTAATCGTCCGCCGATGCCGGAAGAACTTAGACCACAAGCTGAAGCTTTACCAGAATTAGTGAAATTAATGGGCTGGCCGGTCTTATCTGTTAAAGGTGTTGAGGCTGATGATGTAATTGGTACGTTAGCTCATTCGGCAGAACAAGCCGGTTATCAGGTTATTATTTCTACTGGTGATAAAGACATGGCTCAGCTGGTTAACAGCCAAATTACGCTTGTCAATACCATGAACAATGAAAAGCTTGATATAGAAGGTGTAATTAATAAATTTGGCGTAAAACCGCACCAGATAATAGACTATCTTAGTCTGATTGGTGATAAAGTTGATAATGTACCCGGTGTCGAAAAATGTGGTCCTAAAACAGCGGTTAAATGGCTTCAGGAATATGGTTCATTACAAAATATTATTGAACATGCTAATGAAATTAAAGGTAAGGTTGGTGAAAATCTCAGAATTGCATTAGCAAAATTGCCCCTGTCCTATCAATTAATTACTATTAAAACTGATGTAGATTTACGTCATGAGTTACCGCATGGAATTGAAAATTTACAACGAAAAACTCCGAATTGGGCAGAATTAATTTCACAATTCAAGCAACTTGGTTTCAAAAGCTGGTTAAAAGAAGCACAAAACCATTGTCACGAGAATATGAATGAAACTTCTCAGCCTGCTAATGATCTGTTTAGTGATATTGAAACCGATGATAGTACTGATACTAAAATTATAGAAAATACAGCAGAAACTGAACAAATCAGAAATATACCCAAAAACTATTCAGCTATTACCACAATTGAACAATTAAATAAATTACAACAACAATTAGACAACGCTAAAGTTATTGCTCTGGATACAGAAACAGATAGCCTGGATGCGATGAATGCGCATCTTGTCGGTATCAGTATTGCTTTAGAACCAGGAACAGCATTTTATATACCTGTCGGACACAGCCCGGCAGTAATCAGTGAACAATTACCTATTGAAACTGTGCTTGCTACCCTGAAACCTTATCTGGAAGCAGATCTACCCGAAAAAATTGGTCAAAATATTAAATATGATCAACATGTTCTGGCTAACTATAAGATTAACTTACAGGGAATTACCGGTGACTCAATGCTGGCTTCTTATATAATTGAAAGCCATTTAGGCCATGGTCTAGATGAATTGGCACTTCGTCATCTGAACTGGCAAACTATTCATTATGAAGATTTATGTGGCAAAGGAGCAAAACAAATCAGTTTTGCTGATGTCGCGCTTGAAGATGCCGTTAATTACGCAGCAGAGGATGCGGATGTTTGTTTTCGCCTTGAAATTTTACTAAAAAAACAAATGGATATAGCGCAACTTGAGTTATATCGTAATCTCGAAATCCCTGTAGAGAACATACTCTATAACATGGAGCGTACCGGAGTGCTAATAGATCGTCAGGAACTGGCTCAGCAAAGCCATGAGCTTGGTACTGAATTGGTTCGACTCGAAGAACAGGCATATCAACTGGCAGGACAGCCTTTTAATTTAAACTCACCCAAACAGCTTCAAGCTATTCTGTTTGAAAAAATGGGAATTCCTACTTCCGGCCTGAAAAAAACTTCATCCGGAGGTATTTCTACCAATGAAACCGTGCTGGAAAAGCTTGCAGCAGATTATCCCCTACCCAAGCTTATTTTACAAACACGTAGTCTGGCTAAATTAAAATCCACTTATACAGATAAATTACCGCAACTAATTAATCCGAATACCGGTCGTGTACATACTACCTATGCTCAGGCTGTCGCTATTACAGGTCGTCTGGCCAGTAATAATCCAAATTTACAGAATATTCCGGTACGTACTGAAGAAGGACGGCGTATTCGTAAAAGTTTTATCGCCCCACCCGACCAGTTTATTGTTTCTGCGGATTACTCTCAGATTGAGCTAAGGATTATGGCTCATCTTTCTAATGATTCTACCTTAATTGATGCCTTTCAGCATGATGAGGACATTCATAAGCGTACCGCAGCAGAAATTTTTGTGACAAATCAGGAACAAATAACCTCAGAACAACGCCGTTATGCTAAAACCATTAACTTTGGTTTAATCTATGGTATGAGTGAATATGGCCTGGCCAAATCATTAGGAATTGAATTGCAGGCTGCGCAACACTTTATATCACGTTACTTTAACAGATATCCGGGTGTACACGAATATATGGAAAAAACTAAAGAACAAGCATTACAGCATGGGTATGTAGAAACCTTATTCGGACGTCGTCTTTATCTGCCTGGTTTAAAAAGCACAAATGCTAACGAACGCGCCGGAGCATTCAGAGCTGCTATAAATGCTCCGATGCAAGGGACGGCATCTGATTTAATTAAACGAGCCATGATTGCTGTATATAAATGGCTTAATCAGGAAAAAATGCAAACCAGATTGATTATGCAGGTACATGATGAGCTTGTATTACAGGTACCTGAATATGAGTTGTCATCTGTACAAACACATTTGCCTCAATTAATGGCAAATGCGGCTAAATTAAAAGTTCCATTAATTGCTGATGTCGGATATGGGCATAATTGGGATGAAGCTCATTAATGGAATACTCTATTTGAAATATCAGGATTAATAATAAAAGGTAGTCTGAAATTTATCAGGCTACCTTTTTAAAAATTAACAATAAAAACTTTATTTTTAGGACAGAATATATCAAAATAGTAACATATTAATTAAATGCTAAATAACTAATTTATTTTATTTCAGCTAATTGTGCACGCATAGCAGAAATCTGTTTAAAATAATCGTTATGACCAAAAATTGCAGAACCTGCAACAAATGTGTCAGCTCCTGCTGCTGCTATCTGAGCAATATTATCAATTTTGATTCCACCGTCTACTTCTAATCGGATAAATCTTTTACTTTGATAGGCATATTCATCAATTATTGCCCTAACCTTACGAATTTTTTTCAGTGTGGATGGAATAAAATTCTGTCCACCAAAACCTGGATTAACCGACATCAGTAATATGACATCTACTTTATCTAATACTTCTTCCAATAAGCTTATTGGAGAAGCCGGATTTAATACCACCCCTGCCTGACATCCAGCTGTCTTTATTAGATTTAAGCTTCTATCTACATGCTTACTTGCTTCGGGATGAAAAGTAATAATATCCGCACCGGCTTTTGCAAAAGCATTAATCATTTCATCAACTGGTTCTACCATTAAATGTACATCAATGGGAACAGAAGCATATGGTTTTATTGCCTGACAAACCATAGGACCAAACGTAAGATTTGGCACATAATGATTATCCATAACATCAAAGTGAATCCAGTCTGCTCCACTGTTAATTACGGAAGTAATTTCATTGCCCAAACAGGCAAGATCTGCTGATAAAATACTAGGAGCAATATAAAAATCCGGTTTCGTTAACTTATTCATATTAAAACATTATCTATAATAAATTATATTATTTACGCAAGTTTACTACCATTATATGTGTTTGACTGCTATTGAAGTATACTCATAATAACTGATAGAAATCAAAGGGAGAACAAAATGATATTTTCATACTGGCAAAAAATGACCCGCTATTGTGCCGGTTTTGTCTTATTAACATTTACTTTTTCTACTTTTGCCTCGGGTCAGATTAATTGTGACTTACGCAAGCTTGAATTAACTCAAATGCAAAAAACAAGGCTTAGGCTTATCAGAATGCAGTACAAACGAAATCAGGACACTAATTTGCAGCATACCGCAAACAATAAACGTAAAAGTGAGCAATTAACACAGATTCTGATGAAACCAAAATTTGATGAAACTGAAGCAAAACGCTATGTGTTGAACTATTATATGCCTCGTATACAACAAGATATAGATGAATTAAAAGTACAATATGAGTTTTTGCAAGTTTTAAATCAGCAGCAAAGACAAAACTGGATTAATAATTGTTTGCGTTAAAACTATAAAATTAGTACTTGATAGATAACTATTTGAATTAAATATTATTTTGAATAAATCAATTACATGAATTCAGATTTTACTTAATACCATCATAAAATAAAATATATTAATACGATATAAAAATGCTTATTGCCTGCTACACAAAGAATTTTGAGATGGATCTGTAATACTTTTTACAGATTTTGTATTACAAATGTAAGTACTAGAGTCATTACTCATCCAAACTGATTTTTTTAAATGGACACCATTTTTGGGTTCTGCATATAAACGAAATTTTGTGCAATCATCAGTTGTACTACATGTAACTCCAATTTCATATTTTTTGTCTACATTACCATTTTTGGTCAATTGATTCTTAATTGATGAATCGAGATCATCTTTTAGTAAATTTCTATTAAATAGTTTTAGTTTTGTTTGTGCTATATCCTGATTGATATTGGCTAGTGTGGTAGTAGCATCTGTTAAATCTGCTTTCTCAATATAGCTACTATAAACCGGTATAGCTAAGGCAGTCAAAATCCCCATAATTGCAATTACCACCATTAGCTCAATCAAAGAGAAACCATTTTGATATTTTTTCATGCATTTTTCCAGATATAAATCTTTATATTAATAATCATATAAAGCAGCTTGAATAGTTTCTTCAATAATACTTGAAGTTGAAGCATTTTGTCCCCAGCCTTTTGCAGTAATTCGGAATATATAATACCCTACTCCTGCTTTAGTATCAGGCCCTAAATATTCAATTACATAACGGTACTTGGCCTTTTTATCTGGATTATCTGGATATTTGAATGATGGATCACTATTTTTTATATCTGTAAATACTCCAGACCGTTTCCAAACTTCCTTTAAATCAGTACAAGATTCAACTTTAGCTATTTTGCTGTTTACTTTTGCCGGATCTATTCCTTTTGCTGCACATAATCCTGCTTTGCAATCACAGTTAAATTGCTGTGCTGTCTTTAAACCAGGCCACTCACTAATTTTCTTTTCAGCATCAGCCAGACCAAGCTGTGCGTTTTGAAATGCAAGCTGATGATCGCTATCATTAGCGCTGGTTCGCGTATCCATCGATGTACTTTGCATAGTTACTACTACAAGAAAAGCAATAACTATCATCATAATCAGCACTAAAAATAATGCAAAACCAGACTGACTGGATTGTAAGGTTTTATTTTTAATTTTCATGTCTGCAACGATTTCCAGAGTAATTGGTCTATAAAATTAAATTTTGCTACTTACACAAACTTCACCTTGTCGTACAGAGGCATTAATTTCATAATTGATAGTTGTATTATCATTTGTTCCATTAGGTCTTACTGTTAGGGTTACTCCAATTAAAACAGGTGGCTTTTCATACTTGAAATTAAGATTAGTTGTACGTGTTACATTGGCTTTCAAAGGCGGAGGGAGTTTGCTGCCGGCAGCACTGGCAGCACTGGGGCAATCATTTGCAGTATGATTATCATAATCAAAATGATAATTTACAGCAGTGACATTTCTTACTACCAGTTGTGGGGCGCTAAATGTTTTATTAGAATAATTTATTCGATAAAATCCCGGATCTGGATCCAAATTTGTAGTTCCAACTATATAAACCGCACCACTTATGTCTTCATCATCTATATTAGTTTGACATTTCGAAGACAAAATACTATTGACTAATTTATCACTTACATAAGTTAACACTAAAGGCTTACTGCCTGTTACTGGTTTTACAGCAATACTAGAAGATGCGGTTGGTAAATCAGTTGATAAAAACTGTTTATTTTTCACACTAAATGCATTTTCGAATATAGAGTTTAATTGGGATGTCGATGGGGGATTCATACAACTAAAATCAGCCAACTGCCGCATATCGCTACGAATTACATTTGCTGCATTACGCACATCTTGTTCATAACTAATACGTGTTTTAACCTGTTCTTTTAATTTATACGTTGTTAAAAATGTAGAGCTGGCAGCCAATAAAACAATTATGCTGATTGCAGATGCCACCATCAGTTCGACCAGACTGAATCCTTGCTGCCGGCGTGGAATTTGTTTTAAATTAGTGATTTTAACTATTTTCATTATTGGATCAATCTTTGTATTTTTGTCTGTTGTGTTCATGACTGACCTGCAGTCAGGGAATACGAAAATAGATTTTTATCCTTTAAATTGTTATCATCATTGTTATCATCATCCTTATTAAGAATCTGCCCCCACCAGGTTACAGTAATCTGACCATCTGTAATTACACAGCTGTTTACCTTAGCATTTGTTAAATTAATATTGAGGAGAGTTGAACAATTTTTATTATTAAAATCTGAAAAATCCTTTTTCAAAGTAAATATCTTATTTTTTGCTGCATCTTCTGTTACTTCTAAAGAAATTTTTGGTTGAGAATTCATCAGTTCAATGTAATTTTGTACTGCTCTGGTTACCTCTCCTTGATTCGCTGCATTTACAGATGTATGAACTGCAGTGATCTGAGCCAGCATTAATGCAAGTACACCAAATGACAAGACAAACATGGCCACAATAGCTTCAATGATTGTAGATCCATTCTGACGCTGAAATTTATTTGATGAATATAATATCCTGACTGAAATATACCGGTACATATACTTATCCATATAATTCCTTGATATACTCTATTTTAGGCTTGCAATACAAAGTGTAGAAGCAGAAACAGAACCATTTTTAGAATTACCATAACATGATACAGGTCTGCCGCTAGGTGATATAACAATGCGACGTTTAATATCTTTGTAATCGGCATCAAATATTTCTATAGCTACATTGGAAGTCCCTATTGTCCATTTAGTAGAATCAGCACCATAACCTAGACCGAATTGTCCATTTGGCATAAATGCCAGCATATCTGAATCTGTAATTGTATCGGTACAATTATTTGTATTATTTTTACATACTCCCCAGTTAAGTTTTACTTTGATTTTATCCGTGTTCTGATTTATCGCAACAGTTCGCACAGATGTATCAGTGCTTGTTGTAAATGTTCCATCTAAATCGTTATCATTAAATGCAAGAAAGCCATCCCATCCCTTCCCTTCGGCATATTTCTGAAATTCACTACATCCATTAGATGTACCTGTACCATTTCTGATTACAGTAGGACAAATTAATACAGGTTTGTTAGTACGAATAGCTTCAGCTCTTGCAAACTGAAACATTGCAAGCATCTGATCTGCTCGGTTATTTGTCCTGTGTGATGCAACCAATCTGTTCATAGCCGGTAATGCTATTGCAGCCAGTATGGCAGTAATAGCAATGACAATTAACAATTCAATTAAAGTAAAACCAGCATTTGTTGGTTTAGATGAAGCCATTTTCTAACCTTAATTCTAATAAGCCGGACACAAGTTAATATACACTTATTTTAAATTAATTTTACATCAAAACATATGATTTAGACTACTAATATAATAAATAAGTGATTTTTATTCATCAAAATAACCATCAGGCATGGCCGCATTATCAAATTTAGTAAACTGCCCCTGAAAGGTAAGATGAACTTTTCCGGTTGGACCATTACGGTGTTTACCAATAATACATTCTGCCAATCCTTTAAACTGACTGTCTGGATGATAGTATTCATCACGATACATAAACATAATAAGATCAGCATCCTGTTCGATAGCTCCAGATTCACGTAAATCTGACATCATAGGTCGTTTATCGGTACGTTGCTCCACCGTACGGGATAGTTGTGACAAAGCAATTATAGGAACCTGAAGTTCTTTAGCCAATGATTTTAAAGATCGTGAAATCTCACCCAGCTCAGAAGCACGGTTGTCTGAGCGGCCTGAACCAGACATTAATTGCAGATAATCCAGTACAATTAATCCCAGTTTACCGCCTTGCTGACGTGCCAGTCTGCGAGCGCGGGCACGCACTTCCAGCGCTGTTAATCCGGGGGTTTCATCAATAAACATTGGGGCATCTGTGAGCTTAACTACTGCATCATTGAGTTTACCCCAATGCTCATCCTGCAATTGTCCGGTTTTCAGAACACTCTGATCGACACGGCCTACTGAACCAAGCATTCGCAATACCAGTTGAGCACCACCCATTTCCATTGAAAAAACAGCTACCGGTAATTTTTCTGCAATAGCGACATGCTCTGCAATATTTAGTGAAAAAGCCGTTTTACCCATAGACGGACGACCTGCAACAATAATCAGATCTCCCGGTTGCAGACCTGATGTCTTTTTATCGAGATCAATAAAACCGGTTGAAACACCAGTTACATCGTTTTTGTTATCACGCGAATACAAGTAGTCAATTCGTGCCACAACTTCTTTTAGCAGCACCGGCATTGTCAGGAAACCCTGTTTTGATCGTGCAGTTGATTCAGCAATCTGAAAAACGCTGTTTTCGGCTTCATCCAGCATTTGTGCTGCATCTTTTCCCTGAGGACTATAAGCCGAACGGGCAATTTGTGTTCCTACTTGAGCCAGCTGGCGCATTATGGAACGTTCACGAACAATTTCTCCATAACGCCGGATATTTGCTGCTGAAGGGGTATTTTGTGCCAGCGTTATTAAATATTCCAGACCACCGGCCGGTTCAAGCTCTTCTCTTTTTTGCAGCTCTTCCTGTACTGTTATCACATCCGCCGGACGTGAGAGCTCTACTAATGCTTTAATTGCTCTGAATATAAGGCGATGCTCATGACGATAGAAGTCGTCTTCATCAATTAAATCTGCAATTCTGTCCCATGCACTGTTTTCGAGCATCAGCCCGCCTAAAACCGACTGTTCTGCTTCCATCGAATGCGGCGGCATAGCTAACTGATTTGTTTCATCTGCACTGATATCGTTTTCTTCCATGTCTTCTGACTTTTTTAACAACTTTTTTAATTTTACCATTAAGTGACTGCTTATTTGCGGGTAATAAGAGCTGTGTATTACAATATTAACGAACCATATAATGGTTTAAAGTGAGTTAAATGTTCTATATATTTGCAAATATATCTTATATAACTCTACATTGAGCTCACTGCAAAATACGCAATACTCACTCTATCAGAAGGAATCTCAACCATGGAACATAAATTACCAGTACTACCATACTCCCTTGATGCGCTGGCACCACATATTTCAAAAGAAACATTGGAATATCATTATGGCAAACATCATCAGACCTATATCACCAATATGAATAACCAAATTAAGGGAACAGAGTTTGAGAATATGCCTTTGGAAGAAATTGTCAGAAAATCTTCGGGCGGGTTATTTAATAATGCAGCTCAAACCTGGAATCATACATTTTACTGGTTTGGCTTTACACCTAAAGGTGCGGCATTAACTGAAAATGGTGCTCTAGCTAACGCTATCAATGCGAAATGGGGCAATTTTAATGCATTCAAAGAAGCGTTCGACAAAGTAGCTGCAGGTACTTTTGGTTCAGGCTGGGCCTGGCTGGTAAAAACACCGGACGGTAATCTTGACCTGGTTTCTACAAGTAATGCAGCCACACCTCTGACCACTGACAACACTCCTTTGCTGACATGCGATGTCTGGGAACATGCATATTATATTGACTATCGTAACAGCCGTCCGAATTACTTAAGTAATTTCTGGGAAATCGTTAACTGGAATGAAGTAGAAAAACGCTTTGCAGCATAAGTTTTAATTCACTGCACTTAATTAAAACTGCCTTTTGTCTAAAGGCAGTTTTTTTACAACTGTACATCTGTTTCAGTTATTTTCTTTCGGCACATACCAGTAATTTTTAGTATTGTGTGTTTGCATATGCTGTTTGAATTCTGCTGAGCTATAAGCTGATTTCACAGCCTGTGCCCATGCTTTTGGTGCATTATCGGCTCTTACCGCTACAACTAACTCAAATGAAGGAATAATATCTTCCTGTAACAGGGCAAGATCGGGGTTAATTTTGGCTGCGTATGCCCTGCTTCCCGGTATAACTGAATAATCAAAATCTGATAAAGTACGTGGAATATTACCCGGATCCAGCTCAGTGATATTCAATTCATAAGGATTTGTCTTGATATCATTTTTAGAGATCATGCCCGGATTGGTTGAAGGTTTAAGGGTAATCCAGCCAGCTTTTGCCAGAAGACGATAGGCTCGTGCAGCATTTGCCGGATCGTTTGGTACTGCAATAGCACTTCCCTTTTTTATTGCCTGCAAGTTTGTATGGCGTTTAGAATAAATTGCTGTTGGCACAGTAGGAATATGAGTTAAAGCAATCAGATTGGCTTTTTTATTCTGATTAAATGCATCCATATAAGCAGTATGCTGATCAACATTTACGTCAATACTGCCTTGCTGTAAAGCGATATCAGCCTGCATTAAATCAGAAAAATCAATTTGTTTAATTTGATATCCCTGTTTTTCCAGAATAGGTTTTACTGCATCAAGAAAAAGCTGGCTATAGGGGCCGGGTGAAGTGCCGACAATAATCTGTTTATTACTGGTTTTATCCTGCTGACAGGCTCCCAGTACCAGACAGGCAGTAATTAAAAGAATAATTTGCTTAAAAAACTTCATGCTATTGGCTCCGATGATAGTCAATTTCATATTTTTAATTCACATAACAGCAAGTACGTTTTATTTATGTGAATTAAAGATTAATTGGCTTATGGAAAAAATATAATATAGCTGGGTAGTCTAATCATTGCATATGAATATTAAAAGACTGACTGCTTATAACCAAAGATAAGAAATTTATATACATGCAGACATTAAAAACGGCTTAAAATAAGCCGTTTTTAATAAATAGAAAGTTAATTTTTTTTGGCCTTAGCTGCGAGCCAGTTACCCAAGGTCTGAATAATTTGAACAATTAATACCAGAACGACAACTGTAACAATCATAATTACATAATCAAATCGCTGATATCCGTAATTAACAGCTAAATCACCGATGCCTCCGCCACCAACTGTACCAGACATAGCTGTAGCATCAATTAATCCGATAAGAGCTGTGGTTAAGGCCAGCAAAATAGAGGGCATAGCTTCAGGTAAAATAAAATAGCGAATAATCTGAAAATTGGTTGCGCCCATTGATTGAGCTGCTTCGATAATACCTGCCGGTACGCTTAATAAGGAATTTTCAATTAACCGGGCAATATAAGGCGAAACAAAAATAATCAACGGTATGATCATTGCCTTGGTACCAATAGATGTATGGATAGCAAGACTGGCTATCGGTAACACACAAATCAGCAAAATGATAAAAGGTAATGAGCGAATAATATTAATAATTATATTGAGTAAATTATATAGTATCGGCTTTGGCCATACGCCTCCCTGACGGGTAAGCAATAACAGTACACCTAAGGCCGTTCCCAGTATCGATCCCAGAACAAATGAGATACTGACCATATTAAAAGTTTGCAATATTGCCGTACCAAACTGGTCAGCAGTTAATGAGGTATCTAACCACTGATTCATACACCACCTCTTTCCACTCGAACGCCTCTGTCCTGCAAAAATGCCAACGCTTTTTCTACATCTGTCTCAATACCATTCATCTGGATAAACATACTTCCCAGCACTACTCCGCCTATTTCGCGCATATTGGCAAAAAGTATGTTAATTTCCACCAGTTGTTTTAAAATAAGCTCATTAACCACTGGTTCTCTGGCTGAATTACCTAAAAATTCCAACCTAAATATATTTTCCTGTTCAACCAGACTATCCAACACTGCTTCGGGTATTTTTGCATTGATTACTGTGCTGACAAATTTTTTCGTTGTCTCTTGCTGAGGGGCGGAAAAAATATCAAGTACAGTTCCTTTCTCAATTACCTGCCCCTTTTCCATCACCGCTACTTTATTACAAATGGAGCTAATCACTTCCATTTCATGAGTAACCAGTAAAATAGTGATATTGCGTTCGCTGTTAATTTGTTTTAATAGTTTCAGAATAGATAAAGTAGTCTGAGGGTCTAATGCGGAAGTAGCCTCATCACATAATAATATTGTTGGTTCTGTAATCAGAGCACGGGCAATCCCGACACGCTGTTTTTGACCACCGGATAACTGGCTGGGATAACTTTGCTTTTTACCTGCCAGATCAACATACGACAACATAGCATCGACTCTGCGGTCTATTTCATCACGTTTTAATCCCTGTAAAACCAATGGAATTGCAATATTCTGAGCAACCGTTTTAGATTCCAGTAAATTAAAATGCTGAAAAATCATGCCGATTTTTTTCTTATGCTCACGCTGAGCCTTGGCATCCAGTTTGTTTAAATCTACTCCGTCTACGGTAACCGTACCGGATGTTGGTTTTTCCAGCTGGTTAACCAGACGAATTAAACTGCTTTTACCTGCGCCACTCCACCCGATCAGTCCATAGATATCACCTGTATCAACTGTAAGGTTAATATCATTCAGGGCATGAACCTGCTGTTTATTTTTGATGTAAGTTTTTTTTATATTTTCAAATATGATCATAACGATCCTTAAATACTCGCTGCGATCTGATTTCCAATGATCCAGATGTAATGCAATACAGATAGTGTACTTGATAAATCGTAAACGTGCTGACTGATTTTCTAATGACTACGGCTAAAAAATGCAAGTATACTGTAAATCTTCGTGATTAAGTTCATTATTATGTATTACTTTTTTTAGCGTATAAAATAAAGCTATTGTTTAAAATTATGCCAGTTAACGCCATAACAATGATGTTGCAGCCAGCATTGCGCAAATTCTTCACTTTGTAACCATTGCCATTCGTATTCACGCGCATTTTTAATTTCATCATTCCAGTGCTCTGAAGATACTGCCGGATGGCACATTATCAACAATGAATGTTCAGCAGGCATGCTAAACCAGTTATTCCATTTATGCTGTAAAATTTTTAAATTGGCGTTAAAGTTATAGATACCTGCAAAGAAATGATTGTGCGTAATATTAGCCGCATCTAAAGCGCTGTCGAGAGCATGACCACCAAGGGTATGAATTAATTTTGCCTTGATATCTTTCTGAGAAGTTTTTGTACTGCGTACTGCTATTGTATTTCCATAACGCTGCAATATTATATTTAGTAGTACAGAGCGTATCTGTGGGAACTGATGTACATGCTGATGGCCATCGATAAAAACAGGTATGTCACCAATTTTATCTTCAAAAGCATCCAGCTGGCGATTAATAATATCCTGCAAAATTTTTTCCGGCCATGCATGCAGGTAAGATTTAATTAGTACCTGTTTCAGGGTACCCAACCCGGCAAATCCGGTAAAATCCAGATGCAAACCGATATCAGTATTCTGCTTTTTCAATTCTGCAACTTCATCTGAAGCAATGGTGCCCAGACTCATAAAGCTGCTTGCCTGTATGCGTCCCATCTCAGATAGACGAAGTACGGCTTCATTTACAGCTGCAGATAAACCCAGATCATCTACATTAATCATTACTGGTTTCATTGTGTGCCTTTTCATTAAATGCCCAGAATTTACCCAGTATAAAAGATAAAACTGTCACTATTAGCGTAACAATAAACCATAACCACCAATAGGCCTGATTTCCAAACCAGTGTATACCTGCCATAAATAAAATCTGGTTTATTATAAAACCGGTTATAGAGCTGAAAAACCAGCGCCAGAGAGCCTGAAACCATGTATGTCGCGTCAGACTGAATGTAAGGTAATAATGACCGGTAAAACTGATAACAAAAGCACACAGAAATGCCAGAGGGTTGGCCAAAACCGGTAAAAAGTGAGTATATTGAACTAACACCACCAAACATAAAAAATGCATAGCAGCAGCTGCTCCTCCTACCAGAGTAAACCATATGCCCTGTGCAGATACAGATTTCATTATTTTTCGCGACTGTCCCACACTTTGTCTACCAGATAAAGCGGTCGCTGTTTTACTTCTTCATAAATACGACCGATATATTCGCCAATTACACCAAGACAAACGAGCTGTATCCCGGCAGAAAACATAATTCCGGCTGCCAGTGTCGGCCAGCCAGCAAGGTCTTTACCAAAAAACAGCGTATCAGCAACGATATACAATCCATAGACAATCGACAGGAATGAAATAATCATTCCCATTCTGGAAATCCAGCGTAATGGACGCTGAGAAAACGAAGTAATACCTATTAAAGCCAGCTCAAACAGGCTGAAATAATTAAATTTACTCTTGCCTGCCTGCCGTTCAGATGCTTGAAAAGGAATATAGATGGTAGAAAATCCTACCCATGCATACAACCCTTTCATAAACCGTTGCCGCTCAGGTAACTTGAGTAAAGCTTCTACAACACGACGTTTCATCAGTCTGAAATCACCGGCATTAGGTGTCAGCTCATACCGGTGAGTATCCTGCATAAAATGGTAAAAGCCATTTTTCAATATCCGGGTTAATAAGCCTTCATGTTCACGTGAAGCCTGTACGGCAGCCACCACATCCACATTATTGGTCTGAATTAATTCAAGCATTTGTTCCAGCACTGAAACCGGATGCTGTCCGTCAGCATCCATCATGGTAACCAGTTCACCCTGAGATTGCGCTAATCCGGCTGTAAGTGCAGCTTCCTTACCAAAATTACGCGAAAATTGTATCAGCCTCAATGCTGTATTACTTGGTAATTGCTGTCGAAACGTTTCAAATAATGTGGTCAGATGATCTTTACTACCATCATCTACTAAAATAATTTCACAGTTCTGTTGCTGCCGATTGGTAAAAACAAACAGTTCAGGCAAAAAGCGATTTATTGCTGCTGCATCATTATATACCGGCAAAATAATACTTAAACCAGTGCTAACTTTATCCATATCATTTACCTCTCAGCCTAATAGCAAACTGAGATAATCCAAATGTATTATTAATCATTTTTAATTTTAAATAAATATAAAAAATCATTGTTGTTTTAAACATTTTTTCGGTATGTATGCCTGCCAGACTACCTTAAGAGGCTCTCGATCGGGTAATTTATTCCATCGAACTATCCACTCACCCTGTTTTACAACCAGCTCAGAATGATGGGCTAAAGGTTCTAACCATGGTGTCTGAGGATGTTCATCAGCAGGCCATAATGCCAGCGTACCTTGCTGCTGTAAACGACTATTGTTTATCCACGGAGAATAAGCGGAATTACCGGAAACCATGACTGATGGAGCAAATTTTGAATAGGAAGCTACCAGCAATACTACCCAGTCTGAACCTGTCACACTATCAAGCTTACAAGAAGACAACTCCTGCCATTGATCATCAGCCTGTTTGGCCAGTGCAGCCTGAGGCCAGTCCATCCGAGAAGGTTTATGACGGATTCTGGCTCCGAATCCTACATAAACAGCCATCAATATGGTAACAATAAGCGCCCAGACTGCTATACCTTTCAGCAAAGATTTATCTTTAGATATAAATACCGGTTCGGGAATCAGAGACACGATTATGAGTCCGGATAAGCCCCACATCGGCATACCCCACATATCACGTAATCCTAGTCCAAAAATCAGTCCGGCAAATACAAGTATCAGCGTAGGAACTAATCCCATCCATAAAAGAAAATACCAGTCACGCTGACGCAATACCTGAATAGACGGGCGTAAACTCAATCGTGTACGGGTAAACAGCAAAATAAATAAAATAGGTAAATGATTAATTAGCTGAGTGCCGAAATAGCCCAGAGCCGCCAGATGCCCGTTACGGTTTGCATCTTCAGCAGAGCGTGCTGAAGCATAAGTCAGTGGTAACCAGTTATGCTCTATCAGCCAGTATATATTCGGAGCAAACACAATCAGAGCAAGCAGAATTGCCAGCCACGGCTTTGGTGTCAGCCATAACCGTCGGTTCGGTGTACACAATGAATATAACACCATAGTTAAGAGCAGTAAGGCAACGGTATATTTTACCAGCATGCCAATACCAGCCAGCAAACCAAACAATAACCAGTATTTCCAGCGATTTTCTCGAATAGCCAGATAAAAGATATAGACTAAACCCAGCCATACGGGCATTTGCGCTATATTGTGATTGAATTCAAGAGAAGGCCACGTGTAATAAAATATTGCCAGCAAAAACAATGCACCGATAAAAGCCCGGCTTTTGCTCATCAATTGCCGGCCGAACAAATAAGCCAGCCATAAACTCAATGCTATCGTACATTGACTTAAAATATACGGACCAATATGACCAAAAGTATAGTAAAAAAAATAGAGTACCCAGCTTGAAAATGGCGGATGCTTATAATATCCCCATTGCCATTCTCGTCCCCAGTAAATACCCTCAGGAACATCTAAGGGATAACTTGAGGAAAGCATAAAAGGTAATACCGTCCACAAGATAAAATAAAGTACTAACCAAAAGGGTAGTCTGAGCGACAACGGTTTGCTTGGCATAAAAAGATTTCAATTTTCAAATTAAGTTATTATAAAGGGTGCGGTTACTGTTAGACACTACGGTATAGCAATATTATCAAGAAACTTATCTGTTGATTTTAAAAAATTATTTACTCAAAGCATTCAGGCGCAATGAAAAATTGCGCCTGAATAAAGCAAAATCAGCTCAACTAAAGCTAGCTTAAGCTACTCGGAATTTAGCTTTGATTTTATCCGGCCAGATTAATTCCAGTTCATCACCGGATTGAATCGCAGCAACTCCGGCAGGTGTACCGGTGTAAATAATATCACCTGCCTGCAAACCATAAACCCTCGACAGATAACTGATAATTTGCCGGCACGTAAACATCATATCTTTTGTATTACCCTGCTGGCGTATCTCTCCATTTACCTTTAAGAAAAATTCCTGTTGCTGGATATCATCAATTTCAGCTGGTGGAATAAAGTGCGATAAACAGGCTGCTGTAAGAAACCCTTTGGCTTTTTCCCATGGCAAACCTTTACTCTTTAACTCTGCCTGTACATCTCGCGCAGTTAAATCCAGACCAATAGCATAGCCACCGACATAATCTAACGCCTTATTTTCCTGAACATCGAAAGCATCTTCTGCCATATAGATAACCAACTCACATTCATGATGTACATCAGAGCTATAGGATGGTAATTGAATATTATCATGCTCCAGAGCCAGAGAAGAAGTTGGCTTCATAAATACCACGGGTTCTTCAGGTTTTACATTATGTAATTCTTTAATATGCTCTGTGTAATTTCTTCCAATACAAAAAATATTACCTAAAGCAACTTTTTGTTCTTCGATATAAACGGTTTTCATCTTGTGTCACCAAAAATTAAATCCAGATTTGAAATTAATTACTGTCTGGAAATAGCAATTTATCCGGCCAAAATCAGTTTATCAAAATTGAAAATTCAGCCTGTATAGTCTGTGAGAACCAGAGATAATATATTTAGTAAAATTAAAAAGCAGTAATTTCACTTAATTTTATTAATTGCATTGGTTCTCGCAAGTATGGTTCTACTGTTTTAATCAGGTTTTGAAAATGTACTGTATTACCATGCTCATTAATTGCTGCATCATCAGCCCAGCATTCAATAAATATAATCCGGTCATCCTTATCTAAATCTTTATTTACAGTGTAAAACACATTTCCTTTTTCTTTACGTGACAATTCCACACATTGCTCAACCGCAGCAGCAATATTTATCCAGGCATTTGCTTTCAAATCCATGATCGCAATTAGTTTAATTGGCTGTGACATATTTTATCTCCTTGATTTTTCTTAGACGGTACGAAAGCACCTACAAAAGTAAAGCCTATTCTTTTAATTAGCTAAGGGCAAATATAAAATTAATCACGTCGTGTAGCATCTACACCTTCCTGTACCGAATTTACCCCGATAATAGTCAGCCTCGGAAAATCAGCCGTCCGTTTGGGACAATTAGCTGCAGGTACTATGGCATGAGTAAATCCAAGTTTTTCTGCCTCTCGCAAACGTTCCTGCCCGCGCGGAACAGGACGAATTTCACCTGATAACCCGACTTCTCCGAATACAATCAGCTTTTCCGGTAATGGTCGATTACGATAGCTTGAAAGCATGGCCAGAATCACTGCCAGATCTGCTGCCGGTTCGGTAATTTTCACACCACCTACAGCATTAAGAAACACGTCCTGATCATAACAAGCGATACCTGCATGACGGTTCAGCACAGCCAGCAACATGGCCAGACGCTCCTGAGCCAGCCCTACAGTTAATCGTTTTGGAGCAAAACCATGAGCATCATCAACAAGCGCCTGAATTTCTACCAGTAAGGGGCGTGAACCTTCCTGAGTAACGAGAACGCATGAGCCGGGAACATCATCGCGATAACTGGATAAAAACAATGCTGAAGGATTGGAAACCCCCTTCAGCCCTTTTTCTGTCATTGCAAAAACACCTAACTCATTAGCGGCACCAAAACGGTTTTTAATAGCACGAATCATACGATAATTTGAATGAGTTTCCCCTTCAAAATACAATACCGTATCCACCATATGCTCCAGCACCCGGGGACCGGCAATCGCGCCATCTTTGGTTACATGACCAACCAGCAACATGCTGATACCCTGTTGTTTTGCCAGGCGGGTTAATTGTGCTGCACATTCCCTAACCTGTGATACAGAACCGGGGGCTGAAGTAATACCATCAGAATACATGGTCTGAATAGAATCGATTACTACCACTCTGGGTTTTTGGCGTGCAATAACTGCACTAATTGCCTCTACACGTATTTCTGCCAGTAAATGAACTTTGTCTGCATGTACACCAAGACGCTGGGCACGTAAAGCAACCTGCTGAGCTGACTCTTCTCCGGAAACATACAATACGGATTCCTGTTCGGCCATCAAGGCTATTGTTTGTAGCAATAATGTAGATTTACCAATACCCGGATCTCCGCCTAGCAAAATAACAGCTCCGTCTACTAAACCACCTCCAAGTACTCTGTCCAGCTCACCCATTCCTGTTGGCGTTCTCTGTATTTCAACTGCACTGACTTCTGCCAGTAACTGTACCGCCGATTCACTTGAAGCCCATGATTGAAAACGGCTGCCAGAAGAAGATGCAGATAAAACTGTTGTTTCTTCCAGAGTATTCCATTCGCCACAATGAGGACAACGCCCCTGCCATTTAGGTGAACTTCCACCGCAACTGCGGCATTGAAACTGAGTTTTTTGCTTTACCATGAAACCTTTCCGGCAATACCTGCATTAAATTCAAACATAGTTTCCTTTGACTATTGGGAAATAATGATTCAATAAAATTGACCAATTTTATTTAGTTCTCTATTTTATCTAAGCTTCACCTAGCCAGAACAAAAAAATAGCCATTAATTTTACTCTTTAACAGCGTATAATTTAGTTAAATTTCTGATGCTAAAACTATTAAATCAAAATAGTAACATCCGTATATATAGACAATTGAAGCACTATAATGGTTTTAATCATAATGATTAGCAGATTAAAAAATATGGCAATTTACTGATTCAAATTCAAAAGAGTCTACACTTATAACTGAACGATAAAATCAAATGTTTTTGGCAAATAGTAATTGCTTCCCAAAACAAATTATAATAATTACTTTGTCTGGCAATTATTATATACTCTGTCAATTCGTGCAGGTTAAATCCAGTTTTACCTTGATATTCTCTTGCATGGTCAATTATTACATTACACTATTTAATCTTTAACATACATCGAAAAAAATGGAATGAATTTTAGTCTTCGGCTAATTCTTGGCGGAATATTTTAATGTTTTAAATCAATCTATTTTTATTTCAATTTTTATACACAGGGTTTTTCAAAACTATGTCCTTGCCAATGATTGTCACATTCGCTGTGTACATTTTAGGAATGATTGCAATTGGTTTTTTTGCCTATCGGTCAACACAGAATTTTGGTGATTACATTCTGGGCGGGCGTCGTATTGGCAGCGTAGTAACTGCACTTTCGGCCGGAGCTTCTGACATGAGCGGCTGGCTGCTGATGGGATTACCGGGTGCAGTATTTTTATTTGGTATTTCACAAAGCTGGATAGCCATTGGCTTAGTACTTGGTGCTTACCTGAACTGGTTATTGATTGCCGGACGTCTGCGTGTTTTTACAGAAATCAACCATAATGCGTTAACTTTACCCGATTATTTTACGCACCGGTTTGAAGATAACAGCTCCTTACTGCGTATTATTTCAGCAGTAATTATTCTGATTTTTTTTACAATTTATTGTGCATCAGGGATTGTTGCCGGAGCTAAACTATTTGAAAGCACTTTTGGCATGAGCTATGGCTGGGCAATGCTGGCAGGAGCTGGTGCAACTATTCTTTATACGCTTATAGGCGGTTTTCTAGCGGTTAGCTGGACAGATACCATTCAGGCAAGCCTGATGATGTTTGCTCTGATTTTAACCCCCATAATGGTAATCATTAATGCCGGTGGTTTTTCTGATGCACTCATTCATATTGAAAACCTGAATCCAGACTATACCAATCTTTTTGCCCATATGGATTTTATCGCCATAATCTCATTGCTAGGCTGGGGGTTGGGCTATTTCGGGCAGCCGCATATTTTAGCCAGATTTATGGCTGCTGATTCGCATGAAGTAATGAAAAACGCACGCCGTATCAGCATGACATGGATGATTTTATGTCTGGCCGGTGCCATTACCGTTGGCTTTTTCGGAATAGCATATTTTGCCAACCATCCAGAATTAAGCTATCTGGTCAGCAATGGAAAACATGAACGGATTTTTATCGAGTTATCCAAATTACTCTTCAATCAATGGATCGCCGGTATTATTCTCGCTGCAATTCTGGCTGCTGTGATGAGTACTTTAAGTTGTCAGCTTTTGGTCTGCTCAAGCGCTTTGACAGAAGATTTCTATCGTGCATTTTTCCGTCCAAAAGCAAAA
Source organism: Snodgrassella sp. M0351 (assembly GCF_016100575.1). NCBI lineage: Bacteria > Pseudomonadati > Pseudomonadota > Betaproteobacteria > Neisseriales > Neisseriaceae > Snodgrassella > Snodgrassella sp. M0351. The sequence continues at coordinate 817,946 of NZ_JACFSG010000001.1, read as the reverse complement.
CAGAAAGAATTAGTCTGGATTGGACGAATAATGGTGTTTATAGTATCTGTGATTGCCATTTTGCTGGCAATTAATCCGAATAACAGCGTTCTGGATTTGGTGAGCCATGCGTGGGCTGGTTTTGGGGCAGCATTTGGTCCGATTATTATTTTTTCCGTATTCTGGTCACGTATGACACGTAACGGCGCATTAGCCGGTATGATTACCGGTGCCGTCACAGTATTGCTATGGATCAATTTTAACTGGTTTAATCTGTATTCACTCATCCCCGGATTCATACTTGCATCAATTGCAATTATTATTTTTAGTTTATGTGATAAAAAACCAAGTGAGATAGTACAGGTTCATTTTAAAGATGCTTATAAGCGCTACCATACTAAAACAAAATGAACTTTAATTAACCTGGCGGATTAAACTGTTTTTAAGTTACTCAGTAATCCGAATATGCTCTCAAACCAATTTATTTTATTACATAGCTATATTATGATTATGTCCTTTAATTCACATAATCGTAATAATGAGCATCAAGCATTGGCCGCAAAACGATCGCCCTCGGGAAAAACTTCTTAATCTGGGCGCCTCAGCGCTAAGTGATGCCGAGCTACTCGCAATCCTGCTGCGTACAGGTACTCGGGGCATAAGTGCGGTAGATTTGGCACGAGAGCTTATTTCTCAACTGGGCAGTCTGCGCGCATTGCTTGAAGCAGATTGTCAGCAAATTTGTCAGTATCACGGTATGGGCATTGCCAGTTATACCCAGTTTGCAGTAATTAGAGAAATAAGCAGACGCATGCTGGCAGAAAAAATTTATTGCCGCCCTATTTTTACTCAGCCGGCCGCAGTGGCTGATTTCCTGCGTTTACATATAGGCCATGAAAAAGTGGAAGTTTGTGTAGCTTTACTTCTGAACCAGCGTAACGAACTTATGCAAACCATTGAACTGGCTCGCGGTACCATCAATGAAGCACGGGTTTACACTCGCGAAGTTGCTACAGCAGCTTTAAAACACCACGCAGTCTCAATTATTCTGGCACATAATCATCCAGGACAATCTACTATGCCGTCTAATGGCGATATTCAATTTACCAGAGAAATAAAAGCCGCTTTAAATCTGCTAGATATTCGTTTATTGGATCATTTTATTGTTACTGCTGAAAAAATTACATCAATGGCTGAATTAAATCTAATGTAGTAAAAATTATTAATTAAACGTTCTATCTTAAAAGCATAATAGTGCAAAGCTGGATAAATTTATCATTGCCGATTACAATAACTGGTTTAATAGCGTTATTTACCTTAATCATACGGAGTACCCCATGATTGATTTTGCTTATGCTGCCAACACTGCCGGTTCACAGAGTGGCCTTATGCAATTCGTCCCACTTTTATTAATTCTTGTTGTCTTTTATTTTCTGATTATCCGCCCGCAGCAAAGCAAACATAAAAAACATCAGCAAATGCTAACCGAACTGAAAAAAGGCGATAAAGTTGTTACTCTGGCTGGAATAGTTGGCAAAATCACTAAAGTAAATGAACAATACTTCACTTTAGAAATTGCTCCTAAAGTAGAAGTTGAATTTGAACGCAATGCCATCAGTGGTAAGGCACCAGAATAAAATCAGTAATCCTGCCGCAACTTTTCAGTTGCGGCCTTTGTTTGTTTTCTTTCATTTATTAACTGAAGAACAACAGTCTGCAACAAGGCAGCAAATATGAATCGTTATCCTATATGGAAATATCTGCTTATTATCGTCTCAATAGTATTGGGTCTGTTATACACCATTCCCAATTTTTTTGGCGAAATACCGGCAGTACAAATCTCTACCAACCGGCAGGCCATTACTATCAATGAACAAACTGAAAATACGGTTAAACAGGCTCTGGCGGCTGCACACATACAGCATCAGGGTATGTTCATTACTGATGGCAGCCTGAAAGTACGTTTCAGTGATACTGAAACCCAGCTTAAAGCACGTGATGCTATTGCTTCTAAATTCGGCGAAGGCTATATAGTAGCCCTGAATCTGTTGGCCAATACTCCGGAATGGATGGAAAAAATTCATGCCAAACCAATGTTTCTTGGTCTTGATTTGCGTGGTGGTGTACATTTTACCATGCAGGTGGATATGGATTCAGCCGTTGATAAAACACTCGACAGCTATGCCGGAGATATCCGTCGTCAGCTGCGCAAACTACAAATCCGCAGCGGCAATATTGTTAAAAACGGACAGACACTGGTTGTTCCTTTCCAATCTGCAAACGATGCTTCCACTGCAATATCCGGATTAAAAAAATACCTTAATGATGCAACACTAACTCAGAATGGTGACCGTCTGGTAGTTAGCCTGAGTAACACTGCGCTGACCAGAATTCGTACAGATGCAGTGACCCAGAACATTAATACCCTACACAACCGTGTTAATGAGCTGGGTGTTGCTGAACCGGTTATACAGCAGGCCGGACCGAACAGGATTGTCGTACAACTGCCGGGTGTTCAGGATACTGCTAAAGCTAAAGATATCATTGGTCGTACTGCAACTTTACAGGTACGAATGGTAAGTGATGATCCCAATCTGTATCAGCAGGCGCTGCAGGGACACAACCCAGACGGATTTGAACTACTGCCATCTGCCGGTAACGGAGCACCCACATTGGTCAGCAAACAGGTTGAACTGACTGGGGACAATATTAATGATGCTCAGGCCAGCTTTAACGACCGGGGATTACCGGGTGTAAGCGTAAATTTTGACAGTACAGGTGCCAGCATTTTTGCTGACCTCACCCGCAATAATGTTGGTAAACGTATGGCGATGGTACTTATCGATCAGGGTAAGGCAGAAGTGATTACCGCGCCGGTAATCAATGAACCTATTCCCGGCGGTAAAACCATTATTTCAGGAAGTATGAGTATTGCTGAAGCCAATGATACCGCATTGCTATTGCGTGCCGGCTCACTGGCTGCACCAATGAAAATTATCGAAGAACGAACCATTGGCCCGTCTCTGGGTAAAGAAAATATTAGCAAAGGCTTTCATTCCACCTTATGGGGATTTGTAGTAGTAGCTATATTCATGATGCTTTATTACCGGATGTTCGGACTGTTTTCAGTAATTGCCCTGTCATGCAATTTATTGTTCCTGATCGCTATTTTGTCTGCCATGCAGGCTACTCTGACACTGCCGGGTATAGCGGCAATTGCTCTTACACTAGGTATGGCGATTGACTCGAATGTATTGATTAATGAACGTATCCGCGAAGAATTACGTCATGGTAATACACCACAAATATCAATTAATGCAGGTTACGATCACGCCTGGCATACTATTGTAGACTCTAATATCACTTCACTGATTGCCGGTCTGGCGTTACTGATTTTCGGTTCTGGCCCTATTCGCGGATTTGCTGTCGTACATTGTCTGGGTATTATTACATCTATGTATTCGTCAGTAGTGGTTTCTCGTGCCATTGTTAATTTGTGGTATGGTCGCAAACGCAAACTGAAAACACTTTCTATCGGCCACATCTGGATTGCAGATAAAGCTGCCACTGGTAAAAGTAAGGCTTAATAAATTATGGAATTCTTCAAAATAAAACGTGATATCCCGTTTATGAGCTATGGTAAGCTGACAACGGCGATTTCATTAATTACTTTTATTCTGGCTGTATTTTTTCTTGTTACTCGCGGGCTGAACTTTTCTGTAGAATTTACCGGCGGTACTGTAATGGAAGTGGAATTCAAACAGAGTGCGGATTTAAATAAAATTCGTACAGAACTGGATGGATTAAAACTTGGAGAAATACAAGTACAGGCACTGGGCACAAATAAACAAATCATGATTCGCCTGCCCAATAAAGCCAATATGACTTCAGCACAATTGTCCAATCAAGTTATGGACTTGCTTAAACAGCATCAGGAAGGTGTAAGTTTACGTCAGGTTGAATTCATCGGGCCGCAAGTAGGCGAAGAACTGGTTACTCACGGCTTACTGGCTTTAGGCATGGTTGTGATTGGTATCATTATTTACTTATCCATGCGTTTCGAATGGCGCTTTGCTGTTTCTGCCATTATTGCCAATATGCATGACGTAGTGATTATTCTGGGCTGTTTTGCCCTCTTTCACTGGGAATTTTCTCTTACCGTACTTGCAGGCGTACTTGCCGTGCTCGGCTACTCAGTTAATGAGTCAGTAGTTGTTTTTGACCGTATCCGTGAAAATTTCCGTAAACCTCATATGCGTGGTAGAAGCGTTCCGGCAATCATAGATAATGCCATTACCGCAACCATGAGCCGTACCATTATTACTCACGGATCAACTGAAGCAATGGTCATTTCTATGCTGGTATTTGGCGGAGCTGCTTTGCATGGTTTCGCAATGGCATTAACAATTGGTATTGTGTTTGGTATTTACTCATCAGTATTAGTAGCCAGTCCGTTACTACTGATGTTTGGCCTGAACCGGCAAAATCTGGTTAAGCCGCCAAAACGAAAAGAGGAAGCTGTAGTTTAAGATTAATTTACTATTGTTTTCCCCTAATTAATTAAAAAACTCCAGAATAATATTTTATTTCTGGAGTTTTTTTATGATTCTAAAATTTACCTACAAAATTAGGTTTATCTATACGGCAATCAAAAATAAAATTTGAAGAACTAACAAACTGATGTGCCTAAGCCGAACAATATCTGATTGCTAACGTAGTGCACGTTCGTCTTTCCAACCTTTATCCGTCAGAACCAATACAGCCGCACGACGTTGAGGTTCCTGCATAGACTTCCACCAGTTTTCATCGGTAGTTTTCAATAATTTTTCAGCCCATTTCTCAGGTACCAGTTTTGCATCATAAACTACTTTGGAAATAGTCATTCCATTTGCAGGCGTAGGTTCAGTAAAGAGCACAATTTTATCTACTTTTTGTGTTCCAAGGCACAGCATACTTCCCTGAGCTGTATTTTGCACATTGTCCTCACCTTTACTTGTACGGTAATACACTGCCTGCGGTATATCTTTTCCGCCATTAACAACCAGAGTTGCATCCTTACCTTTTTCATACAAGTCTGCATCAGTTAAAATATCCATTTGCTTTAAAGCAGTTTTATTAACTTTATCGCCATCACTATTTTTTCTGGCAATACGTATTTCTTTATTACCAAGTGCAACCGTATTATTCATACCTCCCTGAGCATTATCCAGCATCAGATTAACCGCCAGACAAACTTTATCATTTTTAGCAAAATCATCTATCGCCTCAGTAAAATTGTGATTACTCGCCTCTTGCTTACCTCCGCAGGCAGCCAGTAACAAGCTAACGGCTAATACACTGATTTTTTTCATCCCGGTATTCCTTATAAAATAAAATCTATACTGATTAAAGCATACTGCCAATATGCCGGATTAGCAACGCAAGCAGTTTACCTTCACTGGTCAGAAACAATTTAAAACGCTCAATCGACATAAAACCAACACTTTAAGCAAATATAAGCAAAACGGTATAATAACAGCTTATTTCCGCAAACAGGCTTTCATCAATGAGTATACAAATTTATGGTATCAGTCAGTGTAATACTGTCAAAAAAGCCCGCAAATGGCTGGCTGATCAACATATTAACGCTGAATTTATCGATTTTAAGAAAACACCGCCAACAATAACTGATATCCAGTTCTGGCTTACACAAGTACCTAAAGAAACATTAATTAACCGTAAAGGTACAACATGGCGGAAATTAAGTAACAATGAACAGACAATCGCTTTAAGTAATGATGATGAAGCCATTCGCCTAATGATAAACCACCCCTCAGTGATTAAAAGACCAGTTCTGGTAAAAAATCAATTAATATTGGTTGGTTTTGATCCGCAACGCTATACTGAATTTTTTGCCTGATACTTCCAGATACAAACCATGAACAACACAACAATATTTATTTCTGATTTACATCTTTCTGAACAGACGCCGCCTTTAAATCAGCTATTTGAACGCTGCCTGCAACAATGGCAAGGAAATATCGATGCGTTATACATATTAGGTGATTTTTTTGATGTCTGGATAGGTGATGATGATGACAGTGATTTCATTCGTCATATTAAATCTCAGTTAAAATCTTTTTCTTCTGCGACACCAGTTTTTTTCATTCATGGTAACCGGGATTTCCTGATTGGTGAAAAATTTGCTGCAGAAACCGGAATACAACTACTTACATCACCTCAGCAAATAAACCTTTACGAGCATGAATATATTATTATGCATGGGGATGAATTATGCACTGACGATATTGCATATCAACAATTCCGTGCCCAGTCCCGCAATCCTTTATGGCAAATGGCAGTATTAAGTAAACCTATTGAAGAGCGTCGTTTACTAGCCGGACAAATCCGTCAGATGAGTGAAACACGTAAAAACAATGAGGGTAAAAGTGAGATTTCTGATGTAACAGAACAAGCCATTAATGAACTGATGAGTAGCCATATGCAACCTACTCTGCCTACACTGATTCATGGTCATACCCATCGTCCAGCCGTACATGAATCACAGTTGAACAACCAACCTTTCAAGCGTTATGTCATACAGGACTGGGCTGATAATTACGGCGGCTATCTGGCTGTAGACACAGATGGTGTACATGTACATGAGCTTAAGCTATAAATATAAAAAATACATCTATACTATTAATGGGAATGCTCCGAAAAGTTAATTATCTCATTATTAACTAGGCAGTCAGATTTCGTATCTGAATACAACACCAGTAAAATAAAAACCGAAAAGATTAAAAATTCTTTTCGGTTTTTATTTATTATTTTTCATTCCCAAATACCCTGATTTATCCGGGTAATAGCATATCATTATTAAATCACCCACTATATTCAGAGATTTTAAAATAAAAACCGTGTCTACTAAGCGTAAACACGGTTGATACTAGTTTTAAAAAAATTATTTACTTGCCGCGCATTAAATCAAAAAAGTCGGCATTATTTTTAGACTGCTTGAGCTTATCAATGATAAATTCCATTGCTTCAATATCATCCATTGGATGCAAGAATTTCCGCAGCAGCCACATTTTTTGTAAATGCTCATTAGAAACCAGCAATTCTTCACGGCGAGTACCTGAACGATTGATATTAATTGCCGGAAACAGACGTTTTTCAGCCATACGCCGATCCAGATGCAATTCCATATTGCCCGTTCCCTTGAACTCCTCATAAATTACATCATCCATACGGCTACCAGTTTCTACCAGAGCAGTTGCGATAATGGTCAGTGAACCGCCTTCTTCCACATTACGGGCTGCGCCGAAGAATCGCTTTGGACGATGCAGTGCATTTGCATCAATACCGCCAGTTAAAATTTTACCGGATGCAGGAATAACTGTGTTGTAAGCACGCGCCAGACGTGTAATTGAATCAAGCAGAATGATTACATCTTTTTTGTGTTCTACCAGACGCTTGGCTTTTTCAATCACCATTTCAGCCACTTGTACATGGCGGGTAGCCGGCTCATCAAAAGTAGAAGATACTACCTCACCCCGTACTGAACGGGTCATTTCCGTAACTTCTTCAGGACGCTCATCAATCAGCAGAACAATCAGTTCAGCTTCAGGATAATTAGCTGTAATCGCATGTGCGATATTCTGCAGCATCACTGTTTTACCAGATTTCGGCGGAGCTACCAGCAAAGCGCGCTGACCAAATCCGATAGGTGCAATCAGATCAATTGCACGTCCGGTAAGATTTTCTCCGGAACGAATATCCCGCTCTAGCACAAACTGGCGATCAGGGAATAATGGTGTCAGATTTTCAAACAGGATTTTATGTTTGCATACATCCGGATCGTCTCCATTAATTTTATCCAAACGAACCAGCGCAAAATAGCGTTCATTGTCTTTAGGTACACGTACACTGCCTTCAATCGTGTCACCAGTATGCAGATTGAAACGCCGTATCTGACTCGGACTGACGTAAATATCATCAGGGCCTGCCAGATAAGATGTATCCATGCTACGCAAAAAGCCAAAGCCATCAGGCAGAATTTCCAGCGTACCGGAACAGGTAAACGCTTCTCCCTGCTTCATTTTAATGCGCACAATAGCAAACACCAGATCCTGTTTGCGCAAACGATTGGCATTTTCAATACCAAACTCTTCAGCTATGCCCAGTAATTCAGACACATGTAGATTTTGTAATTCAGAAACGTGCATAAAGATATAAATGAACTTATTTATTAGAATCGAAGATAAAATGAGTTAGAAAACTCATAATAATTCCAGTTACCAGTCTTTAAGTTGCAAAATACTTGCCAAAGACAGGTAAGGTTTTTATTGAAAGTTGATTTGGTTTAATTCTGCCACAAAAGACATTAATAAAAGATTTTTCAGAAGTGACATCTTCTTATGAAGTGCAATTCTAATCTTCAAACCACATAATGTCAAGTTATTATCAACTTTCAATAACACTTGTATGAAGCATACCCTTAAAATTTAATTCTGACATCAGAAAATCCATATAGCATAAAAAATTATAATTGTGTTTTTTAGTTTGTATCAGGAATTAACCGAACCGAACAACAATTCAGGTTAATATAAATTTCTTATTGTTATATTAATCACTAATTTTTAACTATAAACTGTTATTCAGGCCGGATTATAACCGCATTATTAAAATTAGTATAATAATGTAAATAGAAAAAGAATATATCAGAAAGACAACAGTTACAGATAGATTATATATTCAAAGAACTGAATTTCCAGATATCAAACAATAGCAAACAACCAGTAAAACAGCAGATAAGAAAATGCTTTTCTGCTGATGACTGCTATAATTGTCTCTCCTTTAAATACTAAAAGAGAAATTATGAAACACTTGTCTTTAACTACTCTGGGAATCACTACTGCACTGGCTTTATCGGCCTGTAACTTTGCTGATAATGGGTATAAAAATAACAGCAGTGAGCCGGTAGCAGCTTCAACTGCACCCTCGGCTACCCGAAACCCGCAGCGTGCAGGAGAGGAGTTTCTGGCCAAAAATAAAAATGTTTCCGGTGTAAAAACCACTACATCAGGTTTGCAGTACAAAGTTAATCATGAGGGATCCGGTAAAAAACCTAAAGCCACTGATATGGTGACGGTTCAATATGAAGGTCGGTTAATCGACGGGACTATTTTTGATAGCACAGCTCAGCGTAATAATGAACCGGTTACATTTCCACTTAATGGCGTGATTCCCGGATGGACTGAAGGATTGCAGCTTATGTCAGAAGGTAGTGACTATACATTCTATATACCAGCCCGACTTGCTTACGGCGAACATAGCCCGACAAGTGCCATTCCTGCTAACAGTGTTCTGATATTTGATGTGAAGCTGATTAAAGTTGGAAAGTAAATCTGAATGTAGGCATAATTAATGAAAAAGCACTCAGTAAACTGAGTGCTTTTAAAATCTGGCTCCCCGACCAGGGCTCGAACCTGGGACCTGCGGATTAACAGTCCGTCGCTCTACCGACTGAGCTATCAGGGAATGAGGCGAGATTATAGCGACTGTAATTTTACTGTCAAGCTTTTTAAACAACTTTATGATTACAAGTTGATTAAATTATTAATTACACAATAATAATATTTTAGTAAGCAGTTTTATTTCAAATTATTCAGCCTGTTCATTCTGACCTAGAATCATAGTTCCGACACCTTTATCAGTGAAAATTTCTAGCAAGAGAGCATGTGGAACACGTCCGTCAATAATATGGGTATTGTGAACGCCATGCATAGCAGCCTGCAAAGTCGCATTAATTTTAGGCAGCATACCATTTTGTAAAGTACCATCAGCAATTAATGCATTGATATCAGATGGCGTAAGGCGACTTAATAATTGATTGTTTTTATCCAGTACACCAATTGTGTTAGTCAGCATAATCAGTTTTTCAGCCTTCAGACTTTCTGCCAGCTTACCGGCTACCACATCTGCATTGATATTAAATGCTTCACCATGTTCACCTACTCCAACAGGTGCCACTACAGGAATATAACCATGTTCCACCATTTCCTGAATCAGAGCTGTATCAATTTCTTCAACTTCACCTACCTGTCCGATATCCTGCTTTTCATTATCAGAAGTGGTAAGAAACAATTTTTTCGCCTTGATAAAATGATTGTCGCGGCCGGTAATTCCGACTGCATGCCCTCCATGCAGGTTAAGTAAAGATGTAATTTCCTTATTAACACAACCACCAAGCACCATTTCAACAATATCCATGGTCTCGCTGTCAGTCACCCGCATACCCTGAATGAATTGATTTTCTTTTCCTACTTTCTGTAACAGCTCATTAATTTGCGGCCCGCCCCCGTGTACAATAATCGGATGAATTCCTACAAGTTTGAGCAAGACGACATCTTTAGCAAAACTTTCTTTCAACTGCGGATCAGTCATTGCATTACCGCCATACTTAATTACCATTGTCACACCGGAAAATCGCCGGATATACGGTAGCGCCTCGGCTAAAATATTAGCTTTTGTTTTAGCCTCAATAGCATTAATGTTTGTGAAGATGTCTGTGCTCATTATTTATCCCTGCCTAATTAAATTGATTATTTTTCTACGGTTAAGTTTATCTTTAGTTCTGATAAAATAAAACCATAATTTGTTATTTAATGTTTGTTTAAAATTTTAAGCAATAATGAGCACAAATTGAAAGATAAATGAAAAATATACTTGATTGAAAAAGCAGTCTAAAAATTATCGAAATAATAAAGCACCATTTATTGTAGTTATAAGTTCTGCGTTATCAGTAACCCGATATTTAGATTTATTTAAAATACACTTGAAAATTTAATCAAGTTTGGCCATACATGCGCCAGTACTGAAAAAAGTTGCCAGAATTGCCTGTGCTGCAACCTGATCCAGTATTTGTTTACGCTTTTTCCCAAAAACTAAAGCTTCATTCAGCAAACTTTCGGCGACTACAGATGTCCAGCGCTCATCTACCCAGTATACCGGTAAATTAAAACGTCCATGTAAGCGGTTACCAAAACGGCGACAAAGAGCAGTAGCTTCATCGTCCTCACCATCTGCATGAGTAGGAAGACCTACTACAAGCACCTGTGGCCGCCATTCATTTATTAAAGTTTTAATACGACTAAAATACTGTTCATTACTGACAACAGTAATAGTTTCCAACGGATGTACACTCGCCAGCTCAGCTTCACCGACAGCCACTCCTATCCGCGCGCTTCCGAAATCAAATCCGAGTACAGTGCCACGCTTTAGCGGAGAAGGGATTGATTCAGGCATGACCCACCAATACACTCAGATTGGCAATATCAATATTTAATAACTGCAAAGCAGCTTTATAACGTTGCTTATAAGGCATATCAAATAAAATCTGGTTATCTGCAGGCACAGTTATCCAGCTATTATTTGCCAGCTCCTGCTCCAGTTGTCCGGCTGACCAGCTGGAATAACCAATAGTAGCTACAGCTTTATCAACTTCATTTTCCTGTGTTAGCCCCAGAATAATATCGCGAGAAGTAGTCATGGCTATATCATCAGTTACCAATAAACTGCTCTCCCAGGAACCTGTCGGAGTATGTACCAGAAATCCGCGGTCTACTTGAACCGGACCACCCATCAGAACATTTTGTCCGTGAAAACGTTCCGGTGTAGGGGTTTTAGCAGAATCAAACAGTAAATCCATCATAATCGGTGATGGTTTATTTACAATGATACCCATAGCACCGTCTGCACTATGTTCACACAGATAAATCACGCTTTCTTTAAAAAACGGGTCTTCCATTGACGGCATAGCAATCAGAAAATGATTGGCCAGAGAGAATCCGGACGGAGCGTTTTGTTGTGCAGCCATATTGTGCTTATCCATGAAAATGATGTCAGACTATATAAATTAATTTGTCGTTAAATTGGGTCTGTTTTACAGTTTCTCAAGCGTATGCTTTTCGCTATAATTCTATCCTATTCCGAACTGGATTGTTTTATCCGGTTTTTAAAATTTTATCAAAACAGCTAATACTGGCAGACTGAGTCAAAGACAGCCATCACAGAAAGGTCAATTGTGTCATTAATTAAACCTGTTGTGCTTTTAATTCTGGATGGTTTCGGCCATCGTGCCGAAGGAAATGACAATGCTATTTTACTGGCGCATACTCCTCATCTCGATAACTATCGTCAGCAATATGCTTATGGCACGATAGATGCTTCAGAACGAATGGTCGGATTGCCTGTTGGCCAGTTTGGCAATTCAGAAGTGGGTCATCTGAATATTGGTGCAGGCAGAGTTGTACCTCAGGATATTACCCGAATCGATATGGCTATTGAAGACCATACTCTCGAACAAAATCCGGTTTTGCAACAGGCATGGAATAATCCGAATCATACTGTACATCTGCTGGGCTTATTTTCTGATGGTGGTGTACATAGCCATATAGAACATTTTTTTGCAGTTATAGATGCCGCACTAGCTGCCGGCATGCAAAAAATTGTTGTCCATCCGTTCCTTGATGGTCGTGATACACCGCCGCAAAGCGCCCGTCCCTATCTGCAACGCCTGCAACAATATATGCAACAGCATTCTCAGATATTATGCGGTGCCGTTGTCGGACGTTTTTTTGCCATGGACAGAGACAATCGATGGGATCGCGTTGAAGCTGCTTATAATGCCTTATTCGGAGATGCGCTCTATCAGGCTGATTCACCTGTTGCTGCATTAGATGCTGCTTATGCCCGTGGCGAGCAGGATGAATTTGTTAAACCTACCATTGTCAGCCCGCAGGCAAACCTGGTTGATGGTGATGCCATTCTGTTTCTCAACTTCCGCGCTGATCGCGCACGTGAATTAACTCAGGCTCTTACTTTTGCTGATTTCGACGGATTTAAACGCAAGTATCGTGTACAACCGGGATATTTTGCCACTATCACAGCTTACGGCACACAATTCAGCAATCCGGTAATGTTCGAAAAACAATCTGTAAATAATGGTCTGGGAGAATTTTTGGCCGGACAGGGTCTTAGACAGCTCCGCATAGCAGAAACAGAAAAATATCCGCACGTAACTTATTTTTTCAGTGGTGGTCGGGAAGAACCTTATATTGGTGAAGAAAGGATTATGATTCCTTCACCCAAAGTGACTACATATGATTTACAGCCAGAAATGAGTGCTGTCGGCATTACTGAACAAATTATTGATAGTCTGAAACATCATCGCCATGATGTTATTATTTGTAACTTTGCCAATGGTGATATGGTTGGACATACTGGTTCACTTGACGCCGCTATAAAAGCAGTAGAAACACTTGATAGTTGCGTAGCACAGGTTGTCGAAACAACACTTTCTGCAGGCGGAGAAGTGATTATTACTGCCGATCACGGTAACTGTGAACACATGTATGATGAAAAAAATCAGCAACCTCACACACAACATACAGTTGAACCGGTTCCATTTATCTATATAGGGCGTAAAGCTACAATCCGTTCAGGCGGAGCGCTTAAAGATGTAGCGCCCTCTCTTTTAACTGCTCTGGGACTGATTCCGCCTGCAGAAATGACAGGCCAGAACCTGATTGAATTCACAGATAAATAATGAAATCTTTATTCTGTCTCATTCTGATATGTTGCAGTACCCTTTTCTCTTTGGCTATCGCTGCCAATAATCAGAAAATCCAACAGCCAACTGGTGAACTGAAACAGGTTCACCAGGCTATTTCAGCAACACAAAACCAGATCAGTAAAACCACGGTTGAACAGAAAAAAATTGATGCCTCAATGGCTGCAACAGACCAGCAGCTTAATCAGGCAAAAAATGAGCTTAACCGCATTCAGCAACAGCAACAGACCAGTATGCGGCAGTTACAAACCCTGCAAACCAATCTGGATAAAACCCGTACCCAGATTGCAGAAACTCAGACCCAGATAGCCCGTTTACTTAATGCACATTACCGTAACCGTCAGCCGAACAGCGTATATTTGATGCTAAAAAATGATCGCTCCGACCAAAAAGGGCGCTCGTTACAATATATCCGTTATTTAAATGAAGCCAATGAGCAGGTCATCCAGCGTTTACGTGAACAACAATTGCGGATGAATACACAGCAACAGGCTATCAATAATCAGCAACAACAACTTTCTTCGCTACAAAAAAAACAACAGCAGCTTATTAATAAACTGCATAATGAACATACTATTCAGCAAAGTAAATCCAGTGTATTAAACCAACAATTACAAGTACAGAATAAGCAGTTACAATCATTAAAGGCTGATGAAAAACGATTGAACAATCTTTTAAGCCGTCTTTCTGCTCAGGCAACAATGCGTCGTCTGGCTCAGACTCAGCCTAAACCTCCTAAACAAACCATCAAACCGAAAAATACAGGTCAGCCACAAATTACTCCAAGTAACAATGCTGGTAACAATGATACAGACAGCACTAGACCGCCTTCTACCTTAACTGCAGAAGATTTAGCTTTACAGGCTACAGAAAATATTAAAACACCGCTTATTAAAGGTCTTGCACAGAAACAGGGACGCCTTCCCCGGCCGGTTAACGGCAGCATATCAGGAAGATTCGGAGAAAACAGACCAAATGGCGGTATCTGGAAAGGATTGTTTTTTTCCTGTAACAATGCGGCTGTACACAGCATTTCTAATGGCAATGTTGTCTATGCTGCTTTTTTACAAGGTTATGGCAATACCGTTATCATTGATCACGGTGAGGGTTATATCAGTATTTACACAGGCTTGTCCTCCGTCAATGTTTCTGCCGGTAGCATTCTTAGCTCTGGTCAAACCATTGGTATAAGTGGTAAATTACCGGACGGTCAGAACGGGCTTTATTTTGAAATTCGTTATCATAATCAGGCAATGAATCCATTATCATGGTTGCTTTAACACATATTATGCTTTGCTATTACTTTCAATAATTTTATAGTGTACACTCTGACCGATTTTGAATTTTCATCATAACCTGCTATAAACAGGTTATTGATATCCTGAATTAATGTCGTTATAAGAAAGAACAATAGTAATAATGGCTAAATCTAGATTAAAAAAAGCTGCTTTATATACACTGGGTGCTTTCAGCGGTGTCATTCTCACTTTAAGCATACAGAGTTATGCCAATGAGAAATCCGAGGCTTTACCGGTACAATCTCTGCATACCATGGCGGAAGTTTATGGACAAATTAAAGCCAATTATGTTGAGAATAAAACTGACGATACTATTCTTGAAGGTGCCATGAAAGGGATGGTCAATAATCTTGACCCGCATTCTGAATATCTGACTGTTAAAGATTACTCGGATTTACAGGAAAGCACTACAGGTGAATTTGGCGGCCTCGGTATGGAAATCAGCTCTGAAGACGGGCTGATAAAAATTGTGGCACCTATAGAAGACACGCCTGCTGATCGTGCCGGCATCAAAAGCGGTGACTACATCGTTAAAATTGACAGCGAATCAACTCGCAACATGACCACTACCGAAGCTGTAAAAAGAATGCGCGGTAAACCGGGAACCAGTATAACTCTGACTTTAGCTCGTAAAGATGAAGCACAGCCAATTGTATTACATCTGACAAGAGCAATTATTAAAGTTAAAAGTGTACGTTACAAACTTCTGGAACCTGATTACGGTTACGTGCGCATTACTCAGTTTCAGGAACATACTGTAAGTCTGCTGGCTGATGCTATTAAAGATTTAGAAAAACAGAACAAACAGCCTTTGAAAGGTCTGGTACTCGACTTACGCGATGATCCGGGTGGTCTGTTAAACAGTGCTGTTGGTGTATCCGCAGTATTCCTGAAACCGGGCGTAAAAGTTGTCAGCACGAAAAACCGTGATAAAAAAGAAGGTATGGTATTAAAAGCTATTCCTAAAGATTATGTAGTTAAAGGCAATGATCCGCTGGTAAATATGCCTGAAGAAATTAAAACCATACCGATTACAGTTTTAGTAAATTCAGGTACGGCATCTGCTTCTGAAATTGTCTCCGGTGCACTTCAAGACTATAAACGTGCGGTAATTGTAGGTACTCAAAGCTTTGGCAAAGGTTCGGTACAAACAGTAATTCCTCTATCAAATGGTGGAGCAGTTAAACTGACAACTGCGCTTTATTACACTCCTAATGACCGCTCAATACAGGCACAGGGTATCGTTCCTGATGTTGAAGTAAAAGATAAAAACCGAAAATTTGAAAGCCGCGAAGCCGATCTTGGCGGGCATCTGAGTAACCCGCTAGGTGGTAAAGAGGTAAAAGGAGGATTAGAAGGCAGTCAGAAAAAAACCTCTTCTTCGGCTTTTGCCAGTGAACCTGTAAATCAACTTAACGAAGATTCGGATAAAGACAGTACCAAGGAAGTTAAAACTGATAAAGACGAAAATCAAACCAATAAAGCTACAACTACTGCTGATAAAAAAGATAGCAAGAAAAAGGATGAAGAAGACTGGCTGGCAAGACGTGAACCTAACCCAGCAAAAGATGCTCAGTTAAAATCTGCTCTGGATCTGGTAAAAGACCCAGTAAAATGGAATCAATCATTGGGACTGGCCGCTAAAAAACCAGTTAAAACCAACGACAAAAAAGATAAAAAATAAAATTTTATCTTTAAAAAACAGATAGCTTTAAGCTATCTGTTTTTTTTATTAAATATAGTTAATTTATGTGTAAAATCATATAGATTAACTAAAACCAAATTGCAGAGAAAAAGAACTAAATCTACATATGCTTCAATAATATTTAAAAGTACCTGATAATGAATTCAAATCATGTTTTTACACTTTTAAATAAAAAGAACTTATAAAATATTAAAATAATTAAAAATCCAACTTATCCAAAAATAATGTTTGCATAACAGGCTCAATAACAACAAATAAAATTGAATGAATATAAACAATTAATTTGCCACAAACTATTAAATAAAAGCTTTAGTTAATACCTTAATACTTTTAGGTTGGGAAGTTTCCAATAATAATATTTGCCTAAAAATAGCAAATAACCCACCTCTTTTATACTTTTTATTTAGTAAGAATTGAGCTCCAACAAAATTTATTTAGTATTTAACTTAATTGAATCATGTACTATGATTTAAATAAAAACTTTTAATTAGAACAAAATAAAACTTGATTTATTTAGTTTGAAAATATTAAACAAATTTTTATCTTGCTGACCATCCATTCAATAATACCGATGTTTCAAAGTTAGTTGACGGTAATTCATTTACAAAAAAGATTATAGCTATGACGAATAACAAACAATTAGCTTAATTTTGTAGACGCAGAAGATATAACCCGCTATGAAAACGATTTTATGATTTATTGGCACTTTATTATCATTCTCTAATACTTACTTATCGTATTAATTTTACATAATATAAAAGTTTAATTAAGCAAAACTAAAAATCTTTAAATAAATCATTTATATATGAAATTTCTATATTTATTAATCAAAAAATAAAGGCTGCTAATTTTATTAGCAGCCTTTATTTTACAAACCGAAAAATTTATTTTTTCAGTTCTTTAGCCAGATATAACCAAGTTTCAATTACGGTATCGGGATTCAGAGAGATAGTCTCAATTCCCTCCTCAATCAACCATTTAGCGAAATCAGCATGATCAGACGGCCCTTGACCGCAAATACCAATATATTTATTTAATTTACGGCAAGCCTGAATTGCCAGACTGAACATCACTTTAACAGCTGGGTCACGTTCATCAAAAGTACCTGCGATCGGACCACCACTATCGCGATCCACACCCAGTGTTAACTGAGTCATATCATTTGAACCAATAGAGAATCCATCAAAGTATTTCAGGAACTGTTCGGCCAGTACTGCATTGGTTGGCAGTTCACACATCATAATCAGGCGCAGACCATTTTTACCACGTTCCAGTCCGTTGTCTTTCAATGCGCGTACGACATTTTCAGCCTCTTTCAATGTACGTACAAATGGAATCATGATTTCAACATTAGTCAATCCCATTTCATCACGCACATATTTCAGTGCTTTACACTCAAGCGCAAAGCAATCTTTGAAATCATCAGAAACATAACGGGCTGCACCGCGGAAACCCAGCATCGGATTTTCTTCATGAGGCTCGTATTTATTACCACCTAAAAGATTGGCATATTCATTTGACTTAAAGTCAGACATACGCACAATTACTTTTTTCGGATACACAGAAGCTGCCAGTGTTGCCACACCCTCAGCAATTTTATCAATATAAAAATCTACCGGAGATGAATAGCCGGAAATTCTGTCAGTAATGGTGGCTTTCATCTGTTCATCCTGCTGATCAAATTCCAGCAAAGCACGAGGATGAATACCAATCTGGCGGTTAATAATAAATTCCATTCGTGCCAGACCAATACCATAGCCCGGTAAACCAGAGAAGCTGAATGCCAGCTCAGGATTACCTACATTCATCATGATTTTGGCTGGTGATTCAGGCATATTATCTAAAGGTATTTCATTGACATCAACTTTCAGTAAACCCTCATATACATAGCCCGTATCCCCTTCGGCACAGGACACCGTTACTTCCTGACCATCCTGCAAAGCAGAAGTTGCATTACCACAGCCAACCACTGCCGGAATACCCAGTTCACGCGCAATAATGGCTGCGTGACAAGTACGTCCGCCACGATTGGTAATAATTGCAGAGGCACGTTTCATAACCGGTTCCCAGTCCGGATCGGTCATATCAGTAACCAGTACGTCACCTGGCAACACTTTATCCATTTCATCAACAGATTTGACCAGACGCACTTTACCTTGACCGACTTTCTGACCGATGGCGCGACCCTCTACCAGAATGGCAGATTTGTCATTAATCTGATAGCGACGCAGTACACGGCTGTTATTTTCCTGTGATTTCACAGTTTCAGGACGAGCCTGCAAGATATACAGTTTGCCATCAATACCATCACGACCCCATTCAATATCCATCGGACGGCCATAATGTTCTTCAATAGTCAGTGCATACTGAGCCAGCTCAGTAATTTCTTCGGCACTGATTGAGAATTTTTTGCGGTCAGCAACATCAACATCTACTGTCTGTACAGATTTACCTGCCTGAGCCGCATCAGTGAAAACCATTTTAATCAGTTTAGAACCCATGGTTTTACGCAGAATCGCAGGACGACCGGCACGCAGAGTTGGTTTATGTACATAGAATTCATCCGGATTTACTGCACCCTGTACAACAGTCTCACCCAGACCATAGGATGATGTAATGAATACAACCTGATCAAAACCAGATTCTGTATCCATGGTGAACATCACCCCGGAGGCGCCTTTATCAGAACGCACCATCCGCTGAACACCGGCAGACAGAGCCACTACATCATGAGCAAAATTCTTGTGCACACGGTAGGAAATGGCGCGATCGTTATACAAAGAAGCAAATACATGATGCATAGCTTCTTTAACATTATCATAACCGCTTATATTCAGAAATGTTTCCTGCTGACCGGCAAAAGAGGCATCAGGTAAATCTTCGGCAGTCGCAGAAGAGCGTACAGCCACGCAAATCTGGTCAGTACCGGCATCAGCTACCATTTTTTCCCATGCTGCCTGTAAATCTGCTTCCAGTTCAGGCGGAAATGGGGTATCCATGATCCATTGACGGATCTGTTTACCTACCCGGGCCAGTTCGGCAACATTATCTACATCCAGTGCCTTTAGCTCGTTATTGATACGTTCACTCAAACCTTCGTAAGCAAGAAAATTGCGATAGGCTTCGGCAGTGGTAGCAAAACCACCGGGTACACGCACACCTTTTTCGGTGAGCTGTGAAATCATCTCGCCAAGAGATGCATTTTTGCCGCCGACGCTTTCAACATCAGTCATGCGCAGATTTTCAAACCAGATTACGTTATTACCGGCCATGATGGTTATCCAGTGAGGAGTGGGAAAGTTGAAGACGACCTATTCTAACTAGTCAGGTATAAAATGTCATGTATTTTTGGCTATTTATCCGCCCATAATTGAGGATAATTTATCCCTAATCAAACACTATTCAAATACAAATCCTTGATACCTTAAGTATTTTAATTACATTTTCAATTATTTAGATTAAAATATCAATTTATACATTTTTTTAGCAATTTTAATCTAAAATTATCTTTTTTATTCAATAAAACATTAATTTTATTGCTTAAATTTTATATATTCAGTCTATTTTTATTTTTTTAGTATCAATGTTGAAAAAAAACCAATATTTTACGCAGGAAATGGAAGAAACTTCATTTACAATGGATAATTCATAAAGTCACATTCCTTTTTAACTCTGAATTATGTAGATTGATTATGAAACCAGTACGCCAAGTCTTTTTTGTTTCTGACCGAACGGGTATCACCGCCGAAAGTATGGGTCTTGCTTTATTGAACCAGTTTGACAATATAGAATTCAAGCGTGCTACTTATCCATTTGTAGATACGGAAACAAAAGCACGTGAGATTGTAGCTTTAATTAATAATGCAGCAAACCACTGTGAAGCGCGTCCGCTGGTTTTTTCTAGCATCGTTGATGAAAATGTCCGTAAACTGATTAAAACCAGTGCAGGGCTGCATATGAGTTTTTATGATGCATTTATTGGTGAGCTGGAAGATGAACTTGCCACAGAAGCAAATCATTCCATTGGCAGAACCCATGGAATGCACGATACTGAACGCTATGATAAGAGAATGGAAGCAATCAATTTTACTCTTAATCATGATGATGGAATTACTGATCGCGAATTGAAAAAAGCTGATGTGATTCTGATGGGCGTTTCTCGCAGCGGTAAAACGCCTACTTGTCTTTATCTGGCATTACAGTATGGAATTCGTGCTGCAAATTATCCTCTTATTCCAGAAGATCTGGAAAGCAGTGAATTACCTAGAATGCTGCAACCATTCCGGCAAAAATTATATGGGCTAACCATAGATGCAGACCGTCTGCACCATATTCGTTCGGAGCGTCGTCCTGATTCCCGTTATGCCAGTCGTGATAATTGCCGACGTGAGATTTTAACCGCCGAAGATATGTTCCGCCGTTTTAATATTCCATATACCAATACAACTCATAAATCTATTGAAGAACTGGCTGCAAGTATTATTTTAGCGGCAAAATTACAACGGCGGTTTTAGGTTGTTTCGTTATAAAGTTTTGCCCTGAATAAATTCAGGGCCTTTATTTTAACTTGCAATCATGATTTGTATTTATCTTGTATCAGTAATAGACGAATAAATTAAGCAGCTTTAATATTAAATCAATCTTTGAACGCGTGAATATTATTATCTAAACACATAGCATATTTTTTATATACTATCCAAGGTAACTGTACTATATCTAAATTTCCAAATTAAAATATGTCCAACTATTCAGATAACATCCGGAAGTGCTGAGACTATTATCCTGTGGTCAGACACATGGATAATAGTGTTGCAATGATATACTTTAGATTATTATTCTCTTTCTTTAATGACGTAATCAATAAAGCATGCTTATTTGTATTTCTTAATTACATTCTATAATTAATATTCATTTAACATAATCGTTAACATCAGTAATTATTACTTAGTCAGTAAATTTTCACGCCAGCAAAAACAACGAATAATCTTGGCCTCAATATAATAATGATATTTTTAATTTAATTCTAAAAATTTATTTTTATTATGTGTTTAGATTAATATCTTTTGTTACCAATAAATCGAATTATTATCAATTTAAGTTAAGTTTTCTTGCCATTTTGTTTTTCTCATGGGATTATGAATCATAAAAATCAAAATTGTTTTAACTATTAATCCTTTGAGACAATTTTATGCAGCCGCGTCCAATCATAGGTATACCATGTGATGTAAAGCAGATAGGTAAGTGGAATTTTCACGCTGTCGGTGAAAAATACATTCATGCGGTTCAGGACAGTGTCGGTGATGTTATTTTACTTCCGGTACTGTCTGATCAGGAAGTTTTAACTCGCCTGCTCAAATTGGTTGATGGTGTTTTTTTACCCGGTTCTTATTCAAATATAGACCCGAAATGGTATGGTGAAATATCGGCACAAGAGGGAATGTTACAAGATGCTGCCCGTGACCATACTGTTTTACCGCTAATTAAATATATTATTGATAGTGGTATACCACTTCTGGGTGTTTGCCGCGGTCTGCAGGAAATCAATGTCGCACTTGGTGGTGACCTGCACCAGCATATACAGGAAATACCCGGTTATCTGGATCATCGTGAACCCGATAATCAGCCAATTGAAATACAGTATGGTGATGCACATGCGGTAAATCTGGAAACAGGCAGTTTATTGATGCTGTGGCTGGCAACAGACCACAAACAGTATCAGGTCAATTCTTTACATCAGCAAGGAGTAAAAACGTTAGCACCCGGGCTTAGCATAGAAGCAACTGCTCCAGATGGTCTTATTGAAGCATTCAGGATTGATGCAGCATCAATATTTGGCTATGCAGTGCAGTGGCATCCCGAATGGCAATATGGGAATAAGCCACTTTCTATCGCTATTTTTAAAGCTTTTCGTGAAGCATGTATGCAATATAAATTGCACAGGCAAAAGGAATCATTTTAAGGTGACTTATGTATGATGACATATTTAACTGGCTTAAAGAACATGGTATCACTGAAGTAGAATGTATATTACCGGACATAACAGGTGTGGCTCGCGGTAAAATTATTCCGAAAGATAAATTTATATCTGAACCGGATATGCGATTACCCGAGGCAGTATTACTGCAAACAGTAACCGGAGAATATCCGCAATCTAGCCTCCTGGATGAAACAGATGCGGATATGGAATTAAAGCCAGACCAGACTACTCTGCGCTTTGTTCCCTGGGCTCAGGATCCGACAGCATCGCTGATATTCGATTGTTTCTCTCCCGACGGTTTACCGGTTGAAACCGCACCACGCAATGTACTCAAACGCATATTAAAATTGTATGAAAATATGGGGCTGGAACCAATCGTTGCTCCGGAAATGGAATTCTATCTGATTTCACCCAACCCCGATCCGGATGTCCCACTGCAACCACCAATCGGACGTACCGGACGCAGTGAATTCGGACGACGGTCTTATGCTGTGGATGCAGTAAATGAATTTGACCCTCTGTTTGAAGAAATCTACGACTACTGCCATGAACAGAACCTTGAAGTTGATACGCTAATTCATGAAATTGGTGCCGCACAGATGGAAATCAATTTCCTGCATGGTAATGCTCTGGATTTAGCCGATCAGGTATTTTTATTCAAACGCACAGTACGTGAATCTGCCTTTCATCATAAAATGTATGCCACTTTTATGGCTAAGCCTATGGAAGGAGAACCGGGTAGTGCCATGCATATCCATCAGAGTCTGAACAACGTAGAAAATGGTAATAATGCATTCAGCAGTGATGATGGCACTCCTTCAGAACTATTTTTTCATTTTATTGGCGGTTTGCAAAAATACCTGCCGCAAACCATGCCATTTTTTGCTCCATATGTTAATTCTTTCCGCCGGTTAACCCGGTATACAGCCGCACCCACTAATGTTGAATGGGGTTATGACAATCGCACTGTAGGTTTACGTGTTCCGCGAGCCAAAGCCAAAGGAAGACGGATTGAAAACCGGCTGGCCGGAGTAGATGTCAATCCTTATCTGGCGATTGCCTGCTCACTGGCCTGTGGTTATCTGGGAATTAAAGAACAGCTACAACCGCGTGCTCCGCTGAGCAGTAATGCTTATTCATTACCTTATCAGTTCCCTACTACACTGGAAGAATCGATAGAACGTTTACGCCAGTGTGAACCAATTCATGAAATACTGGGTCAGCGTTTTGTTGAAATGTACATTGCCGTAAAAGAGCAGGAAGTTTCAGAATATTTTCGGGTTATCAGCCCATGGGAGCGCAAATATCTGTTGCTGCATGTTTGAAACCATCCTAATAGCATATTTCATCTGTTATTCTTGTACTAGTACATTGAATGATTGCTTATAACATTTTAAAACAAAGGAGTTTTTATGAGTAATAAAACCGATGTGAAACTGGCTGTAAAACATCATTTACATCCTTTTTCCGATAATGCTGAGCTTAAAAAAAACGGTGTACGTATGATGGTTAAAGCAAAAGGCATTTATGTATATGACAGTGACGGCAATGAAATCATTGATGGTATGGCCGGGTTGTGGTGTGTCAATATCGGATACGGAGTAAAAAAACTGGCTAAAATTGCCGAGAAACAAATGCAAGTGCTGCCGTTTTACAATACTTTTTTCAAAACAACCCATCCTGCAATCATTAAGTTATCGGAAAAACTGGTTGAAATCACACCGGAGGGATTTAACCATGTGTTTTATACCAACTCCGGTTCTGAGTCGGTTGATACCATGATACGTATGGTGCGACATTACTGGGCCTCTGTCGGCAAGCCTTCTAAAAAAGTGATCATTGGTCGCTGGAACGGCTATCACGGCTCTACCTTAGGCGGTGCAAGTCTGGGTGGTATGAAAGGCATGCATGAGCAGGGTGATTTACCAATTGCCAATATAGTTCATATAGAACAACCCTGGTATTACGGCTTAGCCAAAACTGGCGAAAGTGAAGAAGAATTCGGTATTCGTGCTGCAAACTGGCTTGAAGAAAAAATTCTGTCACTGGGGGGGGATAAAATTGCAGCTTTTGTTGCAGAACCGATTCAGGGAGCTGGCGGAGTGATTATTCCTCCTGCAAGTTACTGGCCGCGAATTGAAGCTATCTGTAAAAAATATGACGTACTACTGGTAGCTGATGAAGTAATTTGCGGCTATGGGCGCACTGGCAGATGGTTTGGATTCGAAACTTTTGGTTTTACGCCAGATATTTTTACGACAGCTAAAGGGCTGTCTTCCGGCTATTTACCGATCGGGGCAGTTCTGGTCAATGACAGAGTAACAGAAGGTTTGCTGGCCGGGGGTGAGTTTAATCATGGCTTTACTTACAGCGGGCATCCGGTTTCAGCCGCAGTTGCCTGTGCGAACCTGAATATAATCGATAAAAAGAATCTGATTGAAAAGGTACGTACCAAAACAGGTCCTTATATGCGCAAACGCTGGCAGGAAACATTCAGTCAATTTAAATATGTTGCTGATATTCGCAGTGAAGGATTGATGTGTGGTTTTACCCTGGTAAAAAACCGTGATACTCGCGAGTTCTTTGATGATTTCGGCACCACAGGTTTGATCTGCCGGGATATCTTTTTTAAGAACAATCTGATTTTTCGTGCTTGTGGTGACCACATCGTAGCGGCTCCTCCGCTAATTATTTCTAAAAAGGAAATTGATAATATGCTGGCAATTGCCAGTGTGTGTATGCGTGAATTTGAGGAACTTATGGACAAAAAGCTGGACTGTAATACAGATAAGGCTGCCTGAAACTGATTAAACAAAAACCTGAGTGATTGCTCAGGTTTTTGTTTATTTTAGAGAGTGAATTTATCGCTCTTATTCTATGCTTTTCAAAGCAACTGATGGTGCTGGATTCAGTAATATATTTGCATTCTGCGCAGTTAAAGTGAGCGGTACAGTTCGCTTGACCAGTACCAGCCCGTAAACAGCTGCCAGATGCGGCCACCAGCGATTACCCATATACTCTATAGCCTTGTGATTATCACCGTAACAGGCCGGAATACCATAACCCATAAACTGGCCTTCTTCCAGAAACAGACCAAAGCGTTGCATCTTATCAACAGCCGTACGGGCAGATAGTAACTTTAAAGCAGAATGGCCTTTTAGACTGTTCTGATAAAACAGGCGCCAATATCCATGAATATTTAAGCCGGTCATTACAAGATGCCCACCGGGCACCAGAATACGGGCTATTTCAGCTATAGACTCTTCATAATCGGATAAAGTATCCAGACCATGAGGCCAGATAATGGTATCTATACTTTGCTGAGCCCAGGGTAAGGCCTTACATTCAGCAATAACTGCTGTACCACAATCGACTATATTACTTTGTACAATATACTGGGAATCAGCTGCAAAAACATGCCGGAACTGCCATTGTGATATACCGCATTGTAATATGGTACCAAAACGCAACCCTGTTAATTTATGCAAGATAAACTGTTGCTCCAGCCGGCTTAAATAGAGACCAAATTTATGTTCGGCCAGCCAGTTTTCCAATTGCTGAGTATTCATTTAAACACCATTATGTACCATATTAAATCTAAGCTGCAGACTATTGAATTATTTTATTGCATTTACATCATTACTGTAAAAATAGGGATTTATCCTTGACCGTTAAGAACTTCCTCTTTAATATTAATAGGATTTTGCACAAATTTTACGGTTAAACGAATGGCTAAATTGAAGCATATGGTACTGGCACTTACTGGCCTGATACTTGCTCCCTCACTATCATTTGCCCAATCTTACACCAGTAATGGCATTGGTTTATCAATAATGAATCTGAATGCGGCTACCCTGAAGGGAAAAACGTATTCTAATCATGATATCTGGGGACGCATGCGTCAGGATTTCCGTATGACAGAGGTTAATCCTGAAATTATTCGCCGGCAGGAGCAGTATTATTCAAGCCACAGCGATTACTTTAACCGCACGGTTGTGCGCAGCCAGCCTTATTTATATCATATTGTAAATGAAGCAGAAAAACGCCAGATGCCGGCTGAAGTGGCTTTACTGCCGTTTATTGAGAGTGCTTTCGTCAGTAAGGCGCAGTCACGGGTAGGAGCTTCGGGTCTGTGGCAGTTTATGCCAAGTAGCGGTCGACAGTACGGGCTGGAACAGACTAATCTCTATGATGGTCGTCACGACGTATATGCAGCGACCGATGCTGCTTTAACTTATCTGCAATATCTTTATAGCCTGTTTGGTGACTGGTCACTGGCTCTGGCGGCCTATAACTGGGGAGAAGGTAATGTTGGTAAGGCCATTAAACGTGCCCAGCTGGCCGGTATAGATCCAACATATGAAAATCTGCGCATGCCAAATGAAACCCGCAATTATGTGCCGAAATTGCTAGCTGTGCGGAATATTATCGAAAATCCGCAGGCCTTTGGTGTTAATCTGGTTTCTGTACCAAACCGTCCTTACTTTGAAGCAATCAGCATTGATCAGCCAATTGATATTGATGCAGCTGCCCGACTGGCGAATATTTCGACTTCAGAGTTTCTAACCCTTAATCCAAGTTTCAAGAGTCCGGTTTTTATTCCTAAAGAAAATCGTAAAATGTTGCTGCCTATTACCGCAGTAAATACTTTTGAACGCAATTACCGCAACGCAGATAAAAATACTCTGCTTTCATGGAATATCTTTAAAGCATATTCAACCACCAATGTAGCTGATTTAGCTGCACAAACTGGAATGAGCAGTGCAGAAATCAAGCGGCTGAATAATTTGTCCAGCAATACTGTACCAGCCGGTCGCAGCCTGCTTATCAGTAAAAATAGTTTGAACACTCAGCTTATGGATTCTTTCAGCAACAGTGATACAGATCCATTACTGAATATTGCTATGGCAAAACCAGTATTACCTCCGGGCACCTTTGTGACTCATCCGGCAGCAACTACTGTTACTCAGGCTGATAAAGTTACTGATACCGGCAATGCATCTGTACCAGCTCTTACTGAAACAGTTACAACCACAACATCCACTGTACTGAATACTGACCAGCCGTCACCGGTCAATACAACAGTACAAACCCAAACCATAACCGTGGCTGAAAACGCAGCAACCCCGTCTGAATTGCCTGCTCCTGTTGCAACCAATAAGGATGCACTGATGCAGGTTGCACAGGATGCGCAATTACAGGCAGTTGCTGCGGCTTCTGTTCAAAAAGCACTGGCACAGGCTGAACGTGAAGAAGCTCAGACTGCTGCTCGTCTGGCAGAAAACCGTAATGAACGCTCTTTACGCAATATCATCAACGTTGCGGACAAACGCAGTAATATTGCTCATAAAGTGAATAAGGGTGATACATTGTATTCAATTGCCCAGCGCTATAATATTAATGTAGCTGATCTGGTTACTGCCAATAATCTGCGCGGTCATAATCTGCAGGTTGGTCAGGTACTGAAAATTAGCCCGAATCAGGATAATAAACAGATGCTGGCTGCTGTACGTAAAGGTAAAGACTCTAAATCCAGTGTAGTTCCTGTTTCATACACGGTAAAAAAAGGCGATACACTTAGCAGCATAGCTCAGCGCCTGAATATTCCTGTAAGTAAATTGCAAAAAGTACATGGGAAACAAGTATTACGTCCCGGTCAGAAAATTAAGCTGACCAATCTGTAATTTTACAGCATGTCATTGCAATTAATTTAAAAAAGGTTAGTGTGCATTCACTAACCTTTTATTTTTAGCTATATAAATTTAATTCTTTTTTGGAATAAATATACAGGTAGTTGCCGCTCCGATAACCATAACAATACCGGCAAAAGCCTGTATATTTACCGTTTCATTCAATAACAGAATGGCCGTTATTACTCCGAAAACCGGTTCCATAGCCAGAAATATCCCGCTCACACTAGCAGAAACATTTTCCAGCCCTTTATTCCAGCACCATGCAGCCAGCAGACTGCATCCAATACCCAGATAAGCTATAGCACCAATACCCTGAAAAGAATAATGAATATCCCAGTTTTCAACTAGAAACAGCATAAACGGCAAACCAAATACAGTACCCGTTTGCAACGTTAAGGCTGTATATATCTTAACATCTATTTCGCGTAGTAACTTTTGTGACAAACGTATCCAGAAAGCCATGACAATAGTTGAAGTAAATACCAGCGAGGCTCCCAACAATGCAGTATTACCACTGGCCTTTTCTGGTTTACCCACTACCAGCAACACCCCTATAAAAGCCACAATGCCCAGTATAAATACCAGCAATGGTGTTTTTTCGCGAAAAAAAATCAGACCCACCAGTACTATAATAATTGGTTCCATACCGATAATGGTGACCGCATTGACCGCAGGAATAAGTTTCAAACCTGTAACCTGTAACAGATAAGTTACAGGATATGTCAGCAATCCTAGTCCGATAATTTTGATCAGTTGTACTTTGGAAATGACATTATGGTTTTTAAAATAGCTCCACGTGATGGGTAAGGTAACTACTGCTGCCAATATCAGCCTGCCGAGTACAACAAGTGCTGGATCCAGCATGTCATAAGCCATTTTTGTAGCAATAAATGAGCTACCCCACATAAATGAAGCAATTAAGAGATAAAGCATAATTTCAAACTAAAACAAACCAAAAATTCTGCGCACTGACCCGTTTTAAATACATGATTCAATCAATCTGAACAAATATTTGTCAGTGTTTTAACCAAATATCATGTCTATTTGCAATACGTTTCAAAGCCAGTACGCTTTTCTGTACACAAAAGCATGCATATTAGCATACACAAACATTTATAAACTGCTAGAATCCTCCCAGCAGAATAAATAATTTGACTAAGCTCTTCTCAGAATTAAAAGAAATTTTTGACTATGTTTTATTTTAGTATTAACAGCCCGGACAACTGTCATCTTGGTTTTCTGGTACTCATGGATGAAGATAATTCAGCTTATACTGATGGAGCTACTGGCTATTATGCTGTTAAAGCACAGGCTGATGAAACAGACCAGCAAGCCTGTCCGGCACAATGGCAGATATTGCAGCAATTATCAGAGCAAGAAAGCCTTCGTTGGTTTCGCAAAGCCGATTATGTTCAGCTTTGTGATGCTGAAAACAATATTATAGGGCGTTTACAGCAACAATATCTCATTTTATGTGGTCAGCATTTTATACTGAATGACCTCACCGGCACCCTGTAACCACAACATATGTATTGGTAAGGTTATTTATGTCTACACCTGATATGCTTCCATCCGGCAACCAGTTTGCTTTTGCCTGTACCAGACGATTTTTACCGCTGTTTGGTACTCAGTTTTTTGGAGCGTTTAATGATAATCTGTTTAAAACCTCATTATTCGTTTTAATCAGCTTTTATGGGCTTGGCGCTAATTCATGGTTACCAGCAAGCCAGATGCTGAATGCTGGTGCCCTACTGTATATTCTGCCCTTTTTTCTTTTCTCTGCATTATCTGGTGAATTATCTAATAAAATGGATAAAGCCATTCTGGCACGCTGGATAAAAGCTGCGGAAATCTGCATTATGCTGATAGCAGGTATCGGCTTTTGGATGCAGTCTGTCACAATATTGATGTTATGCCTGTTTCTAATGGGCACACATTCTACTTTGTTCGGTCCGTTGAAATATGCGGTATTACCAGAATATCTCCCTAAATATGAACTACTCAACGGTAATAGCCTGATCGAAAGCGGTACTTTTCTATCAATATTATTCGGGCAGATTTTAGGTACTATTCTGGCTGGCACCAATACAGCATGGCTGTTTGGTATCCTGCTATTCGTCGCTATTCTGGGGCAGATTGCCAGTATATTTATGCCAAGGGTACCTGCACAAATTCCACAGCAATATATTGATTCAAACATCATGCGGAGTACAAAACAGCTACTTCGGCAAACTTATCTGCAAAAAAATCTTTGGATTGCCATTATCGGTATTTCCTGGTTCTGGCTGATTGGTTCTGTATATATAACCCAGCTCCCTACTTTTACCCGTTTGAATCTTGGTGGAAACGAGGCTGTATTTAATTTAATGCTAACACTCTTCTCCCTTGGCATAGGTACGGGTTCTATTGTTTGTGCACGGATTAGCCGCCATCAGTTACATCTTAGTCTGGTTGTGATCGGGACAATCGGCCTGAGTATATTCGGTCTGCTGCTGGTATGGTTCACACCGTCACAACCTAATCTGCCAGTTGCAGGTATCGGTACATTTATCGGCCGGCCGGACAGCATGGCAATAATCATTTGCATAATCGGTATTGGTTTTTTCGGCGGCTTTTTTTCATTGCCGTTATACACATGGCTGCAAACAGCCAGCAGCGATCAGTTCCGTTCGCATGCAATTGCTGCCAATAATATTATCAACGGTCTGTTTATGGTTTGTGCAGCCATATTAAGTGCTGTACTGATCTGGCTGTTTAACAGCATTAATGCCCTATACATGATTGTGGCGCTGGGAAATGTGCCCGTTTTAATTTACTTATTACGAAGTCAAGAGTTACGTATTGATTTTAAGGAATTTATTTTACGAAAACATTAAAACGTTTACCTGATAGCTTTAAATTAGCGTTTTGAAATAGGTATAATACCGGATGGTTTTAATAAACAGCAATTTAATTAAAGCCAGTATCCTCTTTTATCCAGCTAGTTTGGGCAAGGCATTATGTCAGATAACGATACGATTCATATTCGCGGTGCACGCACACACAATCTTAAAAATATAGATCTGGATATTCCCCGTCATCAACTGGTTGTCATTACCGGTTTGTCTGGTAGTGGTAAATCCTCACTGGCTTTTGATACTTTGTATGCAGAAGGACAACGACGCTACGTAGAAAGCCTGTCGGCCTATGCTCGCCAGTTTTTGCAAATGATGGAAAAACCGGATGTAGATTTAATTGAAGGTTTGTCACCAGCTATTTCCATTGAGCAGAAAGCAACCAGTCATAATCCGCGCTCTACCGTAGGAACAGTCACTGAAATTCATGACTATTTGCGCTTATTGTATGCACGTGTCGGTACACCTTATTGTCCTGAACATAACCTGCCTTTATCCAGTCAGACTGTTTCCCAGATGGTTGACCATATACTGAACCTGCCTGAAGAAAGCCGGGTAATGATTCTGGCTCCGGCGGTACGCGGTCGCAAAGGTGAATTTCTTGAATACTTTGCTGATTTACAAGTACAGGGTTTTGCACGAGTTCGTGTTGATGGTGAGGTATATGCGATTGAAGAAGTACCAAAACTGCAAAAAAACATCAAGCATGATATAGATGTGGTTATTGACAGGGTAAAAGTACGCGCGGATATCAAACAACGTTTGGCTGAAAGTTTTGAAACTGCACTGCGTCTGGGTAATGAGCGTGCTCTGGCTATCGAAATGGATAGTGGTAAAGAACACTGGTTTTCAGCACGCTTTGCCTGTCCGGTATGTTCATATAGTCTGCAGGAACTCGAACCACGCCTTTTCAGCTTTAATAACCCTGTCGGAGCCTGTCCCAGTTGTGACGGACTCGGCAGCATGGATTATTTTGATCCTGAGCGAGTAGTAATGCATCCGGATTTATCGCTGGCCGCAGGAGCAATCAAGGGCTGGGATAAACGTAATACTTTCTATTTCCAGATGATTCAGTCACTCGGTCAGCATTTTAAATTTGACGTTAATACGCCATTTAATGAATTAAAGGAAGAAATCCGGAATATTATTCTTTATGGTTCTGGTAAAGAGCAGATTGAATTTACCTATCTGTCTGAACGGGGTACCAAATTTACCCGCAGTCATCCGTTTGAAGGTATTCTGCCCAATCTGGAGCGGCGTTACCGCGAGACAGATTCCGCTACTGTACGCGAAGAATTAGCCCAGTATCAAAGTCATCGAGCCTGTCCGGCCTGCGGCGGTGCCCGTTTGCGAACAGAAGCACGATATGTCTATATAGGCGGAAAATCATTACCGGATGTCAACGCATGGCCGTTAACAGCAACACTGGATTTTTTCCAGAATCTGAATCTGGAAGGTAATAAAAAACAGATTGCTGAAAAAATTCTTAAAGAAATTAATGAGCGTCTTGGTTTTCTGATTAATGTCGGCCTGAATTACCTGAGTCTGGCACGCAGTGCTGAAACCTTATCTGGTGGTGAAGCTCAGCGTATCCGGCTGGCCAGCCAGATTGGTTCCGGCCTGACAGGTGTCATGTATGTACTGGATGAACCGTCTATCGGCCTGCACCAGCGCGATAATGACCGCCTCCTCGATACACTGAAACATCTGCGCGATCTGGGTAACAGCGTAATTGTCGTTGAGCATGATGAAGATGCTATCCGTGCCGCCGATTTTGTTGTCGATATGGGACCCGGTGCCGGTGAGCATGGCGGACAAGTTATTATCGCAGCTTCACCTGAAAAGGTGGCAGCATGCAAAGAATCCATAACAGGACAATATCTGAGCGGGAAAAAAGCCATTAGCATGCCGGAACAGCGCAGTCCGGTTGATAAAGAGCGCTTACTGATATTAAGCGGTGCCAGTGGCAATAATCTTAAAAATGTAACCCTTACCTTACCTCTCGGCCTGATTACCTGTATTACCGGCGTTTCCGGCAGCGGCAAATCAACTCTGATTGACGACACACTGGCAAAAATTACTGCACGTGAATTAAATCGCGCCAGTGAAGAGCCTGCTCCTTATGAAGATATCAAAGGACTGGAGCATCTGGATAAAGTCATTAATGTTGATCAGTCTCCCATAGGAAGGACTCCGCGTTCTAATCCTGCCACGTATACCGGCCTGTTTACACCCATCCGCGAACTGTTTGCCGGGGTACCCCTTTCTCGTGAACGCGGATATACAGTTGGCCGATTCTCTTTTAATGTAAAAGGCGGACGCTGTGAAGCCTGTCAGGGTGATGGGGTTATTAAAGTAGAAATGCATTTTCTTCCTGATATTTATGTACCCTGCGAGGTTTGCCATGGAAAACGCTATAATCGTGAAACACTGGAAATACAATACAAAGGCAAAAATATCAGTGAAATTCTGGAAATGACCGTGGAAGAAGCCTGCACATTTTTCGATGCTGTACCGACAGTTAAGCGAAAATTGCAGACATTGCTGGACGTAGGACTGGGTTACGTGCGATTAGGACAGTCTGCCACTACACTTTCCGGTGGTGAAGCTCAACGGGTAAAACTGGCGCTGGAACTTTCCAAACGCGATACCGGGCGGACGCTTTATATTCTTGATGAACCAACCACCGGCTTACATTTTGCCGATATAGCTCTGTTACTGGACGTTATTCATCGCCTGAAAGGGAAAGGTAATAGTATTGTTATTATCGAACATAATCTGGATGTAATTAAAACAGCTGATTATATCGTTGATCTGGGTCCGGAAGGTGGTGATGGCGGCGGTACGATTATCGCAGAAGGTACTCCGGAAGAAGTTGCAGCCAATCCTAAAAGCTATACCGGAAAATACCTTAAGCCAATGCTTGGCAAATGAATAAATTAAACTGTGGAGCTCTTATCGGCCGCACAGTTTAATTACCAGTTAAAAAACTATTAACCAAAGTAAACATGCATGTAAAAAATACAAGTAACATGCATTTTGTGTTAATGTTCAGCTGTATATTTTTATTGCGTATCTTACTCAAGGTTAAATATGAAAAAATTGTTATTTGCATTATTGTCAGTGGCAGCAATCAGTACGGTACTGACAGCATGTACTCAGAAAACTGAATCCGTACCGGCCGCCAGTTCTGGCAGTACTCCTGCAACAACAGATAAAACAATACTGAAAGTTGCTGCTTCACCTGTTCCTCATGCAGAAATTCTTCAGGTAGCTAAACCATTACTGGAAAAAGAAGGAATTGATTTACAAATCATTCAGATGACTGACTATGTACGTCCGAATATCGCCCTGAATGAGAAAGATGTAGATGCTAACTTCTCTCAGCATAAACCTTATCTGGAAGATTTTGTCCAGAAACACAAAATGCAGTTAACACCGATTGCCAATATTCATGTAGAACCGATGGGTATTTACTCTAAAAAAGTAAAAGCACTCAGTGAAATACCTGATGACGGGCTGGTTACTATTCCAAATGATGCTACCAATGGTGGTCGAGCTTTGTTATTGCTGCAAAAAGCCGGTTTAATTAAATTAAAAGCAGATGCGGGTATCAGTGCTACTGTACGTGATATTGTTGATAATCCGAAACATCTCAAAATTACACCAATGGATGCGCCTCAGTTACCGCGTACTTTAAATGATGCTACTCTGTCTGTAATTAATACCAATTTTGCTATGGAAGCTAAACTGGTACCAACCAAAGATGCTTTATTTATTGAATCAAAAGATTCACCTTATGCAAATATTCTGGTTGTCCGCACAGGGGATGAAAACCGTGATGCAATCCAAAAGCTGAAACAGGCCATGACTTCACCTGAAGTGAAAAAATTTATTGAAGAAAAATATCAGGGTGCCATCATTCCTGCATTCTGATTAATTATTTCATTTTAGGAAATAAAATAAACCCTTATGTTTGTAACATAAGGGTTATTTTTAATTTATAGCAATTCAAAAAATATTTATGATAAATCTTTTGGATTGACAGCCTGCCACTTTCCCAAAGGTAACTTAAGGGAGAAAACATCTAGCTGCCCTATTCCTACTCGCACTAAACGTAAACAAGGCCAGCCGACTTTTGCACACATGCGTCGTACCTGCCTGTTTTTACCTTCACTGATTCGAATTTGCAGCCAGAAATCAGTTACTGTTTTACGTTCACGAATTGGCGGTACTCGCGGCCATAAACGGGCTCTATCAGCAGCATTAACCAATTGAACCTGAGCCGGCTGTGTAATAAAGTCGCCCAGATTTACCCCGTCAGCCAATTGCTGCATGCGTTCATTATCCGGTTTACCTTCCACCTGTGCCCAGTATGTTTTTATCAGTTTATACTTTGGATGAGCAATTTTTGCCTGTAAACGTCCGTTGGCAGTTAATAAAAGTAATCCTTCACTATCCGTATCCAGCCGGCCTGCCGGATAGACATCCGGTAATGATACATATTGCTTCAAGGTAGGATGTTTCTCATGAGCGCTAAACTGACAAATCACACCATAGGGTTTATTCAATACAATCAGTTCAGGTACAGACATTATGCTTCCAATCAGAAAATAAGGCTGTCAGGAATGCTGACAGCCTGTTTTATAAACACAGAGGGTTAGCTCAGTAATAAAGCATCATCAGATACTTTTTCGCCCTGAGTATGTTCGAACATCTTTAATAGATCCGCCACACTCATACCGGCACGTTTGTCACCAGCCACATCCAGTACCACACGCCCCTGATGCAGCATGACAGTACGTGATCCGTGATCCAGAGCCTGCTGCATCGAATGTGTTACCATCATTGCAGTTAATTTATTTTCACGCACAATACGGTCTGTCAGCTCGAGTACAAAAGCGGCTGTTTTGGGATCCAGTGCAGCAGTATGCTCATCAAGCAATAAAATTTTAGAACTTTGCAACGATGCCATCAACAAACTGACAGCCTGTCGCTGCCCACCGGAAAGCAAACCAATTCTGTCGCTCAATCGGTTCTCCAGCCCCAGGTTAAGCATTGCCAGTTTTTCACGGAACAGTTCACGATACTGACGTTTAATAGCCGGACGCAAACCACGACTGCTGCCACGCCGCAGTGCCAGAGCCATATTTTCTTCAATGGTTAAGGCCTCACAGGTACCGGCAAGAGGGTCTTGAAAAACACGTGCTACTAATGGCGCACGTTTATAAGCAGGTTCACTGGTAACATCTTTACTATTGATAGTAATCGTA
Source organism: Snodgrassella sp. M0351 (assembly GCF_016100575.1). NCBI lineage: Bacteria > Pseudomonadati > Pseudomonadota > Betaproteobacteria > Neisseriales > Neisseriaceae > Snodgrassella > Snodgrassella sp. M0351. The sequence goes on along the minus strand of NZ_JACFSG010000001.1, from coordinate 781,512 downwards.
CCGGAATCTACCATGGTGTCACCGCTGATAGCATTAAGAAAAGTAGATTTACCGGCACCATTACTACCGATAACGGTAACAAACTCACCATCTGCAATACTTAAACTCATGCCTCGCAAAGCAGGATTTTCAATTGGTGTTCCCGCATTGAATGTGAGGCGTAAATTATCTGCGCGCATCATGCTTTGAATTTCCTTTTAAAGTAACCTTTGATTGCCGGCAAACGAAGCGCAAGTACAACTAAAATTGCTGTAACCAAATTTAAATCCTGCGGTCCAAAGCCTATATGCTGCAATGTATCACTGCCCAGCGCCAGCGCAATAAATGCACGGTAAAGTACTGCCCCCACTATAACAGCCAGTGTAATGATGATAAACCGTTTTCCCGGAATCAGGGTTTCGCCAATAATCACCGCGGCCAGCCCGACGACAATCGTGCCGATACCGATTGATATATCTGCACCGCCCTGAGTCTGCACAAATAGCGCACCGGCTAGTGCAATAAATGCGTTTGATATCGCCATGCCTAACAGCAAAATACGTGAAGTATTTACACCCTGAGCACGAGCCATTCGTGCATTTACGCCGGTAGCTCGCATTGATAAGCCAATTTCTGTAGCAAAAAACCAGTCCAGAAAAAATTTGGCAACCAGCACAAAACCAAAAATCACCAGCGGCTGCACCCAATACTGGTTGCTTCCGTCTGCATTAAAAAACGGCGTAAATACACTGGGCTGATCCAGTAAAGGCAAATTAGGTGCACCCATAATACGCAGGTTAACCGAATACAAAGCAACCATAACCAGAATACTGGCCAACAGCTGCATGATTTTTAAAGAAACATGCAGCCATGCTGTTACCAAACCGGCACATGCACCGGCAACTCCGCCAAGTGCAGTAGCCAGCCACGGATTAATACCATGGGTAACACAAATGGCAAATACAGCACCGCCGAGCGGAAAACTGCCATCGGCAGTTAAATCAGGAAAATCCAGAATACGGAATGAAATCAGTACACCCAGAGCAACGAGAGCATATATCAGCCCGCTTTCTAAAGCGCCAAATAAAGCTATAGAAGACATATTAACCAATTAATAAATTGTGGTTGAAAATAAAAACAACATCGGCAAAGCCTGAATCAGCTTGCCGATGTTACGGTATCCGTCCCAGAGGCTTTCTATAATCCTAATCGACTAATTTAGCCTGTTTGAGTAATTGCTCCGAAAATGTAATACCTTGTTCGGCAGCATGAGATTTACTTACCATCAAATCAAGCTGATCTGCAGTCATACGCTGCGGAGCAATGTTACCAGCCTGCTCTCCTTTGAGAATCCGACCTACAATTTTACCAGTAGCTGTACCAAGCTCATGATAATTAACCCCCAGTGCTACAGCTGCACCGCGTTTTACCGAACCGGTATCTGAAGCCACCAAGGGCATTTTCATATCTTTGGCAACTTTGTACATGGATTCATAAGCAGAAACCACATTATTGTCCAGAGAGGTATAAATCAGATCTGCCTTACCCTGCAAGCTTTTAGTAGCCATGGGGACATCAGTTGTACGCTGTGCCGGAGCTGCTGCCACAGTAATACCGTCCTTAGCCAGTAAAGACTGTAATTGTCCGAGCACAACAGTTGAATTGATTTCACCCGGGCTATATACATAACCCACTGTTTTCAGGTTAGGTACAACTTGTTTCATTAAATCAATCTGTGGCTGTAAAGGCAGTTCATCAGACACACCAGTAACATTGGTTTTGCTGGGTTCCCAGCTTGTTACCAGTTTAGCTGCAACCGGATCGGTTACTGCTGCAAACACTATCGGAATTTTGCGCGTTGCTGCAACCATAGACTGTGCGCTTGGCGTGCCGATAGTAACAATTACATCCGGATTATTACCAGCGAATTTTTTAGCAATCTGACCGGCAGTAGCAGTATTCCCTTGTGCACTTTGAAAATCCAGCTGAAGATTTTTACCCTGTTCATAGCCTTCAGCACGCAGTTCATCTATCACACCCTGACGTACAGCATCCAAAGCAGGATGTTCAACAATTGCCGTAATGGCTACTTTTTTCGTATTGGTATCGCTGGTTTTATTTCCCTGTTCGGATTGCGAACAGGCAGAAAGCAAACAGGCAGCAGTTAAACCCAGAATAAATAAGGTTTTTTTTGCTCTGAGCATATGAGGTTCCTCAGCACAGGATTAATCCGGAAGCAATTTAGCAATAAAATTGCTTACACCTGCACAAGTAAGCAGATGATGGCATAAATTATACAAAAAACCAGCCTTATTGCGTAATTAAAATTGCTCAGACATACGCTTTTACATTGAAATATAATTTCAATATTTTATTTATTTAAGCAATAAAATTTTAAAAATATAATTCAATTACAAAAATAGTTCTTATAACTCATAATACTCGCCATATCACACTTTTCTTAGAAAACACTCTGCTTCACATTTTTTAATCTATACCGGCCGAAAACCACACAACCACGTTTTCCAGAATAACCGTTGCTGACGCGGTCGCGGCACGACCAGCTGATATTGCATAATATTTTGTAGTCCGTCCTGCTCAATTTCATTAAGCTGAGCCCAGGCTACTGAGAGCATGGCCAGACTGGGGCGCTGCCTGCGGTTATCTGCAGAGGGCAGCAAAGCAAGAGCAGAATTAAACTGCTGTTTTAATGTAGCAAGCCATGAGTTCATCAATGCCGTAAATTCAACTCCACCGTGTCGGTTAAGTACCAAATGAGCCGGAACATTAAATTGCTGTAATAACTCTACTGGAATATACAGCTTCCCCAGTCTTGTATCCGCACCAATCCGTGAGTAAATCGTCACTTGCTGACATATTTCACCCACTTTATCGGCAAAATCCAAAGTTTGTTCCGCACTGAACCCCAAAACTCTGCTAGTTAAACGTCCCTGCACCATCCCTGCTTGTTTACTATAATGGCATAGCTGTTCCATATCCTGAAATCTGGCCTGAGTTAATTGCGTACGAAGTGCATCAGGCAAAGCCAGTATTTCATCCAATGGTAAAGAATATCGGGTAATAAATGGTTTTAAAGCCTGTAATAAAGGATGTTCAGGAACAGAATCAGATTTATACAGCTTATCTAGTTGTTGCTCCCACCATCGCAGTGTTGTCAAAGCCACATTAGCATCAGAACAATCTTCTACTACATCATTTAATTCTTGCTGCAAAGCATACAAAGCTATCAGTGCATGACGCTGCACCGAGGAAAGAAAAGGAAAACGAAAAGCCATAGCATTCCTGCTATGGCAAATTTTCTGAAGACAATATTCGAGTGGCTGCACAGCAATAAATTAAATTAACCTAAAACAGTATTGTAACCTTTTCCGGATATTTCTCCAGCCACTAATCTGCAATAAAAATTAACTTTTTAGCGTATCTTTTTTTACTTCGCCATTACGAAGTACAAAATTTAAACTATTATTCCAGAATTCAACCAGAAATAAATCATCTTCTGTCAGGTGCTGCTGCTGAATTTTTTGCTCCAGCCACTTCTCATCCTTATTTATCCGATGCAATTCCGTTGTACGCACCTCTCCTTCCTTAAATAAAATTAATGAAGGATATTTGCCTTTATCAGTTAACACCGTCAGCGAACCACTGGGCTCAATCTGTGCATAACTGACTTCCTGAAACGAAGTAATACCCTGAGCATGCAAAAGTGAAGCCACATTAAGAATATCAATCTTATTCTTTTTACGCAGAATATTATCCATCAAAAAATGTCCGTCTTTCATAATCGGAATCGGTTCACCAATAGCAAACATTCGGATAAAGCTGACATGCTTGCATACCCAGTTTAATAATGAAATAAGGCAAACTCCGATTAACAACACAATAATATACTGATAAATTGGAATATCCTGATTATAAATTACACCACCGATAATACCGCCAAGTACAAAGTTACCAATAAAATCTACTGGGGTCATCTGATTCAACTGCGTTTTACCTGTTACATTCAAATGCAGAATGACAATAATAAAACCAACCAGAAATTTAGCCAGCACCCATAAATAATATTCCATAAGAATTTTTCCTGTATTAAAGTTAAATTCCCAACCAGTTATTACCGATCAGAGTTCATTCCCCTCATACAAGCATCATTTCTAACTTTATTCATAAACTCTGAAAATGAACATTAAGATACTTTAGTTTAATTTGCTTTATTTTAAATAAATGATAAAGATAACATTTTATAAGCAATAATTTTTATCAAGATGTAACTGATACCGTCTTAACCCTGAGCGGAAAATTTAATTACCTGTCAACGGTATTTATTTCTTTTATCAGGAAAATTACATCACAATTACATTTTTAAATGAAGAATGATATTTATTCGGTATAATCAGATTAGTACACTAATTTCCGTTATAATTGGTTTCTTTACACACTAAATGAAATATACATGTCAAATCAGCGCCTCATCATTGGCTTTCACGCAGTTAATGCCCGTTTATGGCAAAACCCGGACAGCATAATTGAACTTTATGTACTGGAGGGTAAACATGATGCCCGTATGCGCGATGTATTAAATAAAGCTGAAGCAGAAAATGTGCGCATTATCAGCGCAGATCAGGCACGGCTCGATACTTTGAGTAAACATGCCCGCCATCAGGGTGTAGTAGGCTTTATCGATGCTTCCAGACAACATGTAGACATAGAAGATGTACTTGAAAATCTGAATGAACCACCGTTATTGCTGATTCTTGACGGCATTACAGATCCGCATAATCTGGGAGCCTGTTTGCGTGTTGCGGATGTTATGGGAGTTCACGCGGTAATTGCACCCAAAGATAAAAGTGTCGGATTAAATGCCACCGTAAGTAAAGTAGCCTGTGGTGCTGCTGAAACAGTACCTTATATTACAGTGACGAATCTGGCACGCACCATCCGTGAATTGAAACAGCGCGGTATCTGGGTTATCGGTACTGATATGAACGGTAGTGATGACTTATATCACTTTACGGCCCCGGAAGCAGTTGCATGGGTAATGGGTGCAGAAGGTAATGGCATGCGCCGTTTAACACGAGATCTGTGTGATACACTGGTATCCATTCCTATGCTCGGAACCGTTGAAAGCCTGAATGTTTCTGTCAGCACTGGTATCGTTCTGAGCGAAACCCGTAGGCAACGGATACTATCTGCCTGAAGTCGGCTTTACAATAAAACATATTTCTGTTAAATATTATAAAGTTAAGGAGATACTGATGATTTGGTGTATTGCAGCTTTGGTTCTGTTTGTATTGGAAATGTTTAGCGGCACTTTTTATATGCTGGTAATCAGTGCCTCATTACTAAGTGCCGGTCTGGCTGAATGGCTGCTGAAAACCAGTGAGAGCATCAATGCTGTTATTGCAATAGTTTTTTCTATTCTGGGTATTACCATCGTACGTGTCTGGCAAAAGAAACATCCGCGTGAAAACATGGCAAAACCAACTGATGATCCGGACTACGGTCAGACAGTGATACTTAGTCAGCTGCTACCCGACGGATTATGGCAGGTACATTATCGAGGTACTATCTGGCAGGCTCGTTTTAAACATCCGACTGACGCAAAATCCGGTGACAGTGCTCAAATCATTAGCCATCAAGGCAATATTTTAAATATTACTTCTCAAGCCCCTTCTACTCCGCAGGAATAATCATGATTCTGACTTTTATTTTTCTAGCCGCCATTATTGCATTTATCTGCATGGCATTTAAAGTTGTACCTCAGCAGGAAGTTTATATTGTTGAACGTTTAGGCCGCTATCATGCTACTCTAGTAGCCGGTCTTAATTTTATTATTCCGATTATTGACCGTGTCGCTTATAAACATACCTTAAAGGAAATACCACTGGATGTACCCAGTCAGGTTTGTATTACCCGTGACAATACTCAGCTTACAGTGGATGGTATTATCTATTTTCAGGTAACTGATCCTAAACTTGCATCCTATGGCTCCAGTAACTTTGTAGTTGCCATTACCCAACTGGCACAAACAACATTACGTTCAGTTATTGGTCGTATGGAACTGGATAAAACTTTTGAAGAACGTGATGATATTAACCATACCGTGGTTGCCTCACTGGATGAAGCAGCAGTTTCATGGGGCGTTAAAGTATTGCGTTATGAAATCAAAGATTTGGTTCCACCTCAGGAAATTCTGCGCTCAATGCAGGCTCAGATTACAGCCGAACGGGAAAAACGCGCACGTATTGCTCAGTCTGAAGGGATCAAGCAGGAACAGATTAATCTGGCGGCCGGTCAGCGTGAAGCTGAAATTCAGAAGTCACAGGGTGAAGCTCAAGCTTCTATCAATGAATCACAGGGTGCCAAAGTAGCGCAAATTAATCGCGCCGAAGGTGAAGCTGAAGCTTTGCGTCTGGTTGCACAGGCGACCGCGGAAGCAATTCGTCAGGTAGCTGCCGCAGTAAAAGAACCGGGCGGTACAGAAGCTGTGAATCTGAAAGTGGCTGAACAGTACGTAGATGCTTTTGCTAAACTGGCAAAAACCAATAACACTCTGATTATGCCTGCTAATGTTGCAGACATTGGTAGTCTGGTAAGTGCTGGCATGAGCATTATCAAAGGTCAGAACAATACAGCAGTTAAATAAATAATTCGAGTAACTATTGCAAAATCAGGTTCCGGTTAGTAACACCGGCAACCTGATTTTTTTATCCATAACCCTGTTACTGATTACCCTGAGCTTCTTTTTTACAAAGTAATATATTAAACACATGCTTACTTTTCTGTTAACGGCCACAACCATGCCCAGACACTGCGGCCTTCACTGCGCAATACCATAAAAGTACGGCAAGCAGCAGCTGTAGACATACTTTCTACACCGATTCCTTTTGCGACTAATTGTGAAGTCAGACGCGGATGAATAAACACATGATGATTTCCAGTACCGATTAAAATCACTTCAGGCTTAAACTGTAAAGCCTGAATAAAATCATCAATGGTTAACTCACTGGCAGCTTGCTTATCCAGTGTGAGCACTTCATCAGCAGTAATACATACAGGTTGAGTATATTGCCGGCCGTTTACAGTAATTTTTCCGGTATCAACTTCCTCAATCCATAATCCTTGTTTATCCCGGATTTCTTCAATTTGCATTAAAATTTCCTTACGCATAACCACACAACATACTATGGCTGTAGTAGTCAAAAAAGCAGTTTTCGGCTAGCATAGTAGATTATTCACGTAAAATTGCAAGTATCAGGCAGTCCATAAATTAAATTTGTCTATTTGAAGGAGTAAACATGCAGCCTCTGCGTATAGGCTTGCTGGGCGTCGGCACAGTAGGTGGTGGTACCGTCAAGCTATTACAGAATAATGCGGATGAAATTACCCGCCGGCTTGGTCGCGAATTAATTATTACCCGTGCAGCAAGTCGTAATATTGAACGTACCCGGGAAATATGCGGCAACAGCACTTTTGTTACTGATGATGTATTTGAAGTAGTAAATGCAACAGATGTTGATGTTGTGGTAGAACTGATTGGTGGTACAACAATAGCTAAAGACGCTGTGATTCAGGCAATCAGAAACGGAAAACACATCGTTACTGCCAATAAAAAACTTCTGGCAGAATACGGTAACGAAATTTTCCGACTGGCTTCTGAACACAATGTCATGGTGATGTATGAAGCTGCAGTTGCCGGCGGTATTCCCATTATTAAAGCTTTACGTGAGGGGCTGGCTGCCAACCATATCGAATCTATTGCCGGCATTATCAATGGCACCAGTAATTTTATTCTGAGTGAAATGCGTACCCGGGGCAGTACCTTTCCGGAAGCATTAAAACAGGCACAAGAACTGGGTTATGCAGAAGCCGATCCTACATTTGATATTGAAGGTCATGATGCCGGTCATAAATTAAGTATTATTTCCGCACTGGCATTCGGAACCCCGATTAATTTCAGCCAGTGTTATCTGGAAGGCATCAGTCATCTGGAGAGTCTGGACATCTGTTATGCGGAGGAACTAGGCTATCGCATTAAATTACTTGGTATTACCCGCAAAACTCCGCAAGGTATCGAGCTGCGTGTACACCCTACTTTAATTCCTGAAAGCCGATTACTGGCAAAAGTAGAAGGAGTAATGAATGCTGTATCTGTTCAGGCAGATATGATTGGGCAGACACTCTATTATGGTGCTGGTGCTGGTGCCGGCCCAACTGCCAGTGCAGTGATGGCTGATATTATTGATGTAACCCGATTACAGAATGCTGAAGCCAGCTACCGTGTTCCCTATCTGGCTTTTCAATCTAATTCATTACAAAATATTTCCATTCTGCCAATGGATGAAATCACCAGTAGTTATTATCTGCGTGTATCTGCTTGCGATGAACCAGGTGTGCTGGGAGAAATTGCGAATATTCTTGCTGCAGAAAATATTTCTATTGAGGCTCTTATCCAAAAAGGTATTATTAATAAAGAATCTGCCGAAATTGTTATTCTGACACATTCAACTAAAGAACGTTTTATCAAACAATCAATGGCCAGAATTCAGGCATTACCACGAGTATTATCTCCGGTTACCATGATTCGGATGGAAAGCTTACATCCTAGATAATTCCATTACAAATCTTGTTACTGAAACGGGCATTATTTGCCCGTTTTTTTATCGTCGTTGCAGAAGTCAGCACAAAGTTTGTTGTACTGTTTGTAAAAATAAAAATTTTTATTTTTACAATATCGACAAAAGTAATTTAATTCTCAATATCAGATTATTATTTCTGAGCATATAATAATTCAATATGCATAAAATAATCAAGCGAATTATATTTATATAAAAACATTGATAAAATTTTAAAAATTTACAATTAATTCATTCATTTAAATGAATAAAATATACAAAATAAATATATTCATATATAATATTATGCTTAAAGATTGATTGTTTTTTCCATAATGGTTCGTATATTCCATCAGTTACCAGTCAGACATCATCCGCGTTCTACCCGCAAAAAAATACAGGGCTACAGCATGCTTCAGCTTATGGTTACTCTGGCTGTTATCATTATATTAACCGTTATAGCTTATCCATATTATCGTCAGCATCAGTTACAGGCACGATTAAATCAGGCGAAGGCGGCACTGCTGATTAATGGTCAATTTCTTGCTGTACATTATCAGAAACATCTTAGTTATAAACAAAACAAGCACAACTGGCCAGAATTACCTGTCAGTAAAAATCAGCATTTCTGTTTTCGTATACAAGGGAACCCGAGTTTTGCTCGTGAAGAGCATTTCACACTTAAAGCTGTAGCCATTAATACTGAAGCTGAACCCCGAATTATCAAACTAAATCAGGATGGCAGAATATTTATCTGTCAAAGCAGTACCAGCCGCTGCGATGAAGAAAATCATTTTTTTGATGGTAAAGGTCAGCCAGACAAAAAATGCCGGATTTTTTAATTATTCTATATACAGGACAATAGCAACATATTAACTGTTAAACTGATACAATACACTCGTTTTCATAATTGATATCAGAACATATCCGTTTTAATCATGAGTATTCTGTCACTCGATAATGCCTGCTTTGCTGTAGGTCACCACCCCTTACTGGATCATGCATCTCTGCAAATGGATGCAGGTGAAAAAATAGGCTTTATTGGTCGCAATGGTGCCGGGAAATCCACATTACTGAAAATTCTGGCCCGGGTACAGAAACTGGATGACGGATTGTTGACCATCCAAAACAACCAAAAAGTTGTGTATGTTCCGCAGGAGTCTTTTTTTGACCCACAGACCACTGTATTTGACACCATAGCCCAAGGATTGGGTGAACTGCAAAATCTGTTACGTGAGTATCATGAGCTCAGCCAGAATATAGGTGATGAAGCCAGTCTGAATCGGTTAACTGAATTACAAAATGAGCTGGAAAACCGTAACGGCTGGCAATTTGATGCCTTAATTGCGCAAACCTTAAGTGAATTACAACTGCCGGAAAACGAATTGATTGGCAATTTAAGCGGTGGTCAGAAAAAGCGCGTTGCTCTGGCTCAGGCATGGGTACAAAAACCTGATATCCTGTTATTGGATGAACCAACCAACCATCTGGATATTGAAGCGATAGAATGGATGGAAAATCTGCTAGGCAATTTTGCCGGCAGCCTGATTGTCGTAACACATGACCGACGCTTTCTGGATCGTGTAGCTACGCGTATCATCGAATTAGACCGCGGACATTTACGTAGTTACCCGGGAAGTTTTAGTGCTTATAGTGAAAAAAAAGCACAGGAACTGGCTGTTGAAGCTGAACATAACCGGCTTTTTGATAAATTTCATGCTCAGGAAGAAGCATGGATTCGCAAAGGAATTGAAGCACGCCGCACACGTAACCAGGGGCGAGTTAAACGACTGGAACAACTGCGCCGCGAACGCGCTGCACGTCGTGAGGTGCAGGGTCAGGTCAGCTTTAATTTAAATCGTGGTGAAGCCAGTGGGAAAATTATAGCAGAGCTTGAACACGCCGGATTTGCTTATGGTGAACACCTTATTATGCGTGATTTCTCTTGTGTTATTCAGCGCGGTGACAAAATCGGTCTGATAGGATCAAATGGTGTTGGCAAAACCACCTTTTTAAAATTGATTTTAGGTGAATTGCAGCCAACCTCAGGCAAAATTCGACTGGGCTCACGTCAGGAAGTTGCCTATTTCGATCAGTTTCGTAGTGCATTAAATGAAAACGATACTGTTTTTGATACTATAGGCCAGGGAAATGATTACATTGATATTGGCGGTCAACGTAAACACGTAATTGGTTATCTTGAAGAATTTCTGTTTTCTCCGGCTAGAGTTCGTAGTGAAGTCAAATCACTTTCTGGTGGCGAGCGCAACCGGTTATTACTGGCCAAACTATTTACTCGTCCGGCCAATATTCTGGTACTTGATGAACCAACAAATGATTTGGATATCGATACGCAGGAATTACTGGAAGAGTTATTGCGGGATTATAACGGCACCGTATTTCTTGTCAGCCACGATCGTACTTTTCTGGATAATGTAGTTACTCAATCCATAGTTTTCAAAGGTAATGGTCAGTTAAAAGAATACATAGGCGGTTATCAGGATTATATTGACGCCCAAAAACGTGAACAAAGCTTACTAACACCAGCGCCCACAACAAGCAAAAATACCATTAATCCTGATAAAAACCGGCAAAAAAGCCGACGCAACGATAAACTTTCCTACAACGAACAACGTGAACTCGCCAGCTTACCCGACGAGCTTGCTGCTCTCGAAGCAGAGCAGCAAGAGCTGAATAATAAACTTTCCGATCCGGAAATATTCAAAAATGACTATAAACTGGCAACTGAATGGCAAACACGTATTGCTGAAATAGAAGAGCTGCTGCTGGAAAAACTTGAACGTTGGGAAATCCTTGAAGCAAAACAAAAAAATCAGGGCTAATCCAATAAAAAAGCCAGTATATTCATATATTGGCTTTTTTGTGTTTGAATTTATCTTTTACGATGGCGTCCGGTCCCGCCACCATGTCGCATACAAGTTTCATAACGACGTGTGACATTGGTAGCATACCAGTTGGTATTATAATCTTTGCTTAACTTTGGTCCGCTAATTACAACCTGCGGCATAATGGCATATGGCGGATTCTTACCGAACTGTTGCTTATATAAAGTAATTACATTCTGATAGGTGGATGTATTTTCAAATTCTGCCTGTTTTTCCTGTAATAAATCTGCACGTATCTGCTCCGGTTTCATTGGCATACCATGATCGGCAAATAACTGATTCAGTGCAGTTTCAGTCTGACTTGGCATTGATTGCGCCTTATCATCTTTATCATACAGTAATAAATCTCCATCCAGAGCCATATCTGTATTAAGCAGTTTATTTATATCTTGCTGAAAAGCCGCATTACGGCTGGAATACATGCCAGAATTATAATCAGCAAAACGATATTGAGCATTATCATAAGCTGCTGGATACTTCATTAGCCGGTGAATACCATAATATAAACCACCTTCACGTGTATACATATAATCACGTAATTCATTTACCGGAGCATTATCACGCTGATGTTCACGTGCGTATTTTACTGATACCTGCATTGAACCAATTGTTGTAATCGGATTATTATCTTCTCCGATATCTTTTCCCATAAATTTAGCTGCGGCATTGGTAATTGAATCTGCATAAAATTGCTTTGAAACATAAGCAAATATCTGCCGGTAAATTAAATCCAGCTGCTGTTCGGTTTTAACCGTCCGCATCTGTATCAGGAAACTGTTTTCTTTGCTGGGTTCATTAACCAGTACTGAAGTAAAATAGCGTGAAACTGCCGGTCCCAGAGCAGGTCCGAACTGTCTGACAAATTTTTGCGGCACTTCTGTCTGAAAAGCTTTAATTGCTTTATTACCAAGATCCGGAACAGTTGGATTAGCAACAAAATTAGACTCCTGATCTACAACGGCAATTACACTACATACATTTTCCTGTGTTTTACTGATTTTCAGCTCATCCATTATCCGGCTGATATCCACAGCCCACGCATCTCGTTCTTTTACACGAGCAGGTATTAGTCTGCTTATCTGAGAAGGCTGATTTAAAATTCTGCTGCTGTCATCCGGTGAATCATCATTACCGCCATACCATCCGCCACTGTCCTTACATGCAGACAGGCCGTATAGCAGAAACCCGGCCAGTGTTATATGACTAATAGTCTTCAGTAAAAATCTAGCATTCATACCATAGCATTCATTCGAACAAATCTGTTTTCAGCAAGAAACACAGCCCGGTTTTAGCCCTTACGGCTTCGCCACAACCATACCCAGACCCAAATCAATACGGCTGTAAAAAATAACGCACTCCATATCGGTAAAGGTATCATTAAAATTTTCTGAACCTCACCACAATTACCTGTACCGCGAATAATCGGTTCATACCAATGAAACAATGGCGCATCACGCAGACGGAAAGTCCACGGTGCACCGCAAGATGGCTGATCCATCAATGGCAGATGCTGAATATATATCTGATATATAGCTACGCCCAGTCCGCCTATGGGTGCTAGACTGACCACAATAGCATTTATCACCCGCTCAATACAGTTGCGATTAGGACAGCAGGCACACAAAAATGCCAGAAGCGCAGTGGCAATAACCGCAACACGCTGAACAATACACAGCACACACGGGTTCATACCCAGAACATACTGACCAACAAAAGAACCAGCTGCACAAAGTACAGCCAGAAAAAATACACACCACAATGCTTTACGGAAGCTCATTTTCAATCCTTTTAAGCAGACAGTTACCAAGCATTTCTACTTTCTGTCCGTCTATTAATCAAACAAATTCCCATAATCATTTACGTTTCAGGCACCAGCAATAGTCATATTATCTATCAGAATAGATCCAACTTTATGCGTACTGCGCTTTAACGCATCATCTGCTGCACCAACCATCGCCATAAACATTTCCTGTAAACGTGAAGCGATTGTAATACCCTCTACCGGATAGGTAATCACTCCGTTTTCTACCCAGAAACCTGCCGCACCTCGCGAATAGTCACCAGTAATAACATTTACACCCTGCCCCATCAACTCAGTAACCAATAAACCGGTTCCCATTGTTTTCAATAAATCGTCCTGACTGGCATGGGTATGATTAAGATATAAATTATGAACACCACCTGCATTTCCAGTAGTGCGCATACCTAACTTACGCGCACTGTAGCTACCAAGAAAATAACCCGCAACAGAGCCTTCATTGATAACAGTACGTTCATGTGTGGCTACACCCTCAGCATCAAAATATGTACTGGCAAGCGCTTTTTTCACATGTGGTTTCTCTTTAAGACATACCCAGGGCGCCATAATCTGTTTACCAAGGCTATCTACCAGAAAACTGGTTTGTCGATATAACGCACTACCACTCAGTGCACCTACCAGATGACCAATTAGACTACCGGCTATAGTAGTATCAAAAATTACCGGATATTTTCCTGTAGCCACAGGCTTGCCATCCAGACGCCGTACTGTACGTGTTGCCGCTGTCTGTCCGATAATTTCAGCATCAGCAAGATCTCGTGCATCACGCGCTAAATCGTACCAATAATCACGCTGCATTCCGGATGCATCCGCAGCCACGACACTACAGGAAATACTGTGCCTGCTGCCGCGCTGATAAGCACAAAAATCATTACTGTTGGCATATACAAACTGATAATGATCAGTCTGTACTTCTGCTCCTTCTGAGTTTTTGATACGCTCATCCGTATCAAGTGCTGCCTGTTCGGTTTTTTTACCAATCTCAATTGCTTCATCAGCAGACAGCCGCCAGGGGAAAAAAGATTCTGTATCACCGAATTCCGTTGCCAGTAATGCAGCATCTGCCAAACCGGCGCAATCATCCTGAGCAGTAAAACGGGCAATATTCAAAGCTGCACCGATGACTTCGTCAATTGCCTTATTACTAAAATCAGCAGTACTTGCTCGCCCTTTAGCCTGTCCCACATAAACAGTTACATCCAGAGATTTATCTTGCTGATATTCAATATGTTCGACATTCTGCTGGCGTACCTGTACATTCTGACCCGCAGATTCACTAATATCAATTTCAACAGAACTGGCTCCCTGCTTTCTGGCTTTATTGATTGCCTGCTGGCACAGCTCCTGTAACTGATCGGCACTATGATGAAACATTAATCTACTCTCATGCGAAGAAGCCTGCATTCTAACATGCTGAATTCAGCACTGGCAGCAGTTAAACATACATGTCAACTGAAATGATATGGATTTTTTGCTAAAATAGATACTTGAAATTTCGATATACACGTAACACATACACATATGAACAGTAATACAGACAGTCAGTCCCGTGCAGACGAAGAATGGGTAAGTAAAACCCAATTGAAAAAGCAAATGAATGATTTGCAGCAATTAGGTATGGAGCTAACTAAACTGTCTGCTGATACACTGAAAAAAATAAATTTGTCAGAGGATTTATTACAGGCAGTATTAAGCTACCAGAAAATTACCTCCAACAGCGCACTGAAACGTCAGGCTCAGTTTATCGGTCGTCTCATGCGCGAAACCGATACCAAACCAATCAGTGATTATCTAGCTCGCCTCAAAGGTGAAAACAGCGCACATAATGCTTACTTACAACGGCTGGAAAATCTGCGTGATCGTTTAATTTCCGATGACAGCAGCCTCACTGAAATTATCAGCCGCTATCCGCATATTGATATCAACAATCTGCGTACATTAATCCGCAATGCCCGTAAGGAACAGGCTGCAGGAAAGCCACCAAAAGCTTTCCGAGCTATTTTTCAGGTATTGAAAACGGAAATTAGTGAAGATACAGCATTCTGAACATTACTTCTCTCTTCATACAATTCACCTTTCACCTTTTTCATTAATTCAGCTTCAGCATGTAACTCCGGACAAAAAAACATGAGTGATATCTTAAATAAAATTATTGCCACAAAAAAAACCGAAATGGTTACAGCCAAAACGGCTGAATCACTGGCTGAAGTACGTGCAAAAGCCTATGACCAGGCCCCTGCTCGCCCTTTTCTTGAAGCAATACATACAAAACATCATCAGGGAAAAGCTGCCATTATTGCCGAAGTTAAAAAAGCCAGCCCGTCTAAAGGACTGATTCGTCCTGATTTTTCTCCAGAAAAAATTGCCAGAGATTATCAGCTTGGTGGCGCAGCCTGCATGTCTGTATTAACAGACAAAAACTATTTTCAGGGTAACCTTGGCTATCTGAATCTCGCACGCAATGCCTGCAATCTGCCGGTACTGCGCAAAGATTTCATCATAGATGTCTATCAGGTATACCAGTCCCGGGCATACAATGCAGATGCAATCTTACTTATTGCAGCAGCATTAAGCCGTACCCAGTTAACCGAATATGAAGCCATTGCTCACGAGCTGGGTATGACTGTATTACTCGAAATTCATAACGAAGACGAGCTTGAAAAATGCATTAATATGCGTACCCCGCTATGGGGAGTAAACAATCGTAATCTGCGTACTTTCGAAGTAGATTTAAAACAAACTATCAAACTTCTGCCTGCATTAACCGGAAAAACTATTGTGACAGAAAGTGGTATTTTCACCACAAACGATATTCATATGATGCAACAACATCAGGTTAACACTTTTCTTATCGGTGAAAGCCTTATGCGTAAACAAAACATTGCTGATGAACTAAGTTTACTGGTCAATGCTTAAATTATTGTACACATTAACTGAATTGTTTTAATTACCCTAAAAGGAAAAATCATGGCCGTGATTATTAAGAACGCAGAAGAAATTGCTGCAATGCGTGTTGCTGGCCGGCTGGCTGCCGAAGCTCTTGACTACATAGGCCAGTTTATCAAACCGGGAATCACCACCAATGAAATTGATCGTCTGATTCACGATTATCATATCAATGTTCAGGGTGGCTATCCTGCCCCGTTAGGCTATGGCAACCCGCCATTTCCCAAGTCATGCTGTACTTCTGTTAACCATGTAATCTGTCACGGCATACCCGATGATAAACCACTAAAAAACGGCGATATATTAAATATTGATGTCACCATTATCAAAGATGGTTTTCATGGCGACTCAAGCCGCATGTATGCAGTCGGAGAAATCAGTCCTCAGGCACGCCGTCTCATTAACATCACTCACCAGAGTATGATGGCTGGTATTTCTGTAGTTAAACCGGGCGCGACACTTGGGGATATAGGTTACGCATGCCAGCAAGTGGCAGAAAATGCAGGTTACTCCATGGTGCAGGAATTTTGCGGACATGGGGTTGGACGCGGATTCCATGAAGAACCACAAGTGTTGCATTATGGTCGTCGTCATACAGGATTAAAATTGCAACCCGGTATGATATTTACAATTGAGCCAATGGTTAATCAAGGTAAACGCCATTTGCGTATATTAGGTGACGGATGGACTGTTGTAACCAAAGACCACAAACTCTCTGCACAATGGGAACACGAGGTATTGGTTACTGATGACGGCTATGAAATACTCACAGTCAGCCCATTAACAGGCAAACCTTAATTCACTTTAAAATATCATAACTTTACATTTAAGCTGCACGAATATCTGATATAAGGCAATAAATCTTAATTTAGATTAATTAAAATAAATTTGTATTATCCTGTTATACCGCATTTTAATAAAACAATAGCAATATTGTATTGAATGTAAAAACAATTGTGATAATATTGATGTCCATAGATAATTATGCATAATGGTAAAACATTTTTCATAACATTTATTGATAAATTTTTATCAAAATAAATAATTATCTGTGAATGACCATATTAATTAATTCAACTAAACATAGACAACTCGCTTTTTAAGGTATAAAAATCATGAAAGCATTCAAGCCTATTAACAATGTGCGCGAAATCCGTAAAAAACTTGGTCTGAATCAGATTGAGTTCTGGAGTCAGGTTGGCGTTACTCAGTCTGGCGGTTCCCGTTATGAAGCAGGTCGTAATATCCCGAAGCCAGTTCGTGAACTGGTTCGTCTGGTACATGTTGAACAATTGGAATTAAGCAAACTTAATCGCGTAAACATGGAAGTGGCTGAACTGCTTAAAACTGAGCATCCTGATATGTATCAGCAGCTTAAAGCCAAAGTAGAAGGAAAATGATCCTCTCTGCTCATTAGCCCCTTATCAAAGCTCCGTACCTTCTCTGGACGGAGCTTTTATTTTGTATATTAAAAATTCCAACCTTATAATAAGCAAAACGATTAATTAGGATTTATACATGACACACACAGCATCTACCCTGATGCCCTTTTTCGGCCTTATTCGGGTTAGCGGCGAAGATCGCACCACATTTTTGCATAATCAACTTTCAAATGACATTAATCATCTTGCAGAAGGACAGGCATGTCTGGCAACTTACAACACAGCTAAAGGCCGTGTCATCACCAATATGCTTCTACTTAACAGAGGAGACGATATTATTCTGATTGCTGCAGCCGATCTGTGTGAAACACTACAGAAAAAATTGCAAATGTACATTTTGCGCAGCAAAGTAAAATTAGAAACCTTACCTGAATGGTGTGTAGCAGTTTGTTTGCCAAATGATATTCCTGTATCAAACACACCAGAACAACCTCAATACGTTTTATCAGCAACGATGACAAATCAGATCTGGCAGATACAACTGCCAGATCATTCTTTGGTCAGTATTGGCAAAATCGATCAACTACCACCACTGAATACAGAAAATGCCCTAGCATGGAAAACTCATGAAATTACATGCGGCAATCCATGGATTAGTGCAGCCACCACAGAAACATGTGTGGCACAAATGCTCAATCAGCAGCTTATCGGTGCCGTGCATTTTAAAAAAGGATGTTATCCAGGACAGGAAATTATCGCTCGGGCCCAGTACCGCGGTCAGGTAAAACGCGGCTTGGTACTTATTGAAAGTACTACCCCGCTTTCCGACGGAGACAGCATATATGATAGCAACAATGAAGAAGCGGGGCTGATTATTAATCAGGTACAAAAAGACTCAGTTTCATTGGCATTGGCAGTTATTAAACACAATGCTGCCCAGGCGCAGCTACAATGTAACAACCAAGTTTTAAATATGAAAAAATGCTTTTTTTCTACAGCTAATGACTAACCAGTTTAAATCACCAATAAACAGCCGATAAATAAAATTTATATTCATAAAAAGTCATGATTAACAGCACTAAAATATCCAATTAACAGATTTCATATCAACCTGTGCTACAATATATCTCTCTTTACAAGACGGCCACAGCCGTCTTGTTTTTATTGTTTTCAGAATATAAAAATCATGAGTCAGATTGCCCAGGAAGCGGCACGACGCCGCACATTTGCGATTATTTCCCATCCGGATGCCGGTAAAACCACCCTAACAGAAAAACTGCTACTGTTTTCAGGAGCTATCCTCTCTGCAGGTACAGTAAAAGGAAAAAAATCCGGTAAATTTGCCACATCAGACTGGATGGAAATCGAAAAACAGCGTGGTATTTCCGTAGCCTCATCTGTGATGCAGTTTGATTATCGTCAACATGTTGTTAACCTGCTTGATACACCCGGCCACGAAGATTTTTCTGAAGATACTTATCGCGTACTCACTGCCGTTGACAGTGCCTTGATGGTTATCGATGCTGCCAAAGGCGTAGAAGCACAAACAATCAAACTTTTAAATGTTTGTCGCCTGCGTGACACACCAATTGTTACCTTCATGAACAAATATGATCGCGAAGTTCGCGATTCACTTGAACTGCTTGATGAAGTTGAAAACATACTGCACATCCGCTGCGCTCCGATTACCTGGCCGATTGGTATGGGAAAAAATTTCAAAGGTGTCTATCACATCCTGAATGATGAGATTTACCTCTTTGAAGCCGGTGGCGAGAAGCTGCCACATGAATTTGATGTAATCAAAGGTATCAATAATTCCCGACTGGATGAGCTCTTTCCGATAGAAATTCAGCAACTGCGCGAAGAAATTGAGCTCGTGCAGGCTGCTTCAAATGAATTTGATTTAGAAGCATTTTTGCGTGGCGAGCTGACACCTGTCTTCTTTGGTTCAGCTATCAACAATTTCGGTATTCAGGAAATCCTCAATGCATTGATTGACTGGGCACCGGCTCCGCAGCCCAGAGAAACACTTGAGCGTGTGGTCGAACCAACTGAAAACAAATTTTCCGGTTTTGTATTCAAAATACAGGCCAATATGGACGCCAAGCATCGCGACCGTATTGCTTTTTTACGCGTGTGTTCCGGTGAATTTACCCGGGGCATGAAAATCAAACACCTACGCCTTAACCGAGACATTGCTGCATCCAGTGTTGTCACCTTCATGTCACATACCCGTGAATTGGTTGAAGAGGCTTTTGCCGGTGATATTATCGGCATCCCTAATCACGGTAACATCCAGATTGGCGATAGCTTCACCGAAGGAGAACGCCTCACCTTTACCGGCATCCCGTTTTTTGCACCGGAACTGTTTCGTGCTGTGAGAATTAAAAATCCGCTGAAAATGAAACAGCTGCAAAAAGGATTACAACAACTTGGTGAAGAAGGTGCAGTACAGGTATTCAGACCCCACAATGGCGGCGATCTAATACTCGGTGCTGTAGGTGTATTGCAGTTTGAAGTAGTTACTGCCCGTCTCGCCAACGAATATGGCGTTGATGCCGTATTTGAATCTGTCAGCATCTGGTCAGCACGCTGGGTATCCTGCTCTGACCGGAAAAAACTGGCTGAATTTGAAAAAGCCAACATACTTAATCTTGCTACAGATGCAGGTGGTAACCTAACCTATCTGGCTCCCAACCGTGTAAACCTGTCTCTGACAGAAGAACGCTGGCCGGATATTCGTTTTCATGAAACCCGCGAACTAACAGCACAGATTAATCAATAGATTTTCTGTTTAAACAAAAGCAGCTTATTCCTTAGAGGAAAAGCTGCTTACTTTTTAGAAACATTTTATATTAATTTAAATCAATTTATTTCTACTCTGAATACATAAAATATCTGCGAATTTTATTAAGAGAAATATTATATCTATCCCCCCAGTATATAACTTTGTAACTCTAAATTACTTAAAAGTAGCAGTAAGTATAGGATTGTTTTATTGTGCGGCGAACGAAGCATATACATTCATTCATGCTGTAAATATTGTAAAATCGCTGCTAACTTAATTAAATTACCTACTTACCCACTATAATCTAATAATAAAATTGGCTTTTTTTATCTGCTAACACCCATTTGATTCAAAAATTTTTATTTGCAGAAGTGTTTTTTATGATTTTTTGATTATAAATTGCTGATTTTGTTTTGCTTAATATTTAGCTACATAATTTTTTCTTGAATTTTACTTTATTCAATTTTATTTAACTATCTTATCAAATCTCAATTAAACATAGACATTATGTTCTCTTTGATTTAAGTTACTGAATATCAAGTCGGTTATAAATTAATAATTAAAATTTTTTGTATCATTAATCTGAAATACAAGCATTAATAGCAGAGCAGTGAAGCCATTTTTTTATTATCTTATTTTCTTTTGATGTATATTCGATTTTATAAAAATTATTTTTATAACTTAATAATTTTATCTGATATCCTCTAACCAAATATATTTTTGTTTTATCAGATAAATTTGGGGAATCATACAAATAACCCTTATCCACTGTAAGTTTAAATCCATATTCTTCGGGAATATATTGAGTCAACAGAAATCGGTTTATACATTCTTTAATATTAGTTGAAGGATAAAGTGAACTACAAAATTTTAAAGCATATTTTTCCGTTAATAAATTAAAATAAATATTGTACTGTTTTTGTTCTGGAGTATTAGTAAAATATTGTTGTATTTCATTATTCACTAAAATTTTTTTATAATTCATTAGTAAAATTAATTCATTAATCATAGCATTTTGTTCATTCAGTAAACATAATGGATAACTAAATTTATCTTCCTGACCAAATA
This sequence comes from Snodgrassella sp. M0351, assembly GCF_016100575.1. Taxonomy (NCBI): domain Bacteria; kingdom Pseudomonadati; phylum Pseudomonadota; class Betaproteobacteria; order Neisseriales; family Neisseriaceae; genus Snodgrassella; species Snodgrassella sp. M0351. Next base: position 759,991 of record NZ_JACFSG010000001.1, on the reverse strand, counting down.
AATAAATATCAATATTAGAATAGACCCAATTACATTTTTTATTAATTTCTTTTTCCCATTCTTGCTGATAAATATCAATATCTCTTTTTAAAATAATTTCAGATAATTGATTTATAATAATATAATTAGCTTGTATTTTATTATCTAGATTATTAAGCATCTCATCTACTAGACTGATTTTACTAAAAGCATTGTTACTTATAAATATTAATATAAATAGTAAAATTTTCTTCAATATTTTGATCCCTTTTCAAAAAATTAACTTTTTCATCTTTTCTTTTAATAGCTCTGTTAAATTTTTATACGATCATAATTACATCATATTTTCATATTTTCCTTTTCCTGATTTGCATATCCATATCATCATTAAACTACCTGAGAATTATTATAAAACACACAATTTTTTATTATCATAGATTCAGTATTTATGTAAATAGCATATTTATATGCTATATTACCTATTATTTCTTTACTCGATGTTGTATATAGCTTTGATTAGCTTGAGCAGCATTCAATGTTCGTTTATAGAATACCCAGAAATTAAACCTGAAGAACTCAACTAATAATATATAAAAATTATCATAGAGTTAATTATTTTAGAACTATTTGACAACAAGATATTTTAATAATTTTTTTAGGAGATTATTAAATTTGAAACGCCGAATATATTTATTTGCTACGGTAGTCGGGAAGTGAATTAAATAATATTTCTTATTAAGCAACATCTACTTACAAGCGTTATAATACTTACCTACTATTTTTATAAAAAAGTATTATGTCTTTGCCTCTTTCTTCTGATGAGCTTCAGTTAAATATCAAATCGGATCTGGTTTTACGCGTTGGTAAAATTTGTCTGGCAGCAGGTACCGGGAGTTATCGCATTAAACAGTCAATGCGTCATGTTGCTTATATGCTCGGCGTGGAAAATCAGGCACATATTACGCTTACTGAAATCAACTCTACCTGCCGTAAAGGTAAACAGTTTAAAACTGAGGTTACCACGATTCAAGGTGTTGGAATTAATACTAATAATATTCAATTGCTTGAAACTCTTCTGATAGAAACACAGGCTCGTTATCAGCAAATGAGTGAAAGCGAACTGATTCGCTTTCTTGATAAATCTTTGTCAGAAATTGAAAATCAACCAGCCCTATACAGTTTACGGCAGTCAGCTTTGTTTGCTGCGGTTGCGTGTTCATCTTTTACTTTTTTAATCGGTGGTGGTTTGATTGAAATGCTGGGTGTATTTTTTGCCTCTGGTTTTGGCCAGGCGCTAAGAAAAACCCTGTTACATAAACATCTGAATCAGTTTGTTGTCACCATGCTGGCAGCAGCTGTAGCTTCTAGTGTGTATTTTCTGATTATTGGCGGTAGCCATCTTTTGCTGAAAGTGAATATTCAGCATACTGCCGGCTATATAGCTTCTATGCTGTTTCTGATACCCGGCTTTCCTTTGATAACCGGAGTGCTGGACTTAGCCAAGCTGGATTTTTCATCTGGTATTCAGCGTGTAGGTTATGCCATAACTGTAATTTTTTGCGCCACTTTTGCCGCATGGGTAGTTGCAGCCGGAATCCATATGGCACCGGAAGCTATGCTCTCACCTAACCTCTATCCGGTATGGACAGCTTTTTTTCGTCTGATTGCCAGCTTTTTTGGTGTACTTGGTTTTTCCCTGCTTTTTAACAGTCCGGTAAAAACTGCTTTAATGACTGCTTTTATCGGCATGTATGCCAATACTTTACGGCTGGAAATGATAGACCTGACTAATATACCTATTCAGGCAGCTTCTTTGATAGCAGCTTTTATTGTCGGTATCAGTGCATTTTATTTTAGCCACCATAGTAAATGTCCGCGTATTGCTTTATCGGTACCGGCAGTATGTATTATGGTACCAGGCATTTATATGTTTCGCGCTATGTATTTTTTACAGCAAAACGATATTATTAATGCTATTAACTGGGGAGCACAGGCGATGCTTATTGTCTTGGCTTTACCATTAGGCTTAGTACTCGCACGGGTATGCACGGATAAAGAATGGGCATTTAATCAGCTCCCTGCTACGGAACATAAATAGCTTTTTTATTTTGAAAATTATTTATATATTTGATACAAAATAAATTGATATTTGACTTAATAAGTCAAATGCAGATTGAGTATGCAAATTTTATGCTATTCTGCAAATCTCTAAAAATGATTATTAGTGATTTTAAGTTTTACAAAATAAAAAAAGATATCTAAATATTAGATATCTTTTTTTGGAATTCTGGTGCCCAGGAGAAGACTCGAACTTCCACACCATTGCTGGCACATGGACCTGAACCATGCGCGTCTACCAATTCCGCCACCTGGGCTTTTGCATATATTGCAACTTTCAGTTAAAGTATGCCTTTAACTGAGGAAGTGCATTATATATTCTCTAAAGAGATTGTCAATACTCTATGAAAAAAAAATCAGATTTACGCCATCAAGATCCATATTTAAAACGTGAATTACAACGTTATTCCAATCCTTTACCCAGCCGGGAATGGATTATTGCTGTTTTAGATAAAGTTGGTATTCCGGTCAAAATGACTGAATTATCACAGAAACTTAATATTACTAATGAAGAAATAGTTTTTTTTGAGCGTCGTTTAAATGCTATGGCACGAGACGGACAGATTCTAATTAATCGCCGCGGTGCCGTTTGTGTAGCCAATAAACTGGCACTGGTTAAATGCAGGATTGAAGTACACAAAGATGACTTTGGTTTTGCTGTACCGTTAAATCCTGCTGACGGCAGTGATTTTGTTCTCTACGCTCGCCAGATGTGCGGGTTAATGAACGGAGATATTGTCACTGTAAGACCGGCTGGTTCTGACCGTCGCGGGCGGCGTGAAGGTCAGGTGCTGGATGTCATCGAACGAGCTAACAAAGATGTGGTAGGACGACTCACAATTGAACATGGAATAGCTATGCTGGTGCCAGAAGATAAACGTCTGGGAGCAAGTATTGTGCTGCAGCCTGACTCTTTGGGTAAAGCTAAAGCCGGTCAGGTACTGGTAGCAAAAATTGAGTCCTATCCGAATGAAACTCAGGCAGCTGTGGCACGTGTTACAGAAATTCTTGGTGATTATGCTGACAGTGGTATGGAAATTGAAATTGCAGTACGCAAACATCATTTACCCTATCAGTTTAGTCAGGCCTGTATGGCTCAGGCCACTAAAATACCTGATCATGTTAAAGCTGATGAGCGAAAAAACCGAAAAGATCTGCGCGAGCTACCGCTTATTACTATTGATGGCGAAACAGCACGCGATTTTGATGATGCAGTATATGCAGAAAAAATTGGTCGTAATTACCGCCTGGTCGTTGCTATTGCTGATGTTAGCCATTATGTCCATCCTGATGATGCTATTGATCAGGATGCACAGGAACGTGCTACAAGTGTTTATTTTCCACGGCGGGTTATTCCGATGCTACCGGAGAATTTATCTAATGGCATCTGTTCCCTTAATCCGAATGTAGATCGCCTGTGCATGGTATGCGATATGGTGATTACTTATGCAGGCAATATTAAAAGTTATGAATTTTATCCGGCGGTAATGCGTTCACATGCACGGCTTACCTATACTCAGGCATGGGACTGGATTAGTAATGACCAGTTTGATGACCCGATAAAAACACATGTACTGAGTTTATACCGGCTATATCAGATTTTACTGAAAAAACGCCTGCAGCGTGGTGCCGTGGAATTTGATAGTATAGAAACACAGATGCTGTTCAATCAGCAGGGTAAAATTGAACGTATTATACCGGTTGAGCGTAATGAAGCTCATCGTCTGATTGAGGAATGTATGCTGGCTGCGAATGTCTGTGCTGCAGAATTTCTCAAGCATCATAAACATCCTGCTTTATACCGTAATCATGCCGGTCCGACCAGTGAGCGTCTGAATATTTTACGTGAGCAATTATCGCTGCTTGGTTTACACCTGAATGGCGGTAATAACCCTACTCCAAAAGATTATGCAGAACTAAGTGAAAAAATCAAAGAACGCTCTGATCGGAATGTAATCAGTATTATGCTGTTACGATCAATGCAGCAGGCAGTTTATGAACCACAAAATATTGGCCATTTTGGTCTGGCCTATCCTGCATATACACATTTCACTTCACCAATCAGGCGTTATCCTGATCTGACTGTTCACAGAGCCATTAAGGCCATTTTACAGCACAAACAATATCAGCCAAAGTCGTGGTCTGAACTGGGTGTGCATTGTTCACTGGCAGAACGCAGAGCTGATAATGCCAGCCGTGATGTGCAAAATTGGCTTAAAACTTACTATATGCAGGACAAAATCGGTGAGGTTTTTTCCGGTACGATTTCCGGTATGGCAAATTTTGGTTTGTTTGTTACTTTAGATAATGTTTATATTGACGGTATGGTTCATATCAGCGATCTGGGTGAAGATTATTTTAATTATCATCCAGAAATGCTGGCCATTGTCGGAGAGCGTAGTGGTATCCGCTTTAAGCTGGGTGATAAAGTTGTTGTCAAAGTTGCTCGCGCAGATTTGGATACGAGCCGGATTGATTTGGTGCTGATTAGCACGAATAGTGGTAAGCGTCGCCGGACAAATAATGCGCAAAATATTCAGAAACAGCTTAAAGCCACTGTTAAACAGCCGCGCAAAGCACCCGGTAAGAAAACTAAGTCAAACAAAACAAAAACTGCTGCCGTTCAGAAGTCATATAATAATGGTTCACGCAAAAAAACCAGGTCGTAAATAGTCCTGATGCTGCGTTATAATTGATTAAAACAATTTCTAAAAAGGCTTTTATCTGTGTTGAATCAGATGAAAGCTTTTTTATATTTTTGATTTTTTATGTTAATAAAAAATTTATAAAATAATTAGTATGCATTACTTATTTTATAAAAATTAATTTGAATGAAATAAAATATTTTTATATATTTTTCTTGTGCAGACCGTTTATTTCTGATTTTTCAAATTTAACTTTTTGTTTTACTATATGTGCTAAATTGTAATTATTTAAATTTAGGAGTTATTACTCCGATTACTATAAAAAACTGAAGTCTGTTACTACAGACTTCAGTTTTCAATGGCATTTTACTTTTAGGTAAAATACTAATCAGATGTAGGTATTGATTTTTACTGCTTATTTGTTTTTACCAGTAGCAGAAGCAATAGCCAGATTTTCATTGCGATTTAATGCAACGCTGGTCACACCTTCTGGAAACACTAAATCGGTCAGGTGACGGATTTCACCGGCACTGATGGTAGAAACATCCAGTTCCAATACAGCTGGAATGTTTTTCGGTAAAGCATTTACTTCTACGCTGGTAGCCAACAGAGACACACGACCACTTTGCAATTTTTCTGCCGGAGAAATAGCAGCATTCAGCAAGTGCAGCGGAACACGAATATTGATGGCTTTATTTGCATCAACGGCCTGGAAATCAATGTGCTGTACCTGTTGTTTAAACGGATGCATCTGGAAATCACGTACAATAACGTCGTAGGTTTTGCCATTAACATCCAGTTTGATGATAGCTGTATGGAAAGATTCTTTTTCCAGTGCGTACCATAAAGTACGATGATCTACTGTAATGGCTACCGGTTCGGTACCTTCACCGTACAATACAGCCGGTACTTTACCTTCGCGACGCAGGCGGCGGCTCGCACCAGTGCCCTGAGCTTCACGGATTTCTGCTTTAATTTCGTAAGACATAACTACTCCAAAGTTAATAATGCCGTCATCGGCCGCGACCAGCTTAAGACGGCTTGGGGGTATTAAGGGAGAAACATTGCTCCCGGTATGGCCACATCTTCATTGAAAAGATATGACACAGATTCTTCATTACTGATACGACGTACAGTTTCTGCAAGCAGGCCTGAAATACTTACCTGACGAATGCGATCACATTTCTGTGCAGCTTCAGATAAAGGAATAGTATCAGTGACTACAACCTGATCGATTTCCGATGAAGCAATACGCTCAATCGCCGCTCCGGAAAATACCGGATGAGTAGCATAAGCCAGCACACGTTCTGCACCGCGTTCTTTTAGTGCTGATGCAGCTTTACATAAGGTATTTGCTGTATCAATCATATCATCAATAATCAGGCAGGTACGATTCTGGATTTCACCGATTACATTCATTACTTCTGCCACGTTGGCTTTTGGCCGGCGTTTATCAATAATGGCCAGATCAGTACCCAGTGTTTTTGCTACAGCACGGGCGCGCACTACACCGCCGATATCAGGGCTGACAACTGTCAGATTATCAATGCGCTGCTTTTCAATATCATGCACCAGAATGGGTGTAGCATAAATATTGTCTACCGGAATATCAAAAAAGCCCTGAATCTGGTCAGCATGCAAGTCAACTGTAAGTACGCGGTCGATACCAGCAGAATACAGCATATTGGCTACCAGTTTGGCAGAAATCGGCACACGTACTGAACGCGGACGGCGATCCTGGCGTGCATAGCCGAAATAAGGAATGGCTGCAGTAATCCGTCCGGCTGAGGCACGCTTGAGTGCATCAGCCATTGTCAGGATTTCCATTAAGTTATCGTTAGTCGGTGCACAGGTAGGCTGTACGATAAATACATCACGACCACGTACATTTTCGAGTAATTCAATTGCAATTTCGCCATCAGAAAATTTTCCAACTGAAGCACGTCCCAGAGAAATATCCAAGTGTCTGGCCACGTTATTTGCCAGCTCCGGATTCGCATTGCCGGTAAAAACCATCAAACTGTCGTATGCTGCCATTTCTGTTGTACCTGAGTCCTGTTTTGGTTTGGTTTGATTTGTGTGAGGTAGATTAAACATTAATCCAAAGCTTTCATATCACCACTTGGGCTGTAGTGTATCTGTCATTTAAACAAGTAATGGCTTTCAACGTTATGAATTTTGTTGCTCATTTCGCTGTTAACCCGTTTACGTTACTTTTAAATTCAAAAGCAATGACCACCTCTTTGAAAAATATTCTGTATATACTGATAGCTGCAAGTATCACGGTTAAAACAGATTTAATCAATCAATTTTGCAGATACCTGATAGCAACACAACAAAATAGTAACACTATTCTATTACTATGATTGAAACTGTATTGCATTTTGCAGGCTTAACCACGCTAATTATCACAAAAAAGTGAAAACAGTTATACAAATTTGCCTGTTTCCCGATTGGAAGTTTTCCGTACGGGGATTAATGGCAAATTATATCACTTATGGCAATCTGCACGTGCTATAAAATAACAATTTGTCATTTACACATTAAATAAGCGTGTAAGTAAACTTACACGCTTATTTGAATTGGCTGGGGAGGTAGGATTCGAACCTACGCATACCGGAATCAGAATCCGGGGTCTTAACCACTTGACGACTCCCCAATAGGGTTTACTGCTTGTTTGCTCGAAATGTGGCTGGGGAGGTAGGATTCGAACCTACGCATACTGGGATCAAAACCCAGTGTCTTAACCACTTGACGACTCCCCAATGCTTTTTATCAAGCAACTGGCTGGGGAGGTAGGATTCGAACCTACGCATACTGGGATCAAAACCCAGTGTCTTAACCACTTGACGACTCCCCAACTACACACATCATTGATAAAACGGATGCCTCGTCAGGGAAGCAACACAATATGCCTGATGCGCGCAAGAAACTTTATTGTAAACAGCTTGTGCCGCACTTTCAGAATTAAATGACAAAAATACACATGCACCAGAACCACTCATCATTGGTGAACCGTATTCAGCCAAAACATCAAATGCCGCTTTTACTGCTGGATACTCAGCTAAAACAACGCTCTGCATATCATTGCGCCAGTGCTGTCCTGCTTGGAAGTCTGGCATTATCCGTGGCTTGGAATCACGTGTCAAGTCTTTATGTGCAAATATTTTCGGTGTACTGACATGCACCGGAGGCTTGATAATCACATACCATTGTTTTGGCAAAGATATCGGGCTTAATTGCTCACCAATACCGCGGGCAAATGCACTTTGTCCAAAAATAAAAAACGGTACATCTGCACCTAAGCGCACGCCAAGCTGTAATAGTTCTGTCTTACTCAGATTAAGCTGCCATAAATGGTTAAGCACCATTAATACGACTGCCGCATCCGCACTGCCACCACCCAGTCCGCCACCAACAGGAATCTGTTTTTCCAGCCAGATATCCACTCCGTATTCAGTGCCGGTATGGTCGGATAATAACCGGGCTGCACGCACACACAAATCCTGTTCTTCAGTAATGCCGTCAGTTGGCGTATGTAACTTTATGCAGCCTGTCCGATTTACGCTGAACCAGATATGATCATACAGCTCAATCAGAGTAAAAATGCTTTCAAGTAAATGGTAGCCATCGGCGCGCTGTCCGACGATTCTCAAATCAAGATTCAGCTTGGCCGGCGCCAGAAAATGCCGTGCATCAGCTGCTGGAGATTTATTCATATTTTTAAATAATTAATCAGGATAGTCTTTGACGCAATTCGCATTGTGCTGATTTTGCACTATCATCAGTATCTGTATATTCATCAAACACCAGTCTGATGTCGAAGCGTGCATTATTTAACAGTACAATACGCGGATTACGGCTTCCGTTTTGTTGCTGACGCTGGATAATCCAGCCAGACTGTTTAAGTTTGCCGTTGGGCAATAACTGATAAGGTTCATCTGCAATCCAGTATCCCTGCACCCATTGATTCAAGTGATCAAACGGAAGCACAAAACCAAGCATACGCTGGCTTAATTCCTCAATACTGGCAGCAGTAATTACCTGCCCTTTACTGTCTTCCGCAATTACGCCTGAGCTGTCAGTACATAAAACCCCTACACTATTACCCAACGGTGTTTTAACTTCAATCGTTTGTACGCTACCGGTATTCTGCCAGCTAAAATTTGCATAGCTTCCTTTACCCTGATCCCTGATAGCTAGACGTCCGGAACTGTCAAAACCGGAAACATCATTTTCGTTACCGGCCTGCCAGTCTGATGCTGATGTTATTCTGTCCGGTATGAGACTGCTACAGGCACTTAATGCCAGGCTGGTAATAGCTGCTGCCAGATAAAGATTTTTTTTACGTAAATATGAATACATCATTATTATTCCGGTATCTATAAATGTCTATTATTGTAATATTATCAGAATTAGTTGTATGAGCTGTGTGAAGTTAATTTTGTGTTTTAGAATTAAACAAATAGCTGCCGTTGACACTTGATGCATACGGCAGCTTTTTCGGTAAATCTCAATAGTTCAGTTAGTAAAGTCGGTAATTGGTATCCGGTTATTTATTGTTTTGTGATTTCGGAGCAGTAGTCAGACTAGACGGATTTACATTAAATTTTTTCAAAATTTGTTGTAACTCTTTCTGGTCAGAGTCTTTATTAGCTAATCCCTGTGCCCAGATTTGTCGCGCCTGTTCGTGCTCTCCTTGCTGCCACAATACTTCACCCAGATGTGCTGCAATGGCACTTTCCTGACGAATCTGATAGGCTGAACGTAAAAGCGGTAACGCTTTTTCAGGCTGGTTATTCAGATAATATGCCCACCCAAGACTATCCTGAATCGCCCAGGACTGATTATCCAGCTGACTTGCATGCTGCAAAATCGATAAAGCCTCTGCCCAGTAGCGTTTTGGCATACTTAGCATAGTATAGCCCAGCCCATTATATCCTTCCGCATCATCAGGTTTTAATTCAATAAAAGCGCGAATATCTTTTATTGCTTTTTTCGGCTGATCCAGTTTTTCACTATAAGCTGTTGCTCGTGAATACAGAAGAAATGCTTTTATGTCTGTTTTATTATCCTCAGGTACTGCGGCTTTTTTGTCTGCATCCTTTAGCATCTGTGTCAGCTTTTGTACATAAACTTTCGGATCGAGAGTTTTATTATCAATAGAAACTGATAATACAATGGTATCGATATCATCGGAAACAGGTGATTCTTTATTCTGATTCATCCGATCTAACCACTGCTTTGCAGTTGGTATATTGTTTTGGGTTACTTCAATCATACCCATCAGATAGGCTTTATCTCTGACCAACTCACTATCAGTTACTTTATCCAGCCACTTACGCGCAGAGTTCATATCCTGATTAGCAAAGTAATAAGTTGCAGCAAGAAGTGCTGCCTGACTTTGCTGAAGTCTGTTACCGGTCTGAATGACTTTATTAATATTTTCAATTAAAGCCGATTCATTGGTTCTGTTGCTAAATAAAATTCCTGCCTGTTGTAAATAGATATCTGCATCAGCCTGAGTTTCTACCTTCTTTGCTGTGGTTAATGGCAGACTATTCGGTCTGATTTGGTGTTTACTTAGTATTTGATTCAGAACTTTATGGTCACTGGCTTTATTAAGCCAGCCCTGAGCCCATATCTGACGAGCTTCGTCCTCACGCCCTTGCTGCCAGTAAACTTCTCCCAGATGAGCAGCTACTTCACTTTCCGGCAGCTTCTGATATGCATATTCTAGTAAAGGCAGTGCTTTTTCTACATTACCATTAAGAAAATAAGCCCAGCCAAGGCTGTCATTAATTGCCGGTGACTGGTTATTCTGAGCATAGGCTTGCTCCAGCAATTGCTGTGCTTCCTGCCAGTGATCTTTTGACAGACTTAACAAGGTGTAACCCAGTGCATTAAGCCCCTCTATCTGATTAGGCCGCATTTTCACAAACCGACGCAGATCTGCTACTGCTTTTGCCGGCTCATCAAGTTTATCTGCATATAATAGCCCACGAAGAAGTAATAACGGCGCAACATTTTCTACCTGTGTTCTGGCATCACCATGTTCTGCTTCATTAATCACTCTATTCAGATATTGTTCATATTTCTGGTCTGTGAGTGAAGAACTATTTACAAATGTTTGTAAACGAAGCAAATCCGATTCGCTGAAAAAAGTACCTGCCGGTGTTTTATCTGTCTGAGCTTTATTTAACCATTGCTGAGCTGCTTTCCAGTGTTTTTGTTCTGCTTCAATTGAGCACATCATAAGTGCCTGATCGAAGAGAAACTGCGGATCATTGACTTTAGCTGCCCATGTTCGGGAAGCCGGCAGATTATGTTCATCATAATAGCGCATAGCCACCATCATGGCCGCTTTACTTCGCTGATTGGAATTCCCCAGTTCTACAATTTTCTCTGCATATCCGGCAAGGGTAGCTGTAGCAGCTTTTTGACTGACAGCCAGATAAACTGCCTGCAAATACAGATCTGCGCTTTTACTTTTCTCAAGCAATGGCTGCAAAGTTTGATATGCCTGTTGTAATTGATTATTTTTAATCAGCAATTCTATATAAAGACTTTGCCATTTAGCTGGCATGGTATCCACACCGGTTAGCTGGTAAAAATCCAGCAGATATTGTGGCTGCTTAAGATTAATCAGATTCAGTGTCAGCTGGCTGGCTGGAAAAATATCGGTATCCAGATGAACCAGTGATTGTAACGCTTTGATGGTTTGCTCTTTATGCGCACCGGTTGCACCATAAATAGCATCGGCAATTAGTGCTTCTGCCATTTCAGGATGTAAAACTGCTGTTTTGTGAATCGGTGCATTTAACTCATCAGTGGCATCTAGGTTATTTAACCGGAATTGTGCCATTTTTAAAAACAACCGGCGCAACTGATAATCATTGGCATGGGATAAAACCGCATCTGCATTTTTCAATACTTGTGGCACATCATTTTTGGCGATAGCCAGCTCCCACATCAGGCGCTGTCTTGCTGGTGTCTCTGTCGGCTCAATTTCCTGCCAGCGATTAGCAATGGTTTGCGCTTCGGTGATTTTATTTGCGCCAAGAGCCATTTCCATTGCCCGTTCAGCTACCTCCGGTTCCTGTGTATGCTCAAGCATTCGCATATCTGCGGCCAGAGCCTGATCCGTTTTACCCTGAGAATAAATAAGTTCTGTGGCAAACAAAGTAAAAATATCATTGGCACGGCCGGCAATAGCCAGACGCTGCTGCAGCGAATCTGCATCATCCGGTGCTGTAATCTGATTATTTATCCGCTCAATTTTAGTTTGAATCAGTGGTACTGGTTTATGCTGCTCTGACACACTGCTGGCATTGGCCATATGTACAGCCATTAAACTTAAAACAATCGGGGTAATACGATGAATCCAATGAGGCATTAAACTTCTCCATATATGCAAATCAGTTTACGTAGACACTGAATCATAAATAAATAACAATTCTGTACTTGTGCAGACAATTTTTTCTAATCGCGGTTTATCATGCAATATGTGTTCAGTTATTAAATTCTTTAACCGGCACGATAAAATTTGCAGCCGTTTAAAGAATAAACTATTAGGGTAAAATAATTTGCTACTTTAACACAGACAATTTTAGCTGCGTATGACTTATGGCAATTTTATCTGATTAAAACTGACACAGTATGTGCTTTAAATTTTGTTTTCATGATGTTATTGTAGCGATTTTATTCTGAATAATATAAATCAATTATGCCCGAGTTACCTGAAGTAGAAACAACGCTGCGCGGAATCGCTCCTTTTATTGAAAATCAAACTATTTCACAGGTAGAAGTGCGTCAGCCGCGTTTACGCTGGCCGATAATAGATAATCTAGGCGAACAGCTTGGCGGCGAAAAGGTATTATCAGTCAGACGCAGAGCTAAATACCTGCTGATTGAATTAGCTTCAGGCACATTAATTATTCATCTGGGTATGTCAGGCAGTTTGCGCGTCTTCACTGACTTTACTGCACCGCCGGTACAAAAGCATGATCATGTAGATATTGCTTTTAGTAATGGTACGCTCTTACGATTTCATGACCCGAGACGTTTCGGAGCTGTTTTATGGTTTATCGGACTCATTGAACAGCATCCTTTATTAATTAACCTCGGACCGGAACCACTCAGCCAGGATTTTAATACTGATTATTTGCTACAAAAACTTTCAAACCAGAAACGTGCGATTAAAACAGCAATTATGGATAATAAAATTGTTGTCGGTGTAGGCAATATCTATGCTAACGAAGCATTGTTCCGTACTGGTATCCATCCGGCCATTCCGGCTATGAAGCTGAATAAAAAGCAGATTAGCGCACTGACTGATGCAATCAGACAAATATTACAGGAAGCCATTACGGCAGGTGGCAGTACTTTAAGGGATTTTGTGAATAGTGCTGGCACTAGTGGTTATTTTCAGCTACAACATCAGGTATACGGACGAGCCGGTGAACCTTGCCCGCAGTGCAAGCATCCGATTGAAAAAATGATTTTGGGACAAAGAAGCAGTTTTTATTGTCCTCAATGCCAGAAAAAACGATAAATAACAATGACAAAATCAGAACATACTTCTTTAATTACCCGTTTTTCGCGTATTTTCAGACTGGCTGTGTGGCTGGTTAAGACAATCAGACGGGTAAATCGGTTTAAGAACCTGAATGAAACAGAGCGAAATAAGGAATTAATTTCAATTGCGCACAATTTACTTGATATTCTGCACGTAAAGGTAAACTCTGAGCAATTATTACCCGATACAGCAAGTATGCCTTGGCTTACTGTAGCCAATCATATTAGCTGGCTGGATATTTTCGTATTAATGTCCTATATCCCCGGTGGTTTTATTGCTAAACAAAGTGTCAAATCATGGCCGGTAATCGGCAGACTGGCTACAAACGGAGGCTCTGTTTATATTAATCGTCAGTCGAGACAGGATATTAATCCGGTTATCAAAGCCATAGTACTGGCATTGCACGAAGGTAAAAACGTCCTGTTTTTTCCCGAAGCGTATACATCTGAGGGAATGACTACCCTACCGTTTAAAGCAGCCCTGTTTCAGGCAGCAATAGATGCAGATACACCCGTGATGGCAGTAGCCATGCGCTATTACAACCCTCAGGGATTGCGTACATCTAAAGTAGCATTTGCCGGCAAAACCAGTTTATTGCGTAGTCTGTGGAATATAGTATCTATGCCGGAAATTATAGTGAAAGTAGATTTTTCTGCGTTGCTGAATATTGCAGAAAACAAAACAAATGATCGTTTCAGCCTGAAAACTCAGGCTGAAGATTTTATTCAAAACAAAGTTCTTATGGACAGTCCGGCTACAGCAACCACGCCTTCAACTCCCGGTTCAATATAGGCACAAAAAGATGTTTAAGGCGATAGGCGCTGTTTAATCCAGAGATTATTTTGTCTTGTATACTGAATACGGTCATGTAAACGGCTTGGTCTTCCCTGCCAGAATTCTACCAGATCGGGTTTAACCAGATATCCGCCCCAATGCGGCGGTCTGGGTACATTGAACAAATATTTTGCCCCCAGTTTTGCTGCGCGCGCCATCAGCTCGGTTTTATTATTAATTACAGAGCTTTGTTCACTGGCCCATGCGCCAATACGGCTGCTGTAAGGCCGTGATCGAAAATAGGCATCTGATTCTGCTGTAGGTAATTGTTGTACACATCCCTCCACTCGTACCTGACGTTCCAGTTCCGGCCAGAAAAATGTGAGTGCCGCATGCGGATTCAGACTTAATGAACGCCCTTTACGGCTATGATAATTAGTAAAAAACACAAACCCTTCTGCTGTCACTTCTTTTAACAGCACAATGCGGGCATTAGGTCGTCCGTTTTGATCAACAGTAGCAATATTCATGGCTGTAGGCTCATTTACTTTGGCATGCATGGCTGCCATTAACCATTTTTGAAACTGCTCCAAAGGGTCTTCACAGCAATCAGCTTCACTAAGTGACTGCTGGCTGTAATCTTCACGAATATCGTGCAAATCCAGATTCTTCATTTTTTTGTTTATGCATGCGAAAAAGTTATTTATACCACTCTCAGGCATGATTTACTGCTTTTTCAGCACTGATAGCGTATAATTGCCCGATTTGATAACTTTATATTTATATAGAATATAAAGTCTGGCTGGCAATTATCCTACCCGCGGTAGCGGGCAAACGCAAATTACTTCAGGTAGTATGTCTTTAACCGTTATCGGACTCAATCACCAAACTGCGCCAGTTTCTGTACGTGAACGTTTGGCTTTCCCTGCCATAGAACTGGCAGAAGCACTAACTGCGCTTGGCAGTCAGGAAGAAATAGCAGAAGCGATGATTCTGTCTACCTGTAACCGTACAGAAATTTACTGTACTGGTAATGCAACCACAGCCATACAATGGCTGGCCGACTACCATCAATTGCCATTATCTGAATTTGCTCCCTATTTATATCAATTCCATGATAAACAGGCTGTGCAGCATGCCTTTCGGGTAGCTTGCGGACTGGATTCAATGGTTTTAGGTGAACCGCAGATTCTCGGACAATTAAAAGATGCCGTACGCGTTGCCCGCAGCCGGCATACGCTGCATCAGCAGCTGAATGCTCTGTTTGAAAAAACTTTTGCAGCAGCTAAAGAAATTCGCAATGAAAGTGCAGTTGGAGAAAACTCTGTATCCATGGCAGCGGCAGCAGTTAAAATGGCCGCACAGATTTTTCCTGATATTTCGGCATTGAATGTTTTAATGGTGGGTGCCGGTGAAATGATTGAGCTGGTAGCCACCTATTTTGCCGCAGAATGTCCGCGGCGCCTGACTGTTCTAAACCGTACCCTGGAACGGGCTCAGGAATTATGTCAGAAATTAAGCTGTGAAGCAGATGCACGCATATTAACTGCTTTACCTGAAATTCTGGCTGAATACGACGTAATTGTTTCTTCTACTGCCAGCCCTTTTCCGGTTATTGGTAAAGGTTTGGTAGAACGCGCACTCAGGCATCGGCGCGGCATGCCGATGTTTTTGCTTGATCTGGCCGTACCACGCGACATTGAAGCCGAAGCAGGCGAACTGAACGATGCGTATTTGTATAGTGTTGATGATATGGTGCATATTGTGCAGCATGGTCAGGCAGCACGGCAACAGGCTGCAGCTGAAGCTGAAAAGATGGTTGCAGGCAAAGTTGCTGAGTTTATTGCATGGCAACAGACACGCAATAGCGTTCCTTTAATTTGTGAATTGCGCGATCAGGGTGAACAGCAGCGCAACAAAGCAGTCAATAAAGCTCTACGCCGTCTGCGTAAAGGTACACCTGTTGAAGAAGTATTGCAGCGTTTAAGCCGTGAATTAACCAATAGCCTTTTGCATGCACCCACCCGAACTTTAAATAAAGACAGTCAGCAATATCCTGAGCTGGCCGAGGCCATTTGTCAGATTTACCAGCTGCATGGAAAAAATCAGCAGCATTAGCTACTGCCTCCAATTTATTCATAATTCTTAACTCTATATATTTAATACAGTCTCAATGGACTGATAGCTTTTATTTAATACGGAATACCAGATGAAACCTTCATTGATAGACAAGTTACAGCACCTGACTGAGCGTCTGGAAGAAGTAACCGCTTTGCTGGCTTCTCCTGATGTCACGAACAATATTGACGAATATCGTCGCCTTACCCGTGAACATGCCGAGCTTACACCGGTAGTAGAAACCTATCGCCGGTATACACAGGCAGAAACTGATTTAGCTGCCGCAGAAGAAATGCTGGCAGACCCGGAATTAAAAGAATTTGCGGCTGAAGAAATCAATACTGCCCGTAATCAGATTACTCAGCTGGATGGCGAGCTGCAAAAACTTTTGTTACCGAAAGACGAAGATGATGATAAGAATATTTTCATAGAAATTCGTGCCGGAACCGGTGGTGATGAAGCAGCTTTATTTGCCGGCGATTTATTGCGCATGTATACCCGCTTTGCAGAACGTATGGGCTGGCAGGTAGAAATTGTATCCGCCAGTGAAAGCGATCTGGGTGGCTATAAAGAAGTGATTGCACGAATTGCAGGCATGAATGTTTACAGTCAGCTCAAATTTGAATCTGGCGGCCATCGGGTTCAGCGCGTACCAACTACAGAAAGTCAGGGCAGAATCCATACCTCAGCCTGTACTGTGGCCATTATGCCGGAAGCCGATGAAGTTGCTGAAGTACAGCTCAATCCGAACGATTTACGCATTGATACTTTCCGCGCCTCCGGTGCGGGGGGTCAGCATATTAATAAGACGGATTCTGCCGTACGTATTACTCACTTACCAACGGGTATGGTAGTGGAATGTCAGGATGGTCGTTCACAGCATGCCAATAAAGCACAGGCAATGCGAGTACTTGCCTCCCGACTGTATGAACAGCAGAAACATGCTGCTCATGCCAAAGAGGCTGCTGAACGTAAAAGCCTGATTGGCAGCGGCGACCGCAGTGAACGTATTCGAACTTATAATTATCCCCAAGGCAGAGTAACCGATCATCGCATCAATCTTACTCTGCATAAACTGGTTTTTATTATGGATGGTGATTTATCTGAGCTGACACAGGCATTAATTGCCGAGCATCAGGCTCAGCAGCTGGCACAATTAAGTAATGCCGGCTAAGCTCATCAAAAAAAGCTGTTCTGACTTTCAGAACAGCTTTTCAATATAAATCAGCTACAACAAAGAATTAAGCCTGCTGCCATAGAACAGAAACCAGATTGCAGCAATTGCCAGAACAATTCCGGCAGCATTCAAACCATTGATTTTTTCTTTAAACACAAAAGCGCCAATAATAGTGGCCAGTGTTATTACACCCAGATTCATACCGGCAAACACCAGCGAAGGGTCTTGCTGAAAATACTGATGTGCACGAATGTAAAACAGAATATTGGCAAAATTCAAACCACCCAGTATCAGACCTGCCAGAATACTGGCCGCATTCCAGACTGTTCTGCGTAAACACAGATAACATATAATCAGAATGGCAGCGAGGATAAATGACACCAGCAAGGTCGGTGCAAAAGCTGTTCCGCTTTTCGCCATCTGTTTAAACAGAATATCTGTAGTTCCGTAACAAAGCCACACACCGAATAAATAGCCGGCAGTACTTAAAAAATCGCCTTTTCCTTTGCTTTTAGCCGGATTCTCACGATACAGCAAGGTAAGCAAGGCCATTAGTGCCAGTGCAATTCCAATAATTTTATTAGTGCTTAAAGTTTCTCCAAAGAGCACAAATGCGGCTACTATAGGCATAAATAGCGACAGGCGCTGGGCGGCATCTGTTTTTACCATTCCCGCCTGTTCGATAGCCCGCCCCAGCACAATAAAGCCGAGCGGCAGACCAATACCCAAAGCCAGAAAAATAATCCAGTGACTACTATAAGTATGCCAGTCAGAAAAATCCGGACGTAAAAAAAACCAGGTGCAGGCAGCAGCTACCGGGTAATTAATCGCTACGGCCTGAGCAATATTAACACCGTTTCTGCGTGCCAGTTTCAGTAATACTGACACAGAGACACTACATAGAATACTAATAATCAGAAAATGCATTTTTCCCCCAAAAATCAAAATTTACGAACTGACTTATCCGCTATTAAAAACTAAAAATCAAAATCTGCCTGCAGCCATATTTGCTCACTCAGATTTTGTTCTGTCTGGTCTGCTGGTTGTGATTGCATTTGTTCCAGCTTGCGCCGGCGCAATACACACAAACGCAGCACATACTGTTTCTGAGTATCAGACATACGTAACCAGTAAAGACGCTCGTCTCTGCTGCGCAGGCAGCCTTTGCAATATCCCTTTTGATTGCTTTCACAAATACCTTTACAGGGACTGGGAATAACAAAAAATTCTAACTGTTCCATTGCCTAGGTTTTGCATCCCTCTTCAATACCACAATTACAACAGACTGCCTTAAACAACCCAGCTGGAATAACACCTGAAAAACGTTAACTATGACACATACACAGATGTAAGTCAGCCTCTTTAATACAGAAAGAACATCTGATTTTGCTAAAAATTCCACGAAAAGCAGAGTAAATGTTATAATTCAAGGTTAATTTTCCTTACAAATAGCTAATAAACTAGGTTACACACTCCTATGAGTAAAAAAATTCGTAATATTGCCATTATCGCACACGTCGACCACGGCAAAACCACACTGGTAGACCAGTTATTGCGCCAGTCCGGTACATTCCGTGCCAATCAGCAGGTAGACGAACGAGTAATGGACAGCAACGATCTTGAAAAAGAACGCGGCATTACCATTCTTGCCAAAAATACCGCCATCGAATACGAAGGCTACCATATTAATATCGTTGATACACCCGGACATGCCGATTTTGGCGGTGAAGTAGAACGTGTACTGGGAATGGTTGATTGTGTGCTACTACTGGTGGATGCCCAGGAAGGCCCGATGCCGCAAACCCGCTTTGTTACCAAAAAAGCACTGGCATTAGGGCTGAAACCGATTGTAGTGATCAATAAAATTGATAAGCCAAGTGCCCGCCCGAGCTGGGTAATTGACCAGACTTTTGAACTGTTCGATAAACTGGGTGCTACCGATGAACAGCTCGACTTCCCTATCGTTTATGCTTCTGGTCTGTCTGGCTTTGCCAAGCTGAATGAAGAAGACGAATCTACCGATATGCGTCCGCTGTTTGAAACCATTCTGAAATATACCCCGGAACCAGCCGGTGATGCAGATAAACCTCTGCAATTACAGATTTCTCAGCTTGATTATGATAACTATACCGGCCGGCTGGGTATCGGTCGTATTCTGAACGGACGAATTAAACCCGGTCAGGTAGTAGCTATCATGAATGAAGATAAGCAGATTGGTCAGGGACGCATTAATCAGTTGCTTGGCTTCAAAGGATTGGAACGCATTCCGCTACAAGAAGCGGAAGCCGGTGATATTGTTACGGTTTCCGGACTGGAAGATATAGGTATCGGTGTTACCATTGCTGATCGTGAACAACCTCAGGGGCTGCCCATGCTGAGCGTGGACGAACCTACTCTGACAATGGATTTCATGGTCAATACCAGCCCGCTGGCCGGTACAGAAGGTAAATTTGTTACCAGTCGCCAGATTCGCGAACGTTTGCAAAAAGAATTGCTGACCAATGTAGCCCTGCGCGTTGAAGACACAGCAGACGCAGATGTATTCCGTGTTTCAGGCCGTGGTGAGCTTCATCTGACTATTCTGATTGAAAATATGCGCCGTGAAGGTTACGAGCTGGCTGTCGGCAAACCACGTGTGGTTTTCCGTGAAATTGACGGCGTTAAATGCGAACCTTACGAAAACCTGACTGTCGATGTAGAAGACAATACTCAGGGTGCTGTAATGGAAGAACTGGGTCGCCGCCGCGGTGAACTGACCAATATGGAAAGCGACGGCAAAGGCCGTACCCGTCTGGAATACCGTATTCCTGCACGCGGACTGATTGGTTTTCAGGGTGAATTCATGACCATGACCCGTGGTCAGGGATTGATGAGTCACGTATTTGATAATTACGCACCAGTAAAAGCAGAAATACCCGGCCGCCGCAATGGTGTACTGGTATCACAAGAACAAGGTGATGCCGTAGCCTATGCTTTATGGAATCTGGAAGACCGCGGTCGTATGTTTATCAATCCGGGCGAAAAAATTTACGAAGGCATGATTATCGGTATTCACAGCCGTGACAATGATCTGGTTGTTAATCCGCTGAAAGGCAAAAAACTGACTAATGTCCGTGCTTCCGGCACAGATGAAGCAGTGCGTCTGACTCCGCCGGTACTGATGTCTCTGGAAGCTGCGGTAGAGTTTATCGATGATGATGAACTGGTAGAAATTACTCCGCAAACCATTCGCCTGCGTAAACGCTACCTGAGCGAACAGGAACGCCGCAAGCACTTTAAAAAATTAGATTAATTAAAGTTTATTTGGCACAGGCAGCTTTTTAAAGGCTGCCTTTTTTCAATATCGACTATTTATCTTTAAGAAAAATATTTCATAATAAATAGCATTGTTATTCAATCTGATTATTGTATTGCTATTGAATCATCTAGTCTCAACAAATAACGCAGGTTTATTTATCATTTATATTTTATACAGATTGTCTGTACTGCAACTGCTCACTAATATACAGATACCATGCCAAACTGATAAAATTATCTGTTATTAATCACCGGCTGATTACATATTTTTTATCTACACTACAAAATTTATCCTTGTATGTGAGAACCGCATCCCCCATTTTACTATTCTATATTATGAATTTTATTGAGGACTAATTTGCCATGAATGCAGTATTGGTAATATTGGCTATTGTTTTATTACTCATTGGTTTATTAGGTACATTTATGCCTGCTTTACCAGGTCTGCCTCTCATGTTCGGAGGTGCATGGTTACTGGCATTGAGCAGCAATTATCAGATTATGGGAGCACCCACATTAATTACTTTAGGTATACTGACTTTATTAGGTTGTTTTCTGGATTATATGGCCGGTATGCTGGGTGCTAAACATAGTGGTGCAAGCAGAAGAGCTATCTGGGGTTCTTTTATTGGTGCCATTATTGGCATGTTTTTTGCCTTACCGGGCATGGTATTGGGGCCGCTAATTGGTGCAGCAACCGGTGAATTTATTGCCAGACGCAATCTGGTCGCTGCGGGCAAGGTAGGTTTTGCCACACTGATTGGTCTGGTTGTTGGTGTGGTTGCCAAAATTGGCTGTGCATTTGCCATTCTGATTACCATCGCTGTAATGTATTTGTATTCGCTATATTAATTATTGTTATGTAATAATAGCCATAATTCTGGGACTGTGTCTGAAACTGACTTGTTATTCACCCATTCCAAACAATTCTGTTTCAATTGTCTGCTTATCAGGGCTTGTCTTATCATAGCTTGCCCATAAGTACTGGCAATCAATTTCTATTATCTGTAAAACTAAAATTATGCCCGCTGCTGCTTCATTCGCATTGCCTAAAACCAGACAGACTGTAACCTGGTCTGATTTAAATGCTGGTAGTCTGCCATTATTACTTAGCCAGCATTTACCTGAAAAAAAACTGAAAATTATTTTAACTGCAGATGCTGAACAGGCAATCCGTATTCAGGCAGCATGGCAATTTTTTGATCCTGCTGCACGTATCATGTTTTTCCCGGACTGGGAAACTCTGCCCTACGAACATTTTTCTCCTCATCAGGAGCTAGTATCAGAGCGACTAAGTACATTGTGGCAACTAAAAAACGGACTGGTTGACGTTTTATTGTTACCGCTGGCAACAGCCATGCAAAAAATTGCCCCTCCTTCATTTTTGCTGGGACATACTTTCTGGCTGAAAACCGGGCAGGAACTGAATATTGAAGCATTGAAACACAGCCTGGTTGAAGCCGGCTACAACCATGTTTCTCATGTGGTAGCGACCGGAGAATTCGCCATGCGTGGCGGTATTCTCGATATTTTTCCAATGGGCAGTGACACCCCGTTTCGTCTGGACTTATTTGACAATGAAATTGATACCATCAAAACATTTGATGCAGACAGCCAGCGCACATTAACCACAGTAAATGAAATTCGTCTGTTACCGGCACATGAATTTCCAACCGACAGTGATGCACAGAAAATATTCCGCAGCCGCTTTCGGGAAGAAATCAATAGCGATGCCCGAAAAGCTACTGTTTATAATGCAGTATCTGAAGGACATTTCGGGGCGGGTGTTGAGTATTACCTGCCTTTATTTTTTGAAGAAGAATGCGTCAGTATCTTTGATTACACTGATGATGAAGCCATTCTGGTTTGTCTGGGTGATATTCATCAAGAATCTGCCCGCATCTGGCAGGATGTCAAACAACGCTACATTCTGGCACAGGGCGATCCGGCCTATCCACCTCTGGCACCAGATTATCTTTATCTTAGTGAAGACCAGTTCGGGGCACGTATTAAATCTTATGCGCGTCTTGTTCCGCAAATCAGTGAAAACACTACTTATACGCTGCCAAGTGTCGCAGTAGACAGACAGGCTGATGATCCGCTGCACACATTGAAAAATTTTCTCCAGCAATGGTCAGGACGGGTACTAATTTGTGCAGAAAGTCTCGGACGCCGGGAAACTATGCTCAATTTTATGCGCCAGTACAGTTTACAGCCAGATATTGTCAATAGCTGGCAGGACTTTCTGAACAGTAATTCAGGCTTGTGCCTGACTATTGCACCGTTAAGTTACGGTTGCCTGCTGACAGATCAGCAACTGGCCATTATTACTGAGGCTGATTTATACCAGTATGTTATTCGCGGCCGGCGTACAAGACGCAAGCATAGTGCTGTTTCTGACGGCATGCTGCGCGATTTGGCTGAAATTAAAATTGGTGATCCGGTGGTACATGAGCAACATGGTATCGGACGCTATCAGGGCTTGGTAACACTGGATTTAGGTGAAGGTGCCTGTGAAATGATGCTACTGGAGTATGCTGAAGGTTCTCAGTTATATGTACCTGTTAGTCAGCTCCAGCTTATTTCCCGCTATGCAGGCAGTGCTCATGATAACATCAGTTTGCATAAACTGGGTCATGGAGCATGGGATAAAGCACGACATAAAGCCGCGGAAAAAGCCAGAGATACAGCCGCCGAATTATTAAATCTATATGCTCAGCGTGAAGCCCAGCAAGGCCACCGCTTTAGTCTGAACGAGATGGATTATCAGGCTTTTGCCAATGGCTTTGGCTATGAAGAAACCGAAGATCAGGCTGCGGCAATCGCTGCGACCATAAAAGATTTATGTGCTGAAAAGCCCATGGACAGACTGATTTGCGGAGATGTAGGCTTTGGTAAAACTGAGGTTGCGCTACGCGCCGCTTTTGTAGCAGCAATGGCTGGTAAACAGGTGGTAGTACTTGCACCAACTACACTGCTTGTTGAGCAACATGCACAAAATTTTGCTGATCGCTTTGCAGACTTTCCGATTAAAGTTGCCCAGCTTTCCCGCTTTAATACCAGTAAACAAACACAGGCCACACTTGCTGGACTGGCTGACGGCACAGTAGATATTGTGATTGGTACCCATAAACTGGTTCAGCCGGATGTTCATTTTAAAAATCTGGGACTGGTTATTATAGATGAAGAACATCGCTTTGGCGTACGTCAGAAAGAACAGCTTAAACGCCTGCGTGCTAATGTGGATGTGCTTACACTGACCGCTACACCAATTCCGCGTACATTAAGTATGGCACTGGAAGGCCTGCGTGATTTTTCATTGATTACCACAGCTCCAAGCCGCCGGCTGGCTGTAAAAACTTTTGTTCGTCCTTACAGCGATGGTTTAATACGAGAAGCCGTATTACGCGAACTGAAACGTGGTGGACAGGTGTTTTTTCTGCACAATGAAGTTGATACCATTGCTAACACTTATGAAAAATTAACTACTTTATTACCTGAAGCCCGTATCGGTATCGCTCATGGACAACTGCGTGAACGCGAACTGGAGCAGATTATGCGGGATTTTCTTCAGCAGCGTTATAACGTGTTACTGTGTTCAACTATTATTGAAACCGGAATTGATATTCCCAATGCCAATACGATTATTATTGAGCGGGCTGATAAATTTGGTCTTGCCCAGTTGCATCAGCTGCGTGGCCGTGTAGGCCGTTCTCATCATCAGGCATATGCATATCTACTGATACCGGATGCAATGACCAAAGATGCACAGAAACGTCTGGAAGCCATAGAAATGGCTGATGATCTGGGAGCCGGATTTACACTAGCCATGCAGGATTTAGAAATCCGTGGTGCCGGCGAAATTTTGGGTGAAGGACAGTCTGGTGAAATGATTCAGGTCGGATTTACTTTATATACCGAAATGCTCAAGCAGGCCGTGCGCAATTTGAAGAAAGGCAGAGAGCCGGATTTGGATGCCCCGCTGGGTATTACCAGTGATATTAAATTGCATAGCCCTGCTCTGCTGCCGGAAAGTTATTGCCCGGATATTCATGCCAGACTGGTGTTGTACAAACGCCTGGCAAGCTGTGAAACCGAAGCAGAGATAGACCAGATACTCGAAGAACTGATCGACCGTTTCGGACTTCCCGAACCGGCTGTCTCTACATTGATTGCCAGCCATCATTTACGTATTGAAGCAGCCAGCTTAGGCATAGACACAATTGACGCCAGTAGTGAAGCCATTACTTTTACTTTTGGCAAACATCATCGCATTAATCCCGCAACTATTGTAGCCATTATGCAAAGTGATAAAAACTACCGTCTGACTGGAGCAGATAAACTCAGAGTTAGCATTGGTATTGAAGACGTTATGCAACGTGTCCAGATTATTAAAAACATTATGAAACAACTTGCGGTTGATGCCGGCTAAACTTAAAAATAACAGGTAAGCATTTTTAGCTGACAGCCAAAAATAAAAATCAGCATTTAAAGCTGAATAACAAAAAGCAGTCATACGATGAAAATAGTATGACTGCTTTTTATTTTGTATCAATATTGAAAACAGCCAGAATTTACTGAATTTTCCAGAGTGAGACTTTAGCTGAATTTATCCAGAGCAAACAACTCATTAGCATATTTTTTTAGCCACTTACGAGCATTATCAGCATCAGCACAGTATTCTGCAACCATTGCCCAGAAAGCTTTACCATGGTTGGCATGGCGCAAGTGACACAACTCATGAATACAGACATAATCCACCACATCAGCAGGTGCGCCAATTAATCTCCAGTTCAGACGGATTCCGCTACGCCGGCGACATACTCCCCAAAAAGTTCGTGCCTGACTTAATGTCATTGCCATTGGCTGCAACTGCATTACATTTGCCCAATATTGCAAGCGTAGTAACAATTCCTTTTTGGCACTTTGTTTTAACCATGCTTTCAAAAGTACATAGGGTGACTGTGAATTTACCAGTGGTACTAAAAAGCCATATTGCTTATGCCACTGCACTCTTGTTAGTACGGATATCTGAGTAAAAGGATATGCCTGACCACGAAACCAGATAAATTCAGGTAATGCTGCCGCTATTTTTTCTGATTGCTGCCACAGCTTTTTAATAGCGATTTCATTAACGTTCAGCCATTCAGACAAAGATTTCATTGATACAAATGGCGGAACGTTAATATCCAGTAAACAACCTGATGCAGGACGTACAATAATATTTTTTTTTGCTGTACGCCGTAATTTCAGCCTGATGGTATCGCCATCTGTCGTTGTGTGAAGAAATTCCGACATGACAACTAATCTGTTAAAAATGTAAATAAATTACTATCTGAGACAAGTAGATACTTCTATTAACCAGCACATCATATTATTTATATCCTGTTTCAGATTTAGTCTTAAAAAAAATTAAATAGGCTATCTGTTTATCTGCTCAGGATTCAGCAAAACACTATTTAACAAATAAAAAAGTATCAATATTCAACTAATATCAATTAATGCGGCACAAACGGCGTTGGTACTTGCGGATGCTCTGGTGCAAACGGTCCCACCCCTTGAATTTTTACTTGCTCGGATTCTATCCATTGCTCACAGATTCTGATTAATTCTTCCGGATTATGAGCTGACTCATAATGAATCGGTTCACCAATCACTACTGTTACTTTACCCGGATATTTAAAAAAGGAATCTTTAGGCCAGAATTCGCCACTATTTAATGCAACCGGAACCAGATTCATATGTAGTTCCTGTGCCATTCGGGCAGCACCTTTTTTATAATGGCCACGGAAACCCGGCTTAATTCGTGTACCTTCCGGAAAAATACAAACCCACATCCCCTTTTGTTTGCATATTTTCCCCTGACTGATAATCTGGGCATTTGCCGCTTTAGGGTTTTTACGATCAATACCTATTGTGCCGCGCCATTTCAGTGCCCAGCCAAAAACCGGTATACGAAAAAGTTCACGTTTAGCCACAAAGGCGAGATCAGGGAAAAATACCAGCATGGCCAGCGTTTCCCAGCCGGATTGGTGTTTACAGCACACAATTCCGGGTTCGCGCGGAATATTTTCCCGGCCGGTTACTTCGTATTTCAATCCGATAATGTGCTCCAGCATCCAGAAAAGAGTTTTTCCCCATACAGTGGTTGTCCATGTAACCCCTTTTGGTACCAGCATGGAAACAATTACTACCACCAGCCAGATTAATGAAAATACACACAAACAAAACCAGTAAATCAAATTACGCAACAACAGCATGTTATATTATTCCTCGGCTGCCTGTTCAGCCAGAGTACGACAATATTTGGCAAAATCCAGCAAATCATCGTACACCTGAGTATCTTCCGGCAATTCTTCCATTTTTAATGTTTCCTTGCCTTTACCGGTTAAAACCAGTACAGGATGACCGCCAATTGCGGCAATTGCCTGCATATCGCGAATACCATCTCCGACAAGCCAGGTATTTTCTGCTTTCATATGCAGACGATCCAGAATATCCAGCAGCAAACCCGGTTCAGGTTTACGACATTTACATTTAGCATTACCGGTATGCGGACAAAACCAAACCCCGCTTAAGCGGCCGCCAGCTTTCTGTATATGAGTATGCATTTTGCTATGTACTTCATTCAACTGCTGCATACTGACCTGATTACGCCCGATACCAGACATATTTTCCGCCACAACAACGGTATAACCACTTTGAGTCAGAAAGGCAACAGCATCCATACTACCCGGTAAAGGTAGCCACTGATCAGGATCGCTGATGGGCTGTGGTTGCATAACATTCAACACACCATCGCGATCCAGTATGATTAATTTGCCTTTTCCATTCAATGCCATAATTAACCTTATTGCACCGGCTTCAAACTTTGCCGCCACTGAATCAAAGCACTATCAAATACGCCATCAAGTAAAGACTGATTTTCATCATTAATTTCTACATGATAAAAACTTTGCAAGGCCGGCGTATTTAATGTTTGCACATAATCTTCCATAAAACGACCATAGCCCTCATCTTCATCTTCATAGTAATAAAGTGAAAACCGTCGTCCTTCATCATTAAAATCACTGTCTTCCAGACAACCGGCCATATTATTCAGAACAAATTCAGCTCCGCTCATAACCTGGGCTTTCAGTGCTGCCATATCTTCTTCTGCAGCTTCATCCCATTGCGGATTATATAAACCCCGGCGTACAGCCCATGACCAGTAATAACCCATATGTGTAGCAGCATTAGCCAGTGACAACGCAGGCGGATAATCTTCTTCTGTATGGAATACTATATTATCAAATATCATAATTTAGCTTTCATCCACTATTTAAGAATGAGCAGAAATGTCTGCTATTATTTACTCACTTAATAAGGCAATATCGGCCACAGCATTCATCTGCTGCGATAAACACAGTAACAAAGCCAGACGGTTATTTTTAACTGCTTCATTTTCATCCATTACCATCACATTAGTAAAGAATGCATCCACTTTTTCTTTAATCCCGGCCAGCTCGGTTAATGCCTGAGCAAAATCCTGCCGTTTCAGCACAGCTTGAATTTTTTCTGCAACCTGCTCAGTTGCCTGATAGAGCTGTTTTTCATCCTGCTGCTGCAAAAGATCTGGATTAACAGCGGATAAAGCAGAAATATCGGCTTTTTTCAGTAAATTGTGAACACGTTTATTAGCTGCAATCAGTGCAGTAGCTTCATCCAGATGTTTAAAGCGAGTTACTGCGGCAAGTCTGGCTTCCAGCTCACCTAAATTTTCTACCTTACCGGCCAGTACAGCAGCCACCACATCCTGTGTAAAGGAATTCTGTAACAGAATTGCCAGTCTGGCCTGCATAAACCCGGCCACCTCACTGACAGTATTTTCAGCCAGTCTGCCTGAAGCAAATGTATCAAATGCTGCCTGTAATAATGGCATCAATGCCAGATTATGCTGCATCAGCATTCGTAAAATACCCAGTGCACTGCGGCGCAATGCATACGGATCTTTATCCCCGGTCGGAATAAGCCCGATACCCCAGATACCGAGCAAAGTTTCCAGTTTATCTGCCAAAGCAACCACTGTACCAGTTAAATTGTCCGGTAAAGCATCATTAGCAAAACGCGGCCAGTAATGTTGCTCAATTGCTACAGCAACATCAGCATTTTCACCATCATGCAAAGCATAGTATTTACCCATAATTCCCTGTAGCTCAGGGAACTCCCCTACCATGTCGGTCAGTAAATCAGCTTTAGCCAGCTCAGCAGCACGTACGGCCTTATCTACATCAGCATTAAGTAGCGGTGCAATAGCTTTTGCCAGCTGAGTAATACGCTGAACCCTTTCTGCAACACTACCCAGCTTATTGTGATATACCACGTTCTGCAGACGAGGCAGACGACTTTCAAGAGTCGTTTTCTGATCCTGACGGTAGAAAAATTCGGCATCTGCCAGACGGGCTCGTAATACACGCTCATTTCCATGAATAATATGTACCGGATTTTCTGTTTGCAGATTAGATACCAGCAGGAAACGATTAATTAGTTTGCCATCACTGTTTAACAGCGGAAAATATTTCTGATTTTGCTGCATGGTTAAAATCAGACATTCCTGCGGCACTTGTAAAAAGCGCTCATCAAAACCCGCCTGTAAAACTACTGGCCATTCAACCAAAGCTGTAACCTCATCCAGCAAGCCTTCTGCATAGGCTACTTGAGCATGAAGTGCATCAGCCGCTACAGTTAAACCCTGCTCAATACGGGCTCGGCGCTCGGCAAAGCTGGCTACTACTTTACCCTGCTCCAATAATACTTTTTCATAATCTGAAGCATGGTTAAAAATAATTCTGTCTTTACTCAGAAAACGGTGACCTAAAGTCCAGTTCTGGCTGTTTAATCCCAGGACACTGCCAGTAACCGTTTCATTACCATGCATCATCACCAATCCATGTACAGGACGGACAAAAGTAAAGGTACTGCTACCCCAGTGCATCACTTTCGGAATAGGCAGTTTTTTGATAGATTGATTCAATATATCGCTTAACAAGGCATTCAGTGGTAAACCGGCCTGAGTATATTCATAGGCAAATACCATTTGTTTGCCATCATTAATCTGGCTAAGCTGACTGATTTCTACCTGATTACTGCGGGCAAATCCCTGCAAAGCCTTGGTAGGCTCACCATCTTTCATACCCGCTGTTACACTGGGTCCTTTTTTCACAATTTGCTGGTCTGCCTGCACCGCTTTAACATTTTGCACCAGAACACCCAGCCGTCTGGGTGCAGCAAATACCTGATAATCAGCCACACCACTAATCAGCTGTGCCTTTTCCAGACCCTCAACTACTCCGGCGGCCAGACTTTCACCCAGATTATTCAGTGCCTTTGGCGGCAATTCTTCAGTACGCAGTTCAATTAATAAAAGAGCATTCATGCAAGTATTACTTTCATTCAGTTTCAGGCAGTCTGATTAGTAGTATTTTTATTCAGTAACGGAAAACCAAGTTTTTCACGGCTTTCTACATATTTTTGTGCAACTGCACGGCTTAAAGCACGAACACGGCCGATATAAGCAGCTCGCTCGGTTACAGAAATAGCACCACGTGCATCAAGCAAATTAAACGTATGTCCTGCCTTAAGTACTAATTCATAGGCTGGTAATGCAAGACTGATATCCTCTACAGCCAGCAGACGTTTAGCTTCGGTTTCATAATAATTAAACTGTGCCAGTAACCATTCTGCATTACTGAATTCAAAATTATAAGTAGACTGCTCGACTTCATTCTGATGATATACATCACCATAGGTGACAATCCGACCGTCATGAGTTTTAGCCCAAACCAGATCATAGACATTTTCAACACCCTGCAGATACATTGCCAGCCGCTCAATACCATAGGTAATTTCACCCAATACAGGCGAACAGTCCATACCGCCTACCTGCTGGAAATAAGTAAACTGAGTCACTTCCATACCATTGAGCCAGACTTCCCAGCCAAGTCCCCAGGCACCCAGAGTCGGATTTTCCCAGTCATCTTCAACAAAACGGATATCATGCTGACAGGGATCTATACCCAGTTCCTGTAAAGATGCCAGATATAACTCCTGAATATTATCAGGAGCAGGCTTCAGAGCGACCTGAAACTGATAATAATGTTGCAGACGATTTGGATTTTCACCATAACGCCCGTCCTTAGGACGACGTGACGGCTGCACATAGGCTGCAAACCATGGTTCCGGCCCCAGTGCACGCAAACAGGTTGCCGGATGGCTGGTACCCGCTCCTACCTCCATATCCAATGGCTGTAACACCACGCAGCCCTGTTTAGCCCAATAGTTTTGTAATGTAAAAATAATTTCCTGAAAAGTCAGCATGACGAGAAATTTCTGATAGTCTGCAAAATTATCTATTTTACTGTGCTTGTAAGCAGTTGAACAGCCATAGACCTGCACGCGGATAAATACCGGCACAATAATA
Organism: Snodgrassella sp. M0351; assembly: GCF_016100575.1. Taxonomy (NCBI): domain Bacteria; kingdom Pseudomonadati; phylum Pseudomonadota; class Betaproteobacteria; order Neisseriales; family Neisseriaceae; genus Snodgrassella; species Snodgrassella sp. M0351. The sequence goes on along the minus strand of NZ_JACFSG010000001.1, from coordinate 728,846 downwards.
AAAATAAAAAACACTTGCACCTTTAGGGCGCTAGTGAAACGATAGTCATCTCACAAATTACTTTAGCAAGCAAAATATGTATCGCGGTGAACGCTTTAATGCGTACTCTCATTTTATCGGTTTTATTCTTGCCATTACAGGCACCGTATTTTTATTAATTAAATCCGCTATGTACGGAGATGCTTACCGTATTGTCAGCTCAGCCATTTATGGTGCCAGTCTGATATTCTTATATGGTATATCTACACTTTATCATTCAATTTATTCTCATCGGGCCAAAGCGGTGTTACAAAAATTTGATCATTGTGCGATTTATCTGTTAATTGCAGGCAGTTATACACCTTTTACCCTTACCACATTACACGGAGGCTGGGGCTGGTCAATTTTTGGCATATCATGGGGACTGGCAATATTTGGTATTATTCAGGAAGTGACTATCGGACGTAAAAGTGAAACCCGTATCCTGTCATTAGTCCTGTATCTGATTATGGGCTGGCTGATTATTGTTGCTATTTATCCGTTGATTCACCGGATGTCTGCACCAGGGCTATTCTGGCTGACTGCCGGCGGTCTTGCATACAGCATCGGCATATACTGGTTTATCAATGATGAGAAAATCCGTCATGGACATGGTATCTGGCATTTATTTGTTTTGTTGGGCAGCCTGGCCCAGTATATATGTGTTTACGCCTATATCTGACTGTACCTATATCTGACTGTAATAGTAAAGAGAAAACAGTATCAATATAGTCAATATCCGTTTCAATTTTTAAAACATAAAAAAGAAAGAATCATAGTGAAAAGTTATCTGAAATTCCTGTTATTAAGTCTGTGTATCCTCACTCTGGCGTCCTGTAGCGGCGAAAAAACCACTCAATCTGCAGCTTCCACTGAACAAAATAAAAAAGAAATTATTATCGGCACTACTGTAGGCGATTTTGCCGATATGGTCAGAGATCAGGTAAAACCAGAACTGGAAAAGCAGGGATATCGGGTACAATTACTCGAATTTACTGATTATGTGCGCCCTAATCTGGCATTAGCAGATAAATCTATTGACATCAATATTTTCCAGCATAAACCCTATCTGGATGATTTTGCCCAATCACGCCACTTAAATATTATGCCGGCATTTCAGGTTCCTACTGGTCCGCTTGGAATATATGCCGGCCGGATGCATGAACTGAGTGCAGTAAAAGAAGGCTCCAGTGTTTCTGTACCCAATGATCCGTCCAATCTGGCACGTGCTCTCGTTATGCTGGACAAGCTAGGCTGGATTACCCTGAAAACCGATATTAATCCTCTTAAAGCTTCACTTGCCGACATAGCCGGTAATAATAAAAACATCAAACTGGTACCATTGGAAGCTGCTCAATTACCTCGTTCGCGTCATGATGTTGATTTTGCAGTGATCAATGGTAATTTTGCGACCAGTTCTGGCTTAAAATTTACATCTGCCCTGTATCTGGAACCCGGCTATACTTATGTTAACTGGTCAGCAATCCGCACTGCTGATAAAGACAGCCAATGGGTAAAAGACATAACAGCCGCATATAATTCAGCTGCATTTAAACAATATGCATTCAAGCGCTTTGCCGGCTATAAGTACCCTGAATCATGGGGTATTCAAGCTACTCAACCCGCATCCGCACCGGCAAAATAATTAAATTAATTAATCATGAGCAGGCATTCCGTATATGAATTTAAAACGGAATGCTTTTACAAATAATGTTTATCTACCCATGCATTCGAATAATCTTACTTCAAGCCATCCTCTGCCATTAGAACAGAAACTCAATCTGGAAACTGCCCGTATCAACTGGCATGAACTGCAAACTCACTTTGCCCGGGGTGTTTGCATATATATTGCACCAGAACTGGATTTGGTCAATATAGCCCACATGATAGCTACTGATAACTCTGCTGCCATTGCACTTTTGATTCAAGAAGGTAAAATTGGTAAAGTAAACGATATAATGGCACAACAATATTTTGATTGTAACCAGCCGATGTGGGCAGTAGTTGTCAGACCATATGTACTGGTACAGCCTGACCAAACTATTGTTGAAAACAATTGATCATAAGCATTGATAAAAGAAAGAGAACGTGATGCGACGCCACACTTATGGTTTTACTATTATTGATTTATTGATTACTTTGGCTATTATTGGCATACTCGCTGCAATTGCCTATCCCACATATCAGAATTATGTGATTAAGGCACGAGAAGAAAATGTCAGAGCCGACATGTCAGAAAATATTAGCTTATTAGAACGTTATTACTCCTTGAATAAAACATTCAATACCTATACTGATGCTCAGCTGACCAAAAAAAGAAGCGAAAAATTCTTTACTATTACGGGAGATTATAAAGAAAGTAGTTATACTTTGACAGCCACACCAACTGCGGCAAATTCAGGAGAAACCAAAAATGTTGTCTATAATTCTGTAGAAGGGTGGTCACTTTGTAAAAAAGATACAAGTAAAGATAAAGATGATACAAGTGAAAGTAAAGATGATAAATATATTTGCGAACCCTTTTAAAATTTCTGTGAAATCGATTATATATTTCCCATTTATTTTCAAAATTAATGAGATATACAAAGATATTAATATTAAATTTTTAAAAATTTAATCAAGGGTGAGTATATGAATATACTGAAATTATTTCTGTTAACGGTAACAATCGGTTTACAGTTTAACCCTGTTCTGGCAGCCAGCCATAAAAACTTCGCTGATAATAATGAATTTGATGATGCAGATAAAATTTTAGCTCAAATGTATCATCAGCAACAGCAAATTGAAAAAGAAATCGACAGATTATCCGCATCAGTTATTCAGGATGATAATCAGGTTAAGCTTTTTAAAAACTGCAAACAGCCAGAGTGCCATCAATATAGTGAAACGACATCTTTCCGCATTGATCCGAATCAGAATTTTACTTATCAGAATCAGATTAGCAAAGATGGAAAAAGCAAATCAGTTACCCGTAAAGGTAAAATTACTCAGCATAATGGCAGAAAAACATTAATACTGAATAATGCCAACAGTCAGCCGGATGTTTATTTACAACAGTAAATTCTCAACTTTTTAGGCTGTATTGAATACAAAATATCCGTTAAATAAAAAGGCAATGATTTTTTTCATTGCCTTTTTAGTTATCTATTATAGAAAACTTTATTTATGTTTATGCTTCGGAGACTTCACTACTGAGCGTTCGATTATCTGATCCAGCTTATAAACATACTGGTTATCTGCAGCAGTACCCGTTACATCAGCCGGTTTAACCTCATATACATTTAGACGTAATACCTGATTTTCCTGCGGATTAAACTGCCAGCCATCAATCTTGCCGGCAAAATTACGCCATACACCAGTTTTAACTTTAACTCCCTGATCATTGTAGCTAATTTCTCTGACTTTCAAACACTGAGCTACCCCCTGTGCAGTATGGCAGGTTTGCGTTTGCGGGCTTATTTCCCAAAATACCACAGCAGGCTGACCATATTGAGCAACGGCAGCAGGGACACCGTGCCAGAGCAAATGTTCGCCGCGCCGGTTTTCAATCCATAATTCTGGCTGCGCATTCTGGTCATTCTCAGCATTAAGCAGCCCTGCATGTAATTTCTGACCATTCATAAAAGCCACAACTGCAGAGTCCTGCGCCATAATATCAGGCGCACAGGCTTTCATAGTGCTTACCGGAGCCTGAATTTGCATATCCTGATCATTTAACTGATAGTTAGAACTAATATTATTGCAGCCACCGGTAACATTTAGCCGCTGACCGGAAAAATTCATTGTCATAGATGAGCCGGCTGCAAAACCGGGTAACGGCCGACCATGCCGGTCAGTAGCTTCAGCCAGCTGCCAGTCATAGGCGCTTAACTGCGGAACAGTGACGGCACGCATACTTACCTTACGGTCAGATGTATGTGCACAGGCCGCAAGACTGCCGGCAATCAGAGCGGAAACTGCTAATTTTTTGATATTCATAAGTACATCCTTGCTAAAATAACACTACACTTGCACATTAAAATAATTCAGCACATAAAACAACATTCATGTTTTATTCGGCAGACAGGTTATAGCTATCATGCAACAACTGCCGCAAATACAGGAGTATTCGTATGCAATTCGGTATCATTATAATTGGTGATGAAATTCTGAATGGTTCGCGTCAGGACAGCCATTTTGTTTTTTTCAAACAATTATTACAACAACACGGTTTATATATGGCCTGGGCGCAATATTTACCAGATGATCAGGCAGTTATTACCAGACAGCTTATTGAATCATTTAAAGAAAAAATACCTGTTTTTGTTACCGGCGGCATAGGTGCCACACCAGACGACCATACTCGTCAGGCCTGTGCAAAGGCGTTGAACCTGCCGTTAACACCTCATCCGGAAGCACTGAAAGCAATTGAAACCATTTCACTGAAACAGGGAGATACACTTGACAGCCCTGCACATTTGCAACGGACAAAAATGGCTGAGTTTCCACTGGGCTCAGCACTGATTCCTAATCCTTTCAATAACATTGCCGGTTTTTCAATCAATGAGCATTATTTTTTCCCGGGCTTTCCCCAAATGGCACACCCTATGGCCCAGTGGGTACTGAGTCAATATTACCAGCAGAATTTTTTCCGGCAGAAACTGGTGACTAAAGCAGCTCTGGTTGATGGTGTGCCTGAGTCCAAAATTACGCCTTTAATGGAAGCAATTGAACAAAACTGGTCTGGGATTAAAACTTTTAGTTTACCCACCATTCGTGATGATTTACCGGCAGAAGAACAAATACATTATTACCGTCTGGAATTCGGTCTGAAAACACATAGTGAAAATTCTGTTTTTTTGCCAGAAGCCTGGGAATATGTATTACAGGAACTACAAAAACTGGGGGCAACCAATATTATTCCACTGGATAAAAGCAGTGAGGGCTGAATATAAAGATAAGACTGATGGCTTATCTCAGAATAAATCCGATTATTTATAGAAAAATTACCTGTTCAAACGTAAAAAAAAAGTGGTTTAAACTAAATCCATTATACTAACAGGCAGAAATAACCATACTTTTGCTACTTTACATGCAAAACGGTTTTGTATTTGCTTTCCCATTATCAAGCAACTAGAATTTCACCAGTTCACTGACAGATTGCAACATTAATCTGTGAACAGACTGCCAGTGTATACACACCCATCAAACGGACTGAAATTAATCAACAACAGTACATTTCTGTAACAGGTTTAAATTTATTCATGACAACACTGAACACATACAATTTTTCTGCCGGTCCTGCAATACTGCCAGAGGCCGTATTAGAAACAGCACAGGCTGAAATGCTGGATTATAACGGTACTGGTTGCTCAGTCATGACCATGAGCCATCGATCAGATGCTTTTATTAGTATTCTGCACCATGCCGAGCAGGATCTACGCCAGCTTATGCATATTCCAAACAACTATAAAGTTTTGTTCATGCAGGGCGGTGCCAGTGCCCAGTTCAATATGGTCGTGATGAATCTGGCCAATGGTTTTAAGCGGGTTGATTCAGTAGTCTCCGGTAACTGGAGCCGTATCGCACACAGCCAGATGGGTAAACTTTCCGATGCAGAAATACATCTGGCAGCACATGGTGGTGATTTATATAACTACACAGATGTACCGCCGGTTGAAAGCTGGGATGTGGATCCAAACTCTGCTTTTGTTCATTACTGCATTAATGAAACAGTACATGGCCTGCAATATCGCAACATTCCCAAACCAGATGGTTTGCCCCCTGTCATCTGCGATATGTCGAGCGAAATTTTATCACGACCGGTAAATGTAGCAGATTTTGGCGTTATTTATGCCGGTGCACAAAAAAATATCGGACCATCAGGTGCTACTATTGTGATTATTCGGGAAGATCTGCTTGATCGTTGCTCTGAACGAATACCTGATGTGTGGAATTATCAAAGTCATATCAGCCGGCAGGGAATGTACAACACTCCGGCAACTTATCCGATTTATATTTCAGGTCTGGTATTTCGCTGGCTGCAAACTCACGGTGGTGTGGAACAGATGGAAGCCATTAATACCCTTAAAGCTGAAACGTTGTATTCTGCCATTGATAACAGCAATGGATTTTATATCAATAATGTGAAACAGCATGCACGCTCACAGATGAATGTTATTTTCCATACACCTACAAAAGAGCTGGATAAAATATTTGTAATGCAAGCCGGTGCTCATGGTTTAAGCGGATTACAAGGCTATAAATCAATGGGTGGAATGCGGGCGAGTATTTATAATGCCATGCCCATACAGGGTGTTGAAGCTTTAGTGGAGTTCATGCAGGAATTTCAGCGCCGCTACGGATAATAAACTGATTTTTTTCTGATTACTGGTGTGGTGATAATTACCACACCAGTTTTTCATCTCTATTCTGGAAATATTCAATTCGCTCAAAGCTAAGTTCAAACCCAATGTTTAGTGAGTGGTTGCCGGACGGTACCGCTCCAGAAATAGATTACTGAATTTATTCTCTGGATCTAAGCGCTCTTTAAGCTTAAAAAATTCTATTGCCCGTGGGTATGCGCGCTGAAATTGCTCCTCAGTTGCATGCAATTGATAAGGTAAATAATAAGTACCTCCGTTTGCTAATGCCGCATCTATTAATTCCCGTGTCCATATCCCTACCTGCTTTTTACTCTGTTCATCAGTTCCTTGCTGATAGTAAATCACAAAAGCAAATACCTCAGTTTTAGCCCATGCCAGCAAAGAACCACTATCAGGAATAGCATGACGAATAGAGATATTGATAATATTTGCCTGATGCTTTTTCAGGATGTCTATCATCTGCGGATAAAAATCATCAAACTTTTCTACCGGTATGAAATATTCTTCCAAAGCAAAACTTTTATCTTGCATGGAAATAGGCTCTAAAAGTGCTACTGCTAAGCTGGCTTCATAATTACGCATCATTACTGGCTGTTTTACAAAATAGGCATCATCATATAATTTGCGCAATTCTTTACCAAAATCCGATGCAGCAACAATTTTCAATTGTCTTTGGCGTTTGCGTGTAGGTGCAGAAAGTGGTCTTAAACGGGCAGAAATAGTTAATGGTTCATCAGTCTGCTTAAAAGTCACAGCCCTAACCTTTTTGAAATCAGGAGGATAAATAATGGCATTATGAAATATGGCCGTTCTGTCAGCACGAATCTGCTCAGAGAAATAAGAGGAATACTGACTAATCGGCATCACATCATTAATTCGTTTTACTTTTACATTTTCAGTAAGGCGTAATGTCACTTCTGTGATAACACCCAATGCACCATAGCCACCAATAGCACCATAAAAAATATCCGAATTTTCTTGCGGGCTGGCTAAAACTATTGAACCATCTGCCAGTACTATTTTAATTTGCTCAACAGACAGAATAATAGGACCTGCCCCCATATATCGACCATGTACATTAACACTTAAAGAACCACCAATACTAAAGTCAGCCAGACTTTGCATGATTTTCACAGATAATCCATATGGATCAATCAGCTCCTGTACCTGACGCCAGTTTGCACCTGCTTCTATCGTTAAAAGTTTTTGTTCAGGATTAAAAGCAATTACATGATTGAGTTTTTGAGTATCTATTTGCACGCCATTCTGAACTGCAGTTTGCCCGCCCATACTGTATTTACCACCAGCTATACTAATGGGACCGGTTGTGTGCTTAACCAGCTCTGCAACCTCTTCGGTTGATTCCGGCTGTATCACAGCGACCATCTGTACCGGCGTCATACCGGTAACATCATTAACTACCACCGCATACGCAGTTAATGGCAACAACAAACAAAAACAGCTATACCAAATAATTAGTTTTTTCATTATTAAATAATATTTATTCTTATAAAAGATATATTATTGTACTAATTAATGATAATATAATATTTGTTTTAAAACAAAATTTTTGATTATTTTCATTTTTTCAGAATATTCTGATTATCTGCATAATCCAGACCAATATCCAGATAGCGTGCGCTGTGGGTCAGATAGCCCATCGCCAGAAAATCTACGCCTGTTTCTGCAGCAGCTACCACAGTATCCGGTCGCAAATTACCTGAAGCCTCAGTCTGACAACGTCCCTTACACCAGCTCACAGCTGTTCGCATTTCTTCTATTGACATATTATCCAGCAATACCACACTCACGCCTTCATCCAGAACCTGACGCAGTTGCTCCAATGTGTCAACTTCTACTTCCACTGCAATCAAATGGCCGGCATAAGATTTAGCTTGCTTAACAGCAGTAATAATATCTCCTCCGCTAAGCGCAATGTGATTATCCTTAATCAGTATAGCATCATCCAGACCCATACGATGATTACGTCCCCCGCCCATTCTTACTGCATATTTCTGGACTATACGCAAATTAGGTATGGTTTTACGTGTACACGTCAGCTGAGCTCCGGTATGAGCTATAGATTTCTGAATTTCATGAGTTGTAGTGGCTATTCCGCTAAGATGCGTCAGAAAATTTAACGCTGTGCGTTCGGCAGCGAGGATAGCACGCGCATTACCGGCAACCCGGGCCAGCACTGTACCGGCGGCGGTAATATCACCATCATTTTTGTATGCAGTAAATTCCAGATTTTCATTCATCAGAGCGAAGCTCTGCTGGGCCAGATCTAAACCGCATACCACACCGGGTACTCTGGTTACAATACTGAATGCGGCCATCCTGTCTGCCGGTATCACTGCCTGTGAGGTAACATCTCCGCGTCTGCCTAAATCTTCTGACAGTGCAGCCTGTACTATTGGACGGGTAATTATTTCTGGTAAATCGCTAATCATATTGTTAAGCCCGGATATATACTCTTTTAGAGTATATATTAGTAGTCAAAGTCTGAAAATACGTTAACAAATAATAAGCAGATAAATTTGAAAAGCGGTAGTTTTTAAATTCAGCAAATTAATCAGATTTATTTGTTTAAAACCAAGAATCAAAAATTTTTAATCAGAAAATTTCTATTTTATCAACGGAATTGATGACAATTACGCTATTTGAATTACTGTATATGGTTATTAATTAATGGTAATCTGTAACCGGAGAGCAGACTTTCCTGTAAAACATTTTCATTAAAACGGTACAGCTGTGCCGGACGTCCGCGCTCAGCCACTACTGTGGTTCCGGTTGGCACAACCAGCTGCTGATTGTTGATTAATCTGCGAAAATTCTGTTTATGTAAATCTACGCCATTCAGCGCCTCTATGCTTCTCTGCAACTGATATAGAGTAAATTGAGGCGGCATTAAATCAAAAATTACCGGACGATACTGTAATTTAGCTCGTAAACGAGATACAGCAGTAGCAAGAATACGGCGATGATTAAACTGCATGGAGCGACCGGTCAGCATAGCCGGCAGACGACCGTCGAAATAGGGAGATTCAGTGATCATGCCAACTTCATACATCAATTCATAACGCAACAGAGCATTTTCTGCCAGCCATTGCTGCCCGTTTATTCCCCAGCATAAATTCAGGCGCTGCTGACGCTGATTGCGGATTTCCTGATTCGGAGCAGCATCTACCCAGTTCTGCATCGGCAGGATTAATTGATCGAGTATCTGCTTATGCTGAGGCAGTCTGCTGTCTTCCCAAGGAAAAAATTCATACCAGTCATGCCATTTGGCTTCCAGCTTTAAACCACTCTCAGCAGCTTCTTTTACCAGTCCGAGATAGCTGATATTAATTACAGCATGGCCGCAATGATGGCTGCGTTTGACATCAACAAATGTATATAACTGTTCCATATAGCCTAATGGCTGACCTGTCTGCTGATGTACCCAGGTTCTGGCACCAGCCTGTAAAGAATGATGTACAGGCTTCAGCGGACCATATGGCAATAGTTTTCCATCGTTTATGGTAAGTACCCGCGCACTGAAATCGGTAACAGCAAACAATACCGCCACGAGTTCAGCTGCACTGTCGCTATAACTTGAAGATGAATATTCAGCTGAAGAGTGCATGCGGATAAACTCCTTTATTAAAGCTGGCTAATTGTAAAGAATTTGTCGCAAAAAAACAAAATTCACTGATTGAGTAGATTACCGCAAAAGCACCGTTGTATCTAACTGAACGCAACTGATTATCACATTCAGTCGAGTTTATTCGAGTTCTTGGCTTTTTCGTATTGCCTTATATACTCATTATGAGCATAATTAATTATTCCTTTCAGGAGCGATTATGCAAAGTACCAATCAATGGCGTGCATTCGATTACGAAAAACCACAATTGTCATCAGTTGCAGCTACTGAGAATGCTGCACACACTACTAAAGATGAATCTGCTGTGCTGCAATGTGCCTGGGCTAAAATTCCACAGCAATTGGACCGGCAGCAAAAGCAAAAATATATTGAACAGGTAAAAGCTCTATTACTGCAACAGCATGCTGTGATGCTGGCACATTACTATGTTGAACCGGAATTGCAGGATCTGGCTCTGGCTACTGGCGGCATGGTAGGTGATTCACTGGAAATGGCACGTTTCGGAGCACAGCATCCGGCAAAGACTTTATTGGTAGCCGGAGTGAAATTTATGGGCGAAACTGCACGAATACTCAGTCCGGAAAAAACTATTCTTATGCCCGATACTGAAGCGACCTGCTCTCTTGATCTGGGCTGTCCGGCAGAAGAATTTACTGCTTTCTGCAACCAGTATCCAGATCGGACAGTTGTGGTTTACGCCAATACCAGTGCCGAAGTTAAGGCCAGGGCTGACTGGGTCGTTACTTCGTCAATTGCTCTGGAAATTGTTTCTTTTTTACATGCCCAAGGAAAAAAAATTATCTGGGGACCGGACAGACATCTTGGAGAATATATTCAGAATCAGACTGGTGCAGATATGGTGCTCTGGCAAGGTTCCTGTCTGGTACATAATGAATTTAAAGGTCAAGAACTGGCTTTAATGAAAGCACGCTATCCGCATGCCAAAATACTGGTTCATCCTGAATCACCGGCAGCTGTAGTCGCTTTAGCTGATGTAGTAGGTTCTACCAGCCGTCTGTTGCAGGCAGCAATTCACGATTCGGCAGATACATTTATTGTAGCGACAGATCAGGGCATATTACATGAAATGCATAAACATGCTCCGGAAAAAACCTTTCTGGCTGCGCCTACTGCAGGCAATGGTGCCACCTGCAAGTCTTGTGCTTTCTGCCCCTGGATGGCTATGAACGGATTACAAGCCTGTATAGATGCTTTAAGCAAACCAGAACAGCATAAAATTGATCTACCTTCTGCTTTAGGTAAACAGGCTGGTATTTCCATACAGCGTATGCTTGATTTTTCAACTGCATGGCAGGAATTTCATACTGATAAGACCAATCTTCACCATACAGAAAACCATTCACCCGATATTTTTGCTCACTGGATTAGCCAACATGACCAATATCACACCCTGCTCTGTTAATACTACCGATGTTTTGATTGTTGGTGCCGGTTTGGCCGGGCTGACGGTGGCCTTATCTTTACCGGAAAATTTTCACATTATTTTGCTGGCAAAAGAAGATTTATCAACCTGTGCCAGTAATCTGGCACAAGGCGGAGTAGCAGCTGTTATTGATCAGGCAGACAGTGTAGCCGAACATATTAAGGATACGCTTATAGCCGGTGCCGGCTGCTGCAATGAAAAACAAACTGCCGAAATTCTGGCTGAAGGCAACAGTGCTATTGAATGGTTATGCGCCCATGGCGTGGAATTTACCCGTGAGAATGGTCGCCTGCATCTGACACGTGAAGGCGGACATGGCCGGCGGCGTATCGTACATGCGGCAGATCATACTGGTCACAGTATTACTCATACACTCCAACAACAGCTATCAGCACGACCAAATATTCATATTTTGCCGCATAGCTGTGTTATCGATTTAGTGTATGAAAATTCAGTTTGTACCGGAGCAGTCGTACAGATGGCACAAACTGATGAGACCGTAACTATTCAGGCTAAGCATACTGTACTGGCAACCGGAGGATTGGGACAATTATTCACTCTGACCACTAATCCGGTAACAGCAAATGGACAAGGAGTTGCTTTAGCGGCTCTGGCTGGTTGCAGAACGCAAAATCTGGCTTTTGTACAGTTCCATCCCACAGCACTTGCCTTACCCGAAAATCCGTGTTTTCTAATTTCTGAGGCTGTACGCGGTGAAGGAGGTATTTTACGTAATCAGCAAGGCCGGCGCTTTATGCCTGAATACGATAACCGTGCCGAGCTGGCTCCGCGTGATATTGTTGCACGAGCCATTGCAAGCGAAATAGCTAAAACCGGCCATCACTGTGTATATCTGGATATCACTCATTTACCTGAAAGCTTTATCTGCACACATTTCCCGCAAATTTACCAGCATTGTCTGCAACAGGGTCTGGATATCACTCGTGAATTAATTCCGGTAGCACCAGCAGCACACTATGCCTGTGGCGGCATTGTTACAGACACCGATGGGCGTACCGATATAGCTCAGTTGTATGCTATAGGTGAAACTGCCTGTACCGGGCTACATGGTGCCAATCGTCTGGCCAGTAATTCTTTACTTGAATGTGTTGTAACCGGACGCAATGCCGCGGCATCGATAGTTGCTTCTAAAGAACACCCGCAAACATGGCCAGTCAATCAGCAGGTGAATTCATCAGAATTGACCTGGCAGGAAATTATTTTTCCGGAACAACCTCATCCGACTCAGGATATCCCTTCTTTCAGTATGCAAGCACTGCAACACTCCATGAGCCGTTATTTTGGAATTTGCCGACGAACTGATGAAATGTTCACGCTGCATAAAATATTACAATACTGGTATAGGCAAACCATTAATCAGCAACACAAGCTGTCACTGGTAACTGCGTTATTAATGGTACAGGACGGGCTAAATCAGCAAATGAACCGTGGCACACACTTTAATCTTGACCTACAGGTAAATCTATAAACGAACGTTGTGCTGTTTACACTGCCGTCTGGCTTCAGCAATTACTTGATTCAGCTTTATTTCACTCAGTGTACCTATCAATGCCCGCTGAAAACCGCATTTAGGTGCCTGAACCTGAGTAAAAGGTACTCCGCCAATATTATTGCCTAATCGTTGCATCCATGCACGGCTATCCGAACCTGTATAACGGTATAACGGATACGGTACTGACACTTGCTGTGTAAAGCGTTGTAAATTTGCATCATTATCTAAAGATACACCAACGACAGCAATGGTTTTCTTCCCTGAAGTTCGTTGTTGCTGATACCAGCGCGAAAGCATAGCTATTTCACTACGACAAGGTTTACACCATGTTGCCCATACATTAACCACCATTATTGGGGAATTAGTTGGTAAAGTAGCTGGTGTACGCTGAGGCCAGTTTTGTAATTCTGCAGCATGCACACGAATACAGCTTAGAAACAGTGCGCTAATTAAAAATATTTTTTTCAAGACTTGGGCAGACGGAAACATATCATTACCTTAATATTACCTTTAATAGCAATTATTATAGAATAATTCATATACAATTTTGCCGCAAAAACATTAGCAGTTAAGAGGTTTATTTATTTTTATTTTGTATAAATCAATTGAAATGCATATTCAAAAACAGATAATTTATTTACATCCGACACATTAATTCAGCTTTAGCTTTAGAATAATTAATAATACTTGTCAAAATTTGAAGTTTCGTCCACACTTCCAATTTAGATTTTTTATTTATAGAAGTTCAGGGATAATCATGACACACACCGTCATACTGTACCATAATCCAAATTGCTCTAAGTCGCGCGCTGCCCTGTCTTTACTCCGAGTACGCAATATTAATACCAAAGTCATTCCCTACCTGACCGAGCCTTTATCCGAAGCACAAATTCGTTCACTGAAACAAAAACTGGCCATCAATTCAGCACGGGAAATGATGCGCAGTAAAGATGATCTGTTCACACAACTGAATCTGCTTGAAGCAGATGAAGATACTCTGATTGCCGCAATGGCTGCACATCCGATTTTGATTGAACGACCGATAGCTGTATACGGCGAACATGCCGCTATAGGTCGCCCGTTAACGAATATTGAAGCTTTACTAGAACAATAAATGAGCTCCGGCACACGTTTAGGTTTTTGGTATTGTCTGCGCACTGTAATTGCCGGATGCAGCCTATTTGTTGGTGCCAACTATGCTTTTAGTGTTGCTACAGTCTACCAGCTCAGCCATCCGCAGCAAGTACCGACAGAAGCCGATGCCGCTATCGTGCTTGGCGCAGCCGCTTGGGATAAGCGCCCTTCACCAGTTTTCCGTGAACGTATCAATCATGCCATTAATCTGTATCGTGCCGGCATAGTAAAAAAAATTCTCTTTACTGGTGGCAGCCCCAGAGCCGGTTTCATGACGGAAGCAGCCGTCGGACGTCGCTATGCTATCCGTAACGGTGTTGATGCCAATGATATTATTTATGAAAATCATTCGCGCGATACCTGGCAGAATCTGGTTAATGCAAAAGCCATAGCTGATGATAATGATCTAAACAGCTTTATTATTGTCAGCGATCCATATCATCTGGCACGTGCTTGCTTTATGGCACGTGATCTGGGTTTAAATGTACAGCTTTCGCCTACTCCAACTACCCGCTACACCGCAACCCAGTCGAAATTACGTTTTATTGCGCAGGAAAGCTACACTTTAATGGTTTATCAGTGGGTGCAGCATTTATCAAAATTTCCGCGTTTTATTCGTATGCTACGTACGCTAGTTTAGTAATTTTCTTTTAGTTACCTTAGAATCTGAGAATTCTGTCCATTAATTTAGCTAAAAAACATAAATTTCATACAGCTATAAGATTTTAAATCTGAAATCTTAGCTCTGTCTTTATGTATGTGAGACTTACGATTTTACAATCAGCTATAGATAATTTTATTTCTTTGAAAATAGAAAGTATTACTTAATCAATTATTAATAGTAAGAAATTACATATTAATATTTAATAAATCAATTATTTCACCATTAAAATTACTTACTGCTACCCTGATATTTTATTTTATCTTCCGGATTCCTGTTCGAAAAGCTAAAGACAATTAACCTTTAGGGGTAATCGATAGTATGATTAATCCCTGAATGCAAGTTATCTGATATTCCAATAAAGCAAAGGTCATAATCATGGATAGAAACCAGCAGCTTTTTGAAGAGGCAAAAACCATTATTCCCGGCGGAGTAAATTCTCCTGTACGGGCTTTTGGCAGTGTCGGCGGCATACCCCGCTTTATTAACAAAGCTCAGGGAGCTTATGTATGGGATGAAAATCAAACCCGTTATATTGATTATGTCGGTTCATGGGGACCAGCCATTGTCGGTCATGCACATCCTGAAGTTGTTCTGGCAGTCTGTCAGGCGGCCGAAAATGGCTTATCTTTTGGTGCACCGACAGAAAATGAAATCCGCATTGCAGAAGAAATACGCCATATCATGCCCAGCATGGAACAGATTCGATTGGTCAGTTCAGGTACAGAAGCAACTATGAGTGCAATCCGTCTGGCCAGAGGTTTTACCGGCAGGGACAATATCATTAAATTTGAAGGCTGTTATCATGGTCATTCAGATAGTCTGCTGGTTAAAGCCGGATCTGGTCTGCTAACCTTTGGTAATCCCAGCTCTGCCGGCGTACCTGAAGATTTCAGCCGCCATACCCTGGTATTACCTTATAACGACGTTGAGGCTTTGCAACAAACTTTTGCCAGCAAGGGCGACAGTATTGCCTGTGTTATTGTCGAACCAATTGCCGGTAATATGAACATGATACCCGCCACAACAGAGTTTGTTCAGGCATTGCGTGAACTTACAGAACGGTACGGAAGTGTTCTTATTTACGATGAAGTAATGACCGGTTTTCGCGTTGCTCTGGGCGGAGCACAATCCATTCATGGTATTAAGCCTGATTTAACGACAATTGGCAAAGTAATTGGCGGAGGTATGCCAGTAGCAGCTTTCGGTGGTCGTGCGGACATCATGGCCTGTGTATCACCTTTAGGTGCTGTATATCAGGCAGGTACACTTTCCGGTAATCCGGTATGCGTAGCAGCCGGACTAGAAACACTGGAAATCATACAACGACCCGATTTTTACACTACACTCAGCAATCATACCCGACAATTGAGTGATGGTCTGACAGCAATCGCACATGAAGCCAATATCCCTTTCAGCAGCCGCAGTGAAGGCGGTATGTTTGGTTTCTACTTTACTGATAATCTGCCATCCTGTTTTGCAGATATGCAAAATACCAATCAGATACTATTTAAAGAGTTTTTCCATGCCATGCTGTCACGCGGTGTTGCATTTGCACCATCAGCATATGAAGCAGGTTTTGTTTCAGCTGCTCATAGCAGTGAAATCATTGCAGATACACTGGGTTTAGCTGCCGAAGCGTTTACGGAAATTGCGCGCACTGTCTGAGACATTTATTCTTACCAGTGTATGTCAAAAGTAAAACATACACTGGTATTCTAGATAATAATCAACTCTGAACTAATAATAACGTAATCTACATATCTTTATATTTATACTTATAGAAGCCACATATTAAGACAAGATTAAATTCCATTTTCTATAAAAATCTCATTTATTTATTATTAGCAAATAGATTTCAATAGCATATAAATAATAATCTTTATTCAATGCATCAAACATAAACCATTATAAAATCATATTATTTTAAATTTTAAACTAATAAGCGAATCTAAACTTACTCTAAATAATAACATTTAATTACATTAAATTAACAATAAACAACATTTAGCTAAGTCTTGCCTAAGTATTTAAAGCCATACTGTGCATCAACAAGAACCGAGATGGTTATTGTCTTTAATTACTTTTAATGGAGATCTGTCATGAAAAAAATCACTGCTGCTGTTGTAAGTGCTATCTTTGGTTTAACTGCTGCTGCTGCCTTTGCTACCCCTCCTAAACAAGCTACAGCCACCACTACTACTACAACTACTACAGCTGAAAACACCAGTGCTAAAACTGTAAAACCAGCTGTTAAAAAAGCACCAGTAAAAAAAGTACATACTAAAAAAGCACATGCCAGAAAAGCAGCTGCTAGTACTACTACGACCAAACAAACAACTACCACTACTGAAACTAACTAATCAGTCGCTGGTTAACGTTTGAATAAAACCGTTTCAGGAATCCTGAAACGGTTTTTGTTATCATAGATATCTCACAGTCTGAAACAATACAGACTGGTTAACAAGTCTATGCGGAAAAATGTTAACTCATGCGAATTCTACTTCTTGAAGATGACAAAATGATTGCAGAAGCATTAAGCGATATGCTGCATGCTGCCGGTTTTGCCGTTGATTGTGTGGCTGACGGTATTGCAGCTGAAAATGCATTGCAACCAGAAATTTATGATATTGCCCTACTGGATATTGGTGTACCCGGACAGGATGGACTAAGTGTGTTACGCCACTTACGTGCAAAAAACTGTGATTTACCCGTTATTCTGATTACTGCCCGAGACACAGTGGAAGAACGCATTAATGGTCTGGACAGCGGTGCCGATGACTATGTAATTAAACCTTTTGCGCCTTCCGAATTACTGGCGCGTATCCGGGCTTTATTACGCCGCCGCAGCGGACATGCTACTCCTATACTAAGTAATGGCACCATTACCCTGAATCCTGCTACTCGTGAAGTCAGTGCCAACGGACAGGTTACCCGGCTGTCAGCACGAGAATATGCTTTGATGTACAGTTTATTGCTCCAACCCGGCACGATACTGTCTCGACAGGAACTGGAAGAAAAGCTCTACGGCTGGAATGAAGAAGTAGAAAGCAATGCCGTAGAAGTAGTCATTCACGGAATTAGAAAAAAACTGGGCAGTAATGTGATTAAAAATGTACGAGGACTGGGATGGCTGGTAGACCGACGCGGATAGTCTCATCACTACAGTGGCGCTTATTACTGGTTTTAACCATCGTAGTAACTTCAATCGCTATTATTGGTGACATTCTTGCCTATCAGACTGCTTTTCGGGAAACACAGGATTTACAAGATGCTCAGCTGGAGCAGATAGCCCATTTACTTGATCCGCGCAGTTCCATACTGCGCAGAGATACACAGGAAGATCTCAATTTTCCTGAAAGCGCCAGAACGCTGCCCAAACCACGCGTGCTGGCACAGACACTAGATTCACCCTATCTCAATATTCTGATGGGAGATGATAATGCTGTGCAGAACCTTCAACAATTACCTGATGGTTTTCATAACTTTACTACGGTAGCTCGTCATTGGCGGGTTTACCTGCTCACCCGTGAACGTGAGCGAATTATTGTTGCTCAGCGAACAGCATACCGAAATCATATAGCCAAAGACAGTGCATTAAGTGTAGTTTGGCCATTTCTTATTCTGATGCCTATTCTATGGCTGTTTACAGCTATCTGGATTCGCCGCCTGTTTCGGGCAACACAGGAAATGAGTAGCGAATTAACCGCACGCAACGCCAATGATTTATCACCTCTGGATACCAGGCACGTACCGACAGAAATCCGCCCTTTCATTACCGCACTTAACCGCCTGTTCAGTCAGCTACAGGCTGCGATTGAGCATGATAAAAAATTTATCAGTCATGCAGCACATGAATTACGTACACCAATTACCGCACTTACTCTGCAAATAGCCCGTTTTGATGAACCGGAATTAACTATTCAGGAACAACACAAACTTATTGAACAAATCAAAGCAGGTATTGCAAGAACCGAACAGCTGCTTATCCAATTATTATCTATGGCCAGAGCACAGCATCAGCAGCAGCAACATCTGATAGCGAACAATGCTCAGAAAACTGCACTAATGCCCTTACTGCGTGATTTAATTGCCGAATTATTGCCGCTGGCCGAACAAAAAAAACAGAATTTAAGTTTCGACATTAGCGAAGATATTTTTCTGCCAGTCAGCAGTAATGATTTATATACTATTTTGAAAAATATACTGAGTAATGCCATCAAATACACTCCTGTTGATGGGCAAATATGCATTGGCATTAGACCAACCACAGATAACAAAACGATTTTACTTATAGAAGACAATGGTCAGGGAATCTCTGAAACTGAGCGCCAGCTAGTATTTGAACCGTTTTACCGTATTTTGGGCAACAATGAAAGCGGAAGCGGCCTCGGGCTGGCAATCGTTAAGACCCTGTGTGATCAGTGGCACATCAGTATCAGTCTGGCAGACTCTGGTCTGCAAAATTCAGAACAGAAAGCAGGACTGGCTGTAAGCCTGATATTCAGCCCAGATAAGCTGCAAGCACAAAACAAATAACCATCTTAAATCTTACAAAATGATTGCATCAGATTATAATTAACCGGCAAATATTCGATTTATCATTTTATAAATAAAAATTTATTTCTTATCTGACCAGCCAATTCTATTTAGAATATTTATCTGATACCTATATCCATTTTTTAAAACAAACCTGAATTTAATTCAGCATAATAAAAAACACAGAATCTTCCATACAGAAAACTCTGTGTTTTTTTATTAACAGATTCTTTCAGCGATCAGACTGCATGAAATAATCTGAATTTAAATTACCAGTGCTTGGTACCAAAAATCTTGTCACCAGCATCGCCCAGACCAGGAATAATATAGCCATTATCATCCAGATGATCATCCAGAGCTGCCGCGTAAATAGTCACATCAGGATGAGCTTCATTGACAGCCTTTACACCCTCCGGAGCGGCCACAAGAACCAATGCCTTAATATCCTTGCAACCTTTTTTCTTAAGTAACTCAATAGTTGCATTCATGGATCCACCTGTTGCCAGCATTGGATCAATGATCAATGCCGGGCGTTTATCCATCTGACTGACAAATTTTTCAAAATAAGGTACCGGTTCCAGCGTTTCTTCATCGCGCTGTAAACCTACTACACTGATTTTAGCTGTAGGAATTAAGTCCAGTACGCCATCCAGCATACCCAGCCCTGCCCGCAGAATCGGTACAATAGTAACCGTTTTGCCTTTAATCTGGTAAGCATCAATCTCACCACACCAGCCCTGCATTTTGACAATTTCTATATCAAAATCACGGCTGGCTTCATAAGCCATTAAGCGTGCCAGTTCTTTAGTCAGCGTACGAAAACGATAAGTACTGCAATCTTCTTCTCGCATTAATGACAGCTTGTGCTTCACCAGAGGATGGTCAATCACATTTATATTCATAGCCAGTTCCAAAAAATAATTGCTATAAAACCTGAATAAAACAGCTACCGGAAAATATTTCCGAACAAAACTCTGTCAGACAGACGCCAGCAAAGTCTGCAATTCACCTGCTTCGTACATCTCCAGCATAATGTCAGAACCACCGACAAATTCACCTTTTACATACAATTGCGGAATTGTCGGCCAGTCTGCATATTCCTTGATACCCTGACGGATATCTTCATCTTCGAGCACATTAACAGTATAGAACTCTTTTAAACCGGCAGCTTGCAATATTTGTACAGCACGGGATGAAAAACCACACTGTGGAAACTGCTTAGTGCCTTTCATGAACAACACAACCGGATGTTCAGTAACAAGCGTTTTAATTCTTTCCTGAGTACTCATGTACATTCCTTCTTATATCACTTTATTTAATGCGTGTAAGTACAGCGGCAAAAAAACCGTCTGTATGATGTTCACCGGTGTTCAGCTGCAGATAGTTACCCTGCATATCAGGTAAGACATTACTTTTAAGCAAAGTCTG
Source organism: Snodgrassella sp. M0351 (assembly GCF_016100575.1). Classification (NCBI taxonomy): domain Bacteria; kingdom Pseudomonadati; phylum Pseudomonadota; class Betaproteobacteria; order Neisseriales; family Neisseriaceae; genus Snodgrassella; species Snodgrassella sp. M0351. The sequence continues at coordinate 708,098 of NZ_JACFSG010000001.1, read as the reverse complement.
CACCGGTTCTATATGCCAGCCTGTATTGGCTGCCAGAAAATTATTTAACTGTTGCTGATTTTCCATTTCCAGAATACTGCAAGTTGCATACACAAGCCTTCCGCCCGGACGTACCAGTGCAGAAGCTGCCAGTAAAATTGATTGTTGCTGCTCGAGCAACTTCCGGATATTGTCATTACTCTGACGATATTTTAAATCAGGATTACGACGCAAGGTGCCCATTCCGGAACAGGGCGCATCAACGAGCACACAATCTGCCTTATTCTTTAATCTAGCAATACGGGCATCATGCTCATTATCAATCCGCTGCGGATGAATATTAGTCAGACCTGCCCGAACCATTCTCGGCTTCATATTAGCCAAACGTTTTTCAGCCACATCAAAAGCATACAGCCGGCCGCTGCCAGCCATCATTGCACCCATCGCCAGTGTTTTACCACCTGCTCCGGCACAGAAATCGACAGCAATCTGACCGCGTTTAACGCCTGTTAGCAACGCCAGCAGCTGACTGCCTTCATCCTGAACTTCCAGCACACCGTCTAAAAACAGCGGATGCTTGTTTAAAGCCGGTTTATCAAATAGCCGGATTCCCCATGGCGAAAAAGGCGTAGCTTCAGCACGCATTCCTTCTGCCTGTAACGCAGACAGAATCTTATCACGTTTGCCTTTCTGAGTATTTACCCGTACATCCAGCGGCGCCGGCTGCATAACACTGCGACCGTAAGTAGCAATCTGATTATCATCCCAGCCCTGCTGTTGCAGACACTCAATTAACCATTGAGGCAGCTCAGCAGCTGTTGTCAGATCGGAAGCAAAAGCAGACTTTTGCTCTTTAACATCAATCAGCCACTGCTTTTCTTCTGAGTCACAAAGTGATTCTACTCCATGTACGCTTATTCCCCGCCCTAAAACCAATGCAGCCAAAGCTGCACGACGTGGTTTTTGATGCGGTTTTGGCAGCATCTTCTGAATTTTCTGCAAATGGCGGATAGTAGCGAACACAGTTTCAGCTATTTCCTGCCGGTCACGCATACCCAGCTTGCGCTCACGCCGGAAAAAAGCTGAGAGCACAACATCTGCAGGCTGTCTGAATGTTAATACCTGTGCTAGCGCAGAAGTAGTTAAATCAAGTTGTTGTGCATTTATCATAATTTCTTAAAAAACCTTCCCGTTAATCCGGCCGCCTTTCAGTTGCAATGTATATACTTTACCATTGTCCACATAGCTAATCCGTACCGGAATATTCTCAAGCTGGGGAGCGAATGCATATTCCACTACATCATCGCCACGACTGATGCTGTACTGTCTGATCTCAATTTGCCGTCCGTTTAATATCAGCTGATCACTACCACGGCTGTTAACTGCATCCAGTTGGTATACTTTTTTACCATTGGTCAGATAAGTATTTGCGGGCAATTTACCTTGATTAAAGCCCAGCTGCCAGCCAAGAGCAAACATATCATATACCGGTCCGTTCACCGACATATGTTTAACTGCTTCAGAAACCTTACCATAGTCAACCCTATGCTCAGAAAAATGTGCCTGAGCATATGGTTTGCCAAAGCGGCTGTCAGTGTAGGAAAGCGGATTTAAAACTGAGTCTTTTACGGTTCCGGACGAAACAAACTGCATCTGGTAAAAAATCAAATTAATTTGCGTATTAATCTGATACTGACCATCCTTTTGCACAAAATCCATATTTACCGGCAAACCATAACTGTCGACAAACTGCAATTGTGCCTGCCGAGGCAGGTCTGCTGCCTGTGCCATAGGTATGAACAGCAAATTTATCCAGACAAATATCAAACCTGAATATACTTTCAACTTCATATTTTTCTCATAACATCTTAGTTTTTCAGGCAGGCCACATTATCCGTAACAGCTTCAGCAAGATTTTTTACCCTGTTACCTTCAACTACCAGATTTCCAGCAACAAAATCAGCCACTGCTTTTGGTAAAAGCTGATGTTCAATCTTTAATACGCGCTGTGCCAGAGTATCGGCTGTATCCCCGTTCAGAACAGGTACTACACCTTGGGCTATAATCGGACCGCAATCCAGCTCGGCAGTGACAAAATGAATCGTACAGCCTGCAACCCGGCAGCCACTATCCAGTGCACGCTGATGAGTATGCAGTCCGGTAAAAGCGGGCAATAATGACGGATGAATATTAATTAACCTGTCCGTATAATGTTTGCAAAACTCAGGTGTTAAAATGCGCATAAAGCCAGCCAGTACCACCAAATCAGGCTGATAAGCATCAATATGCTTTATCAATGCCGCATCAAATGCGTCACGGCCTGGATAATCATGATGGCTGATTGCCTCTATTGTCAGCCCGTGTTGCGCAGCCCACAGTAAACCGGCTGCATCAGCCTGATTACTGATTACTGCCACAATTTCTGCCTGCGCAATATCGGCTTCTGCAAGAGCCTGCATATTGCTGCCGCGACCGGAAATCAGAATCACAATTCTTTTTTTAGCGCCCATCTCTCACCTGTCAACCAAAATACCTAGCCCAAAGAAACCATTTCCAACTGCTCCAGACTTCGCCCCAGAAATCGCTCACCAATTGTCTGGAAACGTAGCGGAATATCACTGACATAAAACCGGTATTGCGCACCTGAATGATCAGGATTAATCAGATTATGCTGTTCCAGTGCCAATGCAGTGGCTTCAGCAGTCGTAATCGCTGAATCAACTAATTTCAGATCAGGAGCCTCCTGACGGATTAAAGGTTTCAATAACGGATAATGAGTACATCCCAAAACCAGCGTATCCACTTCTTCTGCCAGAATCGGCTTCAGATACTCCCGTGCTGTCAAGCGGGTAACTTCATGATCCAGCCAGCCTTCTTCCACCAGCGGCACCAGCAACGGACAGGCCTGTGAAAAAACACGCGTTTGTGCATTCTGATTATGAATCGCCCGGGCATAAGCATTACTGTTAACAGTAGTACTGGTGGCTATTACACCAATGTGATTATTCTGAGTAGTTTCCAGAGCAGCCTGTGCACCTGCGGCAATTACATCCAGAACCGGCATTGTGCCTGCAAGCTGCCTTACTTTTTCTCTTGCCACCGCAGCTATAGTATTACAGGCCACAACCAGCGCCTTAACATCATGCTCAAGCAGAAAAGATACAATCTGTTCAGTATAAACCTCAATTGTATGTCTGGATTTCATACCATACGGAACACGCGCCGTATCACCAAAATAAATAATATTTTCATTAGGGAGCCGTTCCATCAATGCGCGAACCACTGTCAGGCCGCCCACCCCGGAATCAAATACACCTATAGGTTGTTGTATTGCAGTCATTTGTCTCTTCATTATTGACCATGACAACTCAGTTCAGCATAAACTGAATTAATCGAATATCAGTCATTATTGTGATTATAGCATTGACCCGGAAATATACTCATAGCTTAGTACACAACAAATGTACATAAAAGAAGCCTGAATCCGGAAACAAGACAGACAGACTGAATTTTATTACTTTCGTTATTACAAACTTTATCGCATAATAACCCCGTTTTGATTAATTAAAAACACCATGTCTGCCACTGAAGTCCGTGAAATTTTTCTGGCTGATGAAAACGATACCCTGAAACTGGGCGAACGTTTTGCACAGCTTATCAGCCCTCCTCTGATTATCTGGCTGGAAGGTGATCTGGGTGCGGGCAAAACAACTTTTACCAGAGGCTTACTCAACGCTCTTGGTTACAACGGTGCAGTTAAAAGCCCTACCTACAATATAGTTGAAACCTACCCGTTTAAAAGCTTTAACCTGCATCATTTTGATTTATACCGTTTTCAAAATCCAGAAGAATGGCTGGATGCAGGGCTGGATGAACTGATTACAGCAGACAGCATTATTTTGATTGAATGGCCACAGCTTGGCGGTGATTTGGCACCTCCGGCTGACATTATCCTAAACATCACCATTAATGGTAGTGGCCGCACAGTACAGATAAATGCCGTTACTACAAACGGAACAAAAACATTAAATAAAATTACAGAATAAACCATGTCCAACCACATCAGCCGCCGGAAATTATTAATTGCATCTACTAGCACGCTTTTAATCAGCCTAACTCCATTTGTACGCGCAGCCCAGACAGGGGCTGATATTGTGGCTTCACGCATCTGGCCGGCCACAGCCTATACCAGGATGACATTAGAATCCACAACACCCATCCAGTTTAAATATTTTCAGCTAAAGAATCCTGACCGTCTGGTTATTGATATTCAGGGGTCAGCCACCAATCAGTTTTTACGTGAACTGAGCAATAAAGTTCTCCCAATGGATCCCTATATTGCCAGTGTCCGCGTCGGACAATTTAATCCTGAAACCATCCGTATCGTGATGGATTTGAAAACCACCGTTAATCCTCAGGTATTTTCGCTTGCTCCGGTTGCCAACTTTAAAAACAGACTGGTAGTGGATTTATACCCTACAGCCACCGTAGCAATGGAACAGGAAAAAAACGATCCCTTAATGGCTCTATTACAGGATTACAGTCACGGTAAAGTAAACAGTGACGGCACTACTCGTCCTCAGGCTACAGCCTCCACACCTCCGGTAAAAAAACTACCTGAAAATAAACCACCAGTAACTCAGCAGCCTCCTCAACCATCAGGTACGCCAAATAAACTGAATCGTCAGCCTGTAATCATGATTGACCCCGGACATGGTGGTGAAGATCCCGGAGCCACAGGTCCTTCCGGTCTGCGTGAAAAAGATGTGGTACTCGCTATAGGGCGTGAAGTAAAAAAAATATTGGATTCGTATGGTTACAAAACTTATATGACCCGAAACGAAGATATTTTTATCCCATTGGGTGTACGTGTAGCCAAAGCGCGTAAACTCAGAGCAGATGTTTTTGTTTCCATTCATGCAGATGCATTTACCAATCCGTCAGCAAAAGGTACTGGTGTATATGCACTTAATCCTAAAGGCGCCACCAGTGCAGCAGCCAAATATCTGGCACAAACCCAGAATGCAGCTGATTCGATTGGCGGGGTAAATTATTCAACTGATAAAAATGTCAACAACACACTGTTTGATCTAACTCAGACAGCTACCATCAATGATAGTCTGAAACTCGGTAAAGACGTACTGAATCAACTGGCCAAAATCAACAACCTGCATAAAGGCAGTGTCGATCAGGCAAATTTTGCCGTCCTGAAAGCACCGGATATCCCATCAATTCTTGTTGAAACAGCTTTTATTTCCAATCCGACTGAAGAACGCTTACTATCTAACAGCGATTTCAGAAAAAAAGTTGCAAACTCAATTAGTAGCGGAATTAAGGATTATCTGTCTACAGCAGTGCTGGCGCGCCGCTGATAAGAATCTTCGGAAAAACAAAAAGAAAATGACTAAATGATATTAATTTTAATCAATCAATATTATATTGACATAATAAAGACAAATCGGATACCTAAATATCAAAATAATTTATTTTATAAATTTAAAGTTTGAACAAATTGGTATCAAATAAAAAGAAATACAGAATATTGATTGTGGTTATTCATTCCGCCAACAATCAATATTCTGTAATAATTGAAATTACTAAGTATAAATAGAATTATTAATTAATTATTAAAATAACCAAAAACAATTTATTTAATAAATTTGATAATATTTCGTAGCTATTAATAACTATGAACTTATCACAAAGCTATAGATTAAATTATTAAAAATAATTTAGTTAAATACTACTGGCTTCATTCCATATATCAAATATTTGCTTTTCACCCAGATGCAAAACATCAGTTAAATATTTCCACCAGTTATCATCGTTTAAAGCAAAAAACTGAGTTTCCAGAATGTAATTGCGAATCTTGATTAAATCAATTCCCTTTAACATATTTTCTGCATCTTTCATTAACGCTTCTTTATTTTTCCCCAGAGTGATTTCCAATTGAGAAAGCATTTGTGTGCGGGATAATGAACCGGCATTGTTGCGTTTATCCTGCAAGCGTAACTGTTCAGCATCCGCTTTTTCTATCCAGTTATTTGTTTTATCAGACCATTGATGATAAATATCAGGACAAGGTATTGTAGTTACAGTTGCTGGCAATACGCCCAATTCATTGATTACCATCACTTCTCCGGTTTTCTTACTATAAACGGTTTCTCCGCGATGATCTTCAATATACTTCCATGTTTTACCCGTCCATTGAGTAACAAATCCATGTTTGAATTCCGGCTGTTCAGTCTGAATACACAATCGGGGAATCAAATAATGACCATTATTTGCCAGGGGATCTAAGTCAGCGATAGTCATTCCAACAAAATAATTATTTTCGTCTAACTGGCATACAGGAATAGTTCTTGCTTGTATTTCCATTTTCATTCCTTAAATTTTAATGCAGGCTAATAATGCGATATTTTTTGGACGATTTTCGTTTGCGGTAGGTACTACTCTACTAGCATCAAAACCAAAATCATCAGTCTTGTTATTTTTGTCCATCAAATTAGTGTTTGCTGAATAACGAGTGCCTACATCGTAGAAAGCGCCAGTAAGTGTATCAAAACTTACACCTCCGGCTCCACTACAGATGCCTGTAATATTTCTGATTGCATCACTTTGTTTACTACCAAATACTCTTTCAGAATCAATATTGTTTCCATCATCCCATGCCCTAAGAAAATAACCTCTTAAATCAGGCAAATTAAACGTCGTTTTACCATCACCTGCTCCAAATATCGTTCCAATGGCAGCAAATAAATTTGCATATACCGTTCGAGACAATGCAGTTCCATTAGCTTTTAGCCAGCCAATAGGTGCTGTTTCCATGGCGAAAAACTGAACAGCTCCAGCTGGCGTGGCATTAATATCTGCACTACCATCAAATGGCACACCATTTATTGTGCATATTGTTTGTAATCTGGTAGCAGTAGCAGCATTACCCGATGTATCCTGATTACCCTTAATATTGACACCTGGTAAATTTATATCTGTTTTGGCATTAAATATAACACCACCAATTTTTCTGGCGGCTATCTGAGCTGCATACGAGGCTGTAGCCGCATTTCCGGAAGTATTCTGATTTCCGGGCTTATTTACTCCGGGTAAATCAATATCCGCTGAACCATCAAATGCGACCCCACCCACATTTCTGGCTTTGCTAAGTTTGTCAGCTACCTGTGCTTTTTTAGCCAAATCTGCGCTGGCAGCGGTAGCTGATTTATCCAGTTTATTGTCTTTGAGCCATTTGGTTCGGTTGGCCAGCTGTCGTGTCGGTACATTATCGATACCATTTTCCCCACCCAATACCGGATCAGATGTTTCCCATTGATAAATACCTTCTTCCCAGAACGAAGATTCTTTTAAATTTGCCATTAAGCAGTTCCTTTGTTAAATGAGCCATCCCGCTGCGCCTGTCCGTTATGCTGTAGTGGTACAGCAGTATAGTCGAGACTGGAAAGCACACAGCGTGCCGGAGCAAAAGCAGCCAGAGTTTGACGTAATAAAGCTGCCTGTTGATTGGTAATTGGGTGATTCAGTAAAATACGGTAATGCGCCCAGTAACTATTATGTCCGTGTACATAGATACCATCACGCTTAATATCACCGTTGTGCCTCTGGTGATTAAGCCCTTCAATAATCGTTATTTCACCAAAGCCAAGGCGGCGGACAATCTCTCGTAACGACCAAGGTGTTCCTTTATTGCGATGAAGCTCGTATGCACCTTTAATCAATTGCCGTTTGGCCTGATCGCTTTCTGCCAGCCAGTATCCGTTTACTCCGAGAATACAATGGCTTTCAGCCAGAAGTTCAAGATGATCCGTCAATACCAGTTCTACTAGCCTAGGCATAAGCTGTGGTGTAGACACCATATCCAGACGTAATCCCAGAGCAGCCAGTGCCCGCATACGCTGATCACGCTCAATTACTGCTGCATATGTCAGCTTAGCCATCCACTGCCTCCTCAGCTATGCTCAGGGTCAGATCAGTACAGTGTGCCCATGTATCAGCAGCAACCTTAGTCAGCACCAAATCCGGTGTGGCAACGTTATAAACACCATCAACTTTTAATAATGACTGTATAACTAACGGAACTACATCTACTCCGAGTCGTTGCTCCTGACTAATCTGATATTGCTGCCAAGCAGCTCGGGCTGCTGCAAGTACAGCTCGTGCGTCAGTACCTATATACAAAGTTAATATTGCATTTACCTGATAAGTAAACGTTTTTGGGGCCCGTACAATCACTTGATCACATAGTGGGCGTACCCGCTCATCAGACAAAGCTGTCTGAACCTGATTAACAAGTTCTGCTGAGGGTAAACCGGTTTTTGTAAGCAAATTCACTGCAACAACACCCCCCAAGGGTTTACCTTGTTTATCAGTATCATTGCTTACAAAAACATCAATGATGTCCTGACTAACTTGTCTGGCAAAATATTCATAGGCTCCTACAGGTCCTGCAACTGAAAACGATTCAGGAGCAAGCAGAATACGTACCCGATATGCATCATCGCTTTCAACATCTACTCCACCACTTGATGTCGTGACATTACTGACCTTAATTTCAGCAATATCGGTCAAATGATCAGCTAAAGTGTTTATCTGGCCTGGTGACCAGCCATTTCCTATGATTCCCGTTGCCTGACAGACAGCATTGAGCTCAATGCTGGGAGTGGTTGCGGTAAGCATACCTGCTGCTGTAGTAGTAAATATCAGCGAGTCCACTGTAACTCTGGTTTCTTTCGGGATCACAATCTGCTCTTTACCTTTTAGTACTGCTTGAAAGCGAAGTGTTGTTTGTGCCGGCTGAGCCTGTAATCGCGGAGTATTAACATCATCACCACATAAATCCAGCATCAGGCCGGTAGCAAAACGTACATGTTGCTGCCTGTAGGCCTCATTTATCTGTTGACGGGTTAATGCCTCACGATAGGCGTAAGTATTAATTAGTAAGCGTTCAATATGCGCCGGCTGTAGTGTTTTGCCCGTACGATTCTGATAATCATTTATGGTATCGGCCAGAATCGTTGCCAGATCGTCCTCAACTATTTTTACGTCTGTTCGTGAAAGCTTAGTTAAATCTGTCATTTTTGTACCAACCCAATATTTGTTTGATAAATTTCACCGGCTACCTCTTCTGCGATCCGCCAATGAACAGTTATCATCAGTTCAGGTGCGTGACCAGTAAAAGAGACCTGCTCCACTACCACACGCTTTTCCCAGGTTTGAATAGCGAGAATCACCTCACGCGTTACTCCCGGAATAAAGACATCTTCTGGTGTATCCAGATAGTCCAGATGATCTGAACCAAAAGTTGGCCGGGTTACATCTGTCCCTTTACGGGTTATTAAAATATTCAAAATACATTGATTAATATCATCAATACCGGTAACAATATCGCAGCCACTATCCAGTGGCGCTAGCTGCCAGTGGCGGGTACGCGGTGTTATGGTCATAGCGGTGTTCCAAAAAATAAAAATCCCTGTCAGAATGAACAGGGATATAAAAAATAAGAATTAGCAGAGCTTTTCGCTGAATGTCAGTTTGGTTTGCCCGTATTTCCACCTGAAGTCAGATCAGGATGAGTATGACTCTTAAGACTTTTACCATCGGCTACCACATCTCCGTTTTCAACCTTAATTGTGCCGGTTATTGAGGCTGCCGTTCCACCACCGCCGGAACCGGCCATTCCGCCCTGATAGGTCAGTTGCCCCTGTACCAGTAAGCTGCCGGTAGCAGTAGTAGTAGGTGCATCAAGAGTAATATCACCTGCTTTAACCAGTACCGTATCTGCTTCTACAATTACTGCTCCGCCAGTCTGAACACATACTTCACCACTATTGCGATTATGGCTGATCACCGTACCATTGCTGAATTTTTTCATCCAGACATTATTATTATTTACCGGTGTGCTATCAGCCTGATTGTATAAGGCTCCCAAAACCACACCATTTTCTCCTCGTGCATCCAGAATACAGGCGACCAGCTCCCCTCTGTCAGGCAGTGAATAAAAACTGTTTCCGCCTGCAGCAGCAGTCAGCATTGGCAGCCAGTCAGTGTGAATATTTTCTAATGCCGGTAAACTGACTTTAAGCATATGCCGTCCGGCATCTATGGATTCAACAATACCAAACTGTAAAGTCGCACCAAATTCATACAGTTTCTGCATGTTTATCACCATCTGCGTCATCAGCAATATATTCAATCATATTTATTTCCAGAGACGTTACATAACCTGAACTGCGGCTCAAATTATGGCTTGCCTGCTTAATCTGGTAATTTCCCGACATTTTGCCATAACCGCTCAGACGAATAATCTGACCGGCTACCAGCTTGACATTACCAAAAAGATCCAGACTGCCGGTTACCTGACACTTGCGTGCATCGGCCAATGCAGCATCTGCACGTGCAGCTAATTGCTGCTGTGATTCCCCTTTATTAGCCACAATTTTTAACCTGTCACCGCTTGCGCCCTGTTTACTTTGCGGGCGTAACGGCTGTCCTTTACGCTTAACCGTACGTACTTGTTTAGCCTTAGGGTCGTAGCCTGAAGCAACCACTTCATTAGGAACGCCTTTGATCTGATCGCGAAAACTGGCTGACTCAATATCTTCTGGCAGCAACACCAGTACCGGTTCCTGTGTAGTTAATTCCGTATTAGCAATAAAAGCCAGAGTTTTATCAACAATTTTAAAAGTATAGCCAAACTGTTTTGCTAGTCGCGCCAGAAATTCAACATCACTTTCCTGATACTGTGTGATACGTTCAATTTCCAACTTGGCAATCGGATTTTTAACCACCAGTTGTAATCGTGCAGCTACTGTCTGTACAATTTTTTCCAGAGTGGTTTTTTCATACGCCTTAGGCTGTAAAGTCCGGCTGGCCGAAGTAATTCCCGTAGAAAGCGCTTTCAGAGTAATCACATTTGGTTTAAATGCATAATCGATATCCGCAATCTCAAAATTACCAAGATTCACCAGACCGGTAAACTGATCACCTAGTGAAAACGACAGCAAATCACCCTGTTCAGGATACCAGTTACGCAACCATCTGCCATCTGTATCTTCAAATGACACAGACAGCTCATCTGATTGCTCGCCCAGATAATCCGTATAACTAATGCTGATAAGATAAGGCTTAATTGCTAATGTAATGTCTTTTTTTTCGTATTCGATAGTGAAATCCGGCATAGTAACCGGATGTGTTTTGCTTAAGCCGGATAATCCTTTTAACATATTTACCGCATCCATGGTGGCATATCCTCCTGAGCAGCATGAGTATCAGACCGGATAACCGGAATCAGTACAGTCAGATTTGCCGTAAACTGTTCAGCCAGCGCTAAATGCGGGTTGGCCGCAATCAGCCTGTCAATCATCGTGGCATCACCATAGTATTTATGTGCAATCAAATCCCAGCGATCCCCTTCACTGGTCTGATATTGCAAGACTGAATCAACCATAATCAGACCTCATCTTTTCTTGCGGCCAGCCACGCCGTCAATGACTGGGTACCTGCAGTCGCATTACCAATACTGTCTTCTACCGTTGCTAACACTTGTTCACTGGTATTCAGCCAGTCGCCCCACTCTCCGCTATCGTAACCGGTTTGTATTAAATTAATACATGTTTGCAGCTGACAGGCTGCCTGACCCGTGTAAGACAGAAAATCTGCTGCTCCGGCCAGATTTCCGAACCATGCACCAATCTCAGGTAAAGTATTCAGTTTATCCAGAGTCTGACCACCTATAGACAATACATCTGCAATCAACCCCATCCAGCCGGCAGTATTATGCTGAACAGTACGCGCGCGCGTAATCAGGTTCTGAATATCAGTAATATTCTGTTCAACAGAATGATAAATACGCACACCAGTCTGAACCGCTGCGGAAACTTTATTAACCGCGCCTTTAACCGACTCCGGTAAAAGAGCAAGCAGCGGATTCTGTCCGGTCATGATTCCCGGTGTTGGTAACGGATTATTAGGATCACCAACAAATTCAAGCAATTCAACGCTAATTTCGCGCGCCGCCGTACGCCCTTTAGCATCCTGGATCAGAGTTGTACTGCTTAATTGCTGTATCACAAACCAGCCCGCAAACCGCCCGGAACCGAACACCAGCGCCAGCGCCTGCTGTGCTTCTTTAGCACTGATCAGCGCATTATAGGCACTATCCGGATTAGCCAGTTTCCAATGCAGCAGCATACCAAAACGTATCGTAGTCAAATCATTACCGGTAGCCTGCAGGCGCGGTCGCCCGGCCAGTACATCATGTTTGGCAAAAACAGCACTGTGCGTTTCTTCATAACTGGTGAAACTATCCAGCACTTCAAAGCGAATATCCCCTAGCATCGCATACATCAGTAACTCCTCAATTCTTTTGCCTGCATCATGCGCCGGTACATCTGTTCAAATTCACGCTGGCTCAGTGCGAGTGCCTGCTGAATGACTGACCGGTCAGCATTACCATTAACCTGAATCGTTGGATTAAAATTAATGGTCACAGCACCTGAATCATGTCCGGCCGGATAACGATTCTGTGCAAACTCTGCTGCATTTAGCTGCATTTTTTCATTTAACTGTGCAGTCAGCTTTCCGGAACCGGCTTTAAATTTCTGCTGTAAACGCTCAGCTACCTGACCTATCGCCGAAACAGGTTTATCCGCCCCGAGATCAACTCCCAGATGCATTCCCTCCATCAGCGAGCTGCCTATACTTTTAAATACCCGGCTGGGGGAATTAATACCCAATACTGATTTAGCCTTATTAATAATTTTACTGGCAAACTCACCTACAGCATTAACAGCTTTACTGATACCTTCAGTAAAGCTTCGGACCAGACCATCAATAATATTGCGCCCGAATTCACTGAATTTAGCAGGTAATTCTCTGAAAAAATTCATACCGGCTTCAAATTTGGTCTTAACCGTATCCCATAAACCAATAAAGAATTTCTTGATTGGCTGCCAATATTTATAAATCAACAAGGCGGCCATACCAATGGCCAGCGCAACCCAGCCTATCGGTGACATCAAGAAAGCCCGGCCTACTGCCATAATTCCCTGACGCAGCAAATTAAGTACAAACCTGCCTTTACCTAAAACACTAAACCCCTTCCCCAAATTCGAAAAAACCGAAAACAGAGGTTTCACCGCCTTAGAAATCAGACCAAAAGACTGCACAATTTTTCTGATGGGAGCCATTGCTGCACGACCAATTGCACCAAATGCTTTTTGCAATAAACCTAATGCAGCGCGACCTTTACTAAAAACAGCAAACTTTTTTCCAATGCCGGATAGCTTACTGCCAAAAGACATCAGTTTCTGACGCAATGAACCTGCAGATTTTCCTACTGAGGAAATTGCAGTTCGAAGACGCTTAAATACAGAACCACTTTGCTTAAGCTCACGTGCCACCTGAAAACGGGCAAAAATAGTACGCAGAACAGCCAGCGGACCGGTAACCATAGTAATCGCATAACGAACAGTCAGTAATACCATCCGTAAGCCTGCCATTCCAATACCAAAAGCCACTACAGATTTAATCAGCGTCGGATGTTTCTGAATAAAAGGCAATACAGTATTAAGCAGCACATCTTTAGCCACCTGAGCGAAAGTATTAATCTCCGGTGCCAGAATAGCACCAAAAGCATTCCCGACCTCAGCAACCGAATCTTGCAGATTTTCCATACTGACAGCCAGCGTATTTGTCTGCAGTTCTGCTCGCTGATCAAGAGAAGGCTGCTGATTTATTTTAGTTTGCATGGCCTGATAACCGGTATGACCACCTTTAGCAGCGGCTGAAGCAACTTGTCCGCCCTTCCCGCCAAAAACAGCATCCATCATATTCAGTGCAGCGCGTTCACCATACTTAGTTTTAACAGCTTTAAAATTCGTTTCCAGCTCACTAATAACCACACGCATGTCTTTAAGTGAACCGTCTTTATTAAATAAATCAAACTTTACACCGGATTTCTGCATCATCTGGCGCATTTCCGCATTCATAGCTGACGTAGCCAGATGCATAGCTTTAGGTCCCTGCGCCAGCTTATTCAGAAATTCTTCCATCCCATCTGCGATCACAGCTTTACTGATACCGCCTTGTATTGCCATACCTTCTAAAGCATATATTTTTTGCTGGTTCTGTAAACCGGTCAGATGAAGCCTTTGCAGAGGAGAGGCCATAGCACTTTGAAATTTTTCTATATCTTCCAAACTCATTCCGGTCGAATAAGCCATTTTCTGTACAGCGTCCAGACCGGCTGATAATTCAGTATCCTTCAGCTTATAAGTTTGCATCAGCCCTTTGGCAACAGAAATATCCTCAATTTTTTTACCGAATAATGCATTAAAACTGGCTATTGACTTCATACCTCCCTGAAGTAGCGAATCATCAGACATATTAGCCATCTTCATATTAGTGGCAAGACTGGTAAAATCATTTTTATTTCCCCGCTGCTCAAGGCTTAGCTGTGCTGTTCGGGCATTAATCTGATCAAATCCGCCTGATCTGCCATCATTTTGCATCATAGCCTGCTTCAGCCCGGTTTCAGATGTTTCGCGCTCCATATAAATTTTTACAGACTTTTCAGCTGGTTTCATCAAAGCTTGCAGCGTGCTCTTAGTTTTGCTTAATTCACTACCGATTTTAGTGCGCTGCTCCAGAACCTTATTTTGTCTTTCAATTGCCTGAGTTAATTTATCCTGAGCATTACCCGCTTTAGCCGTCGCTGCTGAAAAACTATCAATAGAGCGAATTTGTCCATGTAAACCTTGTAAAGCTTTTCCCATCTCCTCAACATGCCGGGTCGCTGTACTGATAGCAAAGCCAAAAGCCTTTACAGAACGGTGCACCTCACCAAAATCAGAAACGAATCCATTATCCATAACGGCACCAATATATTTTTCTCCAATTACCTAACTGTATTGGAATCTACTTATTTATATTATTTGTTGTTTCGATTACTGTGACTGTCAACTTATTATCGCTTCATAACCACGCTTATAAGCTTACAACAAGTTAACAGCACAGTTACTTCAGACAGCAACCAGTTATAGTTTGCTGTATTTGGCTTTAATCTGCCGGTTAGCCTGTTGCTGCCATTGCAAAATTTCCTCCAGAGACATTTCATCAATATCTGCCGGAGAAAAACCAAACCACCACGCTAAATCCGCAGCTGCCTGATAAAAACTATCCCAATCAGTGAGTACCCAGACAAAACTGACGCACCTGCGTGTAGTCCTCCCATGACAACTCATCAAAATCTTCACTTTGCAGACCAGATGCCATAGCCAGACACTGAGCTTCCTGTAATACTGCATTATCAGGATACTGTTCTGCAGCACGTTTAAAATCTTTAACCCGTACCCGGCGCAATGTCAGCTCCGTTATCGCACCACTTGGTGTTTGCAGTGGTTCCGCCAGTTTAATTACTTTGCCTGTACCCAATTGTTCTTGCAGATTTTGCGCTTCAGTTTGTGCCATATTTATTCCTCGACTAATCAATAATTACTGAATCAATTCAGCATATAAAAATACTTCAACCATAAAAAAGCTCACTCCGGTAATCAGAGTGAGCATTCAAATACATCAATACAAATAAAAATTACATACCAATATTTGCACGCATCTGCGCCAGCATATCCACACCATTCACCCGGTACTGATTGGTAAATGCGTTGTAATACAACACTTCACGACCAGCTACAGTCTGATGAATTTCAGTAGCCTGAAAAGTACTGGCGAATTCAGCTTTTTCTTTCGGTTTATAAGTTCCCAACGGATTTTTGCTGAAAGTTGCCATTACAGTCACGACCATCGGAGCCTCAGCTGCAAGTCCGGAAGCATTAAATGCCTGCACATTGGCACGAACCATTAACTGACAAGCTTTGAAAGGGTTATATACTTTTGTAAACACATCCGGATAGAAACTATTCCAGGTGATTTCCCCTTCCAGTGCCTCAATCCCGCTAGGCAGTTTTACTGAGCCCACCAGACCCAGACCTTTAGTTTCTGTCTGACCAACAGAAATATCCGGTAATTTAAACTGACTGGCACGGCCTAACTGACTATTACCATTAACATAAACATTGGCATTATAAATTGCATTAAATTCTGTCATAACTCTTTCCTAAGCGGCAGACTGGTTACTAATCAAATTAGCCAGATAAGTACGGGTCATCACACTGGTATTAGTGATACGTTCTGCAGGCAGTTTAGGCGTATAGTCATACTTAATTGGTACCTGCCCTTTACTGAAAGCATCAGCCAGATCATAGTCATAATCCAGGCTGACACTAAAACCAACAATACTCTTCAACGTACCCAGATAAGTGCGCACTGTACCCAGAAGGCTGTCAATCAGCGCATCATCAATAGGCAAATCAATATACTGTAACTGAGCACGGCGAATTGATTCATTAATCAAATCACCAGTACGCTGTGCAGTTTCAAAGTTTTTAATATGTGTTACTGTCGGGAAACAGGCCAGACGGTTACCCCATAAGCGGAAACCAGTACCATAACTGTTAAATACCGTCGTAATACCCTTTTCATTCAGACGATTGGTTTCTGCCTGCGGATCATCAATACGTGCAGTCAGCGAAACCTCCATACCCGTTACACCGGACAGTTCACGATTGGAAATACTGAACCAATAACCCTGTTCAACATCAGTTCGCATCCGTAAACCGGCCGCATGAGTAGCCAGACTTTCCAGATCACCACTGGTACCGGTAACATAGGGATAAAATAATTGCGCCCGATCCGAAGACGTCTGAAAATTAATATTACCGAGTGAACCGCGCCCCTGAACAGCCTGAGTAAGCGTTGTTCCTTTCGGTGCAGCAATATAGGCAATAGCTTCAAGCTTATCAGCCAGAGTAACCATAGCTGCCGCCACAGTCGCTTCCGCATCAAACTGAGGCACAATTATAATTTTTGCATCTGCTCCCAGCCGGGTAAAACCTTCCGTAAGCAGTTCCATCCCTTTGCGTTTACCGGTAGCTGCCTCGTAACCGCCGATAATATCCTTTGAAGTTACCTTACTTGGATCAAGATAAGTATAACTAATAGATACATCTGAACGCATTTGAACAAAAGTCAGCTCACCTGTTTCATTATTCAAAGCATAGTCAGTACCCTCTGACAATGTCTGATTACCAGCCAGAACTGTATAACCTGCCTGTACAGCCGGATGTGCTGTTTTCGCAGTCAGCGTATCACCGTCAATAACCAGTAACTCAGAATCAACGACCGTTTTATGTTTATCTGGATCCAGTACATTCACCACATAAGCAACACCAGACTGATAACGAGTCCAGATATTGGCCGCATCAGGTAAAGTGAAACCTGCACCAGTCAGCAAACCGAACTGACTGAAATCTTTAACAGTCTGACATACAGTTAACTCATTAACCGGACCAGACATACCAGTACCGACAATTGCAGTAATTGCCCCGTCTACGGTATAGACAGGGCTGCTGCCACCATCAATACGAATTGTTTCAACACCATGCAAATAGGCTGCTGCCATGATGATTTTTACTCCTTCGAAATTACAGAATGTGAAATAGCTCTGGCCTTAATCTCACCACGAGTTGGTATAGACTTGACCAAATTTTGCTGATTAATCACCGGACGCTGCTCCACCTGAAGTGTCTCGGTGCGAGCGCGTAACCGGTATTGCCAGACCCCTTCGGCCTCACCCAGAAAGCGCTCACTCAACAATCGGATTTGCTGGCAATGTTCAGGCTGGAATCCCACTAATGCCAGACGTAAAGAATCGAGTAAATCCAGCACACCGTTTTCACCATCCAAAGCACGTGCAAAAACAATAAAACGCAATTGCAAATGCCTCTCCTGTACAATCAGATCCGTACTGCGCGGCTTTTTAAATTTACTGCGCTGATAACCGATTAAGACCGTACCCAGCGAATGAACAAACTGATAATTCTTTAAACTATTAGGCATCAGTTGTACTGAATATTTCGGCAATGCATGCTGAAGATGTGTCTGCACATCATTTAAAACAGAACGGGTTAAATTCATCCAGTACTCTCCATACATTCCGGCAGGCACAAAAAAACCCTCACAAACAAAATTGTGAGGGAAATAAATATTGCGACTAAACAGTTTACAGCTTAAACCTGCCAGCAAAAAATCAATAAGATATTTACAAAATCAAATTGTCATCTTTAACAAAGATGACATTCAGAATATGAATATACAAAAAAGTATAAACATAAAAATGACAAAAGCATTTTAAATAACAGCTATAAAAAAAGCTGCATTCGCAGCTTTTAATCATAATTTGGCGGAGAGGAAGGGATTCGAACCCTCGATACGCTATTCACGTATACACGCTTTCCAGGCGTGCGACTTCAACCACTCATCCACCTCTCCGTGAGAATGGAATTGCGCGCATTATAACGAGAGCGTATCTTTCTGGCAAGAACTTCGCAATCCGGCTACTATAAAATCAGCGATAACAATCCTGCCGCAATCAGAGGTCCGACCGGTACTCCGCGTAAAAAAGCCACACCAATAATAGTGCCAATCATTAAACCAGTGACAATGGTCGGATTGACCTGCATCAGATGAACACCGCGTCCGCCCAACCATGCCACCACTATACCTACCGCTACCGCAGCCATGGTTTTCCAACTGGTTACCAGAGCTGCAATTTGTGCGGGCTGAACCTTACCAGTAATTAAAGGAGTCAGTACCCCTATCATAAGTAACATAATACCCAGTTGCACACCGTATTTTTCCAGTACAGGTGCATATTTAAGCAAAGGCGTTTGCTGCACCAGCAAAATAATCAGTGCAGAAATGGTTACAGAAGGGTTATGCCCCATAATACCCAAAGCCACAAACAATAATAGCAGCAAAGCATTTGCATTACTTGCCCAGAAAGACATATTCATCCCCTGATTTAAGATTATTGAAAATAAATACCCGTATCAATCCCATTGCAACAATATGGGTAACTGATACAAATGTACAAAACAATAAACCATAATCAAAGTCTGAGCAATTCATGCTTGCATATCAGAAATTTTTCCGACTTCATGAGGGTTTAAACGAGCCTTATCTTCCTGCCCCAATCCGACCAGACTGCGTAAACGTGTCATATAATCATTAACATCCAGTCCCTGACCATAACGTTGCGCCTGCCATAAAGTTTCAGCCAGAACTTCTATCATATCGTGTTCCGCTTTCACCCAGTCGCCTGCATATTGCTGACACAAACGCTGATGAATAGCAGCAATCCCGAAAGGCTGATCTATCGCTACCTGCTCCTGTACAGACAAATGCAAAGATAAATGCAGAAATGGATTAGTTTCACCTTCTTCAGGCCGCCATACCCGGGTTAAATACTGCTCGATATTTTCCAGATAAGGTGCATATTCAGTGTGTGCAGCAATAATTCTTAACGCTTTTTGTTGCAGCGCATCCAGCAACTGCGGCTGCTGACGTTTACGCCATACATCCGCAAAAAAATGACGTACATCATTAGTATTAACATCATACATAACAGCACTCATTGCAGACAAAATAATGCAAATTATAAAACAATGACCTTATTACTGATAATTTATTACTTCTATCGCAATCAGTTTCTTCTTAATAATCCTTATTTCTGTAACAGCACATATTTTCAAAATGGATTAATAACCGGTCATCAATAAGTATTCATTAAATTGTATATCAATCAAAATAAAGAAAAATTAGCTGATGTATACAGTAATTACTGCTAGCCTTACCGCAGCTAGGGTAATAAATTAATCATAGATTTTTTATTTTCTTATAAGTCAGACTCATCCTATCAATTGGCATTATCAGATTGCCAGTACCGTAACTTTATAAAAAAAGCTAGCAAATAACTTACGATATAAGTTAACTGTTTGCACTAAATGTCTATGGCATACATTTTACCTGTACTGGTGACTTTTTTTTTCACAATAAGTTGCTTCCTTCGCATTAAGAACAACGTAATGACGGGTATTCTCATACGTACAAACTAATGAAGGTTCCCTTAATGTATCTAAATCCCATACTTCTTTATTTTTTTATACTCAGGTACTAATGATACATCCATACATACTGGACCATCATATACCATGACATTAATAAGTTTATGAATACCATGTCCGTCAGAAAAAGTTGACGGGCAGGCTACAACAGGAGGCTAGGCATAGCAATTAAACGAAATTAGTCCAAGAAAATAGATTGAAAATAATATCGCGTTTTTCTAGTTATTCAATAATATAAAATTGATTCCCGTCATTAAAAACATAACCATGCCCTTTAAATTGGATCAAACAAAAATGTAAAGTTACTCTATTTCATTGATCATAAACATTAATAGCGGCAGCTGTTCGACTAATATAAATTGCAGCATAACCTTTAAATTTACCGTTACTATTAAATGCTGCTGTAGTATTAACAGATTGAATACTAATTATTTACTTTAATTCTGGTGCCTTTTTCCAAAAACAAACATGTAGTGCTTTTGCAAAATATTTTACTATAACAACAACACATTCATGCATGTGATTCTCCAACCCAAATTCCATGCTCTTTAAACTCCTCAATTGATAATAATTTATCATTTTCTTCGGAAGTGAAGATTATTTTTCTGGGAAAAGAACCGGTAGCATAGATAACTATGCAAAATCACCAAAAAAAAGTATAATTGCCAGACCATCTGGGGGCGACCTTGGTTTCGACGGGGGTTGCAAAGCAGATGCGTGCATACCGGGGTCTCAGATTCCCGTTAAACACTGAATTTATATAGTCGCAAACGACGAAACTTACGCTTTAGCCGCTTAAGGCTAAACGTTGCAGCGGTTCGCCAATGGGCCGTGTGAGGCAACTCACCGCAACGACATTCACATTGGCTGGTTTAATGTCGTGTTGTCTGACATTAAACAAGATTTATGGCAACTGGTTTACAAACAGCCTGTCTGTCGGCGGTTTGTGAATAAGATTCGAAGTTGGCAAGACTAAGTATGTAGATCGCTCTGTAGAGGACTTTCGGACGGGGGTTCGATTCCCCCCGCCTCCACCAGTCTTTCTTTTTTTATTTCAAATTCTTTCTAATTTCTAAACATCTGTATAACAACCTGTCAAAAAATATAAACATAAAATTTCATTTCTTTAAAATGAAAAAAAGCTCCCTTTCGGGAACTTGTGTAATCAGCTGTTTAAGGTTAAGCATACCTGTTAATTTTTAAGAATTATAACATATTTTATGATTAAGTCAATAAATTTATTTTAATTAAGTAAATATTATCGTTGATAATATTAAAAAATAAACTATATAATTAATCTTGCTAGATTTTTATCTGATAAACAAGTAAGCAAGATTTTATTTTTAAACAAAAAATAAACTTACTATTACCAGAAGAATATATCATTTTATAATTATTTTTTATATATAATGTACTTTAATCAACTGATTTAATCTGATCTTTTTAGCTTGAAAAAAGCAAAAAAATAATTTAAATCAGATAAATTATCGCTATAATTATAAAAATATTTATAAAATTTCAAAATGAGGATAATCCTTACTGGTTTTCCAGTCTCCGCCCCAGATTATCTTCACTCCAAGTTCAGCAGCCGCTTGCTTCATTGCCAGCGCAATAGTCTGGAATTTGTTCAAATCAGTCCAGTCAACAGGATATGGAACCAGATCCACAGCTTTGCCTGTAACATGCTTACTGGCATAAGGATTATTTAACCAGGTCACCTTACTTAAACTTGGCTGAGCATATTTTACCGGTATTCCTTTCTGGCTGCATTGTTGTGCTGTTCGCCCCTTACCATAATTAATACAGCATTGCTCACGCGAACGCACCCCTTCAGTTATCATAAAATCTTGATTAGTTATCTGTATAGCCCGCTTTACCACGTTGGTCAGGCTGCAATTGACTCCATACAAACGCTGTAAGGATCGGTTACTTAATTTATACATATTTATCACTCAAAAAAAGCAGCCCAAAGACTGCTTGATTTATATTTATATTTATTCTTTTGTTGATTTATCACTACCAACAAACTCTTCTGCTTTTTTACTAACAATATTCATTATGCGTTGTGCCAGTTTCGGTGCAGCAGCTTTAAATGCATCAAGAAACGATGTAGTTGACATTCCTGCAAACACACCAACTCCGGCAAAAAGCCATGGATGATTCTGTGGGAAAAAATAATCAGTTATTGCCGCTGCAAAAATCATTCCCAACAGGACAAATAAAATTGTCATAAACCAACCATAGCGTTTGTAATCTGTAACCAGTAAAGAACCAGCCAGCCCACCTACCAGCGCAAATAAAATACAGACGGAAAAAGCATCTTTTAAAAATTCCATACTTTATCGTCCTTTATATTTAGAATCTTCAATCCGTTTAGCGTAGTTGATCAAATTTCTCCCGGCCAGAGCACATACCACAGCCAGCACAGGATAAGTTGTCATTCCGGTTGTTAATGGTGGATAAGAGGCCCAGAAAGTAGCTGAAATTACAGCCCATATTAGTGCTGAAAAAATCAGCAAATATCCAGACAATACACTGCATCGATTAGACTTAAATATTGCAATAACCAGCTGTGTTAAAGCCACACCTATCAGCAACACAGACAGAGTTAAAGGATGCAATAGCAAAAAACCTTTATACAGTTTCAGATGAAAAACTTCGCTGCCACCCAAAATAAATATGCCAGCAAAACCTATCATAACCAGCGCACTGGTAACAGTAATCACCCTTGTACCTGTATCAAACAACCATCTTTGTAATTTATCAGGTAAAAATCTTAAATCCAGCAGTGAATAAAGTAATTGAAATACCAATTCCACATTTTTCATAAATCTTCCATCAAATCCTCAAAAACAAAAAACCGGCTGAAAGCCGGCTTTAATACCAATATTTTATAAATATCTATTTATAATCATAAATATAAATAAATATCTTCCAATATATTTTTAATCTTTTATGAAATTTAAAATACAATTTAATAATATAAAACTATATTTTATATTCATAATCCTGATTTAAATCGTTTGTAATATTGCGAAATATCTTTAACAAATTAGCCATACCTTTAATTTTATAAAGCATGGCTAAAACTCAGTGAAAATTAAAATACTTCTTCAGCCTGAATGTTTACATCAATTTAGCCAGGTATTCCCGTGCTGATTCCTTGGCAGGAGAATCCGGTATTTTTTCGAATAAAGGTAAGAAAGCTTTATGACATTTATTAAAAATGCTATCCATACCATAGCCAAATTCATGAATTTGAGATTCATATTTACTACCCAGAATACGGAAAGCAGGTAATAAATGTTCATACATCAAACGCATTTTCTGAGAACAAACAAATGATTCATATAAATTTACCAGACTTTGTACCGAAACAAAAATTTCGTCTGAACAGTTTTTTGTAACTTCCTTACTGTTAAAATTAACTTTTTTAACAGCGACCCGGCTTAAAAGGCAAATTACATCAATAAATTTAGATGACGGAACTTTTTCATAGCTGACACCATAACGTGTGCGTACAGCCTGCCATAATGTCATAGCCAGTTCAGTCTGTTTTTCAGGCTCTACAGACATTACCAGCTGTTTGTGCAAAGTCTTAATCATGGTAATCTGTGCCGGCAACAATCCGGAAGCGCCATTCTCTTTAACTAATCCAGGTCGGCCACGCTTTTTAGCTACTCTTGATTTACGCCAATGTGAATGAATGGCTTGAGAACACTCATTCTGATACACCCCAACCAATTCCTTCAAACTGTCTTTTACTTTTTTCGGATTAATGCTTTGCAACCAGTTTGTCAGTTTTTTTAACGGAATAACCAGAATTTTTTTTGTGCCGCTTTTGATTGGTATAGATAAAAATCCACAACCATATTTTTGATAGCAGCCTTTTAATTTACGATGCTGGGTTGACCAATCCAGTCCAATCCCCTGCACCACGGATTTCATGCAAACGTAAATAGTATTTTTGACCTTGACAGTGGCCAAACTACTCCCATGAAAAGAAACAAATGTGATATTATTATCCATTCAAAACTCCTTAAATTAGTCTTGGGTTTTGTTTATCTAATACCTCATAGGTGGCAGCCTTTGAGGTATTTTCCTTTTTAAAAATAAATTCTATGTATCTAAATTTAATTTATTCAATTTTAACCTTATACAAATTAACCAATACTTAATAAAATATATTTACAAAAGCTATATAATAAGTTGAATAGCTGTTTTAACTCTATGTAAGTTTAAGGTAATATAACCTTAATTGGTTATCAAAATAACCATATATGGCTATATTAAAATTTATAAAAGATAATTACAAGCACTTTATGGTCTTTTAGTGCCATATTTTATCATTCATTATCATTTTTCCACTATTAATCAATTATGCTTATATTATGAAATTTGCTAATCAACTAAAAAATGCCAGACTGGCTGCGGGACTTTCCCAAAAAGAACTGGCTCAAAAAGCCTGTATTACCCCGTCTTTGATATCCAGATATGAGCTGGGCAAAGTTATACCCAGGGTAGATACAATGAATAAAATTATGAAAATACTTGATTTTCACAATATTGAATCATTAGCGCCTTCTAAAGATAATCAAAATAGTTATTTAACTATACCACCTTTATTTCAACAAACTGCAAATTCAGAGAATACTCATATTACTATTTTAAAAACTGATATAACTGCCCATAAATTTCATATGGATAATCTGTTCTATGTCATCATGAGTGGTAATTCAATGCAAAATCTTTTAAATGATGGAGATAAACTCATAGTTGATACTTCGCAGAAAAAATTAATAGATGGAAAAATATATGCTTTTAATCAAGGTAATTTATTCAGAATCAAAATTCTGCAAAACCTACCTGAACAGCGAATACGTATTAAAAGCTATAATTCCTATGAATATCCAGATGAAACTGTAACATTAAAAGATATCGAATTAATCGGCCAAATCATTTACAGAGGAGGCTTTTTATAAACTCTTTAATTACAACCTCAATATCAATAATAAATGCTTTCATCAGATATTAAGTCGAGTGCCAGAAATGTGCATTTGACTTAATATATAAATATAAGATTCTAAAAATATTAACAAGTAAATTTTTATAATTTACTAATAAATTGAAAATTTCAACATTTATATACCATACACTCTAAAATACAGGAATTTAATCTATTTAAAAATATTTAAAAATATTTAATTTCAATTTATTAATATATAAATGTAAAATTGAAATTGAATACAAAAATGATTAATTAAATAATAATTTAAAATTAAAATATAAACTGAGCTATAAACCTGCTTTAATTTTACTCATTCAATAATGAAATATAAAATTTATCTTAATAGTAAAAGGAAGTGAAAAACACTATCTCAAGACGCAAAAAAGCTCCCTTTCGGGAACTTTAATCATCAGCTGTTTAAGGTTAAGCATACCTATAAAATATAAATGTATTATAATCTTTGTAATATAATTGTCAAGAAGAAAACCGAAAATATTTTTCAAAATCTGGTTGTGTTTTCATTTCTTGCCAAAAAAGCCACAAACTTTGTTCAATTGACTCATTCCAGTCCTTACTGGAATAACGTCTACGCTGATTACGTTTGATTGTATTTTGATTCTGGCGTTTATATAAGGGACTTAATTTACAGTACTTACTGGATAATAAAGCAAAAGCTTCACGATTCTTGTAAAACAGATTTCCCATAGATGCTTTTACCATATCATACACTTCTGGCTGATAAGTAGGATAAAGTGTCTGCTGAACATTTTTTTTAGATGTCTGTGCCTGATATTTCCACTCTATACTTCGGCAATGTCCTTTTTTGATTGTATCTCTCATGCAATATTCATAAGCACGCAATACATTTTCCGCCAGATCTACTTCAAATTTATAGTCTTTCATAGATATACCTTAATTTAATAAATATGCTAATTAATTTAATTTTATAATAAATTTTTTAATTTATTATATATTTTTAATTAGGCATTAATATTTAAAATATATTCTCAGATTAAATATTGGTTAAAAATTTTTTTGCAAAATCATTTGATTCCTCTTTTATATTATAAATATTCCTTATTGATTAGATTATGCATTTATATTTTCATATAATTTAATAAATATCTTTGCTTATGCCTTACATAAAATTGATTATGATTAATAAAAACCGTAATTATCTATCAAAATTGTCATAATAATAAGCCAATCACTAATAAAATGCAAATCATTGCCTAATTATGCAACCACTAAATAAGATTAGGTAAAAACTAAGGGTTAATTATGTATACTGGTAAAAAATTAGGTGAGGCTATTAAATCGGCGATTGAACTCAAAGGTGTCCGCAAAGCGGATGTAGCTCGTGCATTTGGAATCAAGCCGCCTTCAGTAACTAGTTGGATCCAGACTGGTCGTGTAGATAAAACACATATTGACAAGCTGGTTTCATATTTTGCCGATGTTGTTCAACCTGAGCATTTTGGTATTGGTTCATTTGAAACTAACGAAATTTTGTTTAATGGTTATAAAGTGCCTTTACTATCATGGATAGATGCTACCAAACAGCTGGACAAAAATGCTTTAACAGAAAGCAATATTATCTGGGTACCGACACTACGCAAACCCGGCAATCATGCATTTGCACTTGAAATTAAAGGTGACAGCATGGAACCTGAATTTACCGCAGGCGACAGAATTATTGTTGATCCAGAGCATTCTGTAAAAGATGGCTGTTTTGTTATTGTGCGTGAAAATGACAACGAAGCCATGTTTAAGCAGTATATCTGTGAGGGTAGCTATCATTATTTGAAACCACTTAATAATCGCTACCCGATTATTAAAATGTCTGATAACTTTTATATTTGCGGGGTTGTCATAGAAAAATTTAAAATATATGTCTAAGAATTTGACTTGTTTATTGCTAGTTATTGAATACTTATAGCATTAAATAAACATAAAAAAATATTTATTACTTGCTTAGATGTTTTGGAATCAGGGGAATTATCCCCTACCATTCTGAAAAAATCAAGATTAGTTAAAATGAATTTTATTCATATAAATTCATATTTTCTGCAAATTAGTTTAATATAATTTAGCGTAATGCATAAAATTAATTCCGTTTCATTATGTGTTAATAAATTTAAATCTTATAATAAATTTTAAAATCAAAATATTATTTTTATAACAAAATAGATGAACCATTTTCATTTAAGAATCGAATTATTTATAGCAAATTAGTGCAGCGCTTTTTATTAGTAACTATGACCATACTAGCTCTGATTAACTCTTACTACTCTACTGACTAATATATTGCTCTGAATATTAATAGTAACATATAGCATAGTTGTTATTGTTTAAAAAAATGTGATAAAATTATAATAAAGCCAACATTTGATAATAATGTAACACATAATTCAACCGGTTATTTTTGATTAATTGTAAACAAATCTTTATATAAATTTGTATTAAATAAATAATAAAATTAAGCTATTGAAGCATTATCACAAATGTGATAAATTTTGACTTTTATTCAGAAAGTGATCCATGACCACATTCGGCGAACGTCTGGCTAAGCTTCGTGAGGGTAAAAATCTTTCACAGGCTAAATTAGCAAAAATGGCAGGCGTTCCACAAAGTACAATAGCTCAAATTGAAACAGGGAGAAATAAAAGCACAAAAAAAATCATAGAACTTGCAGAGGTTCTTGATACCACACCGAATTACTTATTAAACGGTGTAAAGGACTTAAGCGTTGTTCCGTTATCCTCTGAAATTGGTAGTTATTCTGACAAAAATATTAGTAACAGTATTGGGGCATATGTGAAGATTCCATATTATGATATTAGTTTATCTGCAGGTATGGGTAACGCAACCTGGATAGTTCGTGATACTCATGACAAATTGCTTTTCAGAGAAAGCTGGTTACAGAGAAAGGGGCTTGATGAGTCATCTCTTAAAGCAATGTATGTCCGTGGCGAATCTATGGAACCATTACTTTATGACATGGATACAATTTTGTTAAACATAAATGATCTGGAAATTGTAGATGGCGGTGTATATGCAATAATCTATAAAAACAGATTATATATAAAAGAATTACGCAACACAGAAAATGGTATAGATATTATTAGCTATCATCGTGACTATGAAACTATGCATGTTACACAAGAAACATATGATCAATTCAAAGTGCTTGGTAAGATGGTCTGGCGAGGAGGTTAAAAGTCTAAATTCATACCGCCATCCAATAGCGGTTTTTTTTACGTCATTCAATCACAAAATTAATCTTTAATAGATATAATAATCAAATAATTATAATATTTACACTTAAATTATCACAAAAATGATTGCAAATATTTAATTACAATTGTAATATATACACATGGAAAAAGTTAAGAAACCAATGGCTTTAACATTAAACAAAACTTTAAAAAGGAAGAAATTTATGACGGAACTAATTACTTTTTTTCATAAACTTAGTTTAAATAACTTTCGTATATTTTTTATTTGTTAATTATTTTTCTAAATAGATTTTAGCCAAAACAGAATTAAAGTGAGTTTAAAAACTACAGTATATTTGTCACATATAAGTATGTTTCAGTTTTTAGAACTTGGTAATAGCAAATTTTTATTACTACCACTTAATCATATTTTCAAGGAGCTAATTATGTTGGAAATTGTCAAACCTTCAAGTGAGAGAATTACTTATCCGGTAGCTCGCAGAGATCCGGAATATGGATTTATTGTTTTGTTTTTTTCTGAAAGCCATGGAGTAGTTATTTCTACAACTGAAGAAAATGAGTACAACATCGGCGACACATCTCTTAGTTGGTTATCTTGTAAAAATAGTGATGATTGGGAACCAATCGATATAACCATTTCTGGCTAAAATCAACTATTATAAGTACTGAGAGCATAATAAAAACCCCCATTTTACGGGAGTTTTAGCTTATTTTCTATTCCGCAAACATGCTTTTTTACTTGAAAATAAATGCTGAAAAATCAAATACTGTATTTTTTTTGCGGAATAGAAAAATGCAATTATAATTATAATATTTAAATATTTTGATATCCAAAATAACTGAATGTAATTCACAAAATCCAGTCGTTATGCACATCATAACAACTGAATCAAACTAGTAGAATTCAACCGTTGTGGAAATCGCAACGGTTGAATGTAATTCACGAATTCCAGTTATGGTGAATATCACCACAACTGAGTTAAAGTTATTGTAATCTCCACTGAAACTAAAGAGGCTTATTATGAACACAATTTATTCTGAAGATTGGGATTTTTGATATTTCCCCCAATGCTAGGATAGAAAACTTGCCAGAATTCAACTGTGGTGTTCTCCACCACGGTTGAAGATGTACGTAGTCTTAAAGCAGATAATGCCAATTTGATTTACTAAACCTGATTAACTAACCCAAGCCAGCCAAAACGCTGGCTTTTTTATTGGGGAATAAAAATGGAAGCTAAAGAAGAAGAATTTATAGTTACTCAAGAATGGATTGAAAAAGTGGGGGCTTATAAAGATGGGTTTCAAGCTTTTAAACAGCATTTCCCTAATGGCGGAGAAGCTTTAGAGGTACTAAAGCAATGCGAAAAGTTCAATTATAGAGATCTTGGGGAATGGTTGGTAGATATCTTGCCTATCACTTATCCACCTTTAGAGCTTAATAATTTAATAGGTAATCTTTTCTACCCCAATGATGTACATATTAAGGGCGATATTTCTACTCAAGAGTTCTTTTATATCAAAGGAAGTCTTAAGGTAGATGGGAAATTAACAGTCAACAAATATGGGGAGGCCTCCACCAATAAAGACTTTATAAATGCTGATGAGATTGATCTTGGTGAATATGCATATCTTTACTCACAAATTAAAGCTAATTCTATTAGCATGAGTGATTATGCTCATATTTTCGGGAATACTAAAGCTAAGGTTATTAATTTTAAAGGCGGTTCTATCACTGGCGATGTTGATGCTGATGAAATTATTAATGATAGTGGAGAGATTCAGGGATACGTTAAAACTATTAAAATTGAAAATATTAATGGCGGAGTAATAAAAGGAAACGTTAACACTATTAAAATTAAAAATATCAATGGTGGTCAGATACGTGGAGATGTTGATGCCGATGAAATTATCAACGATGGCGGATTGATTAGAGGAGACGTTAACACTTTCACCATTGAAAATATTAATGGTGGTAGAGTTAAAGGAAAGATTACTTATAAACGTTCTGATGAACATAAATAAAGCCAGCCGGAAAGCTGGCTTTTTAATTAAGGTTTACAATCTGAAATAAGAAAGGAATTGAAAAATGTTCAATCCAGATCAACTTAAATTTGCTTTAGATCTACGCGGATTATCAAAAGCAGATCTGGCAAAAATGATGGAGGTAACACCTAGAACAATAACTAATTATCTTAAAGGAAGAAGTGAACCTGATCTAAAAACATTGGGGAGAATCTTAAAATTCTCTCCTGATTTTTTTAAAAGGGATGATTTACCTGTTATTAGTGAGCATGCAGTCAGTTTCAGATCTTATGCCAGAATGCCTGCAAAATACAAAAAAATGGCTTTAAGCTATGGTGTAACTGCTTTTATTTTGGATGATTGGATTAATAAAAAGTTTGAACTAAAAACAGCAAATCTTCCTGATTTATCCTCTCTTCCCCCTGAAACAGCCGCACAGATATTAAGGTTAGAATGGAGCTTAGGTAATAAACCTATTCCTAATCTTATTGCACTACTGGAATCAAAAGGTATAAGAATTTTTTCTATATCTGTAAAGGCGAAAGAGATAGATGCTTTTTGTGTATGGAATAATAGCACTCCTTTTATATTTCTCAATAATCAAAAATCGGCTGAACGAAGCAGATTTGATGCGGCTCATGAATTAGGACATTTAATTCGCGATACTTCAAGTATGAAACATGATGGTTCCTTTAATGCTAATAACAATGATGGCGAAGATACCAGGCAAATAGAAAAAGACGCTAATACTTTTGCGGCGGCATTTTTGATGCCAGAACAGGCTTTACGCCAATATCAAATTACTCAAATTAGTATTGAGCAACTTTTAAACCTAAAGGCAATATTTGGTGTATCTATTACGGCATTAGCGTCTCGGATGTATAGTTTAAATATGATTACAGAATGGGTATATAACAGAGTATTATGCCCACAGTTCGCTCAACTGAAATACCGAACAAATGAACCAAGACCAATGAAGAAAGAAACATCAAAGGTTTGGGAAAAATTACTTCTCCTATTAGAAGAAGACAACATCTCAATAAAAGATATCGCAAACCAATTAAATATACATGAAAATGACATTTCAGATCTAATATTCAAGTTAACAAAAAACTCAAAAAATCAGCTTAGAGTTGTTAAATAGATTGTAGTCCCCCTCTCACACCAGCATGTTTAAGCCATCATCTAGCTGGTTTTTTTAGCACTTTTAAAATTGAGATAAAATAGACGAAGTATATAAATTAATGTACACTTACTAATGCATTGTATGTTAGTAAGAGTGCAAAATTATTTTGATCTTGCCTTTACAGAAGATGGAGAATAATTCCGTCTACCTCTCGAACTCAGTGAAGTTGCAGCTTCACTGAGTTCATCCTGAAATTATTTTTTCACTGTATCAAAGTAAAGCCAGCCAAAACGCTGGCTTTACTTTTTAATAACTACGCCTCATTAGTACTGAGTTTCCCAGAAGAAGTTAGAACAGGGAGCACATATCGACCAGGTAAAGGAGATGATTTAACTGCTTTACCTGACCATATGCTAGGCCAGTAATAACCTGTTACCCTACTTCGTGAAAAAGCGGCAATCTTAACCTCGTCCCCCTGATTACCGCCCAGTACCATCAGATTGTTTTTTGCATCTACGCCTACAACAAAACCAACATGACCGCCACCCTGCCGGGTAAAGGTAACAATACAGCCATATGCGGGTTTATCCAGCTTGGTCATTAATTGAGCATTATCCCATTCTCTTGCCCTGAACCAGTTTTTAACCACATACCGACCAGTTTCACCCAAACAATGCCCGACAAATAAGCCACACCATGGCGTTTCATCATCACGCCACCATGCTTTGTTTTCCGTACCGTACTTACCCATATCATCAAGCCATTTTAAGATTGTCGGGTTATGTTTAGCGCCTTTAATCTCACGTAACCCGATGTATTTACGTGCTTCACTAATCCATGATAATTCATTCATTGCTAAACCTTTCATGCATAAAAAAAAGCAGCCAGAACGGCTGCTGTGTATAGATTATTTACATTTATTAATGTATTATTAAATTTATTTCCCCTTTAATACATTTAAAGCCCTCAAATACTCCTCCGTGTTGAGGGTATTTTTTTGCCATAAAAAAGCTGCCTACTGGCAGCTTATTCAATTCCCAAAAATTCACTTAGTCCATTTAATATCAAGCTTACGCTTATTTTCGGCACAATCTTTTAAATACATATTCATTAAAACCTGATACGGTAATCCGGTTTCATCAGCCATATCTTTGAAATAGGTAATACTATCTTCATCAATCCGAATAGTGATTGCTTTCTTTAGCTGTCCTGAATACGGATTGCGTTTTGCTTGACTAAAATCGTACTCTTTTTTCATAAATGTGCCTCGTATTGTTTGCGTTCTTGCTTGGTGGCCGTTCTTGCAGAAATCAAACGGATTGTATTGCCTCTTTCACAATGAATAACCACTAATATGCGTAAATTCTCACTCATCCCTAGCAATATGAAACGGTCTTCATCTTCGGAATGATCTGGATCATTAATTATCAAGGCATTTTCGTCCCAAAATACTGTAACAGCTTCATCAAATGAGACGCCGTGCTTTTTGATATTGCTTGCTGCTTTTTCCTGATTCCATTCAAAGCCATTAATCATTCTATCCCCTTAGTTGTAAATATATTATATTTATATTTTAAATATACAACTAGTAGTTAATTTTTATAAAGATGATTTTTTCATATCATCTATGGTATGGGTCTAGCTTTGCAGCCGCAACAGAGAAAGCTAACAAGCAATCAAAGGCGGGTATCATCATTTTGATGACCCCTGCCAATGGCGACACTAAAGATGCTTGTTGTATTCCCTTGTATAAGTTATTTGGGAAGTTAAATCATTAATTCCTTTGTAATAGTTAAATAAGCCATAATTAAACGTCCTGTAAAAAAGCTGCCCTGAGACTACAATAGAAAAGCCAGCATTTAGCCGGCTTGAATCTGTTACACAATCAAATCACTATAACATCTGATACTAAAACAGGGTGGTGCCCAAATCACTCATATTTACCCCTAACTATTTGATAATTATAAATTTAGGGTGGTGCCCAAACCTATGTATCATAGCAGTTGATTGCGTAACAGAATCAAGTTAGCCACCAGCCGGCACCTTATTTCTGCTTATCATCTGTATCACCGATTATCTTTTCCGCCCTGTTACACACAGCATTAATCAGTTTTTTAGCCAGCTTAGGCGCAGTTGCTTTGAATGCGTCTAACAGAGATTTAGAAGCCATTCCGGCAAATACACCGGCACCGGCAAATAGCCACGGGTGATCCTGTGTAAAGAAATACTCTGTTACTGCGGCTGAAAAAACCATCCCTATAATGATGAATGTCACAGTGAGCATGACCCCATAGCGTCGATAATCAGATACTACCAGCGAGCCGAGAAAGCCGCCGGCAAGGGCGAAACAGTTGGACAGTGTAAAAACTTCATTCATTATTTCCCGCCTTTTTTATCTTCTGCCTGCTGAGTGTTTTTAATCAGATTCCTGCCGGCTAATGCGCATATGATAGCAATCAGCGGATAGGTGGTCATGCCTGTGGACAGTGGCGGATAGGCGGCGATAAACGTTCCGGATATCACAAACCAGATCAGTGCCGACCACAGCAGGCAGCACCCGGACAGAATATTGCTGCGGCTGGAATGACAAAAAGCAGTAAATAACTGCCCGATAGCAACCACAATTAAAATGGTCACAAACACCTTAGGGTATAAATGCGGGAATTTGCCGTACAGATCCTCCTTAATTATCTCATCGCCATGCAGGCCGAACACCAGTGCAAAACCCAGCATAGCGAATCCGTTCAGTACTTCGATTATTCGCGTACCGGTACCGAACAGCCAGTTTTGCAGTCTGTCCGGTAAAAACCGGAAGTCCAGTAACCAGTAAAACCATTTAATCGCTTTTGTCATGACATCTTTACTCCGTAAAAAACCGCTTTTCAGCGGTTATCAGTTAATAGTTGCTTTTAGCTTCTTCCCATAGCCGGAACAGCCTGTCCTGATCAATATCCAAGGTATCAGTAAAAAACTGCCAGATATCATCATTTTCCAGTGTGAATGTCTGTGCTTCCATGATGGCATTGCGCACTTTAATCAGATGAATACCGGTCAATTCCCGCTCTGCAATTTCCACCAGTTTTTCTTTATTTTCCCCATGCTCCAGCTCAATCTGAGTTAGTATCTGGTTACGATTCAGACTGCCGGCGTTTTTACGCCGGTCTTTTAAACGCAATTCCTCGGCATTGGTTTTTTCAACCCATTTGTTTTCAGATTCTGACCATTGGCTATATGGAGGTGGCACAATTGAGGTAACAGTATCAGGAAAGGCTCCTAACTCTCTATACACGATTTCTTCTCCGGTTGTTTTGAGATAAACCTTCTGTCCGCGAAAATCGTCGATTGTCGATACATTTCCGGTCACCGTAAAATATCCGTCCGCGTTTCGCTTTCCGGTTACGATAAATGTCTGATTTTCTAATAAAACCGGCAATTTACTATTTGCTATAACTGAATTTAACGGAATACTTGGTGTGCAGGCATCCAGATGATCTGCTTCTCGTAAGGTTTCAGGTATCAGCTCTTTCGTCTCGTTATTGTATGAATATATCTGCATCACATATCTTTCTAAATTCTGGTTGCAATCAGCATGGCAATGTTTACCGGTCGCGTTTCGTCCGCCCAGTTGCCCTCGTCCCCGTAACTGCCATCTTTTAAAGTTTTAGCTGGCTTATCAGTCGTACTTGATGGAATTTTATTTGACTTACCCCACGTCCAAACATCATCCGGAATAGCCCATTCATTTCCATTTGCACTTGTTGAGGTTGGCAAATAATGGCTATGGCCTTGAATACTATGATTTTGAAAACTATTAATATTTCTTAGTCTGTCTATACCTCGGCTGTCGTCTAAACCTCGTAAAAAAACACCTCTAAGATCGGCAATGTTAATAACATTATTGGTTATTAAATCCGGATATAGCAAAGCCAGCCGCCAAAACTTGTCTTTGTGCAGATTGCCGTCATTCCGGTATTTAATCAGTCCCTCACGAATGTTAGTTGTAGGCAAATAAATTGCACTGCCAGTTTCAGGGAAAGACAGCCAGCGACCAATTTTTAACCAATAATATGGCTTGGTCTGATCTGTATTCTGCCAGCCGCTGGGCCGGTATACAGGGTTCCTCGGGTCTTTACCTTTACATCCATCAGGGTGATAACATTCGTACCATTCACCATCAACTTTGACTAAATCCCCAGCTTCATACTTTTCTGTAGGAATATATCCGCCAGAAACTGGC
The DNA here is from genome assembly GCF_016100575.1 of Snodgrassella sp. M0351. Taxonomy (NCBI): domain Bacteria; kingdom Pseudomonadati; phylum Pseudomonadota; class Betaproteobacteria; order Neisseriales; family Neisseriaceae; genus Snodgrassella; species Snodgrassella sp. M0351. The sequence continues at coordinate 672,451 of NZ_JACFSG010000001.1, read as the reverse complement.
AGATGGATATCTTGACTGCCGTTAAACGGTACGCTACCGATATTGCACGGGCTGAATAATTTAGATGCGGTCGCAGCATTACCGGTTGTATCCTGATTGCCGGGTTTATTTACACCGGGCAAATCTATATCTGTTTTGGCATTGAAGGTAACGCCACCGATTTTACGTGCCGCAATCTGGCCTGCATATGTAGCAGTGGAAGCATTGCCGGTTGTATCTTGGTTACCTTTGGTATTCACGCCGGGCAGATCAATATCCTGTGTACCGTCAAAGAAAACCCCGCCGATATTGCGTCCCTCAAATAATTTTGAAGCTGAAGCAGCGTTAATTCCTATGCCGGCAATAACCTCCCAGTATTGGGGATTCTGATTAGGGTTGTTAGTGTTCTTATCTGCAACTGAGATAAATACCTTCGTACCATCATCAGCCAGCAATATCGCACCTTTCTGATATCCGCCAAAAGCATCGCAATAGGCTTTATCAAAATAGAACAGATTACCTTTCTGCATATGTACAATAGTGGCGGATAAGGCGTTAAGAATGCCGTTAAAGTCCATACCCTTTGGAGGCAGGCCGCCCGATTCTACCGGCTGCATGGTTACGTTCGGAAAACCGTCGCTCCATGTTGCATCCTCCGGATCTTGTCCGGGCTGCCGGGTGTTCTGAATATTGTTTTTACTGCCGTTAGCCGCAAATGCCTGCGGGATTAATACTGGATTTTTACTCATGCGAAACTTCCCTGGTTAAATGGTTGAAAACCTGTTCCGGAAAAACCAAAAATCCCCGCAGGCGGGGATTCACGATAATCAATTAAAACGCCGGACGGGCGCGGTAATAATTGCAGGTTATAGATAATATGCCTTTCAAATTTATTGGGTATGAATTCAAAAAAATACCGCCCTTTCATGTGGCCGGTAATTAAAAAATACACGCGCTTCTCAGGAAATATCATGCGCAGGTATTTATTAATATTCGGTGCCGTTGCATGAAGAATATTGGCCGCTGCCTTAATCATAATAAGCAAGCGGAAATGTTTATCCGATAATTTATAAGCAGTAAATCGAGCCCCAGACGCACTAAACGGCCGGTTATTAAACGGCGTAAAAGCTTGAGGAGTGGTTTTAAAGCCGAAAGTATCGATATCATCAGGCGGAATACTGATATTGCGATTCACGCCCACAATCCGCCCCCAGATATCCAGCCCGAAACTCTGTGCAGTTTTCACATTGAAAGCCAGCCGGTAAAAATCATCAATTGATCTGGCAGGGTCTATGCATTCATTCATGCTTTCAATCAGACTGCAGATAACCGGACTGTTCGCATACTGTGACATTAAAGTGTCTTGAATATTTTTCATGATATTTTAATCTGATAAATTGAGGCTGTCGGGTATTCATCCACGCCGATTTCAAGCATGTCTGCCCATTTTTTACCGTTCTTACTCACCCGCAGCGATACAATACTTAAATGAGGAATAGCTGCAGCAACCGGACAGATAAATTTAGAAGCAATAACCGGCTGTCCGATTGCCGCCTTTGCGGCTCCGGTTGTAAAACCGGTAATAATGGCTGCTTTTACAGCCTCGCTATCCTGATATGACAGCAAATCAGGATCATCAACCATAACCTGAAAAAAAACCGGCACAAAAGCCGGTCGTAAAAATTTCACGGTGTATGTCGGCGGTCTGACGGGGAAATTTTCTGTATCCGCTATCACGCATTCTGTATTGCCATTAAAAGAACAGCCCGAACCGGCTTTGTTCAAAATGGTACGGGCAATGGTTTCATCATCTCCGCCCACTACGGAAACCAGAATACTGTTTCGGATAACCGGATAATTAGTGGCACCAACCTGTATAGTCTCATCTGTCGGGTTATCGATAACAAACACATCTTTAACATCGGCTAAATCAGCCACTGCGCCATAAGTTGAGGCATTGGTATTTTTGCTGTTAATCGCTACCGATGCCCGTCGGCGTTTTTCAAAATCTAGACGGCTTTCTTCTTCAACACCAGCAATGGCAGCATATGGGTTAGTTACCCGATCCAAGCCAGTAATTGCTTTAGGAATACCGGTAATCGTATCGGGTGCAGCACTGATATTGCCGGCAGATACGCATTGTGCATGCACGCTCACTTTACCGTCTCCGGCAATGGTTGCTTCATTAGTTAACTGCCATTTATTACCGTTATCGTCGTTAAATACCGTACCGGCAGGAATAGTTACCCCGGCCAGCCCGTTCAGTACCAGCATTACACTGGAATGCGTAGCCTGTTTGCGGGTCATAAAATAGATATAGCCCAGCCCGTCCTGCCAGATACCCTGCGCATAACGCGGGTCGAACTGATTCAGCAGGGTTATCATCTGATTGCGCTCATCGGTGATAATGGCTGCCAGAGAAGTTACTAACTGCCCTTGCGGTGTGTTCATGGCAGTATTCAAGTCCTGCCCGAAAGCATTTCTGAACAGCTCCCATAAGCCACTAATTACCTCATCTGTAGACGGTGCAATAATCCCCTTATCAGTAATCTGTAATTGCGGAATGCTCATAAACCAATTACTCCCGTTTTATGATTGCTGTTAGTAAATTTAATTTGTCCGCGGATAATCCGCTCACCGTCAAGCATTAACTCTGCCTGAGCGGTGACAACTCCGGGGACGCTGAGCGCGGCATCGTGAAGATGTTTGCGGTATAAAGCCAGCGGATAGCGACCGTTGCCAAGAATGCGCGTTAAATACGGTATTCCCTCCTGCTGGTTAAAATACATATCTTCTTTCATGGTACGGCAGGCACTGGCAATATCCTGTGCTTGCTGATAGGTGCTTTCAGCGACAGCGATATTGCCATCAGCATCAAGCACCAGATCCCATGTATCAGGCATTAAAAATAATGTTTTCATGAATTGGGCTTCCCTGTATTGCCGTTGCCAGTAGTTACACCTTTGTGAGTGTGATTTTGCAGACTGACTGAACCGGCTTTAATATCTCCATCGGCACTGATACCGCCGCCACCGGTAAACTGTGCGGTCTGTAAAGCATTGACCGCATAGCTGCCTGTCGTAGTAGTTACCGCTGAAGCTTGCATGTTGATTGATGGTGCCTCCAGCGTGATACTGGTCGGTGAGTGAATCACTATGCCGCTGTCTGAAAAACTAATGTACTGCTGCGGTGTACCGTTTAAAAATCCGCCGATATACAGCCCGTCATTCCAGTCATGCTGGCGGCGGCTGCCGGGTGCGGATTCGGCTTTATTGCGCTTAACTGCGGATATGTCGCGTGAGGCAAAAGCACATAAGCCGATATCGCCTGCGACCGGATCGCAGATAACCGCATTGCTGCCGCCCTGTAAGCGGAAATACGGAACGCTGAATATTCTGCCTGGTGAGTAGACATTACCTGCACCGTCAAGCATCTGCACCAGCGGCTGTACGTTTACTTCACCCACCGGACTGACACCGGTACCTGAAACCGCCAGCACTTTGACAAGGGTTACGGTCTGAACCCGCGATATCAGGTTGGAAATAACCGCGTTAAATTCTGCTGCTCCGCCTAGTGAATGATTGATATTCAGGTTGTCCAGATTTTCATATTCTGCTGATTGCTGCATCTTTGCTGTCTCTCCATGTTGCGGCTATATCACAAAACCAGTTCCCGTCCGGCTGATTGGATTCAAGGCTTTTATGCATGCCGTATATGCGCCATTCGCTGTTACATACTTCAACCTGGCTATCCTGTATCTTGCAGATACCGCCGAAACGCAATAACGGGTCGTACAGGCATTTAAAAGTTACGCCGCGTATATCGGGTACCGGATAGCTGATCAATCCTGAGGCGGGCGTAATGACCGGAATTTTGATGTTGCGTGAGCCGCCTTTCGGTGTAACCGCAATCAGGTTATTCTCAATGTACATATCAAACTCAAAATCATGTTCAAGCGTTTTAAGCTTATCCAGATTAGAGCCGTTTAAGGTCAGGTTTTTGGTGATTGCAGATACGCCGTTATTCTCAAGCTGATAACCCATACTGTCACAGATATCTTTGATTGCATCGGCAATATCCACCTCACCTTCTTTTTCATACGGCGGCTGCGGTTTTTTGTACTCCAGCATGGCCGCCTGAGATTCAATAACCAGACAGACATCGGGAGCCACGGAAAAATCCATTGTCGCAAAAGTAATATTGCCCTCAAATTCAGTAATCAGCTGATCACCCTCTTCTCCAACTTCAACTTTTACTCTGTTCATCAGTGCATCAAGCGTATTCCAGTGCACATGGAACAGTTTGGCCATTTTCTCCAGTGCCAGCCCGTAGATTCGTATTTGTGCTACCGGCATTACTGAGCCGTAACCGAACATGATGTTACACATCACACGAAAGCCGGTTGCGCTGATCTGGTTATAGTTGCCGGTAAAAACAATCTGCTCACCCTGTTTGTCCTTGTCCCGCAGGGTAACGGTTACTTTTATCTGTTTACGTTTCATCGGTATATACCAAAACAAACCGGCCATTCAGGCCGGTGTAAATTGGGTTATCGTCGCCATGTGTATCTATGAATACAAGATTTTTCGTTATCGGTGTTTTGTTGAGACAGACGCGGTTTTGCACCTGTACGCCGTCTTTGTCGTTTTCTACGCTGGCAAAAAGCTGCCCGAGCCGCGTAAATAACCGGATATGCCAGCGACTGCCGTTAATCACAAAAGATATATTCTGATTAGGATTAGCATCAAGAGGAATAACAAAAATCATTTAAATAATCCTTTTATGAAGTCCTTACCAAAATCAACAACTTTTCTAAGCACGGAGTCTGTTGGCTTTTCTGGCTGTTTTTCTCCGCCGTCGCTTTCTTTTGCATCATCAGGATTTTTTACCTCTTCGGTATCGTATTTCACTACCACTTCACGCACTTCTTCTAGATGGAGATTTACTTTAATCAGTTGTGCACCGTCTGACGCTTCACGCGCGGTGTCGTAACCAACAATACAGGCGTTGGTATAAACATATTCAGGCGTAATAATGTAAAACAGCAGTGTACTGGCAGCCAGTGTTTCAACCTGTCCGAGAAACACGCCGCGCATTAAAGTGCCTCCTGAGCCTTTAGTAAGCTGTACAGTGGCTTTATACGGATTGGCGACTTTGTTGTAACAGGCGAATGAGCCTTTTTCAACCGGTGCCTGTGCTATTTTGGCGGAATTACTGTACTTAAGAGAGGTAACGTTATCAGCCAGCAGAATGGGTATTCCATACTCGTTAAATACACCCCAGTAATTTCCGAATACGGCATTTATCAATGCTGCACCGCCCAGACTGATCAGGGCATTAGTACCGGCAACATTCAAGCCTTTAAAGTTTGGTATGTTAGGAATACCGTCAATTGGCAGCATAGTTTACTCCAATAAAAAAGCAGCCCGAAGGCTGCAATAGAAAAGCCAGCGCATGGCTGGCTTGAATTTTTATACAATCAAAATAGAAGCTTATAAAGCTTTATATTTTTCCATTATCATTCGTTTGTATTCTTCTACAGGCGCTTGAAAGGCAGCTTCAATATCACTATATTCTGACGATGTTACTGGAATCTCAAATCTTGTTTTATCAGATTGCGGTCTGCCATCATTTACCTGAATGATTAAGTTTTCATTTTCAATATAATTTTTAAAAGGTATATAAAAATTTGTTCTCTGAGAAGATTTCTCATCCCTTTCTAAAACTAAACTCAGCGCATAATCTATATAAAAAATATCTTCATTTTTAAACATGGGTATATCTAAAAAATTATCTTCAGACTTTTCCCCATTTTTATATGGATCAAGTCTAACATATTTTTTTTCTTGTCCATTAAGATTATATCTTTTATCCTGTAATCCTAAATTTTTAGCAAGTTCAACTGCAAATTTAAGAGCGGCTTCAATTAGTTGAGTTCTTATTTTGCTTTTAGTATCGATATCTTTTTTCCAAGCATTGCATAAATCTTTATATGTAATCACAATAAAACTCCTTTCAAGCAATAAACTTTATTGTTAATTTAATTTATACTATTGTATCAGTAAGTTAATTTTTTATAAATAAAAAGCCGGAACTGAGCCGGCTTGAATTTGTTAGATGGATAATGCTGTATTTAGTGGAACTACATCGGCATGTGATTTCTGGCTGGCTTTCCATAAATCATAATTTACCTGCATATTGAGCCAGAATTGCGGGCTGGTATTCAATAAGATGGATAACCTTACTGCCATATCCGCACTTATTCCGGTTTTCCCGTTAATGATTCTAGAAAGAGCCGCCCGCGTCACTCCTAAATGTTTAGCGGCTGTACTAATGCTGGTATCACCTAAATATTCTTTTAATACTTCACCTGCATGGCAAGGATTGTGCATACTCATACGCTTAACCTCCTAAAACCAGATATTTTGCTATAAATAAAACCACTCTTTGAAGTGGTTTTATTGTGTAATACATTCAAATATTCACTAAAAACTCATAGAAAAGTTGTTGCTATACTAAAGAATACTAAATTAATCAATTAAGATTCATCTTGGATAGATAATATAGTTGATTGTTTTATTTTATTTTCTTGTTTATCAAGATTGAGGGCTAGATTAATTTGACGTTTATTTCTGATTGCATCCCATATTTTATCAATATCATCTTGGCAGAACTCATCCTCATCAAACAAAGCTGTAAATTCACCTGTATTGGGGTTACTTAGTGTAAATTTACTAATTGTTTGGTGTTTAGTTTCTACAGCAAATATTCTAAAGTAATCTACCATGATCTCACTAGTATGTGATATTCTGTTGGCACGCCTACTTGCGTCCTGTATATCTGCTTTACTATATTCTACTTCATTTATAGTTGCTTTATCTGCATCTTTTATACCTTTAAGAATTGCAGCAACATTTTTTTCATTATTTTCTGTTAATTTATCTATTGCTCGATAGAAGCGTTTAGTTTGCTCAGTCTCTTTGTTATTCTCTAATTTAGTTTCCATGTACTTTCGACCCAAATAAACGCCACCCACAATAAGAGCTAATGTAACCAGTAAAATTATTTTTTCAACAGATGACATATCACTCATTGCCGTAGTAACCAAATTTATCAAGGATTGCTGATAATCCGACTCAACTTCTGTGCTTCCATTTTTAATTGTAAATGTTAATTGATATTTATCTCTATATGAGCTATTTAATCTTTTTAGGTTTTCTTCTCCAAACAAAGCTATGGATACAGCGCGATAAAAATTATCCTGAACTTCTACTAAACTTTGTGCAAAACTAGCAGGAAAACTGCAATTATAATTGTCTCCTTTAATTTTTATTATAAGCTTCGCATTAATTTTATCAAATACACATTTGTATAAAAATTCATCATCTTTATTAAGATTTTCATCAACTAATATTTCACTTAAGATTTTATCGATATCTACAGTATTATTCCCTGATACAACGTTAGTCAATTTTGTACCCTTTATATAAATTAGTAAATAATTATATTTATTTTACAATTTTTATCATATTTCTAAAATAAACAATTTTAGTAAACCTTATTAATAAAAATAATTGTCTTAATTATGTTACATAATCAAATTGTGTATACTTATACGCCTAATCTACTAAAACCCAGATAAACCACTCCGAAGAGTGGTTGATTGCGTAACAGAATCAAGATTAAAGTTTATATCCCTCAAGCTCTTTGGTTTTGGCTTTTATCAGCTTTATTCTACAGTTGAACCGGTTAATTTCTGTCTGCACCTCCGTATCAGCCGGCTTTTCCGAATCGCACTCATTATCCGCACTCTTAGTCCAACTTTTAAAATTTGAGCTTAACTGATCTCTAATTGATTCTGGTATAGCGTCCCATGTTGTTTGTAGTGTTTTTAATGAATCATCTGCTTCTTGCTTTAATTTCTGTAGCTTTGCTTCTTTTACGTTGACATAAACTTGATCCTGCTGTGCTTGAAGTTCTGAAATACGGCTACGCGTCAATTCAGTCTCACAGTTTAAATACTCAATTTGATTCTGCTCTGGCGTAGGGTATTGGTTTGACTGGCACTGCTTTTTCTTTTGTTGATTCCATGCAAGCTGTTGAGGCTTTAAATGGTTGCGCACATCAACGTCCATATTTGTCCATAAGGTATTTATCTCGTCATTTGCTGCTGCATTCTCCTGTTTTGCACTTTGTAATGATGCTTGTATATTTTCCTGAGTATCCTCTTGGCTATCTGTATTGGTAACAGTTTGAGCTGCCGGCTCTATTGCGGGCGTACTTGCTGCTGTCTTTTCTTCGCCATAGCATGCTTTCAGAATTACGCTAATTACAACCAAGAAACCAATCGTTGCCAAGATACTTTTTAAACAGCCACCATTTTTAGCTACAGCAGTCGCGCTAGATGATGCAGCCGCAGATGCACTTTGATTAATGATAATCTGCGGCTTTGCCTCAGTTGGCTTTGTTTGAACTGGATCACCATACCCATTATGGGAAGATGTATTACGGGCTTGGTTTAGTAATAAAGCTTTGTGTTCTTCATACTCTTCCTGAGTTATTGCCCCTTTTTCCAGTAATTCATATAAGCGTGTAAGTTCATTTGTTAATGATGGTTTAGACATAAAAAATCCTTATGCAGTATCAAAGTTTTTACCTAAGTTACTACAAAAAAATCAAGATGAACAAAACCAATTAGCAACTAGTGAAAACATTGTATCTGCCTTAATTTTCTTATACGTGTTTTCTTTTGCCTCATTATCTGTTTCGATAACTTTGTTATTTTTTAAATAAGCAGTATCAGCCATCTTCATTAAATTTTTTTCACAATTTATGTGAATTTTCAGCATTGTAGAATCAGCAGAATTTCCTTCTGGTGTTTTAAAAGGTTTAGGCTCCTTTACTATAATCCATGCAAAATCTTGCCCGTCATAAAAATTATTATCTGCATACAAAATCAAGCCATCAGGAGTATGGGCAATTTGTTCCCAATCAAACTCCTTTGCTGCTAAAGGCGTTGCAGTAATTAAACATGCTATACCAGATAAAACAAATTTCTTCATGTCATCGATACCCCTAGCTGGTTAAATAAATAGTTATGTGTTTCTTTCATCGCTGCCACGGTATTTCCACTAACAGTATTTGATGAAGTTTTAACATTCATATTTGGTATATTAACATTAACATATTTCCTATTGTCTGTATGTGTTGTTGTATTACCTCCAGCTAACTGATTGCTTTGGCTTACTCCTTTTGATATTCGATTTGCGTTATACGCCATTTCCATATTAGCGGTCTGTTTAAAAAAAGCATCCCGTCTGTCATGCCCGCTCTTGTATTTTGGGTCATCCTGCCGCCAGATAATATAATTATCACCTAATATTTTGTGTCCTTTATCGTATGCGACATTCGGATTATCCAAAAATTCTTTTTTGGTCTTGGAGTACGCGGGATTGTTGGATATTTCAGACAGCATATACTTAACCATTTCATCAAGCGAAGCTTTTGATCTGGTTATTTTTCCGTTTTTATATAAACCCTTTGCTGTTAATTCCGCAATTAGCTTTTTAGCCCGAATTCCCTGCCAAGAAATCAGTCCAACATTTGTTGCGCCATTTTTCGGGTCTGTATGCGAACCAAAAAGAAAATCCGGATTAAATGAATTTTCCCGACCAATCTCAGCAGTCATTATTCTCGCTTGCTGTGCGGATAAACCATGTTCACGAAGAGATGCATAAATTTGCTGAGCATAATTCATATTTCCTTTTACAGATACACTGGTTGCCGTTTTCTTCTGGTTTGGCGTTTCTGATGATTTCATACGTGCAATAACCGGCGTAATCTTTCCCGACCTGATATCGTTAAAATAAGCATCTGAAGGAGCGGCAGTATTCCCTCTTTTATTAGTCTGAATAAAATCTGAAACCCAATATTTACCGTTAAAGATAGCAGCATGACCATAGTTATGTTTCGATTTACTTGAGGACGGCATAGACATAACATCCCCTTTCTGAGGAGTGTAATTTTCATTGTAGGCAATACTTTGAAATTTCCCTGTTTTAAGTAAATTGCCTGCTACATCTCGTCCATGTCCCCAGATTTTAATACCTTGCGCTCTTAATGCATTATTAACATATTCAGCACACTTTTCCGCGCTAGCCTTTAAAGCATGGCTGGTGGCGTAATCCGCTGCTGCCTGCGCTGTTTCTGCTGTCTTTTTTGCTTTGGCAGGCGCATTAGCCTCTACAGGTTTCTGAATCCCGTTCTGCTCAAAGTAATCCTTACCGCCATGAAACAGCCGGTACATACTTTCACCGATGAAGCCCGCTACATCTTCTTTCTTTTCACCCATTGCATCAGCAATTATGCCTGTTGCAATATCAGAATAATTGTCAATCATCTGTTTGGCTTGCTTAGCCGCACCGGTAAAATCGCCGCGCACCAGTTTACCCAGAATTTCAGCATAACCTTTCAGGGTAGGAATGGTGTTATTTTTTACGGCATCAACCAGATTGCCAAATGCAGTACACAGAGTATCAACGGACATTTTGCTGTCTTTAATACCGGCACTGAATGAACTCCAGTCAAACAGAGATTTACCGCCCTTAGCCCAAGTGTCGTAATCGTCGTACAGAAGTACAAAAGCCCCTGCCAGAGCAGTTACCGCAGCAATAACCGGATTAATTGCGATTCCAAGGGCACCCATAAGGCGGATTAACGGCGTAAACGGAGCAATAAACGCCAGCAGTGCACGTCCGGCACTAAGTAAGGTAGGAATCAGCAGCATACCAATTACGATCGCTGCGGTCTGGAATACTGCCTTAATAACTTTTTCATGCCGTTGTAGAAACTCAAAGAAGCTGTTTACTACCTTAATCAGAGTAAGCAGTATCGGCGTTAATGCATCACCCACCAACTGCTTCATGCTTTGCCAGTGTGCGCTCAATATCGCCTGCTGTTTGGTTAATTCGCGACTACGGGCAATGGCTTCCCCGTCTGAGTGATACATTCTTTTCTGAATATTCAGAATTTCCTGTAACTCTTTGCGACCAGAAATTAAGGCGTTGATTGTGCCGTCATCAAAGCCCATTTTTTTACCGATTGTATAAGCCTGTTCCTTTGGCATTTTCTGGAATGAATCAGCCAGATCAAGCATTACATCATCCAGTTTGCGAACCTTACCGGCATCATCAACGACACTGACACCCAAGGCATTAAAGTATGGCAGCATGCTAGCGTCACCAAACATAACCAGCCCGTTCATAGCCTGTTTAATACCGGTTAAAGAGGCTGTCATACCCTGCGCACTGCCACCGAAAGCACCTGCCGCATTCTGCCAGTCTGTAATACTCGCAGTAGCCATACCTAGCTGACCGGAAAGCTTTGACACTTCCATATTGGCATGCGCAGCATCATTAGCCAGTTTAAACAGCCCTGTTGAGCCGATGATTACAGCAAAAAATCCGGTTAGCTCCTTAGTTACTTTTGCAATGGCCTGACCGAATTTTGCTGTCTGTTCGATAGAGGAATGATATTTCTTCGCTAGTTCCTCGTTAGCCTTTCCAGCCTGCTTTGAGGCTTTTTCGGTTTTATCCAGAGACTTTTCTAGTGCCTGATTTTTCTTTTCCGCTTTATCTGCCTGCGCAGCAAATTTAGATGTATCAAGCATTAGCTCGACAAGCATTTGTTCAACTATATTCGTTGTCATACTTATTCACCAACATTTTGTTATGTTCAGAAACCTGATAAACCTCAAGAATATTCAGTACATCCTCAAGCCCCAGCACACTATCCAGCTCAACGTAAGAAGCCAGTCCGGCTGTAATAACCTGACTGGCTAAAGAAGAGACATTCACTGTTTGTGCAAGCACGCCTTCACGGAAAGGCAATCCCGCCGTTAGTTCATATCTAGGGGATTGCCGTTCGTTAAAAAATCGATATGCACCAGTAAAGCCTCTTTGCGTAATTCAAACAGTGTTTTTAAATCCTCAATATCACTTTCTATATCCAGACTGCGCGCCAGTCCGCCAGAGGGCACTATCTGCACGCAGGTAAGCAGTTCATCCAGCAATTCACCGCCTATCTGCGGGTCTATCTTGCTGATAACACCAATGGCGAGTTTTGCCATTTCCAGCATGCCGCCGTTTGGATTGATACCCGCTGTATCAATGCCGCTTCCGGCAAGGGCAAACAGGGCGCGTTGTGCCCATTTATCCGCCTGTATAATCGGCATTTCGGTGATCAGAAAGGTTTTACCTTTATCGCGACCGGTATCTATGTTGATTGTTCTTGTTTTACGTGCCATCAGTTAATCTCCTCTGCGCCATTCAGAACTAATCTGAATGTGTACTGGCTACCTGCCAGTAATTTCTGACCGGAAGCCCCGCCGGTTAATTTAACCAGTGCACCAGTGGCACTGTAGCGTTTTTTTACAGACGGAATTTCAACCACAATATCAATCGGGCGTGTTTCCATGTTGGCATTGAAGTCTTTGCGGATATTCTCCATATGCTCGATTGACGGGCTGTTTGCTTCTAGATGCAGTGTCCATTCCACTTCGTGCGGCGTATAGCCCATTGACTGTTTACCATCTACGCCCATGCGGGTTTCTGAGATATTGGCATCACCAAAGCCCCATGCGTTATCTGCCTGAAAGCCTTGCATCGTAATATAGTTGTCGTATACACCTGTGCAGCGCAACATAAGTACGGAATTGGCTGATGTAATCGTTAGCGGGTTATGTCCCATTGGCATGATTTAATCCTTTTACTTAATCAATCTGTTTAAAAAGGTCGAGCTGATTAATTGCATCCAGTTGCATTTCAAGCTGCCGTTTTTCTAATTTGCGCTGATTTAAGGCTTTACCTGCTGCACTGCCGCGCGCCTCAGATTCAGCCTGCTGCTTTTTTAGCAGTTCCATTTCCTGCAAAATTTTTTCACGATTGGCTATGCCGTTAGTCCAGTACTGCCATAATGCATCGTCACATTCATTCTGATAGCGGATAATGGTTTGCCTTTTATGTGAGGCTACTTTGTTTGGGTTAATGGTCATCAGCCAGCCAAAAAGTTTTCTCAATGGAAGGCAAAGCATTGAACGATTTCTGTTATCATTGGCAACCGTGGTGATCTCCACCACGGTTGATTTAAATCTTTGTTTTATTTTTACAAATTGACTCTTCCAATCCAGTCCCATGCCATCAACAACCGTACGCATAGCCACATATGGCTCACCATCGTGGTTAATAACCATTATTTCTGAACCTAAAAAATTAACGTTTAAATATTCCATGTTTAACTCCGAATGAATAAATAAAAACCCGTACATTTTGTACGGGTTTTCAGGGTGGTTTCAGGGTTGTTCCCTTATTTGAATTCAGTGTTATTGCACAGCGATAGAAGCCAGATTCACAGTATGAACACTGCCGCCGTCTGCATACCAGAGCTTTAACGGCAGTGATTCGCGCTGTCCGCGTACCTGTGCTGAAGCTTTATTTATCAGCAGGCAGTAACCGGCTGTTTCAATCTGTCGCGCTGCATCAAAACCGGCCTCATAATTAATCTGCGATTTCTGCGCTTCGGAAAGGTTTACCCCGCGCTGAATGCCGCCAAAATTCAGCATTTCATTAATCGGGTCTTGTGCGGCTGCGCGATGAATAGCAATGCCTTCCTCGTTATACGGGATAGCTTTATAGCTGATAAGCATATTCATAAATGCCAGTTGCAGCTGAGCGTTGAAATACACCTGATTCAGGTAAGTATCCACCCAGGCAAAATCGCCGCTTACTCTGGTATTTCTGAAAAAGATAAACCGCTCATTAGCTGTTGCCCACGCGCCATAATAGGCGTAGCCGTTGCTTTCCAGCGCAGTGGCATCTTTAAGCGAAGTGACAGAGGCGGCAATACCGCTTTGCCGCTTGAATTCCATAGTCGAGCGACCGTTTCTTTCACTAAAGTTGATGGAGGCGGCATAACCGCAAGCCAGCCCTGCCTGTTCGAGTGTGCCGTAAATCGCTGTCGTTCCGGATATGGCATTTTCTTTCAGCCATGAGGCAAAGCAGTTGGTATTGTTGGCAATCAGGGCGGTTGGCTCCTGCGCATAATAAACAAACCAGTACCGGCTGTTCTGTTTACTGTTCCACTTAGCCAGTGCTTTCAGAACATCCTGAGTAAATGCATCGCCAATGGTAGTAATAACAGCATAATTCAGGGTATAGCCTGATACACGCTCCATTACAGAATCCGGACTGTCTGCCTTAGTGGCATTATCAGCAATCGCCCCGGTATTTTCAGTTAAACAGAGGGCTTCTGCCGCTGTTCCGCTGGCAAAGGAAATAGCCGAACCTGCACCGGCAGATGGCGAGCTGATAATAAATGCCTGTAACTGCGTATCAAAGACAACATCGTTAGTTAAAGCCTCTTTGATTTTTACCGCAGCATCACTAAAGCTTTTGGCTTTGCTTAAATCGATTGTTGCAGTGGTTACCGTGCCGTCTATGGTTAGGGTTATTTCTCCTTTGATGGCTTGCAGTTCATTCAACTGCAATGATTTAACACTAGCACCAATCAGCCGTGCACTAATATCAGTCTGATTGTATCGGGCGATAAACAGGGTTGCGGGCTTGATAGTTGAACCGACATAACCATCAAAATAACACTGAGCAAACTTATACTGTTCACTGTTATAACCGTATACAGTGCCTACATCGGCGGCACTGGCATACTGATTTATCGGGTAAATGCTGCTGTCTGACAGTACAACGGTATTTAAGTCCAGCGCATCACCGCCTGTACCGATTACCGCCGGATTGACGGTAACAATATTACTTGCAGGAATTGAAGGTAACATAATATTTCCTATGGGTTTTTCAAAGTTATAACCGGCATGTCCAAATAAGTCTGTTCATGCGAAAATTCAGGGTTGTATTGCAAAAGCAGTTCGACCATCCAGCGTTGCTCATAGCGTGACTGCTCATTGATAAACGTCATCTGTACAGGGGCTTTGCAGTAAAGCGGCTGGCAGGAGATAAGCCGCGCTGTGGAATAGTGGCTTTTCCAGAGATTGCACAGCTTGCGCGCTTTATCGCCTGAACCGGCACCATAAAAATCAATCTGCATGGTTATCTCAACTGACTGCTGCACAAAGGTCTGATTGTCTGCCGGCTCGTAATAATGAGCCGATACATCCAGTGCCTGTTCAAACAGAATTGACATAACGATCGCCTGATCAGGTAAAGGTGCATCATTCTGGTAACCCTGTATGACTGATTCAGGCGGGCATAAAAAAAGCCCGAGCAGATATGCGCGGACTTCTGTGTAAATCTGTTTATGCGTTACTGTCGCCATAGCAGCACCTTGCACCATGCCGGAAAGGATTCCAGCACCTGTTTAACCATCCATTCTGATGTTTCATTTTCGCCGTATGCGGTAAAAATTACCCGTTCCGCACCTTTGCCCTGTGAGCGGCGGATTGCAGCTATCTGACCGGTTAGATAGGCATAGATAAACTGCCCTTGCTGGTTAATCAGATTAAGGTGCTCAAGGTCGGCAGAGGAAATGCTTTGCAACTGAATAGTTATGGGCTTTTCCTCAAAGCATGGCTCAATGGCACCGGATTCATCTACTGCTGAGCCGGAATTGATTTTTAATACTGCCTCCTGATCAGGATTAACCCCGGCAATAATGCTGTTAGCCATTCCTCTAAGATTCATCATTATCTGATACCTCTACACCGATCGATCTGGACATCCGCATAGTGTCACGCAATGGAGCGTCCCTGCCTTTTCTGGCGATGGTCGCTTTTGAGTTAGGCGGGTCTGTCCATGTCATGATTGATTCAACCAGATCGCCTTTCATCGCCTTACCGACCAGTTCCAGTCCTTTTGTCGCGCCATGCTGGTTAACCAAACCCGGTAAAGCCTTAATCCATTTACCCTTATTCACCCGTACTGTTTTACGAAAAAATGAGCGCGCCGGAATGTTGATTGTGTGCGCCGGTACGGTATGAGTAGTGGCAAAATTGGCTTTAGACTGTTTAACAAAACGACCGTTAAGCCGGAAATCCCCGGTTTTCTCGCTAACCAGCCGGTAAACGGTTATCTGATGTTCCGGAACCTGAATCTGTGCGCCGTATTCATTCCAGAACGCCACCTGTGCAACAGGCAAAGGCTCGCCATCGGCTTTTGCATAGGTAGCTTTTTCAAAAATACCTGCCCGCACCTTTTTGTTTTTGCCGGCTGCATATTTTTTCAGTGCATCCGATAAATCACCGATTTTTTTCATACTAACGCCTAACCGGCATGGGAAACTTGCCGAGCACATAAAAGAATGAGCGGTACCGCTTCGTTAATACCCAATATCGTGCCCCATATGGTGTCTGCTGATACCATTTTTCTGAATCTTTAGTCTGCCCATTATCCAGCACAACAGACACACTACCCTCAGAAGCACTGGCAATACGACCGACCGCCTCGTTACCGCTGTCGATACGCTGCTGCAAGGTTGCAATATGCGCTGTCAATAAAAATAGCAAAAGCTCCCGTTCTTGCAGATCGTGGATAACACTGTGCTCAGTGTTATTACACGACATACTGGCTTCAACAAAAAACATACTAAGCTGATCATCAGTTGCGCTAATTTTCGGGTACAGTTTCCGGAACTTTAAGAGGTTAAACTGAACAATACCGCTCATAGTTGCACCTTATTCCAGCTCGTTGTTTTTGGGTGGCGAAATAGGCTCTGTGCTGGATTTAGTCTTGCGTTTCTCTTTAGCTTCTGCCGTAGTGTCTTTGGTGTTGCTGTGCGCAAAAATCAGCCCGTTCTTAGTAATATCGCGATCCTTATTTTTGGCCAGCCATGCCTGCCAGAAATCCGCCGGCACATTTTCGGTAATACCATGCCCGCCAATAACATTAGATGTATTAAACCCGTTAATCTTTACGGTTTTATCATCAACCTGTAAAAGCAAGCCATTAGCTATCTTGCACCCGATAATAACTGTGTCATTCGACATATGAACTCCTAAAATAAAAACCACCCCTGAGGGTGGTCGTCTTTATATAAAAATTAAGAAGCCAGCATACTTGCAATAAACAGCGGCCGGTAAATAATAGCTCCCAGTGTTCCCTGTGACCGCTTCTGCTCATAACCTGATGACATCTGAATCAGCGGGTGTACGCGCATTTTTTCGGTAAATCCCAGTTCTACTGTTGGCTGACCTTCATACTCGTCTACAATTAACTGAACTAATTCGCCAGCTTCGGTTTTATATTCCGGTATTGTGACTATTTTCAGATTCGGGAAATTTTTATTAACCTGATCAGTCACGTTTACATTGTAGGTATTGGTTTTCGTTAGTTGTACAGATGCATTTGGAGACAACAGCATAGTCATTGGTGTTTCAAGATCAACCAAACCGTCCGTTTGTTTTATGAGTTGAGCAAAAAGCCGCTGGATTGAATCATAAACCTCTTGTCCGTCCATGCTCTCCCATGATGAATCTACTATTGACGGCAATAGACGAGGATCATTTATCAAACCATAATTCTGCAAGCCTTCAATTCCGCGTAGATAGCTCTTGTTCTGGAATTTATTTAAAGTCAAGGCAGCCGCAATCTGCTTACGGCTTGCCCAATCCAGTCCGGCAGCACCAGCTATTGCTAATTCCCGTTCACCAATACGAATAAATGTCTGGTAGTGATAGGGCTGACGAGATGGATAGTTAACATTCGCATCACTTAGTCCGTTATTATTGAAATCACCATAGGACGAAGTCTCACCAGTGCTTTCCAGTACCTGAAATGTCACTGTTGTTGAGGTAAAGTCACCTTTTTTACATTCAGCGAATGCTTTTGCCGTTTTCATTGGCGTTACCAATACCTCAATAACCTTTGGATCAACATAAGTTGTAAACAAAGCGGGAATGCCGGCATTTGGCGAAGTTTGCAGGTTGCTGGCACTATCCATAGCCAGCGCCATTCGACTTTTATCGGTTAGCTCTACGGGAGCCTTACCCGTTGCAAATACAATCCCTGCACGTTGATTTAAAGTATTAAAATTTAATTCCATTTTAAATCCTTTTAATGTTTTGAAATCTTGGCTAATGCACCAGCTTCTGCTTTGCTGGCTGCAATAAAGCCTGTTTCTTCGTAACCGGCAGGAGCGGTATCGGCAGCAACAACACTGCCATTAGCTGTATTGGCAAAAACTTTCTGACCAATATTTGCACCACCAGCGAAACGAGCCCAAAAATCGCCGCCATCATATAGCGTTACGATAAAACCTTTTGGAATGGTTAAACTGGATTCAGCCAGATACTCATTAAGGAGTGCGGTATTGTCTCGGCGCACAAACCCGATTAACCCATTGGCAACTTTGGTATTAGTAGCCAATCCTGTTTCAGGATCGAACCATGCAAAGCTGCCAACAATTACGCCTTTATCACCGGCTTTGATTTGCCCTTCACCTGCAAGTACAGAGTAATAGGGATTGGTGGAGGCAAAATCACCCTCAACACCAACCGGCAGATCATTATTTAAATGTGTTTGAAATCCCATTTTTAATCCTTTATTTAAAACGTTCTGTAAGCTTATCCGCAGGTGCCAACATGCTATCCGTCGCCACAGTGGGTCTGGGTGTCTCCGTAATCAGCATTCCAACCATTGCCTTGTATGCGCTAGGGTGCACGCCATTAATATTTATGCCTTTTTGCTGTAAGGCATATTCATAAACCGCCTCGGCACTGTCCATAGCCACTACACCAACCAGCGGCTTGACCTGTTCGCGTGCTTCAAACAGCGCAGTAACATCCTTTACCGCTGCCGCACGGATTGAATCAGCATCCATCGCCGGCTTGGATTTTTCTGTATCGTCCGGCTCTTCGTCTTCTGCCTTTTCTTCCTTGTTATCAGATTCCTCATCTTCAGCGGTTTTTTCTGTTTTATCTTCGTCTTCCGCTTCTTTCGCCGGCTCTTCTGTGTTACTGGCAGCGGGTACCAGCATATTGTCTGCAACCGTTTTAATCACTCCCTCGACAACATCCGGCGTAATATCGCCATCCATGCCTATAAGAGGCTTTAACACTTCTGCTACAGCCTCAATTGCACCTTGTTTCAGCTTCATTGAATTCTCCATAAGTCCGATTGGTAAACCATCTGCAATAACTGCATCTCTTCCTATTCGTCCGCGTTCAACCATAGCTACATGATTGCCGTGGATATTCCTCATAATTCCGTCATATTTCTGTCCCTCAAATTCGCCCGAAGTCATATCTGCGGTGTAGGCATATCCGGCAGACAGTTCGTTAAGCTTTTCGTTTTCAATCAGTGCAATGGCTTCTTTGTCAAAAATACGCAAGCTGGCATAAACATCGTTACCCTCTAGCTGCGGGTTAATTACTGTTCCAACCGTAATATCGTTATGTGGCTCTTCTGCGCTGACTGGCGTATGCCTGAGCAGCAATTGCACCCCGTTAAAAGAAAGGAGAGCTTTTTCAAGCTCTCCCTTGTCGCGTAGCAGGTAATAGATTTTGTCCGGTTGCAGTTGCAGCCTTTCGTAATCCGGTATTTCCCGCCCGAAATACGGATTAACGGCAGCCTTACTGATAATTGTTCGTTCAACCAGTAAATGTCCGTTACCATCATAAGAACGCATGGATTTATCCATGGCCAGAGTTTTTTCGGTCATTGTCCTATCCCGTCTATAATGCTTTTACTGCCGCAGCGGCAATTAATCAGCATGCCCGGCTGTACCCATTCACCGTCCAGATACATTCCTTTGCTCACCTCAAATACTTTACCGTTTGCCTGTAAATGTGATTGCCGTGGCTTTTTGCTGCGGTGTGAATGCAACCAGATTGCCTTGGTGATACCCAGCTCCTGCCGCTTGGCGCATTCAATGACCGCATGCGCCTTTGCTCCCTGATCTCTTGCAATCAGTTCAGCACGGCGTTTACTGATGTCGTAATTTTTTTCAAGTTCTGTCGCCAGTCCTGAAAGGTCATAACCGCTGGTAACACACTGCCATACCTGCTTCTGTACCCGCTCCAGATACTGTGAAGCAATGGATTTAATCTCCCCGACATTATTTTCAATTGTCGCTTGTAACGCTTCACGCTGATATGGTGTTATCTGAAAACGAACAGTAAAGCCAGCTTTGCGCATTTGTGTTTTTAACAGGCTTTCGTAGTTAGTTACGGTTTTACTGACAAATGCCTCAGCAATTTCCGGCGCCAGCCTGTCCAGATTGCCTGACCATTTAGACGCCAGATAATCAACCACGTGGGCAACCCAGTCGACTATGCCGTCCATAGCCATCTGAGCTTTTCCCTGAGCGGCACGTTTGCGAAATTCTGTCACCAGCACCTGATTCACTTCATCGGAAATCTGATTAAGCAGTTTAACAAGTGCTTTGCGGTAGCTGTTTTCTATACCGGCATTAGGCCATAGTGCCGGCAGTGTCGCCGGCTTCTTCCTGATTATTGCCATAATTAAAATCCCACTGCGGCTGTTCCGGTACGTCTTCCACATCAATACCTGAGTAGTCTCCACTCTCATCTTTTGCTAACCGTGTGCGCACCTCTTCTTGCGCTAACACGCCTGCGGAAATTAAAGACACATCCCGTTCAGCTTTGGATTTTTCAATCGTTGCTAGCTGCTCATCGTTCATTTGTTCGAGTGGATTAAATTCGAAAATGATTTGATCGTCGATTTTTCCAAATAGATCTAATTGGATCAGATTTAAAATTACCTCAATCTGTGGACGTAAATGTGCCTCTTGCATACTGGCTATATACTCATGATAGACCTGTATTTCTCCATCACTGCTGGCATTAAGACCGCTAGGCGTAACACCCAGTAACTTCACTAGTGGTGTACGACTTGGCGCAGCCATTTGCTCTTGTGACTTTTGTAACAAATTATCCAAGGTGGACAGAGGCGTATTAAATTGGAAAAATTCCTCACCATCCTTATCAAGCATCATCAAGTTTTGATTGCTGCGCAGTAATGAAAATAACTTACTACGCAGCAATAATTGTGCTGTACCTTCGCCACCATCAGAAATGACATTCTGCATGTCAGTTTTTATACCTGTGATCGAAAACGAGTGAATTAGATCAGATACACTGTCTACAGTACGTTGCCAGCGTTCAACATACGGCTGCATAAGCTGCAACATGGAAATGCCACCAAAGTTATAAACAGGTTTAAACATATCGGGTACAGGGCGCATGATTAACGTTAACAGCCTGTCATCATGAATTTCCTTGCCTAAAACAAACCAGCGCAATGGCTTAAAAAAATCAGGTGCAGTGGCATCGTTGGCATTGTAAAAACTAGGTGTTGTCCAGATTGGCTCAATTAGAGTAAATCCCTTTAAACATCCCTTACCCAATGATTTATCATTAATCAGTAAGGGGATATCCAAATGTTTATGCTGTCTAATATCGATAAATATTTGCGAACGACCAAAAATCATTTCATTCTCAATATGCTTGCGCATTAATTCGCGAATATTGAGTTCTTTTAAACGACCCTCAATCGCCTTAATTTTGTCCTTATAGTCTTCATTACCTCCATTAGCGACTTTAACTTCACCCCAAGCACGTGTCATTTCTTGTGCTGTAGTCTCATACACGCAACGATAATCAGTTGATTGTGACATGTTCGCTAACGCAGGGTATCCAATGAATCCTTTATAAAAATGAGGAGCACTAGCTGCATAATTATTCAGATCAACAATACTATCTTGCGCAATTGCTGGCTGTTTACCAGCAGGAATGACACCAGCGGGGATCTCCGGCAAATCGCAGGCTGATTGATAACTTTTCTTTGCCTCCATTTCATTAATTAAAACAAATACTTGCTCATCTAGTTTATTGCGTTGTGCTTTAAGAGCTAACTCTTCTTTTTTAAGCCGGTTAGCCTCTTCAATTGCTGCAATTTCTCGCTTCTTTTTGCTTTGCCAAAATTTCATCATAAACCACTCAGAACATTAGGATTGATATTTAAACCAGCGGATACCGGAGCAAAAGCCATGATTAAGGCATCAGCACGGTTAGGTGACGGAATGCCGCGCTTTTTCATATCCTTTTTACTTTCTACCCGTACCCGCCCGTTATCGTCATACGCTACCTGCGGCCGGCTTAATTCAGCCTTGAGATATTCAATATCCCTGATACTTCCGTCCAGACTGATCAGCTCATCCGCAGGGTAGTTATCGCCTTTCTCAACTGCACGCCACGTCTTGTAAAACCGGTCGCGCACATGCCACCATGCCTGCGCTTTGATATTGGCAAACATATCTTTGTTCTTTTTAGCCGGCATATACGGCGATTCAGGCTTATAAACCTTGCCGCCGGCATTAAATCCTACGGTCTGAATGCGGCCTTTTTTACGCGCAAACTGAGCCTTGACACCAGCACCGACACCAATACTATCGAATATAACCTTATCAATATTGGCTTCCATTGCGTCCTGATAGACTTTATCAGCGGAATAGATGACATCCTGCCCGCGCCATTCATCCATACAGAACACAATCGAGCCATGCCGGCCGACAGTTGCGTTAGCGTCCTCGCCCTCGTCTGCCACATCAAACCCTAAAATGCGTTTGCCTGCTGCGGTTAAATCCAGACGGGTATGCGCATTTATTGCCGCCTCAATCCATGCTGGTTTAATAATAGCCAGCTCACTGTCTGCAACCGGCTCACCAAGCCAGATATGCCGGTACAGCTCATAATCCCGTTCCTTGCATGCTCCCATTTCTATTCGCAGCACTTCGGGGAAGTTCGGGTTATCGTAATAGTTGGCTTTAATAACAATTGCATTATCCGGAGGGCGGATTACAAACCGCTGGTGTGTATCGTCCAGCATATTTTTCGGATTGTAAGAAACCCATATCTCACTGCCCGGCGTACGGATTGTAGGGATCAGCGTATCCCACATCTCCTGAGTGATACTTTCCGCCTCTTCTATCCAGCATACGCCGGCACCCTCAAGTGACTTAATCTTTCCCGGGTCATTCTTAATCCCGAAAAAGATAAAGTTTGTACCTGTGCCTCTATGGATAATGGTTGATTTCTGTACTTCAAATTCATCATCATAGCCAAGGCGGGAAATAGTGTTTGAGAGTAGCTTGTGTACTGAATCAGCAATTGATAGCTGTAATTCACGTACACACGGGATAGTCGTTTTTGTACGTCTGGCTATTTCAATTGCCAGCTCTGCAAACATCCACGACTTACCTGATCCGCGACCACCATAAGCAACCTTGTAACGTGCTGGTCTGGCAAATTTGGCAAAGTGTTTACTAATCATCTGCCTGCTCAAAAACTTTACTTATTGGACTAGTCTCAATCATTACTTCATTTGTAACAGTAGACTTTTCACGCCATAGTTCAGGCTGTCTGTTCTTTAACCAGAATATCTGGGCGGTAGGATCAGGCGGGATGTGTTTTTTAGTTACACGCTTAACCTTTTTCTTGCCATCATCGCGCACCTCTACTTCCGTTACTTCGATGCCCGTAGCTCTTTTAAACAGCGATTCTGACACCTGTGCATCTGCGATAACCTTGCCGCTTTTTATGGACTTGCAAAATTCAGGATATTTCTGCTTCCATCTATTAATCGTGCTTTCGTTTACATCAAAAAAAACGGCTAGCTGCTTATCAGTAAAACCCAACAGACACAGTTTATGTGCCTGTTCGGCATACTCTTGCCTGTAGTCTGTTGGTCTTGCCATGTTATGCCTTCTCTATTTACTCTTCAGTCATCATAGTTATATCAACCTCACCGCATGCGGTAGTTGCTATTCTCGCGTCACCTTTAACAAATATGAGCACGTTCTGATGTGTTTTACCTAATTTGCGGCTTTTCTCGAACGGCTTACCTGCTCTTACAGGTAATGAGCCGGCCTGAGTAACCAGTATCGCTTCGTTATAGTATTTCAAGCCTGCATCTATAAATGCTCTTATCGTATCTCCGACAAAATTATAATAATTGCCCTTTTTATCCCTGACCTCACCCACAACAATACAAGCAAATCTATTCTCTTTTAACAAAGAGGTTGATTTTGAAATTATCTCTTTATAGACACCTATAAAATCCTGATATTTCATTGTTGAAAGGTCTCTAGGATCATCACTGTATACTTCTAAATCTGCATATGGCGGACAAGTAAAAACAAGATCTGCCTCAATACTCTGTGCATGCTCTGCTATGTCTTTGCTATCACCACATACCCATACTGGCGGGTATTCTGAATCTTGATTTAATTCTTTCCACTGTTCTTGATTGGCAGTAACTTGCTCTTGTCTCAGGTCGCAGCCGATGTACTGACGATTTAATAATGCTGCAACGATGCCCCTGACGCTGCCGCCGGCGAACGGGTCAAGTATCACCCCACCCTTAGGGCTAAACCATCGATATGCTATTTCACATAAAACAGGGTCGAAAACACTTGTACCGTTTAGTGTATTTAATTCCGGGTGTTTTAATAAAAATTCATCCCACGTGACCTTGCGCCCTATTTTTATTTCATATGATCTTTTGATTTCGTATACTTGAGGAGGTTTTGCCGAAGAAGAAAAAATTAAATTATCAGAACGTCCTACCTCTGATTCAATGCCGTAATCTAACCATTTTTTTTTACGTTCCTGCCACCATGCCTCGCGTGCATTAAACACAGAAAAAGGAGGTATCAGAAACTTATCTGACATGCTTGTTTTTTCGCCTACTTCGTTTAACTTTTCCTGTATATCTTCGTTAAACTGTTTAATAAATTCTTCGTCAAATCCCAGTAAATCAATATCAAACTCATTGAGTTCTAACGCTTCAATTTCAGCGCGCAAAATATCTAAATCCCACCCGGCATTTAAAGCCAGTTGGTTATCTGCAATCAGATATGCCCTCTTTTGCAATTCTGTAAGCCCATGCAGAATAATACAGGGCACCTCATTCATGCTTAGACTTATCGCAGCCTCAAGCCGCGCATGCCCTGCTATAACGTTGTGCTGCTCATCAATCAGAATCGGATTAGTGAAACCAAATTCCTTGATTGAATTAGCTACCTGATTGATCTGCTCAGGCGTATGCGTCCTACTATTATTCACATACGCGTTAATTTGTTTTACATCCTGATACACTACAACTAAATTTTTACTGCCTGTCATAAACTACTGCTTAACCCTGAAAATAAAACACCAACAAAAAAGCGGATTAGCTATTAGCCAACCCGCTATAAATAAATATCATATGTAATATAAGTAATTTGCTACTTAACAAAAAAACCAGCCTTTTGGCTGGTTAATATATACTGAATCGCGCGAATAAGGTTTATATATCTTTATCTAACGTCTTATCCGAAACATAGCATAATTATAAATTTTCACTCCCGCTTTTTCAATGCTAAAAGCTTGAATATTCCAAATTTTTACCTAATTTAACTAAAATATCACCCATTCCGACCTCCAGCTTATCTATACAGTCACAATGCAGCTTGTTAATGATGGTTTTAACATGGGATAACTTCCTGTTCAGCCTCTGTGCACCCCAGTCGAATTTATCCTGAAGCTGTATATAGGTTTTATTCTTGGTAAAAAGGTATTCCAGCAAGGTATCACACTCTAACGGCTGAATATATGAATCTCTGGCTAATACGTAGTTTGTTAAATCAATAATACCAGACAGGTTATAGCCGTATTCTGCATTAATCAGCGTCCATTCAATATCATTTAAAATACGTTCTACACGGGTTAATAGCATAGAACTGTTTGCATGCATATCATGCTGGCTTAGCCCTGATTTACTTCTGTCGACTACGCCTCTGGATTTAATCCATTCCTCAATGCGCGCAGAATTACTTTTACCCATGATTAGCGTATTTTTTATGAAAAACACTTCACACAGCATGTGATCTATTGATTCATACATTATTCAGCTCCTAAGCTATTTGTATCAAATGCTGTCTATTTAGTAGCAGTTGCGTCCTTAGTACGCCCTCTGCGTGGTACAGATGAGCGGTTTCTACATCCAGTATTGTTGTTCTTCTATCTGCCTCATCATGGCAGGCACTGCATGCGTATGCGCCTAATAGATCACTGGGTTTAATTCCGGTACCGCAACTGCCTGCCAGCCTGTAGTGAGCGAAAACCACTGTTTCAGGATTGCCGTTACAAATACCGGGCATGCGTACCTGACATTGCTGTCCTCGTGCTGATCGGGTGATTTTGCTCATGATTAATTCCCTAAAGATAAAAGCTGATCAATAGCCTGCTGTGCCTCATCTTCACTGGAGAAGCGGTTGCATAAAATCATGTTCCAGCAAACAGTGAAGCAGGCTTTATAGAAGGCGTTAAACTCGTCCTGATCCATCCTGGCAAAACTGATTGATTTAGGCTCTTTCACTACGCCAGCCGGTGTTACGCAAATATTAAAATATCCGGCTTCAATAGTTAGCCAGCGACGAAATGAATTAATGTCTTTGTCTATAACGGGTAGTTTTTCGGCGCGCTTTTTAGCCAGTAAGTTAAGTGCTTCCTCTGCGGCTTTAACAATAATGCCTTTATTACCGGCGAACTTATCCAGCCTCTTAGCTATCCACAGTACAACATCCCGCTCTTTAGGGCTGATAACTCCGCCTGCCGGTTGCCAGCAATCAAAAGCAAAAGGCAGTAAGCCACCAAAGAATAAACGGTGATGAGACAGGCTCCGGTCTTTTTGTCTTGTTACTTGTATCTTTACCGGTTGGCCCACTTTAAATCCTTTGAGACTATCGGCATCAATTGCTGTAACTGGTCGCAAGCTGTTATCAACTGCCTTAACTGCTACTAATTCCATGATTAAAATTCCTCAATGCTCCAGCCTCCGCCGTTCTTCTTGGCCCGGCGTTTTACCGCAATAAATTTAAGCGGGTACATATCAGCGGCTACTTTGATTTTTACCCTTGCATCATCCTGCCAGAAGCCTTTTACTTCATGCATTTCCATAGTGCCGTCACTGCGCATCACGCAATAATCCGGTGTGTAAAAGGTGTTATCTGCCAGCCTGAGTTTTACGCCTTCAAACCGGTACCAGCTTACTGATCCGTCCTGCATGGCCGGCTTTAATACTTCCATCTCATATGCCTGTTCTGTTTTGTTTTTTTGTCCGGTCGGTAATCTTCCCAGTGCGTAAAAATTTTTTGACATCTTTTCTCCAGTATTTATTTTTCCAGTTTCGTAAGCTACGCAGCTTTGCTTCAATGTCATCCGGGCTTATATAGATTTCTGCTAGAGCGCAGACTTCTTGAAAACCTCTACTCCTGAAATAGCCCATTTCCAGCCTAACTGCCTTATCCAGATCTCTGGAATCGCCTATAGCTTCAGTAGCGTCCTGCAATGCCTGAATTGCGTGATATTGTTCATAAGGGGATTCAACATAATCATCCGGCTGCTTATCCATGCTGCCTCCTGACATATTCACGCGGCTTATTATTTCGGGCTTCCCACCACTCTTCGCGCTTTATTCTCAGATCTTCGGCTATAGGTTCAAATTTATTGTTTGCACATTCTCTGCAACCGGGGAAATAACGCCATTTTTCATCATGAGCACAATAGCCATATCCGAGTGCCGCCATTTCGTGGGGGACATATTCGCCTTTATTATTTTTTTCTCTTAGCGTCCAGTATCGGCAAGCTATACAGGTATTTTCAGCCACGATGTGATCCCCAGTGAAAAACAAGCACTTCTCCGCCACCTTCTTTCAACCGGTCAAAGATTCGCTGACCAAGTGCTTCTCTGACCTGTGCCTGATTAAGGTTACTGATAACAATGGTTGATTTCATGTTCTGATAACGGGCATTAAAAACATCAAACAACGCACGGCTTTCTGCGTCTGAGCCGGATTGAATGCCTACCTCGTCAACTATCAGCAGGTCATAATTTCCAAAGGCTTCGATAACTTCCGTTTCTGAATATTTGGCGTTATAGCCTTTCGATTCTCTGACCAGTCTGTTGATTTCTGAAACACTGGTAAATCTTGCTGTACCGCAATATTTTTTAATGACATGTGAAGCCACCGCACAGGCAAGATGAGATTTTCCGGTGCCTGTATCTCCAATCATTACGATGCAGCGTCCAGAATGCTCCTGAGATGGTTTAAATTCCTCAGAAAAGGCAACAACACGGTTGAATACCTCTTCTTGCTTAGCGTTATCTTTGCTCAATTGATAATTATCGAACGTTTTTCCTTGAAAACGTTTTGGAATACCGGAATTGCCTAGAAGCTCATCAATCCGCCTGCTTTTACGTTTTTCCGCTTCTTCCTTTAGCTTAGTATTTTCATCTGCAATTCGCTGTTCTTCGTTTTCACGTTCGCAATCAGGGCACTTAGTTATCCTGCCGTTCTTGTATGTTGTTTGTATATATTCGCCATGAATGCTGCATAGGGCTGTATTTTTCCCAGTCTCAACAAACTGCGGGAAATTAGCCATCATTTTGCTTACTTGTGTTAAACCTACAGCCATGCCTGTACTCCTCCCTCCGTATGCTCCGGAATTTCTTTAACGCTAGGCTTAGGGTCGTTTTTAACGCTTGGCTTAGTTGATTGAGTTTGATTATGGCTTTCGAATAACCACGAAGCAGAAAACCCTTGCCAGTTTCTTTCTATGCATATTCGTAAAGCATTCTCAAGCGTCAACTTAGCCTTATTCGCTTCTCGTTTGATTCCATCTAACGCCGTTTGAGTGAGAGGCGCATTTTTTGCTTTGCGTATAGCAATAAAATCACTGGCAATCTGTTCATCTATGCCTTCAGCCAAGAGTAGCTTCATGCCTTCATTCCAATTTTTCTGATTTATGGCTTTTTTGGCTTTTTTGGCTGTTTCGGTTTTTTCGGGTTTATTTATATTTTTATTATTATTATTCTTTTCTTTGTTAGAAGTATTAGTATTTATTAATACACAGGGATTTTCCCCGTCGGGGATTTCCCCTGTTTGGGATTTTCCCCGTTTGGGATTTTCCCCATCAAGGATTTCACCTGTTGGGCTTTTTGCCTCTTCGGGATTTTCCCGATTTGGGTTTTCGACTAAACCAATATTGGCTGTCTCGTTGTTTGCAATCTGCGGAGTATCGTAAACAAAATAATCAACCTCACCAGTCGATCTGCGTTTCATGACTACATAGCCAGCCTCTTTTAACTCTTTCAGCATTGCGTACAAAGCATCTGCTTTTGAATGTTTCCGGCAGCCTTTAGTTTCATTTTCCAACGCTTTAACAATTACCGACCAGTCATCCGGCTTTGAAAGTAAAGTGCACAATAATCCTCTAGCGTCAAAAGATAAATTGCCTGGCTGAAAAATTATATTACCAACCACCGTAAATTTATCCTCACGCTTTGATCTAATTACAGCCATAATTTACCTCTGCTGCTTCTGTATCTTGATTATTCAAAATCTGAATTGTCTTATTTGCCGTTGATTTAACACTCATATTTCACCTCTAACTTAAGCTAACCAGTGAATAACGCGCGTATCGTTTCCCTGATATGTCATCTTTTATGATTAATGAATTGATGACATAGCCTTTCTGTCGTAAATCGTAGATACGCGCACCCAGTCTCAGGCAATTAAATTTGCGCATGGCTTCTAAGGGCGTTAAAGCGTTACCCGCCTGTAGGTATTTCAGGATTTGTTCTGATTGGGAGTAATTAATTTTCATTATTTATCTCGTTTATTTCAAAGCTCAGGCCAATATTTCCTATAATCTTTTGGCCTTAATTCTTTTCGACTAACTTCTCCATTAGTGAGGCTTTCAAGTAATAAGCATTTAGAAACTGGAATTGATTTTTTCCCAGATTTCCAAAGAGAAATATTAGATGGGTAGTCATTAACCCCCATTGCCAAACGCTTAGCTTCACCTCTTGGACGAGAGTCTAGATAAGATTTTAAATCCATTAAATTACCTTTTGTTTAAATATATTTCCTAATAGATAATTTTATTTTATCTATTATATTATCTTTTTGCAATTGTATTTTGGAAACTATTTAGGGTAAATTATTATCTAAATGATAATATGAATAGAGTTATGAAAATTACATCTGAAACAAGACTTGAAAATTTAAACCTATTAGTCAAAGAAGCTGGAGGTGTAACGCAACTAGCTAAAAAAGCAGGATATAAGCAGCCTAGCTACTTATATCAAATCATTAATCGCACACCTGTCCAAAATGGCAAAGCAAAAAATATCGGTTCTAATATGGCTTCAAAATTAGAAGAAGCCATGAATAAACCTAAAGGCTGGATGGATCAAGAGCACCAAAAAAATTCAAAATCAAATGCTGTATATCTAGGCACTCTAGAACTTTGGGATCATTCAACACCTTTAAGGGAAGATGAAGTGGAAGTACCGTTTTATAAAGAAATTTGTTTCTCTGCCGATAATGGTTTTGCAGAAAATATCGAAGATTACAATGGGTATAGGCTACGTTTTGCGCGCTCTATGCTTGAAAGGCATGGTGTTAATCCAGAATCGGTTGTATGCGTCAAAGCTAACGGAAATAGTATGTATCCTGTTATTCCTGATGATACAACTATAGGTATCAATACAGCAGATAAAGATATTAGAGATGGCAAAATATATGCGATTAATCATGACGGCTTACTTCGTATAACAATTCTAAAAAGACGTCCGGGAAATAAGTTATTGATACAAAGCTTCAACTCTGCAGAATATAGTGATGAAGAAGTAAATCAGGATGAAATTAAGATAATTGGTAGAGTATTTTGGTGGACTGTTTTAGCTTAATGTATAGGTCTATTTAAGAATAAATTATAATAAAACCTGCTATTAATTCGGGATTCTTTATAAAAGTTACAGTTTTTTTAAGCTAAAGCATCAATAAAAAGCCACGACTTATGTTGTGGCTTTTTTGTTGTCTATAAGTAACAAAAAAAATATTTAGAAATAAAATTAAATACTTTTTAGATACAATAAGATAACAATATTGTTATCTTTTGTTTAGTACTTTTTGTTGCCTTTTTATTATCTGTTAGATAATATAAGCCTATCGAAGTTAAACAACTTCACCGCATCGGCTCAGGGCAGCGGAATATAAAAGCTCGAGGCAAGTTTGAAAGCTTGCTGGCAAGCCGTTAAGCCCTAGCGGGCAGCCAGAACAAAATTGGTAAGCTCATGTAGGGCTTACAGACAGAAAAGTCTAAAAATCCAAAGAACTTTATGAAAGGACATAGATTTAAAATATTAAAAATATTAATTTTGTAGTTTATATCTGGATGACAAATTCCCAGATATAACAGTTATCAATTAGTTTTATTTGAGCAGTTGAATTCAGTTTAAAAATCGTAGCGCATTTATCAATGGTAAGTGCGCTTTAGTTTTTAAACTCGTAGCAGTCAATTTAAACCCTGCTATCACTTAGATATATTTGAAAGGAGTTAGTTATGTTGGAAGTTACTGAGTGGCCTAAGGAACAAATTAAATATCCGGTTGGTCGCAAAGGCCGCCTAACTGGAGTTGTTGTTATTTTCTTTTCTGAACAACATGGAATAGTTATTGATTGTGGTCCGGATTATGCAATAGAACAAGGTAAAGCTTACTTTACTGAGTTATCTTGTAACAATCGTGAAGAATGGGAACCCGTAAATATCACAATTACAGGTTAAGACAATACCAGTATCAATAATACAAAATCACACTAAGCAATCCAGTAAAGCCCAAAAATCGCAGCGCATTCAATTAGTAAATTGAGTGCGTTTTAGTTTTTGAGCTTATAAAAATCAAAGGAGTAAGAAAAATGTTACAAGTTTACAGTAATGAAAATACCACCAACCCAGAACCTGTTGGATACTTGAAAATGATGCAGTATGAAGAAGATTCGCAAAGAGCAAGTGACGCAACCGAAGAAAAGAAACAAGAAATACTGGAAGAGCTTGAAGACGATAATCTGATAGATATTGCAGCGGAAGCTTATGGTGAATTGTATCGTACAAAATATTCTAATGAAGCGGACAAGATTACAAATGAAATAGTTAAGGCAATTGGATCGGGCTGCAATAAAGAGATGACAGTAGGAGAACTAATAAGCAATCTGTCATCGGGAGCAAAAAAAATAGTAAATGATTATATTTTCACGCATGCTAATTAAATCAAAAGCCAGCCAAAACGCTGGCTTTTTTATTGGGGAATAAAAATGGAAGCTAAAGAAGAAGAGTTCATAGTTACCGAGAAATGGCTTAAAGAAATGAAAGCTTGTAAAGCTGAGCTTCAAGCTTTTGAACAGTATTTCCCTAATGGCGGAGAAGCTTTAGAAGTACTAAAGCGATGTGAAGAGTTAGATTATAAGAGTTTTGCAAGGTGGTTAGTATATCGCTTGCCTCCCATTTATCCACCTTTAGAGCTTAATAATTTAATAGGTAATCTTTTCTACCCCAATGATGTACATATTAAAGGCGATGTTTCTACTCAAGAGGTTATTTACATCAAAGGAAATCTTAAGGTAGACGAGAAATTAACAGTCAACAAATATGGGAAAGTCTGCTCAGGTAAAGGCTGTGTAAATGCTGATGAGATTGATATTAGTGGATATGCATGGATTCATTCAGATACTAAAGCTAACTCTATTATCATGAGTTATTGTGCTGGCATTCACGGTTGTGTTATAGCTGATAATATTAACCTAAGCGGTATTGCTGAGATTTTAGGAATTACTAAAGCTAAGGTTATTAATTTTAAAGGCGGTTTTATCACTGGCGATGTTGATGCTGATGAAATTATCAACGATGGCGGAATAATAAAAGGAAACGTTAACACTATCAAAATTAAAAATATCAATGGTGGTCAGATACGTGGAGATGTTGATGCCGATGAAATTATCAACGATGGCGGATTGATTAGGGGAGACGTTAACACTTTCACCATTGAAAATATTAATGGTGGCATAGTTAAAGGAAAGATTTCTTATAAAAGTCCTGATGAACATAAATAAAGCCAGCTAAAAATAGCTGGTTTTTTAATTGAGGTTTACAACCTGAAATAAGAAAGGAGTTGAAGTGATTAAACAAGAAATTCTGAGTAAATTAGCTAATAAAGAAGATTTAACACAAGAAGAAACTGAACTTATGTTGCAGGAGTTCAAAGAAGTTCAAAGCGATATTATTGATACTGGGCATTGGGATACTACTATTTCCGCCATCTTAGAGGTAGATGAAGATCTATATTATGAGGTAACCAGTTGTGTACCGAATAACGCTGAGGACATTGAATACCAACAACCCCGTAGAGTTAAAAAAAGAAACGGAACCTGTTGAATCTTTTGTACGTTGTGAGGATTAACTTATTAATTATTAAATTTGAATATAACCACTGTACAGTGGGTTTTAATTTCGAGCCTAAGCTAATCAATCCAAGCGCATTTAAACAAGTGTGCTTGTGTGGATTAGTAGACATGCCAGCTATTAGCTGGCTTTTTTATTAGCTATAGAGGTGATATATGTTTGCTGTATATGGAAAATCATTACAAAAAGAAAGAGCCAGAAAGCGCAGAGGTTGCAAATATGAAATATCAGATGAAACTGCAATGCGGGCGTTTAAGAAAGATACAGGAGCGTATCAGATTTCTACAGATTATTCATCTGAAAAACAGTGCTTAGAGTTTATTGACTTAGCAAAATCGTACCCAGAGGTCAGGTGTTTATACATTGCTAAATTAGACAGAGTGAAAAACGAAAAAGGCCAAGTCATTATCAATGAAAAAACAGACAAACCAAAAATGAAATACTTCCGATTTAAAGGTATCCCTACTCAATAAATTAAACCATGCAACAGCAACAACGAGGGAGTTGTACATGATTAAAAATTCTATAACTGCATTTATTGCAGTTTTTTTAATGTCTGCTTCTCTTTCAGTATCCCCTGCTTTGTCTGATAAGGAGCAATTAGAAATGCAGCACAATTATACGGCCAGACAAATGCAGCAGAAAGAATACCAGGCAGATCTGGAAGTAAAACGGTTAGCTGATGCATATGCGCGTATAAGTGATAGCGAGCGCATGAAAGGTGATGCAGAGCTTAAATGATTATAGGCTTATTCGGTTATAACACCGCCCAGCACGCCGGTGGCGGAAGTAACAGCGTGCAGCACGTGACTGGCCTGCCTTTCCAGTAGTACGTGCCGACTAGCCGCCGTAAGCGGCCATAACACAAGCAAGTAATTAAATTTTTAAACGAACGATCCCCAGCCAGCTAAATAGCTGGTTTTTTATTGGAGAATTAATAATGAGTAATAGTCCTGCCGTACAAAAAGCAATTAATATCAAGGCATTTCTGCAACTGCCTGCTACACAGAAAAAAATACAAGAGCTGGTAGATAAAAACTCTGCAAGCTTTGCAACATCAATCATGCAGATTGTTAACAGTAATCCAATGCTGCTTAATGCCGAACCCATGTCAATTTTCAATGCGGCATGCATGGCTGCAACGCTTAACTTGCCAATTAACAATAATCTCGGTTTTGCGTACTTGGTACCTTATAAGAACTCTAAAACAGGGCACGTTGAAGCCCAGTTCCAATTGGGTTACAAGGGATTTATTCAGCTTGCGCAGCGTTCTGGGCAATTTGAACGGCTGGTGTCGCTTCCTGTTTATAAGGATCAGCTAATAGAAAAAGATCTAATCAATGGATTTAAATTTAACTGGGCTATTGATCCGGACGAGAAAGAACAGCCAATCGGGTTTTATGCATATTTTAAATTGATAAACGGCTTTACTGCTGAGCTGTATATGTCAAGAGAACAAATTGACAAGCATGCCAAACGTTACAGCCAGTCATACAGAAAAAACTCTGGTGTATGGGCTGATAATTACGAGCAAATGGCTTTAAAAACAGTAACCAAATTACTGTTATCAAGACAAGCACCCTTGTCTATTGAAATGCAAAAAGCTGTTTTAACTGATCAGTCTGTAATTGAAAATGTAACTGAAGAAAACTTTGACTATCTGGACAATCAAACTGGCGTCCTTGACCTGTCGATGCCGGTAGATGATGAATTAATGAAAAAAATCATTGATAACATCACGACCGGAGAGATTGAAAAAGCTGATGTCCTAAACGGTAAATATGAATTTACACCTGAACAACGGGCAATTATTGAGGAGCTTTAATATGGGAAATTTAAAAATACGGTGCTCAATGATTAGCCAGATCATTGGCGATAGCAGAACTAAAAGCAGTCCGCTTTCAGATACGGCCAAATCCTGTTTAATGAATTTAGCCAAAGAATCTTTATTCGACTTTACTAAATTCCAAGGCAGTAAGGAAACGGAAAAGGGAAAGGTACTTGAAAACACGGCAATTCAGGCAAGCGGGCTGCATCGCTGTAAAAAATATACGAAAAATGAGACGCGCTTAGAAAATGACTGGATCACAGGTGAATGTGATATTTATGACCCTAAAGAACGTTTAATTATTGATACAAAATGTTCTTGGGACATAGGCACTCACCCGTTTTTTCCTGAAGAGGCACAAAAAAAGGCAGAAAAAGCAGGATATATCTATCAGATGCAGGGTTATATGTGGTTATTTGATTGTGATAAAGCTGATATAGATTTTTGGCTATTCCCCTGCCCTGAAAATCTGCTGGGCACTTACGATAATCCGACCATGTTGATTGATGCGGTTGAAGATATTCCTATCGCTAAGAGGTTAACAACGGTTACGGTAACAAGAGATGAAAAAATAATCGAAAAGATTAAAGAAAAAGTAGAAATTTGCCAGGAATATTATGACTTGCTGCTAAAACAGGTCGCGTAAAAGGATTTCATTATGTCAGTTAATAAAGTAATTCTAGTTGGTCGCCTTGGGCGTGACCCTGAAACACGATATATGCCCAATGGCGACGCTATAACGAATTTTTCTCTAGCTACTGATGAACAGTGGCGCGACCGTAATGGAGAACGCCAGACACGTCCAGAGTGGCATAACGTATCCCTGTACGGCAAACTGGGAGAAATAGCTAACCAGTACCTGAGAAAAGGTAGCCAAGTGTTTATTGAGGGCAAAATTCAGAGCCGTAAATATACCGATAAAGATGGTATCGAACGCATGGCATACAATATTATCGGCAATGAAATGAAAATGCTGGGCAATCGTAATGATGGTTCTGATTCTGGCAATAATAACGCTGCACCACCTACATCGAACCCACCGCCAGCAGCACCACGCCGGCAACCACCTCAACAAACACCAACAACCCCACCAATAGATGATATTGATGATTCCATTCCATTCTAGGAGAGATGATTATGGCTACTTATAAATATTTTGTAGATGATGAAAGTGATGAACTGTATGAATTTGAGTCTATTCGGGAATATGATTGTAATGTTCAGATTGAACTGGATTTGCTTGCGGAGTTGATAGCTGAGGATTATTACGATGAATATTATGGATGGGAAGATAATTGGCCTATTAGGATAACCATTATTAAGGATGGTCAGGAGATTGCTACTTTTAGCGTTAACAAAGAATATGAACCGGTATTCTCAGCATCTAGAATTGATGATAATTAAAATATTTATAACCCATAAACCAGCACTTAGCTGGTTTTTTATTAGAGAATTAAAATGGATACTGAACTTGAATATATATGTTTACGGTCATCTTACCCTGTTGGTCAAGCCTATTATCGTTTAGATTTAACCAATAAACTTGGTTACGATGAAATTATATGGCTTAACTCCCCAGAAAATCTCCGAGACGCATCTCTGAATGTTGTATTTTCTGAAATAAGAGAAGTACAACAGACTCAAATGTTAATTATTAATTATCTTTATTCAAACAAAGAGAAATTTAATTTTATAACAGAGGAACCGCAAGATGGAGAATACGTCTGGGTTAGTGACCTTTTCTATGAGGGTTTTGCGAGCTTCTTTGAATATGATTCAAGTTGGAATACGACTAAACAAGCATTTAAAAATCATATTTTATTTACAACCGCAGATGGAGCAGCTAAAGCCACTAAGAGCATAATACAAATTCTAAGGAGAGAGGCAGCAAGAAAGCGTTTTAAACCTCTTACTAAAACACCACCAAATGGGACTATCGTATTTGTGGCCGATGTTCTGGCGGAAGAAGGTTGGACATTCATTATTTATAAAGATATAGAGATATGCAACCGTTTGCTAAAAGCTGGGCTTTTATTTTCTACTGCGGAAGGAGCTAAACTGGCAACTACAGCAATGAGGCAATTAATTAACCCGGTAGTACCCGAATTTACAAGTTAAGCCCACTAAACAGTGGGCTTTAATTTTAAGGAGAGTATTTTGAGCAAAAAGGATCTTGAAAATCAGCTTCTTTATAAAATTGATAATAATAAACTATTAACAACAGCAGAGCTTTTTACTCTAGTAAAGAAATTTACGATTGAAGACGACAAGTTACAGGATGTTGATACTTTCATGCTTATTGAAAGCACTGTCAAAATACAGCAGAGACAGTTTGAAATACGTTGGCTACAGTCGTCCGTCCCAGACCAAAAAGATATTTTCTATATGCAGCCGCAAGAGTTTATCGACGTAACCAAAAGAGAACTTAAAACTATTACTTACAGAGAGTACGTCAGATAATTAATCAGCAATTAGCTGACTCTGTTTCGTATTAAACCACAACACAAGCTAAAGCCACCAAACGGTGGCTTTTCTATTATGGGACAACCTATGAGATTATTTAACGGCGACTGTCTAAATGAGTTACAGCACCTGCCAGATGCCAGTATTGATTTAATCATTGCCGATCCACCCTACGGCGTTACTAAGTGCGAATGGGATAAGGTGATCCCATTTGAACGTTTGTGGAAAGAGTTGCATAGAGTAGCAAAAGTCTCAGCAGCTATCTTAATTTTTGGAATTGAACCTTTTTCAAGTCGTTTAAGGCTTAGTAATGAAGATTACTATCGGTACGATTGGGTGTGGGTAAAAACTTATGTAACAGGGTTTCTTAATGCAAACAGACAACCATTGCGTGCACATGAATTTATTTCTGTGTTTTATAGGAAACAGCCTACATACAATCCGCAAAAAACAAGCGGACATATAAGAAAAAACATGTAGTAGAAATTCAGCAAATAGCAATCTTTACGGAAAAGCCGAAAAGGCTGTCAAATATGATTCCACAGAAAGGTATCCGCGCAGTGTCTTAGTTTTTTCAAGTGACAAACAAACCAATGCACTACACCCAACACAAAAGCCTATAGAGCTATTACAGTATTTAATCAAAACCTTCTCCAATCCCGGTGATACTGTCTTGGATTTTGCTATGGGATCAGGAAGTACAGGTGCTGCTGCTTTGATGCTAGATAGGGATTTTGTTGGAATTGAACAGGATCACCATTTTTTTAAAACTGCTGAGAAATGGCTTAATAGCATATGTAATTTTGAATTAGTTTAAACCAAAATACGAAATGAAAACAGCCAGCATATGCTAGCTTTATAATTTAAAGGATATGAAATGAGTATTAAGTCAGACAAATGGATACGCCGTATGAGTGAAGAGCACAGAATGATTAAGCCGTTTGAACCTAATCAGATTAAACAGTTAAACGGTGAAAAAATTATATCGTATGGTACTTCCAGCTATGGCTACGATATTCGCTGCGCACGTGGATGCGTAGTTTTTACTAGTATCAACAGAACCATTATTGACCCGAAAAATTTTGATACGCGTAATTTTGTAACTGTTACTGATGAATTTTGCATCATTCCGCCTAACTCGTTTGCTTTGGCGCGTTCAGTGGAATATTTCCGTATCCCGCGCAATGTCCTTACTGTGTGTCTGGGTAAATCCACTTATGCACGTTGCGGTATTATCGTTAATGTCACACCACTTGAACCAGAATGGGAAGGCTGTATAACTCTGGAGCTTTCTAACACTACACCGCTACCGGCAAAGATTTATGTTAATGAGGGTGTGGCACAGGTATTGTTTTTTGAAAGTGATGAAGAGTGCGATACTTCTTACAAGGATCGTGACGGAAAATATATGTATCAGACTGATATAACACCTCCAAGGATCTAAATCGTGCTAGTAATTAGCATGGGACCGGAATTCCGCCTTTTTGGGCTTGAAATATATAAATATCTATTTTAATCAATTTATTAAATCTGAAATATACCGGACCACTTCCGGATTTTTTTATATCTATATCACGGAGTAAACAATGGAAAACAGTAATCAAACTAAGATATTTTTTAAATTAGCTCTAGCTGAGAAATTTTATCATTCCTTTGAACAGTGCTTGCGAAGAGGTATAGATTTAAATTATCTTTGTAGAGGTAATGAAAAAAAAAGTTCATATGAAATTGTTATTCAAGCAGTTGAATTAACTAGGTTTTCAGATTTTAAATATAAATTTCAAATTGCTAATGTATTTCAAGAAATAGATGATGTTTTATGGAAAAATAAAACACTTATTGAAGGCAATTTTGCAATTAGCAATCATTACAATGGTTATTTAAATAGAGGTTTTCTTGCGCCGATATGTTCGCTTGTTGAAAATGCTGTTAGTGGGAAAGAAGAAGCTGAGCTACAAAAACTCCTAGATTCAATTATTGATAAAT
This sequence comes from Snodgrassella sp. M0351, assembly GCF_016100575.1. Lineage (NCBI taxonomy): Bacteria > Pseudomonadati > Pseudomonadota > Betaproteobacteria > Neisseriales > Neisseriaceae > Snodgrassella > Snodgrassella sp. M0351. The sequence goes on along the minus strand of NZ_JACFSG010000001.1, from coordinate 632,870 downwards.
ACACTAAAAACAATATTTGGCATTCAAATAACACAATTAAAGCAAGTATAACAATTACCAAACAGGAAGAAGATGATTTCCAAAGACATAATAAACTCAGTGAACGTTTAACCGATTGGGTAAACCAGTTGCTTAACAATCAATCACAACCATTAAACGCCACTGAATAGTGGCTTTTTACATATATAGCATGGAGTAAAAACAATGGAAAGAAATAGGCAAACTGTTATCTTATTCAGAACAAAAAATACCAATTATACTTATGACACATTATACGATTATGTATTTGATTCAGAAGATGGGAATATTCTTGAGGCAGTTGAATTCGATGGATTTACAAAATTCCCTCTCTCAGCGACGGGTATTATTGATGAGGCGGACAGGTATTTATATGAAGAGGGTTACATTGATGAAGATGATTACTATACAGGGCGCGTAACCCTAGAAGAAATAGAAGTATTACAAAAAGTCTTAGATTTAATAGCTAAATACCATAACAACGGCAATATACTCATAAATGGACGTACTGTACATATTCCAATAGCCATACGGCAAGAAGATATAGATTACTTTAATGAAACTAAAGAACTTAGTAACCGTTTAAAAGAATGGCTAAGCGAAGTAAAGAAAATTAGTCAAAACCTAAGCCGCTAAATAGCGGCTTTTTTAATGGAGATTACTATGAATAACGATTATCTAGATAACCAAGATAAATATATGTATGGTGTTTGTCGTAGGGATGAAAAAGATGTATATGAAAATACCTATTACAACACAATAGCTGATGCATTATCTGCAATGCCTTTTTTAGAAAAAGATTCACCAGCAGAAGTAAAAATTGCAGTTTGTGAACGGGGGGGCTTGTTCAAGCCAAGCGAATGCAACGCTTTTGATGAAGATGCGATAACGGATTTACTAGATCAATCTGATGAGATGTTAAGCCCTAATTTTATAGATGCTGAATTGTTTGATTTAACAGATGAAGAAATTCAAGAATTAAGAAAACTAATTAACGATTTCTTAGATCAGAAAATTGATACGACCGGTTATTATAGGGTAGGAAAATTTATCGAAGTAATAACCTTAACCAGAGAACAATATACAAAATATCTATGAACCAAGCCGCTTAAAAGCGGCTTTTTAATTAAGCATTATTAATGAACACGTCCCAGCAATAGCTGGTTTTTTATTGGGAAAAGCCATGAGTGAAAAATCGCCATATGATGAATTTTTAACCCGTGAGGAGGTATCTGTATTAACTGGATACAAATCCAAAGGCAAGCAAATTAACCAGCTCAAGAAGCAAGGCGTACCTTTTCGGCTAAATGGTAGAAACGAGCCAATAGTATTGCGCCAATCTTTATTAGGAATTAAAAAACAAAACTCTGGAAATTCGCCAGTTAAACCCAGATGGCAATCCCCTGTTTTTTCTTCAACATAATTTTATAGGTTATATATGGGACGTAAAGCAACTGTTAACCTGAATCTGCCTACAGGCATGCGCGCACGCAAGCGCAAGAAAAAAGGTGAGGTAATCATATGGTATTACTACGACACCGGAGGCAAGCCACGCAAAGAAATTCCCCTAGGCAGTGATTATATTATTGCCTGTAAAAAATGGTCGGAATTATCTTTAGAAAAGCTCGATAAAAGCCACAGGATTACTTTTGTGCAAGCTGCGCAAAGATTCCAACTGGAAGAAATGCCATTAAGAGCCGAAAATACACAAAATAGTTATAAATCTTCACTGAAACGTCTTAACTTATTTTTTGGTGGCAGTGATCCAGTTGCATTAGAAGATATTGATGCCGGACATATTAAAGATTATTTAACTTGGCGCAAAGAAACACCTGTGGGTGCTAATAGGGATTTAGAATTATTTAGTACGATATGGACGATGTGCAGTCCATCAAACTGGAATTATATTAACAAAGAATGTCCAATTAAAGGCATCAGAAAAAACAAAGAAAAACCAAGGGACGTATATGTTGAAGACTACATATATGAACTTCTTTACAGATATGGCACGCAAGAATTACAGGACGCAATGCGAATGGCGATGATGTTAGGGCAACGACCAAGCGATATGCTAAAAATCCATACTGGTCTTATTCACAATGGCATACTTAGTTTTAAACAAAATAAAACAAGCAATCCTTTGCGCTTTAAAGTTACTGAGAGCTTACAAGAAATAATCACACGACGCGCACCTCATGGAGGGTACTTATTTTTAAATACGTGTAAGCGCAAAATGACGATTGGCAACTTATGGTACCGCTACAATAAAGCACGGGATATAGCCATTCAAAAACACCCGGAACATGCTGAAGAATTAGCACAAGCTCAGTTTAGAGATTTACGCGCCAAATCAGCCACGGATAAATCATTAGTATCTAGTGAAGAGGCAGCGCAAAAATTATTGGGTCATTCCAACATAGAGATGACGAAACGGGTATATATCAGGCGTGAAAAAGAGATAGATCCATTTGAGGAAGGTGTAGTAAAAAATAAATGATGTTATTTAAATTGCGGAACAAGTAAAATAATTGCGGAATAGACATATTACAATTTATATTATTTATTAAATAGAACAATATCTTTCGAGAAAAGATGTTTTATTTTATTATGTACTGAGAACATAATAAAAATAGATTTGAATAAAATTAATACACTTACCTTATTTTGATTAAAAACATAAATAAGAATTTAAATAAATACATAAAAATATTAATTTATTAACTTATTAATTAATAAAAGCATGATGAAATAGTATATTTGCCAAAATACATAAACAGGTCTACAAAGGAGAAACATTGATTAATTATTGATTATCATGTAGATCAATTTTTTGACTACCTTTATCAGTATCAAATTCTTTTAATCATCTGAAAAAAATGTGATAGTCAGTATTTAATAAAGAAAAACATGAGAAAATCAAACGAGAAAAAAATATGAAAAAGTTATGAACAGTAAAGAATATAATCTTATAAGCGCTGTTATATGAGAGACATAGCAATGATTAACAATAAAATAACTTTATACCATTTTACGGACGAGGAACTGATTAACTATGTATGGCAAAATAGTGAAAAATTTACCAACACCTGTTTAGAAACAGAACTTTGTAAACGCCTGGATAATCGTCTGAATTGGATAAATCCGCTACTATTACAGCAATATGGCTATGCAGATTGTAGTGCTTTAATAGCAGATCTGGATATGCTTGCCCGACTACGCAATTACTTTTACTCTAAAATTGAATAATAAAATAAACAAAAAAATTTTATGAATACAACCATTGTATCAGCTGCTAAAATTTCTTATGACTTAATCTTAAATCTTTATGAAATAAATCTAACTGATTAAGTGAGTACAAATTTATCTTAAATTAGTTTTCTATTCAAAATAAGATAATATTTTATTAAACACTCCTTATCTATTAAAAATACCTCATAAGGAATCAATACATTTGATATGAACAATGCTATCCATGATATAAGATTAATTACTGTTGATTTTAAATCTAATAATAAATTATATAAGCAAAATTTATATAAATAATGATAATATGTTTTATTAATTGTCAGAATTCTTCTTAATTTAAAGGAATTTCTATGTAGCTGAAATTTAAAAAATGTTTTTTTATATTCGCAGTTGTAGAAATAGTTTCTTCATGTAGCCATATAATTGAAAACTCACTAGATACAAAACCATCTACCCATGCATCAGATACCATACCTGACAATAAATAACAGGGATATTCAACCACCAATATCACAGGAAACCATATCTGATATCTCTGTATCAGATTTATTAAAAAATTTACCCGATTATACATCTGATAGCTACGCCGCCGATCGAGATGTCTTCAAAAAAGGTAAATATTCATGACAGTTATGCAGCAATTAATCCCAGTGCTTTCAAAAAGGTAAATGTTGACAAGTACAGCAAAAGGCTAAAGGCAAAATATCAGCTCACGCCGAATACAGATAATATTGCAAGCTTGAAACATAATACTACATATCTTGATAATCTGAATATTTCTACGATATTAAAAGAAAGGTTATACAAAGCATATCCTGATAGTAAATATAAACCTGAGTTAGACGCTGCTGTAAAGAATATAGCTGCTTCATTATCTGATAGAAATAATTTTTTTATAAATAACCCAGATCAATTCGAATATCAATTTCTTCCAATGGTAAGCGATTTCTATTTTGATTCAAACGGAAAATTCATTAGTATAAGCTATCGGATTAAGATTCAAATAGAAATCAAAAATATAAACAAACCAATAAAAATAATTGTACCAATAGTATTCAGAGCCAAATAATATAATTATCTGAATTAATACTTTAAGCCAGTATGCACTGCATACCGGCTGTTTGATCCTGACAAATTATTCAGAGGAGATAATTTGAATTTAAATCCAATAATATAAATCAGACAAAAATATCTGACCCGTATTTTTAATATCCTCATAACCAGCTAAGCTGGTTTAACAAACGCTAAACCGCCTGCAAATACTGACGCCAGCGAGCAACCTGTGCGCGTACCTGAGCCGGCGCAGTACCGCCAATATGATTACGGGCATGAAGACTGCCCTCAGGAGAAAGTACCTGATAAACGTCTTCTTCTATCAAGCCGGAGAAAGACTGTAATATATCCAGCGGTAACTCACTCAATTCCCGTTGCTGCTCTTCTGCCAGCCGGACAGCACGTGCAACGACCTCATGACTATCGCGAAAAGGTAAACCTTTTTTAACCAGATAATCAGCCAGGTCTGTTGCTGTTGCAAAACCTTGCAAAACTGCCGCACGCATATTTTCAGGTTTAACGCTAACACCGCGCATCATCTCTGCGTAAATACGCAAAGTATCTGTCAAAGTATCAACTGTATCAAAAAGCGGCTCCTTATCTTCCTGATTATCTTTGTTGTATGCCAGTGGCTGTGATTTCATTAAAGTAATCAGCCCCATCAGATGTCCTACAACTCTTGCGCTTTTTCCACGTACAAGCTCAGGTACATCGGGATTCTTTTTCTGCGGCATGATACTGGAACCGGTACAGAACCGGTCGGCAATGTCAATAAAGCCAAAACGCGGACTCATCCAGTAAATTAATTCTTCACTCAGACGGGAAAGATGTACCATCAGAATGGATGCTGCAGCAGTAAACTCAATGGCAAAATCGCGATCAGACACTGCATCCAGAGAATTCTGGCAAATTTCTTCAAAACCAAGTAATTGAGCAGTTATCTCGCGTTGAATAGGAAATGTCGTTCCGGCCAGAGCAGCCGCACCCAATGGCATACGGTTTACACGATGACGGCAGTCCAGCATCCGTTCACTATCACGCCCCAGCATTTCCACATATGCCAGCATATGGTGGCCGAAGCTTACAGGCTGAGCTACCTGCATATGAGTAAAGCCCGGCATCACCACCTCTGCATTTTTATCGGCCAGATCAACCAAAGCAGATTGTAAATCTTTAATTAACAGAACAATACTGTCTATTTCATCACGCAGCCACAAACGAATATCTGTAGCAACCTGGTCATTACGACTACGTCCAGTATGTAAACGTTTACCGGCATCCCCTACTTTCTGAGTCAGTAAATGTTCTACATTCATATGAACATCTTCCAGATCTACTGACCAGTCAATTTTACCGGCAGCAATTTCTGCCAGGATTTCCTGCATACCGGTTTTAATTGCTGCAAGATCTTCTGCACTAAGCACGCCAGACTGATGCAGCATCTGTGCATGCGCCAGAGAACCCTGAATATCACATTGTGCCAAACGTTTATCAAAAGTTATTGATGCTGTGTACTGTTTAACCAGTTCACTTACCGGTTCATGAAAACGGCCTGACCAGGCTTTTTCACTCATACTTGCTCTCCACTATAACTCAACAATATTCAAAAAATTTACTAACTGCAGATTATAACCACTAGCCTGACATCATTTGCCTCTATCATATAAAGACAATAGTCGCTACCGTGCTTTTTCTGATCACAATACACCCCGGGCACGCTCAGCATGAAAGCGTGTTTGAAAATCTTCGAATTTACCAGCTTCAATAGCCAGACGCATTTCTGCAATCAGTATCTGATAATAGCGCAAATTATGTATCGTATTTAACTGTGCACCCAGAATCTCACCCACACGCTGTAAATGATGCAGATAAGCCCTGCTGAAATTGCGACATGTGTAACAGTCACAGCTTTCGTCCAGCGGACGCTGGTCATGCCGGTATATGGCATTTCGGATTTTTACATCACCAAAACGGGTAAATAGCCAGCCGTTGCGCGCATTGCGGGTAGGCATAACACAATCAAACATATCAATGCCGCATGCCACACCGTATACCAAATCTTCGGGTGTACCTACTCCCATCAGATAATGTGGCTTATGTGCCGGAAGTTTAGGTCCGATGGCACGCAAAATACGGTACATTTCAGGTTTTGGCTCACCCACAGACAGCCCGCCTACAGATAATCCGGGGAAACCGATTTCCTCCAGTCCGGCCAGTGATTGTTCTCGCAGATCCTCGTACATTCCACCCTGAACAATACCGAATAAAGCATTCGGATTATTCAGGCGTTCAAACTCATTTTTACTGCGTTCAGCCCAGCGCAAACTCATTTGCAGGGATTTTTCAGCTTCTCTGGCACCTACATTTCCATCAGGACATTCATCCAGCTGCATGACAATATCTGAATTGAGTACCGTCTGAATCTGCATAGAAATTTCAGGAGACAAAAACAGCTTGTCGCCATTAATGGGACTGCGGAAAGTACAGCCTTCTTCTGTTAACTTACGCATTTGTGCCAGTGAAAATACCTGAAAACCACCGGAGTCTGTCAGTATTGGCCGGTTCCAGCCAATAAAATTATGTAATCCGCCAAAATCACGGATAACATCAAGTCCGGGTCTGAGCCACAGATGAAAAGTATTGCCCAGAATAATCTGTGCCTTGATTTCTTCCAGATTACGCGGCGACATAGCCTTAACTGAACCGTATGTTCCTACCGGCATAAATACTGGTGTTTCCACCGTACCATGATTCAACTCCAGAATACCACGACGCGCAAAGCCATCGGTGCGCTTTAAAGAAAATTTCAGCATATTAAATAATTCAGAGGCAAAAATTATGACAGAATATATTATTATAGCCTAAAGCACCACATTTCGACGACCAAGCATTGCCAAGCAAAATCCAAATCGCTAAAATAAATTATTTAACAGAAGCAAAAGTGCACTTAAGTAACTTTGGCTTCTATTTACCCTTAATAAATATAATCAAAAGCAGCCATTTGATTTTCTCACTTGTATTAAGCGAGTCTGGTCTGTTGTTTGTGGAGTATGCATGCTGAACATCACCCTGCCTGACGGCTCTGTCCGTCAGTTTGAAGCGCCATTAAGCATAGCTGACATTGCCGCTTCCATAGGTGCAGGCTTAGCCAAAGCCGCAATTGCCGGAAAGATTAACGGCAAACTGGTAGATACATGTGATCAGGTAACAGAAGATGCTCAAGTCAGCATCATTACAGCCAAAGATAAAGAAGGTGTCGAAATCATTCGTCACTCCTGTGCACATCTGGTTGGTCATGCCGTTAAACAATTATATCCGGAAGCCAAAATGGTTATCGGACCGGTAATTGAAGATGGCTTCTATTATGACATCTGGTACGAGCGTCCGTTTACACCCGAAGATATTGCTGCAATCGAAACTCGCATGAAAGAATTGATTGCACAAAATTATGATGTAATTAAAAAAGTTACCCCGCGCGAAGAGGTAATTAATGTATTTAAGCAGCGTCATGAAGATTATAAGCTGCGCCTGATTGAAGATATGCCCGATGAAAAAGCTATGGGTCTGTATTACCATCAGGAATATGTAGATATGTGTCGCGGACCACATGTCCCTAATACTCGCTTCCTCAAGAATTTCAAACTGACCAAGCTTTCAGGTGCCTACTGGCGCGGCGATGCTAAAAATGAACAGCTGCAACGTATTTACGGCACCGCCTGGGCCAGTAAAGAAGATCTGAATGCTTACATCCGGCGTATTGAAGAAGCAGAGAAACGCGATCACCGCAAACTGGCAAAACAAATGGATTTATTTCATTTGCAGGATGAAGCACCGGGTATGGTATTCTGGCATCCCAAAGGCTGGTCACTGTGGCAGGTTATTGAACAGCATATGCGTCGCGAGCTGTCTGCTGCCGGCTATCAGGAAATCAAAACACCCATGATTATGGATCGCACATTATGGGAAAAATCCGGTCACTGGGATAACTACAAAGAAAACATGTTTATTACTGAATCAGAAAAACGTGTTTATGCTGTAAAACCCATGAACTGCCCTGGTCACATCCAGATTTTTAATCAGGGGCTGCGCTCATATCGTGATTTACCGCTGCGTCTGGCCGAGTTTGGTTCTTGTCATCGTAATGAACCTTCCGGTGCCCTGCATGGCCTGATGCGCGTACGCGGCTTTACTCAGGATGATGCGCATATATTCTGTACCGAAGATCAGATTGTCAGTGAAGCAAAAGCATTCAATGAACTGGTAATGCGCATTTACCGTCAGTTCGAATTTAATGATGTAGCGGTTAAATTATCCTTGCGTCCGGAAAAGCGCGCAGGCTCTGACGCCATCTGGGATAAAGCTGAACAAGGACTGCGTGATGCACTGACAGCCTGTGGTGTAACCTGGGAAGAGCTGCCCGGAGAAGGCGCTTTCTACGGACCTAAAGTAGAGTACCATATTAAGGATGCATTAGGCCGCTCATGGCAATGCGGTACCATTCAGCTGGATTTCGTTCTTCCGGAGCGGCTGGGTGCAGAATATGTAACAGAAGAAAACGGACGAGCCCGTCCGGTAATGCTGCATCGCGCCATTCTGGGTTCACTGGAACGCTTTATCGGCATCCTGATTGAACATCATGCAGGTGCATTTCCACTGTGGCTGGCACCTGTACAAATGGTAATTATGAATATTACTGAAGCACAAACCGAATATTGTCAGCAACTTGCCACGCGATTAACCGCAGAAGGGTTCCGCGTGCATTTAGACTTGCGTAATGAGAAAATTGGATACAAAATCCGAGATAACAGTACGCAACGCCTACCCTATCAACTGGTTATAGGCGAGAAAGAAAAACAGGACAACAAGGTTGCCGTTCGCAAACGCGGCGGTGAAGATCTGGGTCAGATGGATATTGAAACATTCATTAGCCAGCTGAAACAAGAAGCCTTGTCTCTTCATTAAACCGTGAATAAGGAGTACGACCATCGCTCAAGAACGCGAAGCACGCATCAACGGTGAAATCACCATTAAAGAAGTGCGTTTGATTGGTCCAACTGGAGAACAGTTGGGTGTAGTATCGACTCAGCAAGCCCTGAAACTGGCCGAAGAACACGATGTGGATCTGGTGGAAATTGCCCCCACCGCCAAACCGCCCGTCTGCAAATTAATGGATTTCGGTAAATTCAAATACGAGCAATCCAAAAAACGCGACGAGCAACGCAAAAAGCAGAAACAGGTACAGGTTAAGGAAATTAAATTCCGGCCTGGTACCGATGAAGGTGACTATCAGATTAAATTGCGTAACATTGTTCGCTTTTTGACTGACGGTGATAAAGTAAAAGTTACCTTACGTTTCCGCGGACGCGAAATGGCACATCAGCATCTGGGCACAGAACTACTCAAGCGTATTCAGGCTGATTTAATCGAAATTGGTACCGTTGAGCAGTTTCCAAAAATGGAAGGTCGCCAGATGGTAATGATTATTGCAGCGAAGAAAAAATAATCATTAACCGGAATTTCAGCCTGTCTTAAAAAAGTCTCATTTTATCTCAGTAAAATGAGATTTTTCATTTTATTAAAAACACAAATAATAACTTAACAAATCCGGATATATCTGGTCATAAGTTATTAACGCTATATTGTCTTAGCAGTACAGATATATTATAATCCGCTTCTTGTGCATCGCCGCTGTGCATGAATCAAATTTTAAGCGGCAAAAACCGTGGTGTGCGGGTTAAAGTGCTGAATTCAGCCACCCCTCGCCTGATCAAACAACAATGGAGTTTTCCCATGCCGAAAATGAAATCCAAATCAAGCGCGAAAAAACGCTTTAAAGTATTGGGTAACGGTGGTGTAAAACGCGCTCATGCGTTCAAACGTCACATTCTGACGAAAAAAACCACCAAAAACAAACGTCAATTGCGTGGCACCTCTATGGTGAATGAACGCGATATGGCTTCTGTTCATAAAATGTTACCCTACGCTTAAGGAGTTTAAATTATGCCTCGCGTAAAACGTGGTGTTACCGCTCGTGCACGTCATAAAAAAGTTTTAGCGTTAGCCAAAGGCTATCGTGGTCGTCGTAAAAACGTCTATCGCATTGCCAAACAGGCAGTAATGAAAGCCGGTCAGTATGCTTACCGTGACCGTCGTCAGCGTAAACGTCAGTTCCGTCAGTTGTGGATCGTTCGTATTAATGCAGCAGCCCGTCAGAATGGTTTGTCTTACAGCAAATTCATGAATGGCCTGAAAAAAGCTGCCATTGTTATTGATCGCAAAGTACTGGCTGATCTGGCTGTATTCGATCAGGCTGCATTTGCTCAATTGGCAGCACAGGCAAAAGCTGCTTTGGCCTAACAGACAAAAAGCTTAGCAAAAAGGAAACTTCGGTTTCCTTTTTTTGTATTTCTGCTTTAGTAAAAAATTTCCATCATTGTTCCATCAATATTTAGCATTGTTGAACAGATGAATTTCGCGCTAAAATAATCTTTTAGTACATACTTTATTATAAATTGTTATATAGCTCATTTAAGATCTGATATACGGTAATCGATAAAATACTGCTGCCATATTCAGCAAAACTAAAGAGCATCAAAACATTTTTTCATTATATTTTAAGTAAAGAATCTTGTTATGGAAAATGCCAACCGCATCGTTGCCGAAGGCATCGCTGCTGTTAATTCAGCCATTGATTTACCTGCATTAGAATTAGTAAAAGCCCGCTATCTCGGTAAAACAGGTGAACTGAATGCTTTATTAAAAACATTGGGTAAAATGTCGCCAGAAGAACGCAAAACAACTGGCGCACATATCAATGAGTGTAAAAACCAATTTCAGGATGCATACAACCGACAACGTGATGCATTAAATGAAGCAAAACTTCAGCAGCAACTGGCGGCAGAAGCGCTGGATGTTACCCTGCCCGGACGCGGACAAAATCTCGGGGGCTTGCATCCGGTCACTCTTACTTTGCAACGTATAGTAGAACTGTTTCATAGCATGGGTTTTACTGTAGCAGACGGACCGGAAATAGAAGATGATTTTCATAATTTTCAGGCTTTAAATATTCCGCCAAATCATCCGGCCCGTGCTATGCAGGATACTTTTTATGTAGAAAATGGTAACGTACTGCGCACCCATACATCTCCTATCCAGATTCGTTACATGCTGGATAAAAAAGAGCCTCCGATTCGCATTATTGCTCCCGGACGTGTATACCGCGTCGATTCAGATGCAACACATTCTCCCATGTTCCATCAGGCTGAAGGATTATGGATAGAAGAAGGCGTTACTATGGCCGATCTGAAAGCAGTCTTTACAGACTTTATCCGCCGTTTCTTTGAACGCGATGATTTACAGGTACGGTTTCGCCCTTCCTTCTTCCCGTTTACAGAACCTTCAGCAGAAATTGACATCATGGGTGAACGCGGCTGGCTGGAAGTAGGCGGCTGCGGCATGGTACACCCCAATGTATTAAAAAATGTCAATATAGATGCAGAAAAATATACAGGTTTTGCCTTTGGCATCGGTCTGGATCGCTTTGCCATGCTTCGCTATGGCATTAATGATTTACGCCTATTTTTTGATAATGACCTGAATTTTCTTAAACAATTTCAGGATTAAGATTACTGATCATGTAACTGACAGGTAATACTGAGCGGACTAAATCCCGTAAATATAGCGATTAAGTAGTTAGATTTTACATTCAGCCAGTTATCAATAACTGATTGTACAGAATACCGGATAGCGCACTGAAAATGAATTTCTCAGATTTAACCGACCGGAAACTGCCAGAAAATTATTTAGTCCAATTAAGTAACCTGAACTAATTTCATTAATCAAAGATATTAATTCCAAAAGTAAAAAAAGCGTTTGTAAGGCTTTATAATCGTGTCACTGAGCATGCCTGAATCAGCCTCCGAACTTTTGGATTAAACCGAAACAGAATATATACTGGAAGCATCATGCAATTTTCTCAAAATTGGTTATATTCATGGATTAACCCTGAATTATCTGCACAAGAGCTGGCACATTTATTAACCATGGCCGGACTGGAAGTAGAAGAAACCACCCTGGCTGCCCCTCCATTTCATGGGGTGGTCATCGCCGAAGTTAAATCTGTAATCAAACATCCGGATGCAGACCGTCTCAATATTACACAGGTTGATGCCGGTACAGGAGAACTGATACAAATCGTTTGCGGTGCCCCTAATGTACAACCGGGAATCAAAGTACCTTGTGCATTAGCTGGTGCTGTCTTACCGGGTGATTTCAAAATCAAACCAACAAAAATGCGCGGACAAGTCTCTAACGGAATGCTGTGTTCTGCCAAAGAATTAGGTTTACAAGATGAAGTAAACGGCTTACTGATTCTGCCTGCCGATGCACCAGTCGGCAATAATATCCGCGATTATCTCAATCTGGATGATTCTCTGCAAACCTTAAAAATCACACCTAACAGAGCAGACTGCCTGAGTATAAAAGGCATAGCACGTGAGGTAGGTGCTTTAACCCAGAAACCACAAAATCCAATAGAGATTGTTACTAATCCATCAACACTGGATGCCAGCCAGCCTGTCATCATCGAAGCACCAGAAGACTGTGGCCGCTTTATTAGCCGGATAATTCGCGGAATTAATATTAATGCTGTAACACCTGCATGGTTAAAACAGCGGCTCGAACGCAGTGGCCTGCGTAGCATTAATCCACTGGTTGATATAGGTAACTATGTCATGCTTGAGCTGGGCCAGCCAATGCATATGTTTGACGAAGATAAAATCTCCGGCAAACTGATCGTGCGCCGTGCCTACGAAGGTGAAACACTAGAATGCCTCAATGATAAAACCGTAATACTAAGCAGTAACACACTGGTAGTAGCTGATGAAAAACAAGTTTTGAGTATTGCCGGATTAATGGGTGGTGTTGACAGCTCAGTAACAGACAGCACGCGTAATGTTGTGATTGAAAGCGCATGGTTTACCCCGGATATCATTGCCGGAAAAGCACGGCAGTATGGATTCGGTTCAGATTCATCATTCCGTTTTGAACGCGGAGTAGATTTTAATTTACAACAACAAGCCATTGAACGGGCAACTACGCTAATAAAAGAAATCTGTGGTGGTGAAATTGGTGCAATTACAGAAGCAACCGGTAATCTGCCTGCAGTTAAACAGGTAAAAGTACGTACAGCAAGAGTAGCAAAAGTATTAGGCGTTACCATTGACTCAGCCAGAATTGCCATCATCCTGCAGCATTTAGGGCTGGAGCCGCAAGCTTGTGAAGATGGCTTTACCGTTACCTCACCCAGCTTCCGTTTTGATATTGAAATCGAAGCCGACCTGATAGAAGAAATTGGCCGCGTGTATGGTTATGAAAATATCCCCAATGATCATACCAATGGCAAATTGAACATGGTAGCTTTGCCGGAAACACAAAAGCCACTGTTTAGTGTTTACCATCAACTGGCTAATAGCGGCTATCAGGAAGTAGTCAGCTATGCATTTGTAGAAGAAGCATGGGAACGCGATCTGGCTGGTAATACTGATCCGATTCGTTTACAAAATCCGATAGCCAGTCAGCTCAGCGTTATGCGCTCTACTCTGTTTGGCGGCTTGATTGAAATATTACATAATAATCTGAACCGTAAACAAAACAGAGTAAGATTATTTGAAGTAGCACGTGTATTTCAAAAACAAAACCAGCAATATACACAAACCACAAAAATTGCCGGTTTAGCTTATGGTTCTGTCTTTCCTGAGCAATGGGCAGTACCCACTCGCAACACCGATTTCTATGATGTCAAAAATGATGTTGCAGGCCTGTTAAGTGCGCATAAAGTAAATTATCGCGCAGCACAGCACCCTGCACTTCATCCGGGCAGAACTGCTGAAATTATCATTGATAATAAAGTAGTTGGTGTTATTGGTGAATTGCATCCGCGCTGGACACAAAAATACGACCTGCCCTTGTCGCCTATTTTATTTGAGCTTGATTTAAGTGCTGTTCTGGCACAAGCCAGGATTACTTATCAGCCAGTATCTAAATTCCAACCGGTACGGCGTGATCTGGCCTTTATCATCTCCGAACAAACTACTGCTGAAGAGCTGATCAATGTGTTGTCTACTGTGAAACATCCAGCCATTCAGGAAATATCTGTTTTTGATGTTTATCGCGGTAAAGGTATGGCGGAAAATACGAAAAGTCTGGCGGTCAAAATTATTTTACAAAGTACAGAACAAACCTTAACTGATGAAGAAGTTGAAGAAATAATGACAAAACTCATTGATACAGCAGCCACAATTGGTGCACAATTACGTACTTAAAAAATTCAAACTGGGCAATTTGCCTAGTTAAAAATTTACATACTTGAAAACAAAAACTAATTTAGGGATAATAATGCCCTCTTTAATGAAAGAAATTCTGATATGACGCTGACAAAAGCTGAACTTGCTGATATTCTAGTTGAAAAAGTTGCCGGCATGAGCAAACATGATGCCAAAGAAATTGTTGAACTATTCTTTGAAGAAATTCGCAGTACTCTTGAAAAGGGCGAACAAATTAAAATTTCCGGCTTTGGTAATTTCCAGTTGCGTGATAAACCGCAACGTCCGGGACGTAATCCAAAAACTGGGGAAGAAGTACCTATTTCTGCCAGACGCGTTGTTACTTTCCACGCATCACAAAAATTAAAAGGTATGGTTGATCACTATAATGGAAAACAAGCCTAAGCAGTTGTTACCCATACCAGCACAGCGGTATTTTACTCTCGAAGAGCTATGCCGCCTTGCAGACATCAGTGCCGAGCAATTCTCTGTCTGGCAACAGACACATGGCATTATTGTAGGCTATGGCGGTAAGCACTATACCCGTGCTGATGTGATTAAAGTCAGACAATTGCGCGACAGCTTTACACCATATATAGACCCATTTACACGTAATCAGGTAGATGCTGATGGTAATCCCGTCATTAATGCACTGGAAACCCGTCAGCAAATTGAAAAAGTAGTAGATAACCTGAATAGTGTACTTGCTAAGTAATACGATTACTTTTATAATCGCTTCCTTTACAAAGTCGGAGTGTGGCGCAGTCTGGTAGCGCACTTGCATGGGGTGCAAGGGGTCGAAGGTTCGAATCCTTTCACTCCGACCAAAAAATAAATACAGCCTAAGTGGCTGTATTTTTATTTCCTATGATTCATATAAACATCATTCAATACTAAAAATCGATTATCTGAATACCTTAACTGCTTCATGCCCATCAAATGTGGTTGAAAATCGAATATAACCAACCTCTTTTAATTGGCATAATAATTCATAAGCAATAATAAAATCAGTAGATTTATTTTCAACTATTTGAATTTGTAATGCCTGTACGCGTGGTTCATATTTTAATAAAGTAAAAGTAATATATTTCTGTAATACAGACAAGCTGGAAGGCAAATGACGATAAATAATGCTTAAATCTGGTAATCCGTAATCAGGTATATGTTTAACGCTACCACGCCGAGTGTTTAAAATACGCTCAATATTATTCATAACGCTATAAATATAGCGTTCTTTAAGATCCAGAGTAATTAATGGAACATCTCCAGAAAAATTCAAAGTAATTTTCTCTAATAAAGACGCATCAATCATAATAAATTTATTTACACCTTCATAATATGTAATAATTATTTGAGTTTAATTATTTAACTATTTACCATCAGAATATTTTAGCCATGATAAATTGTGTAGTCCGGTTATTGATATCATCAGACAATACTCTATTTTTTCTTATCAGGTAATACTTTTTCTATTTTCTTCGCTACTTTATCCTGAGCTTTCTGCATACCCTGCTGTTGTAATTTATCCATCTGCTCCTGCATAGCCTGCTGAGCTTTTTTAGCTATCTTTTCCTGTTTTTTCTTCTCTTTTGATGCTTTTTTCTGTGCCTTCTCCGCTTGTTTTTGTTGTTTGCGTAAATCCTTAACCTGTTTTTTAGATTTTAACTGAGCCTGTGCTCCTTCCACCAAAATATAATTATTCCTAAATAATTTTAAATCATCTATAGGAATTAGTATTTTCCAGGTTTTATTGTCAGACTCTGGCTGATTAAAGAAAAACACTAATCCCAAATATTGTGTTTTACTATCTATATCTCCTTTTATATTCTGTGTATCAAAAGGATAAATCATACGTATATCTTGTTTAACCAGTTCATCACTAAGAGCATTGTCTGCATTAGTAAGTAAATCATAATAACTGGCCTGATTAAATAGATTATTACTCTTTAATTGAAAAATTACCATTCTGAAGGTATTTTGCTGCGAATTATCTGTCTGGTTTAAAAGATGCGCAGAAACCACCTTGAAATCATAATGATAATGTTTTAGCTCAATTGCTTCTTTTCCTGTTTTGCGTACATCCTCATATCCTTGTTGCAATAATCCACAACCAGATAATCCTGTTAGTAAAATTAATACAGACAAGAAACGATAATTCATCTATAGCACTCCGAGAAAAATCGAAAATAGTGCACCAGCTTCTGGCTGCCCTGCAGTAACACCAGCTTTGATTATCTGCGGGTTACTGCCATTTAATTGTGCCTGAGGTAATAAATCAGCACTGATTTTTGCCACTAGCTCTACATCCAGAGCGCATCCCACATATTTCCTGACCAAAGTTTTTAAAACCGTTCGCACAGGCTGATTTTCATAAAGTAAACTTAATATTGCATAATCATTAAGTTTCACAGATATCCTTATTCTGCTATTGGCATCATATAAAAACCGGCCTAGCACAGCCGTATCAAAAGTTATTCCAGTACCTATAGATCGTTGAGGCACGGCATATTTGACAGCAATAAACTCATCTATGACTACCTCTCTGGCAGCAGGAATAACATATTGAACAATCTCTTTTAAACCAAATATATTTTTATTTTTTTTATTTAAATTTTTAATTACACCAAGATAATAACATGGATCAATATCTAATTTGCTCTTACCATGAATCAGTGTCAGTAATGCCCGTGAAAGACGATCTGAAGCATCCGGACGAAATTGAAAATCATAATGAAAACGTTTCCATATCTGGTAAAACATAGTCATCATACGGTGATGAAACATATCCAGAAAGGCTAACAGATTTTCCATCCCGTCTTTTTTTTCTGCACTTTCTGCTATGAGCCAGTTTGGCATGACACCATCTGTACCGATTAAGCCCATAAAGGTAGTAAACACAACCGGTAATTTATAATCATATACAGATTCAGGCAGAGACTGTTTTAGCTCACTTGCAGGAAAACCAAGATATGGCCATGCACAAAATTGAAGAGTTAATTCACTATCACTTTGCAAGTCAGGTACGCGTAAATTAACCTGATGTGACTCCAGTAAATGACAAAACTGAAAAAAATTATATGCCTCTGGAGCCAGCATTAATCTGTTAAATAAACTGACATTCATAAAATTTTTTCATCCACACTTACTGGCCAGCTCAATGTAATAGCTTCAGGCTGCAATATGACATTTACTTTTATAGCCAGATTTAATTGTGCATAAGCTATTAAATAACAGTTCAGAACATAAGCAAATAAAGCAGCATCTGCTTCATTGATAAATCCAGTACTATCCAGTTCGATATCGATTACCAAACATCTAATCATCATACCATGATGCATAATATGTTGAATTTCAGTCTGAACAGAGTGAATAGCTGCTATATTTTTTTCATTTGCCGCTGCTGTCGACCAGTTCAATAAACGCAAGCTATTTTTCAAAGTACCGGTATCTAAGGTAGCCAGATAATTATTACTCATCTCAAACAATAATTGCCATTGCTGATTCTTATAATCCGGCGGGTAATGTAAAGCTGTAGGTACCATTACCATTTGAGCATCTTTTACACCCAGTACAGGCGAATGCAGACTGAGTATTTTGTTATATTTAGTAATCTGGCGTGGTAGATTACCATTAGCGCCAAGAATACTGATTGAAAAAATCTCTTCTTCATCAGGTTGGATTTCACCACTAAAACTTATAAAATTATCATAATGATTGCCGATACCTTGACGTGAGCGGATATAATAATATGGTCTGTCTTTATCAAATATATTGAGCTGACGTTTACTATGCTTAAACTCATTAAAAGGCAAATAATATTTTCTTTTACCACTAATCTGGCTGAATGATTCCACCTCAGTAACTGCACATACCGTTACCTGATCCTTAACTGAAAACGTGGGTGACAATTTGTATTCAGTATGTAATGGAGAACGCACAACCGGTTCTGCCTCTAAATCAAACAAGTTAATTACAGGTACACAAAACAGTTTTAAATAATTGCGGTTAAACACTAGCTCCAGCGGAAAATCCCGTTTTAAATGAAAATTTACCAATAGCTCATGTTTATCATTATTAAAATCTTTTTCACTTAGATTATTTAGTTCAAAAAAAAGAAACTTTTCTTTAAACAGGAAATATTCCATCACTAAATCATGTTCATTTGCCTGCCGGTTCTGTAACCATGTAACTGAATCATAATTAAAATGTGTTCGCTGTAATTTTAGCTTATGATTTATGATGTTTAAATCTTCATCAGTAGTAATATGTGACAAATAATTTGTCAGATAATGATAAATACTCAGTCTGGTTTCTATTTCACCAACAAGATGAAACTTGAGTGAAAAATTGTCTGGTAAACGAATATTCTGACCCGCATTCGTTTGACGAAGTTGTAAACGTAACTGGATGACAGATTGTCCGATATCATTATGTACAAGGCGGAAATCATTTATTTCAACAGGATAGATATCAACTGATTGAGTTGTCCGGTATTCACACGATATACCTGTATTGGTATCAACAGCAGTTTGCAGTATCAAACCAGCAGGAATATGCTGATCATTCGTATAAATCTCTTCATTTAACATTAATTGCACTATCGACATAGAAGCAATAGGCTGAAGATGATGTGGCCATAGTAATGCTACAGAGCTCTCAGTTAACTCTGGCATATCATCATCAATTTTTTGATACAATTTTGCAGCTAAAAAAGCAAATCCTTCAAATAATCGCTCCACCATCGGATCCCGCTCAAGGGAATCCTGCATTTTTAAATACTGTGCTGCATCAGGATGAACCTCAGCAAAATCTTCACCGGCCTCTTTCAGATAACGCATTTCCGCTTCATAATAACGCAGAATATTGTCTTTTTTTTCCATATTTTTCATTTACCTATACAACAATTGATGCGCCAGAAACGGATTGAGTAACACCAGTTCTTTTTTCAGCTCTTCAATTTGTCCAGCTATAAACTCTTTATTATTACCTTTGATAGTGATAAATTTTTGCTGTAAAAGCTTTAACAACTCTTGTTTGATCTGAAAAGTTAATTTTTTATTCCATTCAAATAATGGTTGCTGTGAAAAGGGCTGATTAAGCTTTTCCAGCAGAGATATTGCAAATTCTGTTTTGCCACTTTTAATAGCTAATCGGGCAAGTAAAAATTGTTTGTAGTATAACTGCTCAAGCCCTTCATCAAATTGCACAGTAGACAGCCATTCCATCGTTTTATCAAAACCCTGCTCTGCCAGAATTACAAATGCCTGTGCGTCAATATCTTCGGTTGATGTAAGCTTATTATCGGAAGACAATTGCATTTCTTCTACATTTTGCTGCTGAAAACGTGCATGAACTGCAATCCAGTCTAAAGCCTCACCGGAAGCAAAAGGATGATTATCATTAAAGGATAATGTTTCGAGTCCGGGTACACGGTTAAGCAGAAAAGCCATATCACTGCACAGCATATCAGCCCATACATTTGCTTCAGGTGCCAAATGCTGCATTGCATTCCAGCTCAGATATTGCAAATCAAGATAAAAGTGATTGGAAGCCTCCATAAAACCGGCATGGCATTGTTCTAATAATCCGTTCCACTCTTTACGCTGATACAATGTCTGTAAGCGATTTATCAGTTCCTGTCTCGGAGGAGGAATTTTTGTCAGTCCGTCCTGATGCAAAGGTAACTGCTCAAGCATATCCCATCGGAACTGACGCAATAATCTGTATGATGCATAGGGTTTCTGCTCTTTATCGGCAATGAACTGCCCTACAGTTTTCATTGTCTGCATCAAATCCTGAAAAGAACGTAAAATTACTTCATCATTATCAGTACTATTATTCTGGTTTGAATTATTATCAGTAGTTACTGAATCAGCTTGATTAATAGCTGCCTGAGTTTCACCAGCAGGCACAGGTAATAAGCTGAGTAAGCCATTGAGCTCATCTACTGTCGCTTCAAATTGTGCAGAAAAATTTTCCTGAATCAGCTCACATAATATGGTAATTACCTGATATTCGTTTGATGATAATGTACTTTGGCACAATAAAAATGCATCTTCCATTTTTGTGCCGCCCAGCCAGCGAAACATCGTTTTAATAAGGGTGATACGTTGGGGCTGAAAAGTAGGCGTATATATTGCCTGCATTCCATATATTAATAATAAACCTTTAATCAGTCCCTGAAAGGCTTCACGACGAAACAATACATAAGTCAGATATACCGCTACGCGAATATCCTTACCTACGTTCTGGCAAAGATAATTGGCCGCGTCTTCAATTTTACCCAGCTGAATATCACTGACCTTTTCCAATTCCTGTCGGATATCCAGAAAAGAATCGTGATGTGTAACATCTTCCATCTCACCTTCCACAGGAACAAGAAGATATTCAATACTATCCCATAAAGGTTTTATATCTTCATAGATTTTCCGCTTCTGGAGAACTTTCAGTGCTGCACTAATTTGCATCTTGATCCACCTTGAAAACCTGTTGCGGCAAACTCGCCCCTTTTAACTTCAATAATGTAATCAGGTCGTTAGTTTGTAAATTCTTTAGATTCATTTCTACAACCCTATTTTTTATTGTCCACTTAAGATGATAAGTATCATCATCATTTTTGCGTGCCTGAGCCTTTTCAAGTAAACGCAAAATACTCAAATCACCAACTACTTCAAGCTGAGCAGTCTTATCTGTCACATCAGACCACTGAATTGAAGCCTTTTTATCGGTACTATCACTAACAGACCAATTCACTTTATGCCAGAAAGATTTTTCATTATAAAATTGAATTTTCTGTTTATTAAAATTAAATGTAATCTGTTTAACTTCGGGAGTTGGCAATGGCATTATTTCAAAAGAAGCGGTATTTGAGCCATCTGAAACAAATTCTAGTAACTGATTTAATTCATTTAAACCAGTTACAAACTGATCATCAATCTGAACCTGATCCATTACAGCAGGATTAACAATCCACTGATTACCAACAAGATTCAGAATTTTATTTAAATATTGCTGATTAAACTGTGCAACAACACCCTTTTGCGGATCAATAAATTTCTGTAATTCAGGCAAAGAGACATCGAGATTGCTGGAAGGATTCAGTGGATAACGATTAGCAAAACGAGAATTCCATTGCGAAACCACCATCTGCTGCCACAATGCATTAATATTGTTTAAAGCCGGAAGCAAAATTGCTTTTTTAGCATCAGCAAAAGGATAAGTAAGTAAAGTGTGCCCGATATCCTGCCATTCCTCTCCCAGATTAGCTACTTGTAAGTTGATAGATTCTTCAGCTTTAGCCAGATTAGAACCATCATCACTATTCAAAATAGTATTGAAAGAAAGCTGTGAAGCAGAGGCCTGATTATTAGCTCCCTGAACTTTCTGTACTTCAAGATACATAGCCAGCAGATTTTCCTGATACTGATCCAGTTTACGGCTGGGTTGCTTATTCCTATCTTCAACTGTTTTAATCAAATCTACAATTGGTTCAAATTCCTGTAAAACTCCTTTGCCTTTTTCAGTCCGGTCTTCCGGATATCCGATACTGGCATTAAACTGAATGGCTGTTAGTAACTTAACAAGTACTGAATTCTTTTTATCTGAATATTTTTTCAAACGATCCATCTGTTTATTCAGACCAGTAACCGGTACCCACTGTATACCAGATAAAAATTGTGTCCATGCTTCAAAATAATCCTGCTTGTACAATGCCATTATCTGTTTACGGATATCCGTATTTTCGTTGCTTTGTTCAGACTCATTCAGCACCCATGAACCATTTTTAAAATGCTCAGGATTAAGTTTATCAATTTCCGGTTTAAACCATTCGTTCCATGCACGTGCAGTAAATGCACCATGCAATTTATTCTTATTTGTCCAGAATTGAGTGCTATCTTTGCCAGCCAGCTGCACTAAATCAATATCCCTATATTTTTCTAATGCAGAATCCAGCATATTCTGATAAATAACAACATCCTCCTGCTGCTGATTAACAATATTATTCAATACTCCCCGACTTTCTGCCACCAAAGCAGAATCTTCATTCAGAAACCAGCTTCGATGTTTCATCATATTCCGGGTATAAAATCTGAATATATTCTGAGCAGCATCGGCTTTTTGTAAGCCTTGTGTCCGATATAGGCGTGATAAATAATCACTTAGAAAAATATTATCCAGACGTTTAGGTCGACGTAACATTAAATATGCTTTCAGAGCATTAAAACCTTCGTCCAAAGCAACTGCATTACTGGTTTGTTCTGCAATTTTCTCTGTTTCCGCCGCATTTGTTTCAATTACGTTAGGTAAAGTCTGAAGCTGCTGTAAAGAACTCAGAACCAGAATAATCTGTTGATCAGCGGGTTTTATCAGCCATTTTTTTGCAGCATTACCATAAGTTACAAATGCTTTATTCAGCAAAATATCATCATGATTGAATCCAAGACGACGGTAAAATGGTTTCGGAACATTATTTATCAATGCAATATGATGTTGTAAACTGAGTATAGAATTAATCGCATTGTTGCTGCCCGAAGATTTATTCACGCTGGTGATTTGGTTTCGGAATGACTGTGCCTGCCTGTAATTACTGGTAAAAGCATACAGAATCATTAAAAAGGTTACAGTACAGATTACCAGACCGGCTTTGGCCAGTCGCTGAGTAGCGGGCTGTAGAATCAATTTAGCAGGTTGCTGATTTAACTGCTCTGCCACCATCGCCCATGTTTCCCACCAGTTACTCTGTTTAGCCTGTATAGCCATACCAGTAAACCAGGGTTGCTGCTGTTCAGAATAATTTTCAGCCGGATTTAATTTAGTAATAGCAATGGAATCAATCAGAGACAAAAACTGTCTGTCCCGGCTTTTTAAAAAAGCCTGAATAAATAAATCCTCAGCTTTAATTTTGATATCTGAAACAATATTTTCTGTTGGCAATGACCAGGTAAAAACCTGATTAAGAGGAAATTTATTTAAATCAATCTCACTTTGAAATACATGGATAAACGGAATTTTCCAGTTTAACAGCTGATAAAATTTTTCCAGCCAGACTGAAGTAGTATCGTGAGTAACCGGAGTTTTGTTACTTTTCATATCACGCAATATTATTAATCCATCAAAAGGACAATGATATTTGCCGCGAAAAGCCGGTATGGATTCAATTTCATCCACATCATTAATCAATACCAGATAAACATTGTCAACCTGTACCCACCCTGTACGCTGTAGCTGCTCACTCACGTCGCTGAAAGCATCCGGTTCACCATGTACTGCAAGAATATAACAGCGATTTAAAATAGATAAAGGATATTTCTGATCCAAATAATTCTGAAAAGCCACCAAATTCTGCTGTGCAGGACTTTCACGTGTATATTTCGAACGCTCAATAAAGCGGATTGTCCGTTCCTGCCCGTCAATAACCACAAAAATACGCCAGAATAATGGCAGTATAATGCAGAGAAATAAACCGGCCAGTGCCAGTATTATCAAATGAAATTTATGATTTTGCAGCCATTTTTTATCATAATACCAATATAAAAATGCAGTTAATCCGCAGATAAGTATCAACCAGAGGAAACTGCATAATAACCATAATTTGAGAATTTTAGGGCGCTGGGTAATTTTCTGATTCACCTGCGCTAATTTGGATAATTGGCTATTTACACGTGAACTGAATTGTCTTAACGGGTTCCACCTTAACATAAACGCGCCTGTAATTGAATTTTACTTAACCTGGGAAGCAGGTATTATCTTTTCTTTATGATTAAATAGTACTACATAGGAATGTTTATGCGCCTGATAAACTGCCAGCAGCAATTGCATCCAGTCACTCGTATACTGTAATTTTTGAAAAAAATCCGGTTTATCTATACTATACGGCAAGATTTCATAATCTTTTGCAGTTAAATCTTCAGTCAATTCTTTTATTTCCGGCTGAGTTACTTCTTGTGTATGGCTTTCAATCTGGAAACCAGAAACTTTTTCAGTCATGGCTGTAAAAAAATAATCCTGATCCATACGCCACATTTGTGTATCAAAAGCTCGCTGTATTTTTGCTATTTTTCCTTTTCGGGCAAAAATCATTGCCAGATACAATTCAAACTCAGGCTGACACTCAAACCCGAGTAATAGAATTTTTTGATAAAGTTCTTCCTGAAAACGGTCAATAATCCAGTTTAAATCCTCAAACTTAACATAATAATCCGGTACCGCCGGACAATATCCGCCTTCAGCAATAACAAGCTCCCTAAATACCAGCCAGCTTTCTCTGTCTGCTGCCCATAGCCATAAATACTGTGTATATTGTTCAGTAAAATATTCTTTTGAAGATAATATCTGAACCAGTTGTGATAAAACAATATGCAAACGGTCAGAATAAACAGAAGAATTGCTCTGAACCGGTATTTCCATACTCATTGATTCAAATACAGATTTCTGCCGCTCTTCTGGAGACAGTCCTAGATATGTATAAAAATCGGAAGCATGATTTAACTGGCCGCAGTGCAATATTACCTCTTCCAGTACCATATATTCCGACCAGTACTTTTGATTATTCAAAATTTTTTCATTATAAACAAACTGATTATTACGCTGGTAAATTAACCATAACTGATACCAGATACAGCGCACCAGCAGAAGTAAAGTTACTATTACTACTGCCGGCATTACAGATATCATCCACTTTTGCCAGTGTACTGTGATTTCCAGTCCGAAATGGGTAATAATTGAATCTGCATATTTTTTATTAATACCAATTGCCAAAGCATATAAGGCCAGCCACGCAAGCCAGCGAACTGGTCTTGGCGGCAGCCATGTAGTCTGACGTTGTATACTATTCGTAATCATGCCAGCCTAAATAATCTAACATAATATCCATAGGCGGTTTTTTACTCTTTACCTGATGCAGGGCTTTAAAAACTACTTTACCCTGCTCAATTTCCGCTTTGGTCATTTTGGTTTCAACTACAGCAAGATTATGCGGTGCTTCTCTGTCTTTAAGAATCGCAGCACTGGCAAACAAAGCCCATGCAACAGAAATATTTTTGGGCAGAATTTCGCCATTAAGGGCCATCACCCCCAGATTGTTCATGGATTTGCCGTCACCTCTGTTCAGACCATTAAAATAATAGCCCATCGCCTTGCCCCAATCCTTTTTTACACCTAATCCGCGCTCATACAATACGGCGAGATTACCATTGGCTTTTACATTGCCTTTTTTTACAGCCTGTTCATAATATTTTGCTGCGGTAGCATAATCCTGCGGTACACCCAAACCCATTTCATACAGCGTACCCAAACTGTTATATGCCCGTGCATCATCATTTTCATTAATGGCTTTCTGAAATAAAACTAAGGCTTTATCATATTGCCGGTTTTGAGCAGCAGCAGCGGCATCATCATATGTACCCGCCCAGGCCATTTGTATCAAAGCAAAGCATAAACAAAATGCTGTCAATATACGTCGTAACATCTTTCAGCCTTTCCTATATAATTTTCTGCAAATTATTCCTAAAAAACTGAACACGTTCTTCCTGGCTTAAAATCAATCTGGTATCAGCTTCCGCAGCAAGGACATATAGCTGGTTAATTAACATCCTTTCACCGCCATACTCATCTGCATCCAAAGCAATACCATAATTACGCCGGTAATTATATGCATCAGCCCATAACAACAAAGTATCATACTGTTTTTCAGTAAAAACAAAACCATTTACATCAAATTCATTCTGATCACACTGCGGATAATCGGCCTGATAAATTACCCACTCTCCGGAATCATCAACAAAAAACCAGCGCAACATATATTGATGCAGCCAGTTTTTTTGTGAATTTGTTAACACCATGTTAACCGGATCAAACATATCTGGTGCATAAAATCGAAGTAATCCCTCTTTTTTACCCCATTTCACTTGCATGGCACGGCGAAGATGAACTTCTAAAGTACCAAAAGGATAGTTGCTGTTGAAAGCCAGCAAGCGATTATTCATATGAGTAATTTCACATATTTTTTCCAGTATTTCCCGATGGTTTTCATTCCTGATATCAAGTGCCAGCAACAGCGGCCCTTCTTCCTTGATATGAGATTCGGGTGTTTGCTCAAATAGCAGAGAATACTGCAATGCCGGCTGCCAGTTTTCTATGGCAGCCAGAAGAGGATAGTCACAAGTACATAAATCGATAATCAGAAAAAGAGTTTTCTCAT
This sequence comes from Snodgrassella sp. M0351, assembly GCF_016100575.1. Classification (NCBI taxonomy): domain Bacteria; kingdom Pseudomonadati; phylum Pseudomonadota; class Betaproteobacteria; order Neisseriales; family Neisseriaceae; genus Snodgrassella; species Snodgrassella sp. M0351. Next base: position 606,032 of record NZ_JACFSG010000001.1, on the reverse strand, counting down.
CAGTCTCGTTAGTAAAATTGATAAATTGTGCCAGCACGTCACGATAAGTATTCATTGATTATCTCTCTACAATGCCAACACCTTGTGCACGTGCCTTGCGCAAGCACTCAAGACAAACTGAACCAGGTAATTCCGGTAACGGGAAATTACCGCCCTGTGGCCCCTGAAACTGATGATTACCTTTATATTCAATCGGACCGGGGCTGTACAGGCTGATTTTTCCGCCTTTAATTTCTATATAAGCACCACCGCTGGCCAGCTTGATACCGCTTTTTGCATTAACCAGTACCTCATCACCTACAGACTGAACAGAGATTTTTTTCGCCGCAGTAATTTCCACTGCGCTACCATGTGAAGCCAGACGCGCAGTTTTCTTGCCGGCTACCAGATTTAAATCTTCTGTCTGAGCCAATACCTGTACAGATTTGACAGCAGTTTGTGTAATGTTTTCACCGGCACCGGTAAATACATCTTTACCCGCCTGCTGATGAATATCCTGACCAACACTGTTAAGAATAGATTTTGGTGAAACCTGCGCCATTCCGGCAACTGCACTGGTTAAAATAACCGGTTTTTCCAGATAAGCACAGTTTTCACCTAAATCAGATAATGTCTCTAATCTGGGTTTGATTGAAGTATGCTTGGCTGTCACGTCGGCAAGATGACTGGCCTGACTGAGTGCACCTTCAATTTCTTTGACTGCTACCGTACGATCCATTTGCATGCCGTTGGCGGCAGCCTGATTTTCAGTAGTCAGATATAATGCTCGTGCAGAACGCAAAGCTCCCCAGCCATCAGTTCGCAGCTCAAAACCTTCTCCACGCTTATCCCGTCCGCTGTCTACCAGATGCCCCAGATTAAGCTGGGTTTTATGGTACTCAGTAGCCATTTTGATATGTTCATGACCGCTGAGGTCTTCCATGCGGATTTTATTATTTGCCCAGGTACGAATTACATTACGGGTACGCCATGTATTCGGAACATGATCCGGCTGAGTGCTGGTATGTAAAACGCCAATAATATACGGCCGGTCGGGATCACCGTTCTGAAAAGCCAGCTGTACTTCTGTACCTACATGCAGCGGAAAATGCTGCCCGTACTGCCCGCCCGCATAAGGCTTAGCCAGACGGATGGGTCTGCTTTCACCACCCGGCTGCCAGCCATCCATATCCAGATTAAACTTAACGATGTAACGACCCATCTCATCAACCCATGCATATGGCCCCTGGCCGGCATCACAGATGGTTCCCGGTATCGTTCCGTCTATAATCGGGTGTTTAATCGGCTCCGGACGCCACTGGCTGTCTGAGGGTATAGCAGAGAATGAATTAATGTAATCTTCATCGCGCGCACCAGAATGATGAACACTGACCAGCAGCCACTGACGAATATTGCCTACTCTGGCATCAGAGGAAAATCCCATGGTAAAACCGGGAGCAAAGCTCTGAACATTACTTTTACCAGTGGCCAGAATATGGCGGGATACAGAATGCTCATGCAAAATTCGGGCATATTCCTGCGCCTGCCCGCTATCTTTATGATGAAAAAATCCGTAGATATAAGGCTGACCAAATGCTGCAGGCTGCTGCTCATTAAAGCCGGCTTTGCCTAGCAGACTGTTATTAGCATCCCGATAGTTATAATCTTTAATCTGTACACTTTCATACTGAGCTTTATAGCGAACATGAAATTCGGATACAGAATATTTTGCCATCAGCCCCTGCATTAATTGCTGTTTCAAATTATCCTTGATACCCTGTGCCGTAGCATTCACATCAAATGAGAGCTGCGCTTCCAGTTTGCTTTCCAGCCCCTCCAGATCACTTTCTAAACCAGCATCCGGTTTGAATGGTAATGCCTGCTGCCGCAGCTGAATATAATGGCTTACATCATCAGCTACAGAAATTACTTCATTGGAAGCTGTCTGTGTAAAGGTAAACCATAATCCTTCACGAGCCAGTACACGCTTAATAAATGCATAATCGGTTTCCCGATACTGCATGCGATGTTCATAGCGCGGTAACGAACGGGATGATTTCAGCAGAAAATCTTCACTGGCAAAACCATGATGACGCAGAATTTTCTCAACAATACTCAGTGCCGTCTCATTCTGAAACAGCCTTGTGGTAGTAATACGGTTCAGTAAAGCCAGGCGAGGCACAATAGTAAATCGATAGCAGGTTTCATCAGCACTGGTTGCTATCTGTTCCGCACTCTGAATAACACCATGCCAGCGCCGGTTGTCAGAATCATCGAGCTGCTGCCGAGACACCTGCATCACTCCGCTCCAGTCAATATCCGGAGCCATCTCAAACATTACACGCTGATGAATAAAATTTTCCAGAGGTAAGTCAGCAGCTATATGCGTTGCTTCAAGCTGTAACACGTAATAATCATCCAGCTTTTCTTCCAGATTGAATCTTCGCACCGAAAACTGGTCAAAATTAGCCAGATTTGCGTTCAGTTTCAGATAATAACGCTGTTGCATTTAATCACCCTTTATTAAACCTTTATACATGACTGACAGTTCTGTTTCCGTATCAGCCGATATAGTGCTGATACGGAAAAATATTCCCGCATACAGGTTACTGACTACAAAATTTAAAAAATCAATACAATTGAAAATATATATTTACTCAATTTATATACAGTCCAGTCTGCCGTATACTGCCAACTTTATTCCCGCATGAAATTCAAAAGCAAAACAAAAATATAATATCAGATTCAATCTACACTTGTTCACAGATTCGGTTAGTTTTCACAGCAGCCAGCCAAATCCGATTTGAATCTGAAATCACTTTTCAGGATTATAAGATGTAAATATTTTTGAAATTTACATCTAACTGATTTAATAATTTTAACACAAAAATACTTATTTTATATATAAATCAACTTTTCAGTTATTTGTGCAACACTATTCATCATTTTTGCTTCTTATGATTCAAAACCAAATCAGATAATATACTTTCACCTTTGCACAGTTTTATCAGACCGGCAGAGAAATAATCATGCCGGTCGTAAGCCTCAGACAAGCCAGCTTTCCAGCACTTTGGCCATTAGCTGCAAACGGTATTTCGGTAATGATTGCAGTTCAGCCGGAACATTTCCGCTGCGCAGTTGCTGTACCAGCTGAATAATTTCTGTCTGGCTGCGGTTAGCAATATTTTCCGGTAAGAATTCATTCAGCTCCAGATCCGACATTCCCATACTGTTTAGTGTAGTTTTGCTGATGTTATTTACTGCCTGGTCAGCAATATCACCCTGCGCATTTCGGTAAAAGACCTGTGCAAGCGTCTGCGGATCATTGACGCCATTGTGCATAAGCGATACGGTAGCCTGAGTCTGCTGCAGCAGATTTTGCTGATATTGAGCAATTTGATTACTCAGATAATCTGCCATAGATTGCGGATTAATATCCGCTAGTTGCTGTTGCGCCGGTAATACATTTACCAAACTGCCATTCGGAACCGTTATATTTCCGGCTTGTATGGCATTTTGAGCTCCATTTAAAGCCTGACGGGCTTTATCCAGATTACTGAGATTGTTTAGATTTAATCCTTTCACCAGTTGCGGATCAAGCTGCTTGAGTATTTCCTGAGCATGCTCCAGCGCACTGGCGTCCCCGCTACTACCCGACGATTCCAGTAATGATTGCAGCTGATTAATATTTTTATCAATTTTGCTAATCATTGTATTTAGCTGTTGTTCAAGCTGAGCGGCTGTTTCGGCACCGCCAGCCTCGGCCTCATTGGCTTGTGCTTCGCTTGCCTTAGCCATTGCTGCTGCCTGGCTTTGTGTTAATTCAGCCTGTTTCTTTTGTTTTTCAGCTTCGGCAGCTGCTTTAAGCGCAGCCTTTTGTTCCTCCAGCAGCTGGCGAATCTGCTGTAGATTTTTTATTGTTTCATCGCCATATTTTGCTATTTCCTGAGTAATCTTATCTGCAAAATCACGTCCGTTCCATTCAGTTAGTTTTTCATGGGCTTCTTTTATTTTCTGAATTGATTGCTGCGAATTCTGATACAGATTATAAATATTTTTAATATTTTTACCGTTAAGTATAATTTTACCGGTATCAGGATTGACTGCAATCGCATCAAATCCGTTAATCAGTGCTTCATATGCTTTGCGTTCATTTTCTGTTACAAAAAATTCAGGGTTATTGAGTCCTAACAAAATATAGGCCGGATTACCATAGCGGATAGACATATAAGCACTGCGAGCAAGACCGGCGATACCAATAAGATTATTCTGCAACATTAGCGGTGTAATCTGTTTATTAGACGTTGAACCACTGAATACAAGCCGGTGTGCAAAATAACTGGTAAATGGTTCACGGTCATTCAATATTGAATGCATGTATTTGGCACGCGAATCATGAATCTGTTCGTCAAACAGCGTAACTATTTTTCCGAATGTTTTGGAATACTGCTCCGGTGTTTTTTTAATTTTATCCATTAATACCGTTACATCACGCTTATCTTTGCTATTAAGCCGTTCCCAGACGCTGGATAAAATTGCCAGAGCATTATCCTTGCCGGATACCTTTTCCGGCTTTTTGCCAGACTTATCTTTTGCGGCTTCTGCTTTTTTCTTACCCTTATTAATTTTATCTTTTACTCTGTCTAATATAATGCCTGTAGCTACAGCGCCAATATCCAGATTTTCAAACAGCCCGTCAAAAATAGAACCAGACTTATCCTTTTTATTAGATGATACTATCGGCGGTGTTGCTCCCGTTGCTACCGGATCACCTTCAAATCCATCATCCTGAGAAGGAGGCGGAGGCGGAGCTTTTTTTTCATTTTTTGCCGGATCTCCAAAATAAAGCTTATCGCCTTCTTCATGTATATTTTTAAACTCAGCCGCCTCATCTACATTATTGAGCATATAAATACTGCCGGCAAAAGTTTTCATTAAGAATCCTAATGACAGGAAAGATTCAAAACGAAACTCATGCAGATAATCTGCTTTGAATTCTTTGGCACTTTCCAGCATATCCCAACCATCATTCACCGGATCATAATTTTTATTAATCATGCCATTTAAAAAATCATCGCGTTTTTCTGCCGGTATGTCTCCCAAACCGGCCTGCTGCCATAATTTATCATCATCTGCAATTGAATCAGATGATGCCGGCACTAAACCACCGGAGGCATTAGAAAGTTTTTCATTTGCCTCTTTGCGCCCCTGAGCAATGATTTTTTCCCGTGCGCTAACCTGTTCAGCATCTTCTTTTTCTCCGGCAGATCCTTTTTTGCGTGTAATGGCCAGCCCCAGAAATGTAGCATAACCATCTATTCCGTCTTTAACCCAGCGCAGAATCCGCCAGGCCGTAATATGATGAACCTGCTTCTGCAAACTCTTCGTGATATTGTCGAGAACAGTTGTTTCCAGCCAGGCATTAAACCGCTCTACCATTTCAGGTTGTGTGTCAAATTCCTTAATAGTATTTTTATTCATTTTCTCATAACGTTTAAGCTGAAATTTTGGCTTTTTTTTCATTTGAGAACTTAAACTTGGATGCTCTGCCCAAACTTGTAAAGGCATGCCATGCTGCCAGCAGCGTTTATACATATCATGCAAAGTTATCTGAGCTACTACATGCCCCATACCAAAGTTACTTTTAAACTGTGCACCCGGCGGATAGCCGCCGCCTATATCCGCATGGACACCAGGATAAGTATACTCACGAAACTCAGCGCCGCCACCACGCGGATAACCGCCGTCAATACAGATACTTTCAACGGAAAAACTTCTGCGCTGTTCATGCCCGGCCACAAAGTGATAGCAGCTTTTTACAAAGCGCGCAGCCGCTGCCTGTTCCAAAGACATGGTGCCATGCGCCCAGCCAAAATGACCACTAATCAAGGAAGTTAGCGGAGACATACCTACATTGGCTACCGTATCGAACAAACCAGCCATTTCGATATAGATCGGGATACCTCTAAGCTTAAGATAGATAAATTCAGGTTTAGGTTCAGTCTTCTTATCATCCTTGCGATTGGCATTGATATTGGCAGACTGATTCAGACTGGCCGTGGTATTGGCTCCGTTAACCGGACCGCTGTTGTTTGAATTTTTATTCGTACCATTATTATTGTTTTGCTGATTACCCGTATTATTGCCCGGGGCTTTAGGCGGCGCTGACTGCGACCCTTGTCCCGGCTTGGCTCCGTTCTGTGTTGTATTCGGTTTAACGCCACTGCTAGCCGCTTTTTCCTCTTCTATCGCCTGCTTTTGAGCTTCTGCCTTTGCTTCTGGATATTTACGATAGTACTCGCGTAATTCTTTTCGTTGCTGGCGACGCTGTTCCATCAATTTTTCCAGCTGTTTTTTTGCATCGGCATTCTCCGGACGCTCCAGCAAGTATTCCAGCAGCCAGTTAATAAAAGTACGTCCCTCAGCCGCTCCGCGTGAAAATCCGATTACATACAGTTTGATTGCCTGTGGTAATGGCTGATTACTGTTGGCAAAAACCAGCGAGTCTATATACTCATCAAGCTGGTTTTTACGGCCAATTTTTGAATCCATGCCTTTAATCATTTTTTGCGCTGTTGTTAATAATAAAGGCTTTTCATTAAAAACTTTACATAGACCAAGTGTGGCGCATAAGCGTGTCAGTGCCCAGTTAATCCGCGACTGCCCATAGCGTGCAAACATCTCACCACTGAAACCCGGATCCAAATCACCGATTTCTTCAAAACGCGTTCCCACGCCTTGAATATAATGTTTAAACCAACCATTTTCTATCATAGGCGAACTATAGCTAACCTCACCCGGTGTTCCTCCTGCTCCCATACAGGCATGGAATAAACGTGCTACATTACTGGTACGAGGATAGGTATACGCAGCTATCATTTTGGCTTGCGGTGCTGCTTTTTCCTGTTTTTTCAGTTCATCTTCAGTAGGTGCTTCGGCACCGCTGACTACTTTATCTGCCTTTTCATGATTATTGGTACCATCAAAGAAAAAACTGATTTTAATGATTTTCTGGCACGGCTTGTCCTCTTTAGGACCCTTATAAAAGCAATCACCTCTATTTTCCTGAATTACCTCAATTGAAGCCGGCAGGCGCCCGCCCGGCTCAGTTGGAAAAACCTGTGGCTTATGCATAACCGGCCAGTCAAAATCAATATCTTTCAATGGTGGTAACTCATCCAGTACCCCTTGAACTGCATCTATGCCTTTTTGAGCTATCTCACCTATACCTGTGCCAATCTCTCCTATTTTTTTACCGGCTTTATTAATTACTTTTCCGATAGCACTGGGTTTATCATTCGGGTCGTCGGTATTGACTTCGGGACGGTTTAAACCAAATATATCTTCTACCATATGTCCCAAATTAAACTGCTTATCGATATTTGAAGATTTAGAGCTGCCATTGGCTTTTGGTTTACTATCATCAGGCTGTTTTGCATTATCAGTCATAATAATCTCCCTTATTAATAAAATTATTGTACTTTACTGCCACTTACCGGTAATTTGCCTTCTGCTTCCAGTTGCTTGATATAACGCGGTAAGATTACCTGCGGAATATTTTTACGTTCCGCTTTCACTGCATCCATTCTGGCTTTGTTGCGGCGATAATCTGCCATCGATTTAACACTTGGGCGTGGCGTACACAATTTCTGGCTTTCGGCAAACAGTTTGTAATGCATTGGTGTATTACGACCTTCTTCTATCGTCCCATAAGTGATAAATAACTGATTGCAAGCAAGAAAATGTACCGTAATATTTGCTACTTTACCAAAATCATCTCCGGCTGATGGTGGTGGTGGTGGTAAGGGTATTTCTGCTGAATAATATTCATCATACTGATCAATTATTCGTTTTTCTTCTTTATCTAAATTCACTCCTGCGGTATTTAGCATTCTTGGCACCCATCCCGGATAAGGTAATATTTTCCAATTAATTTTCATAGTCATGCCTGGTGTCCATTTTGCTCTCAGTGCCGCTGCACCACAGGTAGCTCCTCCTCCATAACGTCTTTTACCAACTTCATAATCATCAACACCTGGTGTACCCGGAATACATCCTCCTCCGATACTACCCCCGCTCACATTTTCATAATTGTATTCATAAGCTTCAACAGGTGCGGCATACATGCGGTTTTTACCTGAGGTTATGCCAACAAAAGGTTCGAAATGGCTGGTACAACCCATTAATTCGATTGTTGCCAGTATCGCCAGCCACATCCATGTTTTTTTCATCTCTTCTGCCTTTCTTGTATTTATATATTTATAGTTATTGCTGACTTTTAAAATTCTATCTACCTATATCCTATTATTATAAAAATGAATTAACTTTGTTTGTTGTTATATTTATTTGATTATTAATATCTATTTATGTGTCGTTACCGGTAATTTACCTTCCTCTTCCAGCTGCTTGATATAACGCGGTAAGATTACTTGTGGAATATTTTTACGTTCCGCTTTCACTGCATCCATTCTGGCTTTGTTGCGGCGATAATCTGCCATCGATTTAACGCTTGGACGTGGCGTACACAGTTTCTGGCTTTCGGCAAACAATTTCCAGTGTACCGGATTACGCCCTTCTTCTATTGTTCCATAAGTGATAAATAACTGATTGCATGGAAGGAAATGTACTGTAATATTAGCTACCTGACCAAAATCATCTCCGGCTGATGGCGGCGGCGGAGGTAAGGGTATTTCTGCTGAATAATATTCATCATACTGATCAATTATTTGTAATTCTTTTTTATCTATATTTACTCCTGCAGTATTTAGTATTCTTGGCTTCCATCCTGGATAAGGTAATACTTCCCAATAAATCTTCATGGTCATACCCGGTGTCCATTTAGCCCTAAGTGCTGCTGCACCGCAAGTCGAACCGCCACCATAGCGTTTTTTACCTACATCATAATCATCTATTCCCGGAGTGTTAGGGATACAGCCTCCGCCAATACTACCCCCGCTCATATTTTCATAATTGTATTCAATTGCTTCTACCGGTGCGGCATACATGCGGTTTTTACCTGAGGTTATACCGACAAATGGTTCGAAATGGCTGGTACAACCCATTAATTCGATTGCTGCCAGCATCGCCAGCCATGCCCATGTTTTTTTCATCACCCTAACCTTTTTGATATTTATAGTTATTGTTGAATTGTACAAATTTTATCTATCAATATCCTATTATTATAAAAATGAATTAACTTTGTTTTTCGTCAATATTTACTTTATTAATCTTTATTTATGTGTCGTTACCGGCAATTTTTTCAAGCTGCCAGATATATCGCAGTAAAATTACTTGCCAAATATTTTTACGCTGTGTTTTCAATGCATCCGTTCTGGCTTTATTGCGACGATAATCTGCTATTGATTTAATGACTGAGTGTAGCTGACACCGATACTCACGTTGCTGAAATTATATGGTCAAATGATTCTTTTGCGAGTAAGTTTATTTCAGGCGGAAATGTTGATTTAGTAATTCTATCCACCAGTTTAAAAAAATATAGGTAAATTTTAATAATAGTAAGAAGACAGGAAAAAACAAAGATTTTCTGAAAATGAAATTTAAGCTGTAGAGGCAAATGAGCAGGTTAAATTTTAGATTGATTTTTAAATTATAAAAAAGGCAGTACTGAATACCAGTACTGCCTTTTTTTTTAGAAACTATTTAATAACGTCTGCTTCTGACCAGCTGTGTTTTACGCTTCAGATAGACTAAAGTACCAAATCCGCTCCAGATATGCACCAGACGGGTAAATGGAAAGATTACAAATACACTCATACCCATAAAGAGGTGTAATTTAAAAATCGGGCTGACATGCGCAATAATATCCGCTGCACCGCCTCTGAATGTCACAATATGCTGAGCCCACTGCATCAGGCTAATCATTTCTGCTCCGTCCAGATGATGCGCAGAAACATGGATAGTACCCAGCCCCAGACAAAGCGTAATCAGCAACCAGATTAATACCAGTTTGTCGCGCCAGCTACTGTTGGCCAGTAAACGTGCACAGCTGAAACGCCGGTAAATAAGCATCAGTAATCCGATTAAAGCAAGGGTACCCATTATTCCGCCGGCAATCATTGCTGTCAGCTGCTTGGCTTCATGAGTAACACCAAGTGTATCCCAAACTACTACAGGCGTAAGCAAACCGACCAGATGTCCGAAAAACAGTCCGAGTACACCAATATGAAACAGAATATTGCCAACTCGCAGCAGGCGCGGATAAAGCAGCTGGCTTGATTCAGACTTCCATGAATACTGATTTGTATCAAAACGAATCAAACTGCCCAGAAAAAAAATACTGGCGGCAATATAAGGAAAAATGCCGAAAATAAATTGATTAAGATAATACATGCTGTCTCCCGGCTAACTGAATTTTTTATTGCGGAAAAATTGCACTTCCTGCACAGACGGCTGATTTAATAACGGTTCCAGTCCTTCTGCTGTTGGTCCGAATTTTTCCAGAGCTTCGTCCATATTGCGTACTGGTGCAGCCTGTAATGGCTGTGGTTTAACTGGAGATAAAGCGACAACTGCATCCATAACCGGTGCATACACTGATTTACTCTGATGCAGGTTGTCAGCTATATAGCCAATCACATGTACTGCATCAGCAAGTAAATTTTTGGCTTCATCTTCGGCAACATGAGACAAAAATTCTAAAAATAAAGGCAGATAATCCGGCAATTCATTATCGGCAGGTTCAAAGCCGTGTTTCTGATATTCTGCCAGTAAATCGACCATCGCCTGACCACGGATGCGATCTTCTCCATGCAGATGTTCAAACATGTGTAAAGCATGTTTGCGACTGCGATCAAAAGTAGCTACATATACTTCTTGAAGATCGATTTCATCATGCGTGCGTAAATGTTCAAAAAATGGCTGTAATACCGAAATCTGATTAGCAGATAACTGATCGGCCAGAATTGAATGCAATTCATCAGTATGGTCTAACCATTCCTGCCTTGGATAGCTTAGTAAGATGGATAAAATTTTATACATTTGTCTGTCCTATGAGGCCGACTGACGATTATTTTTCTTACGCAGTCCATGAAAAATAATCGGTGAAGCTTTGCGTGTACCAAACAGGCTTTCTTTGCTGTGGCCGTTATGGCAGCCATCTCCAAAAGAAAATCCGCAACTGGCTTTTTCCTCAAAAGTATTGCTGACCAGTTCTTTATGTGCACTTGGAATGACAAATCTGTCTTCATAATTGGCAATTGCCATTATCTGATACATTTCTTCAATTTGTGCAGCACTCAAACGATGTCCGGACAATTCCTGTAATGCCTGCTCTTCAGAATAAATATTTTTGCTGCGCATGTATTTACGCATATCAATCATGGTTTGCAGCGCATTAATAATGGGTTCGGTTTTACCGGCAGTCAGCAGATTGGCCAGATATTCAATCGGAATTCGCATATCTTTTATTTCCGGAATCAGACCATTCTGACCAATAACACCGGATTCAACCGCAGACTGAATTGGTGATAACGGCGGAATATACCAAACCATCGGTAAAGTACGATATTCTGGATGCAACGGAAATGCCACTTTCCATTCAACCGCCATTTTATAAACTGGTGAATTCTGAGCAGCCTGTATCCAGTCTGCCGGAATTCCCTGAGCCAGTGCTTCTTTGGCAATTTCAGGATCATTCGGATCAAGAAAAATATCCAGTTGCTGTTCATATAAATCCTGAGGATTTTCTATCGCAGCACTCTCACTGATCCGGTCTGCATCATAAAGGAGTACACCAAGATAACGTATTCTGCCAACACAGGTTTCTGAACAAATTGTCGGTTGACCGCCTTCAATGCGCGGATAACAGAAAATACATTTTTCCGCTTTGCCTGCCACCCAGTTGTAGTAAATCTTTTTATAAGGACAGCCAGAAACACACATACGCCAGCCACGGCATTTATCCTGATCAATCAGGACAATCCCATCTTCTTCACGCTTGTATATTGAACCGGACGGGCAACTGGCCACACAGGCTGGATTCAGGCAATGCTCACACAGACGCGGCAAATACATCATAAATGTGTTTTCAAAAGCAGCGTAGATGTCTTTCTGAATGCCATCAAAAAGTTTATCTTTAGAACGCTTGGCAAATTCACCGCCTAAATCATCTTCCCAGTTCGGTCCCCAGTGAATTTTATCCATTTTCTGCCCGGTTAATACCGAAACAGGCCGTGCTGTAGGCGGTGTTTGCATCAGCGGGGCATTTTGCAGATGCTCATAATCATAGGTAAACGGTTCATAATACTGGTCAATAGCCGGCATATTAGGGTTGGCAAAGATATTGGCCAATACTTTGAGACGATTACCCTGCTTCAGTTTCAGTTTGCCTGAATTTTCACGTACCCAGCCACCTTTATACTGTTCCTGATCCTCCCAGTTTTTCGGATAACCGATACCGGGTTTCGTTTCTACATTATTAAACCAGGCATATTCGACCCCGTCACGACTGGTCCATACATTTTTACAGGTAACAGAACAGGTATGACAGCCAATACACTTGTCCAGATTTAACACCATTCCGATTTGTGCACGAATTTTCATGATTGTGTCCTTTTTATTCTGTCACCGGTGTTTTGGCCGGTTGATCCAGCCATTCCACTCTGTTCATTTTGCGTACCACGACAAGCTCATCACGGTTGGTACCTACCGTACCGTAATAATTAAAGCCCCATGATAATTGAGCATAACCACCAATCATATGCGTTGGCTTCATAACCACTTTAGTGACTGAGTTATGAATACCTCCGCGTTTGCCGGACAGCTCTGAACCGGGCACATTGACAATTTTTTCCTGTGCGTGATACATCAGAATCATGGTTTCAGGTACTCGCTGACTAACCACTACCCGTGCGGTCAGCGTACCATTCACATTGAATACTTCCACCCAGTCGTTATCTTCGAGACCGGCACGTTTAGCATCAATTTCAGAAACCCACACATGCGGACCACCGCGTGATAAGGTCAGCATGCGCAAATTATCTGAATAAGTACTGTGAATACCCCATTTCTGATGTGGTGTGATGAAATTCAGCACGATTTCAGGGTTGCCATTGCTTTGATGGCCTTTCACATTCAGCGTGGTTTTCAGGTCTACAGCCGGACGATAGGAAACCAGTCCCTCACCAAACAGTCGCATCCATTGATGGTCCTGATAAAACTGCTGCCGGCCGGTTAAGGTGCGCCATGGAATCAGTTCGTGCACATTGGTATAACCAGCGTTATAGCTGACTTTTTCACTTTCCAGACCAGACCAAGTGGGTGATGAAATAATCTTGCGCGGTTGTGCCTGCACATCGCGGAAACGAATAGCATCATCTTCACGGGCAATGGCCAGATGAGTATGGTCGATACCTGTATTTTTTGATAAAGCTTCCCATGCTTTAACTGCCACATGACCATTGGTCTCCGGAGCCAGTGTCAGAATCATTTCCGCAGCATCAATAGCTGTGTGCAGTTTCGGCTGGCCTGTGGCCACACCTTCGGATTGGGTGTTGTTAAGTTTGCGCAGTAAATCTACTTCTGCACCAGTCTGCCAGCTAATACCTTTACCACCATTACCGATTTTTTCCAGCAACGGTCCTACAGAAGTGAATTTGTCATAAATAGCACCATAATCACGTTCAACCACGGTCATTTTCGGCATGGTTTTGCCCGGTACCGGTTCACATTCACCCAGTTTCCAGTCTTTCGGGTCAAACGGCTGTGCCAGCTCTTCTGGACTGTCGTGCATCAATGGTGTTAATACCAGATCCTTACGTACTCCCAGATAATCTTTGGCAGTTTCGGAAAATGCTTTCGCCAGACCACGATAAATATCCCAGTCAGTTTTACTTTCCCAAAGCGGTTTTACTGCCTCGCTAAGCGGATGGATAAAAGGATGCATATCCGAAGTATTCAGATCATCTTTTTCATACCAGGTGGCTGTAGGCAGCACAATATCTGCATACAGACAGGTAGTGGACATACGAAAATCCAGTACGGTAAGTAAATCGAGCTTACCCTCTGCTGCCGGACGGACTTGTACATCAATCGGCTTAATAGCATCAGTTTCATCACTCATCAGTGCATTTTGTGTGCCAAGCAGATACTTGAGGAAATACTCATGCCCCTTACCGGATGAACCAAGAATATTGGAACGCCAGACAAACAGATTACGCGGGAAATTCTGCGGATTATCCGGATCAGTACAAGCCATATCCAGTGCGCCCGATTTCATCTGCTCAACAGCAAATGCAATCGGATCTTTACCTTGTGCTTCTGCATCACGGGTCACATCAAGCGGATTACGTCCCAGCTGCGGAGCAGAAGGCAGCCAGCCCATTCGTTCAGCTTTAACGTTGAAATCCAACTGACTCATATTAGCCATCTGACCGGCATGAGTAGGCGCAATAACTTCCGACATCTTGAGTTTTTCATGCCGCCACTGGCTGGTGTGTGCATAGAAGAAAGAAGTACCATTCATCTGGCGTGAAGGCCGGTTCCAGTCTGCAGCAAAAGCCAGAGGCGCCCAGCCGGTTTGCGGACGTAATTTTTCCTGACCGACATAATGGCACCAGCCGCCGCCGCTCTGACCGATACAGCCACACATCATCAGCATATTGATAATGCCACGATACGCCATGTCCATGTGATACCAGTGGTTCAGACCGGCACCCACAATTACCATACTGCGACCATGTGTTTCATGCGCGTTTTGGGCAAATTCGCGTGCCACCTGAATCACCAGCTCTGGCTTCACGCCAGTATGTTTCTGCTGCCACAATGGTGTATAAGGCACATCAGCCAGATAATCATCGGTAACACCATCACCGCCAAAACCACGGTCAATACCATAATTGGCACACATCAAATCAAATACTGTGGTTACCAGTATTTTTTCGCCATCTGCATTAATTATCTGCTTAACCGGTATATTTTTAACAATTACTTCTGCTGCATCATCTCCGCCGAAGTAATCAAAAGACACACCCATGATGGCATCATGATTATCTTTAAGTGATATCAGCGCTTTGATTTCTGTACTGTCAGATTTTTGTGCCAGCAGATTCCATTTACCCTGCTCACCCCAGCGGAAGCCTATCGATCCTTTCGGTGCAACAATATCACCGGTATTTTCGTCGATAACCAGTGTTTTCCATTCAGGATGATTGCTTTCATCCAGCCCGCCTGCTATCTGGCTTGCACGCAGGAAGTAGCCCGGCAGCAGTTTACCGTTTTCCTGATTAATCACCACCAGATTAGGCATATCTGTCAGACGACGGCAATAATCAATAAAATATTCTGACGGATTCTGCAGATGAAATTCTTTCAGAATCACATGCCCCATTGCCATTGCCAGTGCAGCATCCGTGCCCTGTTTTGGTGCCATCCAGATATCACTGAATTTCACCATTTCACCATAATCAGATGAAACAGCTACTGTTTTTGTACCTTTATAACGCACTTCAGTATAGAAGTGCGCATCCGGAGTGCGTGTCATGGGTACATTTGAGCCCCATACCATCAGATAGTTGGCGTTATACCAGTCGGCAGATTCTGCAACATCGGTTTGTTCACCCCATGTTTGCGGGCTGGAAGGCGGTAAATCGCAATACCAGTCGTAAAATGACAGCGGTACACCGCCAATCAGACTCAGATAACGCGAACCGGCAGCATAGCTCACCATCGACATTGCCGGAATCGGAGAAAAGCCAATTACACGATCCGGACCAAACTCTTTAATTGTGAATGCATTGGCAGCAGCAATAATTTCATAAGCTTCTTTCCAGTCCAGACGGACAAAACCACCCTGACCACGCTCAGATTTGTATTTTTTTGCCAGTTCCGGATTCTGAGTAATACTCTGCCACGCCTCAATTGCATTCAGAGTCTGGCGTTTTTCACGCCACATACGCAGCAGAGAAGAGCGAATCATTGGATATTTCACCCGCTGAGCAGAGTAAACATACCAGCTATATGATGCACCGCGCGGACAGCCCCGTGGTTCATGATTGGGTAAATCGGCACGAGTACGCGGGTAATCTGTCTGTTGCATTTCCCATGTAATCAAACCGTTTTTAACAAAAACGCGCCAACTACAGGAACCGGTACAATTTACTCCGTGAGTTGAACGTACAATTTTGTCATGCTGCCAGCGCTGGCGGTAAGCATCTTCCCATTCTCTGCTCTCAGCCACCACTGCCCCATGTCCGGCAGAAAATGTTTCTTTGGTTTTACGTAAAAAATTCAGTCTGTCTAAAAAATGGCTCATGAATTTGTGCTCCATAGAGGCAAAAGCCTCAAACAGTTTCTTATTGATTTATATTTTTTTTCTGCACCATTATCTATGACAATGGTGCGATCACTTCAAATTAACAACTCGTAACTGATTGTTTGCGAACATAAAACCAGTAGTTAACTATCAGACAGCTTACATAGAAAACAATAAAGCCCCATAAAGCCACTGATGCGCTGCCTGTCGCCTCAATCGAAGAACCAAAACTTTTCGGAATCAGAAAACCACCATAAGCACCGATTGCGCCCATAAAGCCTAATACCGTAGCTGACTCTTTAGTGGCATGAGCTTCTGAGGTCTTAATATCGCCCTGATGCAGATGACGATGAAACTGAGAGAAAATCCGCGGCACCTGCGCGTAAGTTGAACCGTTACCAATACCGCTAAAGGCAAACAGCAACATAAAACTACAGAAAAAACCAACAAAACTGCCTTCATTGCCGCCAATAGGCTGAGATACCAGAACGCCAATAACCCCGACAATCATCATGGCATAGCTGATTTCAGTAAGTTTTGCCGCAGACATCTTGTCAGACAACCAGCCACCCACAACACGCAGTACTGCACCTACAAACGGACCTAAAAAGGCAAACTTAACTGCATCCAGATGCGGGAAAGAATGGCTGATTAATAACGGAAAAGCAGCCGAAAAACCGATAAACGAACCAAATGTGCCCACATAAAGCCAGCATAAAATCCAGTTGTGCAACCGCTTGAAAATAACAAACTGTTCCTTTAGTGAGGAATGCATGCTGCCAATATCGTTCATCCCAAACCATGCAGCCAGCGTACTGAGCACAATAAACGGTACCCAGATAAAACCCGCATTCTGCAACCAAACCTGTGCAGAACCCTGCGGTGTGGAAATTGTCTGAGACTCACCGCCCATTGCACCAAACAGGCAGCTAGTAATCGCCAGTGGCACAGCAATCTGTACTGCGGATACGCCCAGATTACCCAAACCGGCATTAATTCCCATCGCCTGACCTTTTTCCGATTTCGGGAAAAACAGACTGATATTGGACATAGATGAACTGAAATTTGCTCCGCCAAAACCACATAAAAGTGCCAGAATGAACATCGTTGTATAAGAAGTATTCGGATTCTGTACAGCAAAGCCCAAACCCAGCGCAGGAATCAGCAAACTGGCTGTAGAAATTGTCGTCCATTTGCGGCCACCAAAAATCGGAATCACAAATGAATAGAAAATTCGTAAAGTAGCACCTGATAATGCCGGCAAGGCCGCCAGCCAGAACAGTTCATTGCTGCTGAACTTAAATCCAACCAGTGGCAGTTTCACTACCGTCACACTCCATACCTGCCAGATGGCAAACGCCAGCAACAATGCAGGAACGGAAATCCATAAATTTCTGCGTGCTATTGCACGACCGCCTGACTGCCAGAATTGTTGATCTTCCGGCCGCCAATCTTTTAAAACTTTACCCATATCAAACTCACTTTATTGGTGCTTAGGGTTTTTCAGAGAAAAATGCATCCAGATTAAACTGATACATACCGTGCCAAACATCAGCATGAAAGAGGTAGAACGTACACCTGTCCAGTCTACTAACCGACCAAACATAATCGGCAACAGAAAACCGCCCAGTCCCCCGGCCAGACCCACTACACCAGACACAGTACCCATATCATCCGGAAACTCATCAGAAATAAACTTGAATACCGAAGCTTTACCGATTGCCATAGCCACACCGACCACAAACAGCAGCACAGTAAATATCGTTGCATTTAAACCAATATGCATATCCAGATGACCACTCACTGTACGAATAGACATTTGTGTTTGCGGATAAGACAACAGAAAGAATGCAATTGCGCAAATCCACATTACAGCCCAGGTAACTTTATAAGCACCGTATTTATCAGACAGCCAGCCACCGAACGCACGCAGTACACCCCCCGGCAGAGAGAAGCATGCAGCCAGCAATCCGGCCTGTGCTAAGCCGAAGTTATATTCGTTAACATAGTAATTCACCATCCACAGCGAAATACCTACATAGCCGCCAAACACTACCGAATACAGCTGACTGTATTTCAGCACTTGCGGATTTTTCATTAATAACAACTGAGCTTTCAGACTTGGCTGTTTCGCAGAAGCTGCTTTAGGCTCCGGATAACTGAAAAACCAGAACAATACTGTAATGACCAGCAAAATTACGGCATATACACGGGGTACAGCCTGCCAGCCATATGCTGCAATCAGTGCAGGTGCCAGAAACTTATTTACGGCAGAACCGGCATTACCGGCTCCAAAAATACCCATTGCCAAACCCTGACGTTCCTTGCGAAACCATTTGGCCACATAAGGAGTACCAACAGAAAATGAGCCGCCTACTAATCCCAGCCACAGCGCAATCCAGAGAAACTGACTGTATGTGTGTGCATATTCAAGCAGCCAGACTGCCGGAACACATGACAGCATCAGCAGAAAAAATACAATACGGCCGCCAAAACGGTCAGTCCAGATACCTAAAGGTACCCGGATAAGTGATCCGGACAGTACAGGCATCGCTACCAGCAAACCAAATTGAGCTTCACTAAGTTGTAATTGTTTTTTGATAGGTATTCCCAAAACGGCAAATATCATCCAGATCATAAAACAGACAATAAATGCAATTGTGCTGGAAGTAAGCACTGTTACCGATTTTCTAACACCAGAATCCATTCTGTACCCCCATTAATAATTCTCTTTAGTGTACGTAATCACCTTTTCATATCCAATTAGTCATCCGAAGCAAAATCATTAACCAAAAAGCACAACGCCAAATAAGCAAAAAGACCTATTGACAAACTCAATAGGCCTTTATCAAATTCTGATATTCAGTAGTTATTACCCGATACTCAACTCACTTGTTTATTTATCCAGACCATGCTCAATGGCATAGACAGCAGCCTGCACCCTGCTGGCTACATTTAATTTGCGTAAAATATTCTGAACATGCACTTTTATAGTGCTTTCAGTTACATCCAGATTACGCGCAATCACCTTATTACTATTCCCACCTGCCAGCCAGCGCAAAATTTCCCGTTCGCGCGGTGTCAGTGGTTCAGTAATTTTCTCGTCTGCCTGCTCCTGCCTGCGCAACCTTGTTACCAGCTTACTTGTCATTTCAGGCGATAACACACTATCACCGCTAATCGCTTTTTCAATACTATCCAGCAAAAATTCTGTATCAATATTTTTTAACAGATATCCGCGGGCGCCCAGCCGCATACATTCGAGTAAATCGCTACCGTCTTCAGATACTGTCAGCATCAGCACCACCTGCTGCGGATTATGATTTATCATCTGCGGTAGTGCTTCAAGTCCTCTCATTACCGGCATATCCAGATCCAGAAGTACAGCATCCGGCTGGAGCTGTTGCTGCATTTTTACCCCTTCAAGCCCGTCTGTGGCTTCACCCACCACCTCAAAACGCTCACAACTATCAATCAGTGCACGCAAACCACGCCGAAACAAAGTGTGATCATCAACAATCAGAATCCGGTACTTGTTTTCATTAAGCATTATTAAATTCCCAAAAATTATTCCTGCGCATGAATATACTGACGCGGCACCATCAACTCTACACAGACCCCGTTATTTTCACGTGCAAATATTTTTAATTCTCCATTAATCTTGCCGGCTCGTTCTTTCATGATATGCACACCCACATGCCCGTGCAGCCCCTTCTGAATTAGCGTATCCTCGGCAAAACCTATTCCGTTATCTTCAATACAGAGATTCAGGCGATCAGCCAGATATACCAGCCTCACCCGCACAGCATCGGCGTGCGCATGTTTACGTACATTTGATAATGCTTCCTGCACAATGAACACCACCTGCAATTGTACATCCGACTCTACCTCATACACATCGCCTTCTACTGACCAGTCCGCAACAATATCTGTTTGTTGTTCAAATCTTTTCATCACTTCCTGCAACGAACTGATTAGCCCTTCTGAAACCAGACGTACCCGGAAATTTGACAATAATTCGCGTACATCATCATAGCATTGCTGAATACCCTCATGAATAAAATCCAGAGTCTGTTTAGCCTGTTCTTGTTTATGCTCTACAAGAGATTTTTCCAGTACCTGTATCTGCATATTCATAAATGAAAGCGACTGCGCGATACTGTCATGCAATCCTTGCGCCATCAGGTTACGCTCTTCCAATATCGCCATCTGCTTATCCAGTTCATTCAGGCGCATACTTTCAATCGCTATCCCGAACTGACTGCAAACAGTTGAAATCAGACGTTGATTTTCTTCACTCAGCGCAAACGGCTTCAGTGCAAACAAATGCAGCATACCAATTTCATCATCTACTGATTTCACTGCAAAAGTCAGACAAAACGGCAGAACCTGCTGCATCTGACAGCAATGATTATTTTCCTCATGAATGACCAGCGATTGATTATTGTAATTAACCACAGACTGATGCAACCGCACACAGCGCCCGCCATCACAGCGATAATCACGGAACATATCTACCTGCTCTTCTGTCAGCCCGTCCGAACCGGCTACTTCAAGCATCTGTGAATGGCGGTTTTTTAACTGCACCACACAGGCATCCGCACCACTGAATGCCTTCATTTTATGCATAAATATTTGTACCAGCACTGTCAGATCATGCTGTTCCTGAAACAATGAGGTCATAGCATATAATACCGCCAGCTCACGATTACGCTTAACCACTGCCTGCGTCTGTTCAGCCACCCGGTTTTCCAGCGTGTCATATACCTCATACAATTTGGCGGCCATCAGATTAAAACCCTTTGCTACCTGCCCGAACTCATTGGCTGTACCCACTTTCAGGCGTGTATCAAAATAACCCTTACCAATCTGACTGATCCCCTGATTCAGACGTAACAGCGGCGAAATAACCAGATGATGCAGTAACAGCAATGATACAATCGCAGATAGAACAGCCATTATTAATACTAGCACCTGCAACCAGCGCAACAGTTTGATATTGTGCGTATTATCTTGCTCAATAAGCAAAACCAGCCGGTCAATTACCGCAGTGAATTCTCTGGCCTGAGCAAGAAAAGCTTCTCCGCTTAGTCTGCCCTGTAAATAAGCTTCACGGTCAGCAAGAAAATCCTGCAACTGCTCCTCAATTTCCTGAACTTGAATTAATAACTGTTTATGACGCTGGCCGTTCATAACCCCGGTATCATGCAATTCGTATAAATGACCAAGTATTTCCTTAAATTGACGCTTTTCATCCGCAAACTGCTGCTCTGCACCCGGTGTTTTCGTGACCAGTACCATATAAAACACCCGCTTGCGCAGACTACCAGCTTCATTAATCGCCATTCCCAACTCTTCCAGCCTCCATGAGGTATTCAGCGACAACCCTACCAGACTGGTAGCCAGAAACAGCCATACAGCAATCAGCACAACCAGTACTTTTGATAACTTCTGTCCGCGTAAAAACGACCGATCAAACTTTTGCCACAGATTTTTCATAACACCCCAATCAGAAAACTGGCAGCACTATAACGCAAAAGTCGAAATATATCTTTGATATTCATTTAAAGTTTGATAAGAGTAAATTTATACATTGTTTAATTTTGGATTTTATTAAGTATTGCATCACCGAATTTGATATTGAGCAGACAGACTGGTCTGCTTATGGAACTGCCATATTTTATTGTTCTGAAAGTATTAACATTATTGATATTGGCTGATAAAAGTATTCAGCGATGGAAAATATCTGATTCAGTGTTAATGAGCCAACGCAGCATATGAAGAATGAGTACTGTAGATATCCAGTATCAAAAAATTATTTAAATCAATAAATAATATATTTTTAGCAATAGCAATTAAGATATTTATCCAGCAGCTTAATTTCAAGTGAAATAAGCTGCTGGTAAAAAGAAAAAATAAAACTAAGTTATCAAACAGCCAATTTAAGTAATACTGAGCTATTATTACAAACCAAATTGCCAAAAAGCACTAGAATAACCTTTGCTCAAAACGGTTTGGCTTACCCGGCAACAGCATCAGTATGATAAACCAGATTTGCCCGATGATCGGTATAAGAGTAATCAGAATCCACCATGCAGAACGGTTTGTATCATGCAGCCGTCTGAACTGAAGTGACAAAGTCGCTATCCACACAACAAAGCAGACTACCAGAAAGACAAAATCAATCGTCCAGTCGCCCCATGTATAGATATCATTAATCGGATGTCCGAGCATTTTTTCAACTGCATACGTCAAAATTATTCCAAGAACATAGTTAATCACAATCGGCCACCAATAATCAGCACGATTAGAAGTCCCTGAAAAATTCAGAATGTTATGCCAGAACCGTTTGTAAGATTCAATCATAAATTCATCTCCAGATAATTAATATATTTACATTTATATAAATTTTAAAATTAGGATTTATATTTCAAACATTGCCAAATTATCTTAAGACTTATCTATAAACGATTCAAACAACTTAACTTTAAAAACAATTACTTACAATATTTATTTATTGATAAAAATTGATATATATATTTTTTTATAATTTATCAATTATGAGAATTTATATACTTTAATTAATATATTTGTATATTTATTTGCGTTTTTATACGTACAAATCAAAATTAATTAATTGTTTGACATTATTTAAGCATAGACCGCATTTCAGCGTAGCAGACAATTCTTAATAAATATGACATTTTATTAAAAAAAGCTGTAAAATGTATAAATTAAACAACATTATTACAATCAATTCATTTTGATCATACAAATAAATACAAAGAATTAACTCAAATACTTAATTTGTTTAATATTCAGACTAAAAAATTTAGTTTAAATCTTCTATTTATCGTTTTTTTTATAAATATCTACATATCAGTAATTGAAAAAATTCAATACTATAAATTGATATTAAACATACCGTACTACCGAATATTATTTTATTGAATTTTTCATCAGATGCTGAATACTGATATCAACTATTATGCAGCAATACTGTTTTTTTAAAATCATCACTTTAATAAAATACTAGTACATACTAAAGGGTACATTTCATATTGATATAAAAAAACGCATATACAAATATGCGTTTAAGAAATCTATTCAATAAACTTATTTGAAAAGACTATCCATCCAGATGACTATTTTGCGGAGCCAGTACAGTGCGATTGCCATTACCTTCAGCAGCAGACACGATACCTTCTGCTTCCATCTGCTCAACCAAGCGCGCAGCACGGTTATAACCGATGCGCAATTGTCTTTGCACAGAAGAAATACTTGCCTTACGGGTTTTGATTACCAGCGCCACTGCTTCATCATACAGAGGATCAAGCTCATCATCACTACTGCGTGACGATGCATTGCTGAACATATCATCATCACTGACCCCGGCAGTTAAAATATCATCAATATATTGGGGCTCACCAAACTGTTTCAGATAATGTACTACCCGATGCACTTCTTCATCGGCGACAAAGGCCCCATGCACACGCTCCGGATAGGCGGTACCCGGTGGTAAAAACAGCATATCACCCTGTCCAAGCAAGTTTTCAGCACCCATCTGATCAAGAATGGTACGACTGTCTACTTTACTGGATACCTGAAAAGCAATACGGGTTGGAATATTGGCTTTTATCAGTCCGGTTATAACATCTACACTGGGACGCTGGGTAGCCAGTATCAAATGGATACCGGCAGCACGGGCTTTTTGCGCCAGACGCGCAATAAGTTCTTCAATTTTTTTGCCGGCTGTCATCATCAAATCGGCAAATTCATCAACAATCACAACAATAAAAGGCAATTTTTCCAGTGGTTCAGGATTATCCGGCGTAAGTGAGAACGGATTAAACAGTTTTTGATTGCGTGCACCCAGCTCAGCAATTTTCTGATTGAATCCGGCCAGATTACGCACACCGGCATGACTCATCAGCCGGTAGCGTTTTTCCATCTCGTTTACGCACCAAGTCAGCGCATTGGCAGCCAGCTTCATATCTGTAACCACGGGCGCCAGCAGATGAGGGATACCTTCATAAATGCTCAATTCAAGCATTTTCGGATCAATCATAATCAGGCGTACATCTTCAGGTGTGGCTTTAAACAGCATAGACAATATCATGGCATTAACACCTACCGACTTACCAGAACCTGTTGTTCCGGCTACCAAAAGATGTGGTGCTTTAGCCAAATCCGTTACCACAGGCTGACCGGTAATACCCTGACCAAGAGCCAGTGTCAGTTTAGAACGGGATTGCTGAAATACCGAAGCTGAAAAAATCTCACTAAGACGAATAATTTGTCGTTTGGGGTTAGGTAATTCCAGCCCCATACAGGTTTTGCCCGGAATCGTTTCAACTACCCGGATAGAAGCAAAGCCCAGACTGCGTGCTAAATCTTTTTCCAGATTAACTACCTGACTACCGCGAACGCCCTGTGCCGGTTCAATTTCATAACGAGTAATTACCGGGCCGGCAAATGCATCAATTACGCGAACTTTGACTTTAAATTCAGCCAGTTTTTCTTCGATGGTAATACCATTTTCCAGCAAGGTTTCTTCACTTTGCTGTGCTGCGGGATCATAATATGGTGGTAATAATAAATCCATCCCCGGCAGCATAGGTTTTAACTGTGGTTTATGCACCGGTGTGACAGCTACTGTCTTATGCAAAGCTTTTTGCAGTGCCATACCGATAGCAGTTTGCGATGACTGAGCACTATAGTCTTTTTGTTCTGCGGGTAGTGACTGCCGGTTATTTCGGATAACTACTCCGGTGCTTTCGACAACCGGTACTGATTCAGTCTGTTGTTCATCTTTTTCAATTACTTCAACATGATTAACTACTTCCGAACTGCCTTGTGGTTGAGTTTCAACCTTTGGCAAAAATGCAGATATATCTGTATTAGCTTCTTCTTCGTTGTAATGTTCATGCAAAGGGAAATAATCAGGTGTTTCTGTCTGCTCTTCAATTTCAGCAAAAAACGGATCTTCTGTAGCCAATACCGGAGTTTCCGCCACAGCAACATCTCCATCACTATCATCAGACAAATAGGAAGTGTTTCCAATACTAAAATCAGAATTCTCATAATAAGAATTTTCTGAATTATTATTGACAGTTACTGCCTGCTTTACTGTTGGCATATCCTGAGAATAATGAAACTGGCTTCTTCTCGGGCGCAGATTCTCAGTAAAATTTTCATTCTGCTGCTGTACTGGCTGCCGATTAAAAGAATCGCTATAGTCAGCATTACTGCTGGTGTAATTTTCTGCTACAGGAGCATTTCCGGCCACAACTGTAGTAATAGATGTTGGCGGCATGGAATGAAAAGGTGTAAATCTGGTTGACAGTGGTGCCTGTGCACTGCCGGCAGCATCTGTAAAACCTTTGTCTGCAGACATATCAGCTACTGGTGCCGTCATTTTTACTGTATGGCTTTTACCGATACGTGCGGCTGCCGGAATAACACTTTCTCTGACTACCGGTCGCTGAAATTTCTGTCTGTTTACCGGTGAATCGGTTTTGGCTAAATTCGCATATATTTCATCTTCAGCTATTACCGGTATGCTATAACCAGAATTAAACTGCTGGGCATTCTCGTTATGGCGCTGTCTTGCCAGTCGCTGACGCAGCAGATTCAAACGAATATCTTCTTCGTTAATAATTTGCACGCCATTATGTTCTCTCCCGAGTCTATGCTCATGAACTGACTGCTCAGGAACAGTAGTTACAGAATGCGGCAAGTGCGAAGGGGCTCCAACAGAATTACCCAGTTTGTGATGGGTAGCCTGTTGCAAATCATCCAAATCAAAATTTTTTAATGCCCGGGCTTTTAACAAAGCAGCCTGTTCGGCTTTAGTACGCGAACGAACCTTATTTAATATCGGATCATCGACAGTAATTTCTTTCGCATTGCGATTGCGCTGCTGATTCTGACTGTTTAAAGGTTTGTACTGCCATTTAAGCTGAATAACTTCAAGAGCAGGCGCCTGTTCACTAACCGTATCAGTAAGCGGATGAGTTGCCACTTTACGGGTAGCTTCTGCCAGAGTAATTACTTCCAGATTTTTATCTGGAGGGAACACCACAGCAGTTTCAGCATGCTCATCACTGGTAATCAGTATGTTTTTATCTGTCTGATCATCATTATCGATATCAGTCTCTTCGTCTGTATCCGGCAGGATATTTTCTTCGGCCACAGCTTCGGCATGAATATCATTACCATCGGCTGCATCTTCTTTTAAAGATTTAAACAGTTTAACCGGAAACAAAGGGTTATCCTTTATTACCAGCAATTCATTATCAGTTTCGGCTATATCTTGTAAACTATCTCCATTTTCACTGACTGTTTTATCCGTTTCACTTTTTACCGGTATAGGGGCGGATTCAATAACTGTAATCTGAGGAGTAACCGATTCAGATTCCGATTTTTCAGTCTGTTGTTCTGGCTGACAGCTCTCACCAGTACTATTAGCCGGTACAGCCGGGTGAATTTCTTGATGATTATTTACAGTATTTATTGCTTCAGATTCAGTCTCTTGCAGCTCTGGTTCTGACGGTTGTTCTTGTTGCGCTGAACTTTGAACTGTCTGATTGCGCTGTACAAGCTTTTGCGCCAGATAAGAAATACGGCTTTTCAAAGAGGGTCTGGCAACCTTCAATACCGGAAACTGACCTGCCTGAAACCGGTTTTCATAGCGGGTCAGGTAGGTCAATTCCAGTTGCCATTTGCGTTCCTGAATATTACGCCACCAGAATAAAGCGCCTATAGCAATAATTAACAGTATTAATACAATCCACCACATACGTGTTCACGCTGCCTTATGGTTAATATCTGGTTAACAGACTATTTTTATTATTAATGCGACAAATTGACTTCTATATTATCAATTAAACGGGTAGTTCCCAAAATTGCAGCAGCCAGAATAACCAGATTTTTATCGGATATCTGAGCTTTTGTCAGCGTTTGTGCCTGCCTGATTTCAATATAATCAACCTGCCATCCATTTTGTTGCAAATTCGTTGCGGCACTATTTTCCAAAGCCGAAAAGTTAGTATTTCCCAGCTTAATTGCATCGGCAATATTTTGTAACTGTGCAGACAGCTGTGCTGCCTGTACATGTTCCTGTGCCGAAAGATAACCATTACGGCTGGATAAAGCCAAACCGGTTTGCGCTCGTTCAATTTCTACCGGAATGATTTCTACATTCATATTCAGATCCTGAACCATGCCTTTTATCACAGCCAGTTGCTGATAGTCTTTTTTACCAAAACAGGCAACATCAGGTTGAACAATATTAAACAGTTTAGTTACTATTGTCGCCACCCCGCGAAAATGACCCGGACGGCTGCGCCCGCATAACTCATTCTGGATTGCCGGCGGTTCAACAAAATAACTCTGCACACCATTTGGATAAAGCTCGCTTTCATCGGGTGCGAATACCACATCGGCACCGGCTGCTTCAAGCTTTTCTGCATCCTGCTCTAAAGTACGCGGATATTTATCAAAATCT
This sequence comes from Snodgrassella sp. M0351, assembly GCF_016100575.1. Lineage (NCBI taxonomy): Bacteria > Pseudomonadati > Pseudomonadota > Betaproteobacteria > Neisseriales > Neisseriaceae > Snodgrassella > Snodgrassella sp. M0351. The sequence goes on along the minus strand of NZ_JACFSG010000001.1, from coordinate 578,274 downwards.
TCTCCGGCACCAAACTGTATCCTGTTAACAAATATACTTACTACCACTGAATCTGCATAAGCTTTAGCTGTACGTACCAGTGACAAATGACCTTCATGCAGATTACCCATAGTCGGTACCAGGGCTACGCGTTTAGCCTGCCTGCGCCATGAACGCATTTCAGCAATGGTATGTATTATATGCATAAATTATCCTGTAAAACTAAAACACACATAATTTATATACTGTTAATAAATGTCTTGTATATGTGAGAGTGAAATTATAACACTGCAAACCTACATTACAGAGTATCTATAAAGCTTGTGTCATCATTTAAATATGTTACTATCAAACCAGACATGGCAATAAGGATGCGCATTATCAAATGTAAATTTTTGTATAGAACATCTTCTTTAGCCAATTAACCCATCTGAACTCAAGGAGCATTTATGAAAATCAAACACTGGTTCGCCGCTGCAGCCATGTGCTCTGCACTGGTGCTAACGGCCTGTGGCGGAAGTAAAAATAATTCAGAATCTGCATCTGCACCTGCACAGTCTGGTGCCGATAAAACTTATATTGTGGGTACAAATGCCGAATTTGCCCCTTTCGAGTCACGTACCGCTAATGGTTCACTTACCGGTTTTGATATTGACTTGCTTACCGCAATGGCTAAAGCCGGTAATTTCAAAATACAGTTTAAAGACCAGCCCTGGGATGGTCTGTTTGCCAGCTTGAATAACGGCGATTTAGATATAGTAGCTTCCGGGGTAACCATCACTGATGAACGTAAACAAAGTATGACTTTCAGCGATCCGTACTTTGATATTTCTATGATGGTACTGACACCGAAAGCAAAAACCTTCCATTCTCTGGCAGAATTAAATAATATGCAGCGCGTAGCTGTTGCAAGTGGTCAGACCGGTGATCTGGCCGTTCAGAAGATACTTGGTGCCCAAAGTACCAAAATTGCCCGTTTTGACAATGTACCTTTAGCCATTAAAGAGCTGGAAAATGGCGGGGTTGAGGCCATGGTATCAGATGGTGCTGTTATCAGTAATTATGTTAAAGCCAACGGTGCTGATAAATTTACTATTAATAAGGTACCGGAATTTGGTGTAGACCATTATGGATTCGTGGTACGCAAAGGTGATACAGCCACAGTAGAAAAACTGAATGATGCATTGAAAAAAATTCGTGCCAGTGGCGAGTACGACAAAATCTACGCCAAATACTTTTCCAACTAAATCTTTCCCTGCCTTTTCAGGCAGTATTCATGATAAGCCTGTTATTAAGCATAACAGGCTTTTTTCATTAAACAATAATGTAATCTGCACTCCGATCTTTATTATCTTTTTTTACCTCCTGATTTGGCTTTTATCTGGCAAGGTTCTAAAATAATCGTTTTCTTTAAAATAATACAAAACAGATATGAGTTATCGGATAACTGTTTTACCGGCAAGTGAAACTTTTTACGCAAAACAAGGGGAATCACTGCTTAATGCGGCTATTGAAAACGGTATTATGCTGCCGCATGCCTGTAAAAGTGGCTGTTGTGGTGCCTGCAAGGCACAACTGACCGAGGGCAAAACTACTGAAATCAATTCACAGGCGGCCTTGAACAGTAAAGACAGCAATCAGCAGGATATTTTATTATGCTGTCAGAGTGCTGAAAGTGATATAACAGTTTATCTACCCAATTATCAGGGTAAAAATAATCAACCGGTTCAAACGCTGAATGCGCGGATTGATGATATTCGCTATTGTGCCAATGTAGCCATTGTTACCCTGAAACTGCCGCTAAAAAAACAGTTTAACTTTACAGCCGGACAATATGTCGATATTGTTCTGGCTGATAATTTACGCCGCAGTTACTCTATCGCCGGTTTTAATACTGATATTCGTCAGCTGGTTATTCATGTCCGCCGCCATACAGGTGGTGTTTTTTCTGAACAATTATTTGACGGACGGCTTCAGCAAAAAGATATTATTCACATTCACGGACCTTTAGGCAGCTTTCAACTGAGTAAACAGCAAAAACCATTAATTATGCTGGCATCTGGTACTGGTATTGCACCAATTGAAGCTATGCTGAATACTCTGGCTGAACAGCAATACCGGCAGGCCATCCATGTATACTGGGGAGTAGCCGCAGAAGAAAATTTGTACGATGCTGCCTTATTGGACAATCTCTGCGCCAAATTGGTTCAGGCAAAGTGGACTGCGGTACTGTCCCGTCCGGAATCAGCCTGGAAAGGAGCTCGAGGGTATGTACAGGATATCGCTTTAAATGATTATCCAGACATGAGCAACCATGAAGTATATGCATGTGGACATCCGCAAATGATTGCCAGCGCACAATCCTTATTCCTCAAACAGACTGCTCTGGCAGAAACAGCTTTCTTTGCCGATAATTTTACTCCTGCATCCTGAGTTATTTATGAAACTGACACCTCGTAAACATTATCTGCTGATGATTGTGTTATTACTTATTTACAGTCTGGTAATGATTTATGCGCTGGCTTATCCGCCTAATCCTAACCGGATTATTGAAACCTGGCTGCTTATGCTGCTTTTACAGCGTTTCTTCCCGAGTATATGGCACTGGCTGATGTGGTTAAGTGCTATTATTATTCTCTTATACCACCCTACTGCTACTCTGTACGGCCGGCCAAGTTTTGGCATTGTTGCTTCGTTATTAAGCACAACTGCCAGTGAAGCAAGTGAATATATTGGTGCTATTCCATGGCGCACCTACCTTGCTACTGTTTTACTGGCTGCCGTTCCGCTGTTTATTGTGCGTTTTAATCGTAAAGCCGCAGCACCTCGCTGGCGTTTTTACTGGAGTATTCCGCTGGTACTGATTCTGATGGTAATGACAGTACAGACAGCACGTAAGGGCTATACAACCGGTGGTTTTGCGTTGCGCGCACAGCCGGTTGAATTTTTAGCAGATGCCTATCTGCAACCACGAGCCTATTTTGCTGAACTGGCAAAAATGAAACAGGATTTAGCCAAACCTGACAACTGGCAAATCAGCAGCAGCCATCAGATTTATCGTAACTATGTACTGATTATCGGCGAAAGTGTACGTGCAGACTATATGCATCTGTATGGCTTTAAATATGCAGATACACCATTTCTGGATAAACATGCCAATATCGTTATGGATAATATGCTGTCTGCCGGCCCCAACACACCTATTTCATTATTACACGGCCTAACGCTAAGCCATGGCAAACCTTTCAGCATTCAGAATAATATTATTACTCTGGCTAAAAAAGCCGGTATGGATACTGTCTGGTTATCTAATCAGGGGGCTCTCGGACAATACGATACATCAATTTCCACTATTGCTCATCAGGCAAATCAGATGACTTTTCTGAAAACAACCGGATACGATTTTGGTATACGCAGCTTTGATGATCAGCTTATTGCACCACTGCAAAAAGTTTTAAATCAGCCACTGCCCGCGAATCGGTCACGACTGATTGTGCTGCATATCATGGGTTCTCATCCTAATCCGTGCGACCGCCTGCCTCAACCAGCGCATCACTATGTCGATAATAATAATAGTAACTGCTATATTGACACTATCCGGCAGACAGACAATTTACTAAGTCAGATATATAGTGCATTACAGCACAGCGGTCAGTCATTCAGTATGTTGTATTTCAGCGACCACGGTTTAAGTCACGATAAAAACAGTTATGAAAAAAACAGCCTCGTGCGTTCTGAAAGTATTCTTCGTCATAATGATCACTTCTATCAGAACTACCACGTACCATTAGTGATTATCAGCAGCAATCAAACCGGACAATTACGTAACAAAGCACGGCGCAGCGGTTTAGAATTGCTGGATGGAGTTGCACAATGGCTGGGAATCAGCACCCCGCAACTGCCGTATAGTAAACAATTTTTCAGTGAAACGGACAGTACTCAGCTACAGGTTCTGGATCTCAATCAGCGGTTACAACCTGTAGATAAGCTGCAAAACGATCCTCTTCCTGCACAATTGCAGTGATAATTGCATAAAAAAACAATCTCTCTGTTTCTCTTACAAAGCAGAGAGATTAAATTTTTCAAATAATTTCAGATTAAAGCTTTACATTTGATATGAATCAAAACACTTCTGAACAAAAACATTATAATGAATTTACTTTGATTGGTTTCCTCTTGATGTGTGTGTTTAAGTGTGGCTCTTCGCCACACTTTTTTTTATCTTAATTTTGACATTCTTAACATAATTATTCAATTGTTACTGATTCAAATTTGTTCTGACCAGATTTCTGCGAAGCCGCAAAATCCAGTACTACTTCATCTGACTGCGGAAGATAATCTATAAGCACGGCACCGCCCTCACTTAATCTGCCGAACAGTAATTCATCTGCCAGCAATTTACGGATACGTTCCTGTATCAGACGATGCATCGGACGCGCACCCATTGCTACATCAAAACCATTTTTAGCCAGAAAAGCACGCAGAGCCGGTGTAAATTCTGCTACAACCTGTTTAGACAATAACTGCTGTTCCAGAGCCAGCAAGAACTTATCTACCACTTTCGAAATAATTTGTTCATCCAATGCCTTAAATGGCACAATAGCATCAAGACGATTGCGAAATTCAGGAGTAAAAGTATTTTTAATGGCAATCAGACTGTCAGACTGTTCACGCTGACCGGTAAATCCAAGATTCGGTCTGGCAAGCTCGGCAGCACCTGCATTGGTAGTCATAATGACAATTACATTACGAAAATCCGCACTACGTCCATTGTTATCTGTGAGTTTGGCATAATCCATTACCTGTAACAGCACATTAAATACATCAGGATGGGCTTTTTCAATTTCATCCAGCAGCAATACACAATACGGCTGTTTATTCACCGCGTCAGTTAACAATCCGCCCTGCTCGTATCCAACATAGCCCGGCGGTGAACCAATTAAACGCGAAACAGCATGCCGTTCCATATATTCAGACATATCAAAGCGCAGTAATGGTAAATCCAGCAACTGCGCCAGCTGTCTGGCAACCTCAGTTTTACCGACGCCGGTAGGCCCGGCAAACAGAAAGCTGCCAATCGGCTTATCAGCCGGTTTCAAACCTGAACGAGCCATTTTTATTGAAGCAGCCAGTACATCAATAGCCTGATCCTGTCCAAAAACTTTTGCTTTCAGGTTATCGGCCAGAAAACGCAATACCTGCTTATCATCATGAGAAACAGCAGTTTCCGGAATACGTGCAACTTTAGCAACAATAGCCTCAATCTCAGCCCGTCCGATAATTTTACGCTGCCTGGATTTCGGCTGAATTTTCTGTGCAGCAGCTGCCTCATCAATAATATCAATCGCTTTATCAGGCAGAAACCGCTCGTTTATATAGCGTGCGGATAACTCAGCAGCAGCCTGTAATGCTGCACGGGTATAACGTACCTGATGAAAGTGCTCAAATGCCGGACGCAAGCCCTGCAATATCTGTACCGTTTCTGGTACGGAAGGTTCTACTACATCTATTTTCTGAAAACGCCGGCTTAATGCATGATCCTTATCAAAAATAGTACGGTATTCCTGATACGTAGTGGCGCCAATACAGCGCATACTCCCTTTAGCTAACGCGGGCTTAAGCAGATTGGATGCATCCATTGTCCCGCCGGACACACTGCCGGCTCCGATGATGGTATGAATTTCATCAACAAACAACACAGCTTTATCCAGCTCACTTAATTCTTTGATTACTGCTTTCAGGCGTGCTTCGAAATCACCACGATATTTGGTACCGGCCAGCAGTGCGCCCATATCCAGAGAAAAAACTACTGACCCCTTAATAGATTCAGGTACCTTTTCATTCACCAGCAAATAGGCCAGTCCTTCCGCCAGAGCTGTTTTACCCACACCAGCCTCACCTACCAGTAATGGATTGTTTTTGCGCCGGCGACATAATGTCTGAATCAAACGTTGCATTTCTTCATTGCGTCCGATTAACGGATCAATGCGTCCGGCCATTACCTCCATATTAAGATTCACTGTATACAGCTCGAGTGCTTTTGCCTCTGCTTTGGCTGCTTCTGTTTCATTATTCTGTTCAGTATTTTTATCCTGAGAAAAACGATGATTACCCAGTGTCAGATACCTTAGCACATCCAGACGGGTTACTGATTGCGATTCAATAAAATAGACAGCGTGACTGTCTTTTTCCGACATAATCGCAACCAGTACATCAACCGGTGTTACCTCTCCTTTTGCCTGAGCCGCACGTACATGCACGATAGCCTGCTGTAAAACCCGCTGAAAACCCAGTGTAGGCTGTAATTCAGACTGTTCCAGCTCATTATCCGGCAAGACCGGAGTGTTTTCATGTATACTCTGTTGTAATTGTTTGGACAGTAAATGATTGTCTACACCCACAGCCTGTAATACTTCACTGACATCTTCACTTTGCTGCAACAGGCCGAGCAATAAATGTTCCACTCCAATAAATTCAAAGGCACGGCTACGAGCCTCGGCATAAACATATTGCAGAATTTTTTCAAGCTGTGCCGAAATCATATCCGACCTCCTGACAAAGTAACGTTATCAATAGCGACTGCAACCAATTTTATTCACTTGTATAAACATGAAGCATACACGATAAAATTCAAGTGGCACCCGCAGAACCAATTTTTCACCCGTAATTACCCAAACAGGCAATTCAGGCCTCTTCTACCAAACACTGTAAAGGAAACCCGGCTGCTTCCGAGCGTGACAAAACCTGATTACATTTTGTTTCTGCAATATCTTTTTGAAACACACCACATATCCCGCGGCCTGATTCATGCACCATCAGCATAATGGCTATTGCCTGCGTATGTGGTAAATGAAACACATCCATTAAAATCGCAATTACAAAGTCCATTGTCGTGTAATCATCATTCAGCAAAACCACTTTATAGCGCTTGGGCGGCATTATCATGGATTTCTGGCTCTGGCTAACAATTTGTATCTTCGAATTTGACATTGTCTATTAATCTACATGTATCTGTGGGTTTTTAGTAACGGTTTTAATAATTTTATCATTTTTCGGTAAGCTTGCTTGACGTTAGTTCTTAACCTATGTAAAAAGACTACTTAACAAGTCAGACATAGACTGCCAGACAAACTGTTGTACAGTCGTTCACTACTTTGTTGGCCTTTTTGTGTCGTAAACTTGTTCTTTATTTTGTTTTTTATGTATAGGAAGTTTCATGGCAACTGGTATTGTTAAGTGGTTTAACGACGCTAAAGGTTTTGGTTTTATTACCCCAGATGAAGGTGGCGAAGATTTGTTTGCACATTTCTCTGCAATCAACATGAATGGTTTCAAAACCTTGAAAGAAGGTCAACGTGTATCTTTTGACGTGACCACCGGTCCAAAAGGTAAACAAGCGGCTAATATTCAGGCAGCTTAATCTTAGCCGGTTGTCCGGTTAGTCTAAAATAGCGGCAAAAGCCGCTATTTTCTGTTTGAATTTGAAGGAATTGTCTTTTGCAGGATAATGACCTGAATATTAATCTATATCATTAATCACTATTTAACTGGTCGTTAATATTCAGACAATTAATATTCCTGCACGTAATTTGTCCTGAAATTCCTGTAACTGAATGATATATTTCTTACTGAAACCATCTTAAAAGACAGAATTAATATCTAAATATAAAAACCGCAGCAATAAACAAGCTGCGGTTTTTTACAGGATAAATCGTTTAAATAATCTATCAGGACTGAACAGATGATTTAGCCGGTAACAGCAAATTAAGCACAATCGCCAGTAAAGCGCACAAACCCACACCAGCAAATGCCATCGTACCTATTTTCACAACCATACCACCGATACCGACAGTCAGTACGGAACTGACAATCACCAGATTACGCGGTTCCATCAAATCCACTTTGGCATCAATCAGCGTTTTCAAACCCAGTGAAGCAATAGTACCAAACAGCAATAACATAATTCCGCCCATTACCGGCAACGGAATAGAGCTGAGAAATGCATTAAACTTACCAAAGAAAGCCATAAAAATTGCAAAAACGGCTGCCCAGGTCATAATTACCGGATTACTGTTTTTAGTAATCATTACCGCGCCGGTAACCTCACCATAAGTAGTAACCGGAGGACCGCCAATCAGACCGGCTACACATACGCCCAAACCATCACCCAGCAAAGTGCGATGCAAGCCGGGGTCTTTGACATAATCGTGGCCTGTTACCTTACCAATCGCCATGATTCCGCCAATATGCTCAATAGCCGGTGCGATAGCTACGGGCAGCATAAACAGTGCAGCCTGCCAGTTAACCTCAGGCGTAGCAAAATGGGGCACAGCAAACCATGGTGCCGCTGCCATGGCACTGGTATCAACCATACCGGTAAATAAGGCCATAATATAACCGGCAGCCACACCGATCAGAATCGGAATCAGCCGCATCATTTTGCTGCCGAATACTGTAACAATAACCGTTACAGCAAATGTGAAACCAGACAAAAACAAAGAATGAGCGTAATCAACCACCTGCTTATCACCGGATCTGCCCATAGCCATACTGCTTGCTACCACAGCCACCGATAAACCTATCACCATAATCACCGGACCAATGACCACAGGTGGCAGTAAACGATGTACTGAAGCCAGACCGCGCCATTTAATTAATGCGGCAAAAACAAAATACATAAAGCCGGCAGCAAACAGACCAAACATAGTTGAACCCAGTCCCCATTCCTGCATGGCATAAATAATCGGTGCAATAAACGCAAAAGAGGAACCCAGATAAATCGGTACTTTACGTTTAGTACAAAGTTGAAATAATAAAGTACCTATACCTGCACCCATTAATGCCAGTGCCGGATTCAGCCCTGTCAGCAACGGTACCAGAACCATAGCACCAAATGCTACAAACAGAATTTGCGCGCCGGCAAGCGCGAGTTTCAAATGGTGTCCCACCCTGACACTCCCGATAAATAAACAAAACCCAGTATTATAATATAGGACGTTATAAAAAATAGTTATAGTTTGTCGCCGTCAGGCTAAAACTTGAATATTTTAATTAATCGTTAAAACAGCAGTTTAATTGTAAATTTAAAAAATAATCACCAAAAGGGCTTGCACGATTTAATTTTATTGCGCATAATGCGCTCCTCTTTCGCCGGCATAGCTCAGTTGGTAGAGCAGCTGACTTGTAATCAGAAGGTCCCGAGTTCGACTCTTGGTGCCGGCACCAGTTAAAAACAAAAAAGCATAATCTCAGGATTATGCTTTTTTGTTTTTAACGACCATCTACTCTTCTGGATTTTTTATTAACAAAATAAGTTAATACTTATGTGTGATTATCACTTTTGCCTGTCTCTAAAAATCAATCAGTAATTACTGAACTTTCATCCTATTTTGCATTAAACTAATATGCAGTCTTGTCTGTTTTAATTATCGTATATTTATGTAATCGTAACTTATCTCAATCACGTGAGACTTATTTTGACAGACACAATAGTTTTATATTTTTACAATGATAAATAATTTTAAAAATTAACAATTTATATCCGTTATTCTAAAGCAGAGTTATTATCACAGATATTAAAATATTGTTAGCAGAAACCAAAAATTTGTTTTAGAATACTTACACGCTGAACGTTTATCGCCCATCCATCTGAGTTAATCAGGATTACTGGATGGCATTTTTAATTGTAGCGGCTTCAGCATATGTATATTGCAGTAAAAAATCCATGTCTCAAAATACCTATCAGTTAAAACCGCATGAACGCCCCATGATGGCCGGCTCACCGTCATTTCCCGATCATCCGTGGAAAAGGCGTTTATGCTACGGCATCATTGGCACAATCGTTGGCTTAACTGCCGGATTTACCAATGGCATGATGCTGGCCAACATTCCCCAGATTCAGGGCTACTTGGGACTGACACCTGAACAGGGCGGCTGGATACAGGTATCCTATTACATGTTCAGCGCCATTATCAGTGTATTACTTTTTAAAATCCGCCAGAATTTCGGGTTGCCGCGTTATGTAGGCTATATCATTCTTGGGCTGATACTGACTAATTGCCTTCAGTTTTTTTTCCATGATTATTATATGGAATTATTTGCACGTGGTATGAGCGGGTTGGTAGGCGGCAGCTTAAACAGTGTAGCCATGTATTACATGATGCAGGCGATGCCGGCTATTCATCGTGGTAAAGGCATGATATTCGGGCTGGGGCTTACTCAGCTCAGCCAGCCGCTAGCCAGATTTATTTCTCCCCTGCTTTTACAGCACGAACAGTTTCAGCTTGTATTCAGTTTTCAGCTAGGTATGGCATTGCTGGTATGCGGTGCAGTATGGTTGTTACCTATACCATCCGGTTATCTGGAAAAATCTTTCGAAAAAATTGATCTGATAAGCTTCCCTTTGCTAGCTGCCGGAATTGCCTTTATTTCTGCAGGAGCGGTACAAGGCAGAATTGTCTGGTGGGACAAAGACTGGATTGGCTGGCTGTTTGTAGCCGGCGTCGTATGCTGTATGCTTTCCGTGATTATTGAATACAACCGCAAACGCCCGATGCTGGATATCAAATGGATGATGCATACCAATGGCATGCTCCAGATACTGATTTTCGGTTCATTGATACGAGTAGCTTTATCTGAGCAAAACATGGGTGCGGCCGGTCTGATGACAGCTTTAGGCCTGAGTAATGACCAGATGATACATTTTTATGCGGTTGTTTCCTGTGGTGCTGCACTCGGATTACTTACTAGTGTATTAACATTCAATCCTCTTGATATTAAATTACCTTTGGTCATTTCATTTGCCATTATTGCTATGGCCAGTTTTATAGAAGTTGGACAGAATCAGTGGTCACGACCGGTTAACTTCTATATTCCCGAGTTTATGATTGCCTTTGCTTCGCTGTTTTTCTTCGGACCGGTTATGATGGAAGGACTGATACGAGCTCTTTCCAAAGACCCTGTATATATCATGAGTTTCTCGGCAGTATTCGGTTTTTCACAAACTGTCGGCGGGCTAATCGGTTCAGCGTTACTTAATGCTTTCATTACGATCAGAACACGCATTCATCTGATTAACAGCGCAGACAGTGCATACCTGACAGACCCGTTAATCAATCAGGCAATTCAGAAGAATGCTCTGGCCAGCCAGCGTTTTAGTTTTGATAGCAGCTGGAATCATGCCTATGGTGTCAGTAAACTGATTCAACAGGACACCATGCTGGCACAAGTGGCTGCTTACAATGATTTATTTGTTTTGGTGGGAATCGGTTCGTTAATCTGCTTTCTGGTTGTCGGCGCACATCGCTGGTGGCATCAGATACACGGTACCAACCCAATCGGGCGTGAACTGAGAAACTATGCGGCTGCCCGCCAGCGTGCAATGCAAGAACCGCCAAAACAATAAAATAAAGAAGGACAATAATGACTGACACACAACAAAACAATCCGGATCAAAATCAGAAAACAACCGGCAATCAAACCGCACAGTCTGCTCCGGTAGCAAGCAAAACCGCTAATGAACAGACATCAGCACAGCCAAATACGAATCAGGCGGGCACAAATCAGCAAAGCAGCTCATCCGCTTCTGCCGGTAAGGCTAATCCCTCGCCTGCTCAGCCGGCAGCCAGTCAGTGGCAGCCTCCTAAACGTAAATGGTTTGTAACTGCCATTCTGGTACTGGTATTAATGCTTGGTGTCCTGATGATTTTACGTGCATGGAAATTACCGCCATTCCGCAACTCAATGGTATCAACTGATAATGCATATGTACGTGGTCAGACTACCATAATTAGTCCTCAAGTAACTGGTTACGTTACTAAGGTATATGTTCAGGATTTTGACGACGTTAAGGCTGGACAGCCACTCATACAGATTGATGACCGCATCTACAAACAAAAAGTTGCAGCCGCTGAAGCCGGAATTGGTTTACAGGATAGCTCTTTAGCCAATTACGAACAGAATCGCCGCAGTAAAGAAGCAACTCTGGCAGCTCGTGAGGCAGATATTGCCAATGCTCAGGCGCAACTGGAAAAAGCTCAGGCTGATATGGCCCGGGTAAATATTCTGGTTGCTGATGGTTCGCTTTCCTTACGTGAACGCGACCAGACAAGAGCTGCATTAAAACAGGCTCAAACCGGAGTTGCGGAAGCTAAAGCACAATATCGGGTTGCTCAGGAAGATCTGAAAAGCACTCATGTTAACAAGAGCGGCCTGAAAGCAAACGTTGATAATGCACATGCACAGCTTGGACTGGCTCAGATTGATTTATCCAATACCGTTGTCCGGGCGCCTGAAAATGGCCGACTAAGTGAAATCAGTGTCAAAAATGGTCAGCTGGTAAACGCCGGAACACAATTAATGTTTCTGGTACCTGCCCGCAAATGGGTAGTCGCTAACTTTAAAGAGGCACAGACAGCCAATATCCGTGTTGGTCAGCCAGCATGGTTTACAGTGGATGCCCTGAACGGAGCCAGAGTCAAAGGTATCGTAGAAAAAATTTCTCCGGCTGCGGGCAGTGAGTTTTCTGCAATCAAACCAGATACCACTACAGGTAACTTCGTTAAAGTACCACAGCGTATCGCTGTCCGCATACGCATTGATACCAGTAATGATCTTTTTGAACGTCTGCGCCCGGGCATGTCTGTGGTAGTAAGTATAGATACAACCAAAGTGAAAGCATGAAAACACATTTAATCAGACTATTTACCCTGATTGCTCTATCAGTCAGTGCCAGTGGTTGTATTCCCAGAATTCCGAACATTCCGGCAGCTGCGCGGGTCGATGTTCCGGTACAGTGGCATGAACAGTATCATCACTCCGCTCAAAATGCAGATGCACAATGGTGGACTCAGCTTAATGATCCGGTTTTAAACCGGCTTATCAGTGAAGCACTTGCTAATAACATTGATATCGCTCTGGCACAAACACGAATACAGGAAGCACTCGCTCAGGAACATGCTTCGCGCGCATCCTTACTACCCAGCCTGGAAGCCAGCGGCGGTACTTCACGGCAAAAAAGCCTGAATGCTTTTGGTATTGCTACCATTAACCGGGTAGAACAGCCAACATTTCAGGCTGCATACGAACTGGATGTTTTTGGTCAGAACCGTAATGCATGGAAAGCACGTCGTCTGAACCGGCAAGCCAGTGAAATTGCCGAAGAAGCGACCCGTCTAAGTGTCATTACAACTACGGTTAAATCTTATGTCACTTTACGTGCACTTGATGAAAAGCTGAATTTACTGCAAAAAACTCTGGAAGCGCGTCAGCGAGAGCTAAAAATTGCTCAATCTAAAGCTAATGTCGGCTATACATCCAAGCTGGAACTGAATCAGGCACAGGCTGAATATGCAGCTACACTGCAACAGATTCCGATAGTTCAATCCAGTATCAGCCAGCAGGAACATGCTCTGAGTATGCTGACAGGCAGTAGCAGCCGTACCATTGAACGCGGTTTATCCTTATCGGAACTGCATGCACCGGCTATACCTGACATACTGCCTTCTGATCTGATGAAAAATCGTCCAGATATAGTTCAGTCAGCACTATTAATAGCTGCCAGTGATGCCAGTCTGGCTTCGGCTCAGGCACAATTTTTACCTTCCGTGAAAATCAGCGCTACATTCGGCCGTCTGTTTACCACATCACCAATTAAAGAACCAGTTAATTTATGGAGTATAGGCGGCAGTATTCTGGCACCTGTATTCGAAGGCGGACAATTAAAAGCAAATTTTGATCTAAATGTAGCCAAACGTAATGAAGCTGTCTGGAACTATCGTAAAACTGTTCTGACTGCTCTGAAGGAAGTTGAAGACCAATTATCCGGCAGCTATCGCCTGCAGGAACAGGAACAAGCTTTGGAAATGGAAAGAGATGCACTGGCGAATGCCCTGCATCATGCAACAAATCGTTATCGTGCAGGTTATTCTCCTTATCTTGATGTTCTAGACAGCCAGCGCAATTTACTGAGCGTACAAAGTCAGCTGATTCAGAGTAAAGCAGATTATCTGATTTCACAGGTTTCACTTTATCAGGCTCTTGGCGGAGGCTGGACAGCACCTGCAGGTAAATAATTTCAGCAACAACCGCACAGGATTGAATACAAAGCAGAATAAACAGACTATAATATTTAATAAAGTCTGCTTATATGTATAAATTTGCTGTTTTAGCTTTATGTTAGAATAGTTCTTTAAGTATTAAAAACTACGTAGTTTTATCATGTCTATTGCTTCTGAACACATTGACCGGCTTTTACCTCAGACGCAGTGCAGGCAATGTGGATATCAGGGTTGTTTGCCGTATGCTCAGGCATTGAGTCGCGGCGAAGCTGAAATTAACCTCTGTACACCGGGCGGTACTGCTGTCATCAATGATCTGGCTAAACTGTTAAATGTGCAGATTCTACCTCCGGCTGATACACTTAAAGCTGCCTTTCCTAAAGCAATAGCTGTAATTGATGAAACCGAGTGTATCGGTTGTACGGCATGTATTAAAGCCTGTCCGGTAGATGCGATTATGGGCGCAACCAAACAAATGCATACAGTAATCAGCGCTGAATGCAGCGGTTGTGAATTATGTATTGCCCCCTGCCCGGTTGATTGTATCGATATGCAGCCGGTACTTGAACACTGGTTACCACAGGCAAGAACACTGACCGATGAGGAAGAAAGTGACCGTTTTGCCGCTGCTACTCAGGCCAATCTGCGATTTCAGCATCGTACCGAACGTCTGCAACGCTTGCAGCGTTTAAAAGAGAAACAACTGCATGCACGCAAAACTAAAGAACCTGCAACAACCACAACTTCTGCAGCAAAGTCTGCCGGCAAAATTAATCCGGCTGCCCTGATTGCAAAAGCAATGGCTAAAGCACAAACGCAACAGATACACAGAAGAGTGCCTGATAATCAGGACTCTTTTCAGCAGCAACAAATTGCCAAGGCACAGGAGCAGGCTGGTTACCGCCGCGCCATGCGAGATTTACAATATGGGAATGATCAGCAAAAAGCAGAAGCTCTTGAATGGTTACGTTTGTATAAACAACAACGCGAATCCGAACAATAATGCGCAAAATCTGACAAAATTGAATAAAAATGCTAAAATCCTAAAATATGTCAAAATTAATTGGCTATATAAGTAATTGAAATTTAAAAGATGAAGAAACTAACATTCTTTCTGGGCTGTATGGCTGTTTTGCTTATAACTAATGCCTGTGCTTTTGCAGATAAGCCTAATACCAGATTTTTATCCGGTAACTGGGAAATCCGTTCTCTGAATGGTGAACCCACACCAGATACTTCTTCTCGCATTCGTTTTGATCCGAATACACACCAGTATTTTGCTTATTTCGGCTGTAATCATATAAATGGAACCTATCGCGACTATCGTCATACATTGCGATTAAGTCAGCCTTTCGGCATCACTAAACTATGTGCCAATATAGAAGATGAACGGACTGGTACCGGTACACTAGGTTTTGTTAAATCATGGCGTATAATCAATGACACTACTGGTGTTCGTCTGCAATTACTGGACAAACACCGCTATGTAAGGTTAGAAGCGCGTTTAATTAAAAATACAGCAAACTAACTAAAATATACAAAAAATTTATTATCAGATTGTAATCAATTTCAATAGTTTAATCAGACACCTGATAATACTGAATTTAATATCAAAAAAGCCGCATTGAATTAATTTCGATGCGGCTTTTAATCAGATTACACCATTAGTGTGGTGCAATCATATCTTCAGGAATAACCCATTTATCAAACTCTTCTGCTGTCAGAAATCCAAGCTCTATTGCTGCCTGTTTCAAGCTTGTATTCTGTGCATAAGCAGTTTTAGCAATTTTAGCTGCTTTTTCATAACCAATATGACGATTCAGCGCAGTAACCAGCATCAGTGAATGATGTAAATTGGCATCAATTTTCTCTTTTACTGGCTCAATTCCCTGTGCACAACGCAGATTGAAACTATTGCATGCATCAGCCAATAAACGTACTGATTGCAGAATATTAAACACCAGTACCGGCATAAATACGTTCAGTTCAAAATTACCCGAAGCACCCGCTACTGTAATAGTTGTATCATTACCCATTACCTGAGCAGCTACCATAGTCATAGCTTCGCACTGTGTCGGATTCACTTTACCCGGCATAATACTTGAACCCGGTTCATTTGCCGGAATAGTAATTTCCCCGATACCGCAGCGAGGTCCGCTGGCCAGCCAGCGAATATCATTGGCAATCTTGTTCAGGCTAACTGCCAGAGTTTTCAGGCTTCCAGAAGCGAATACCACTGCATCACGTCCTGCAAGTGCTTCAAATTTATTAGGTGCACTAACAAACGGTAAACCGGTTAACTCAGCCAGTTTAGCTGCTGCTTTTTCTGCATACTGCGGATGACTGTTCAAACCAGTGCCTACAGCCGTACCACCCAATGGCAATTCATATAACCAGTGTAATGCCTGCTGCAAACGCTCTAGTCCATGATCCAGCTGGCTGACATAGCCACTGAATTCCTGACCCAGTGTCAGCGGTGTCGCATCCTGCAGGTGTGTACGACCAATTTTAACAATATCTTTAAAGGCTTCTGCTTTAGAAGCCAGTGTGTCACGTAAAGCCTGTACAGCGGGAATCAAATGCTTATTAATCTGAATTGCTGTAGCGACATGAATAGCAGTCGGAAATGAGTCATTGGTAGACTGAGCATGGTTAACATGATCATTCGGATGTACCGGTTTATAACTGCCCCGTGGCTGACCGGCTATTTCATTAGCCACATTAGCCAGAACCTCATTCATGTTCATATTACTCTGCGTACCAGAGCCGGTTTGCCATACTACCAATGGAAACTGGTCTGCCAGTTCACCAGCCAGAACACGTTCAGCAGCCTGTACTATTAAACCGGCACATTCTCCGCTGATACGTTCAAGCTGCTGGTTGGTTAAAGCTGCTGCTTTTTTCACCAAAGCCATTGCCTGTATCATTGCCGGAGGCAAAGTTTCGCCGCCAATATCAAAATTCTGCAGACTGCGCTGCGTCTGCGCACCCCAGTAAACATTTTCAGATACAGCGATTTCACCCATGCTGTCATGTTCAATACGTGTATTCATATCGTCTCCATGATTGTGTGCTTGTATTATTGATGAAAAACAATAATTTGTGCACAAGGCAGGCATTAATTACATTCACAGAAATCCGGAATATACTTAATTCCCATTATAAACATGCATAATTGTGCAGCGATTCAGCCAATTTAGCTACAAATTAATTGTATTTATAAACATAAATTAATATAACCTAAAGATATACATGTTAATTTCCATTAACATGTATTTGCCTGCCAAACAATCAGTCTAAGTTTGATAATCTGTCAATACAAATATCATTTAGTTAATACATAATCGTCACTTCATCGAAAATAATAATAACCAAACAAGTTTGTGGCAGAATAGCAATTCTGAGGACTACACAAATATAAGCAATGGATATCGCTTTTCAGTTATCGATATTACTGGCTCTGGGTATGGGCGCTCAATGGCTGGCATGGTATTTAAAACAACCGTCCGTACTCTTTTTGTTGTTTACCGGAATCATGATTGGTCCGGTTCTGGGCTGGTTTCATCCTGATACTGTGCTGGGAAGTTTACTTTTTCCTTCTATTTCACTTGGTGTTGCCATTATTTTGTTTGAAGGCGCACTGACCCTGCAATTTCATGAAATAAGTCAGCACGGACGTGTTGTGCAGAATCTGGTAACGCTTGGAGCAGTGATAACTATTATCGTATTATCGCTGGCGGCATACTGGCTGTTTAATCTGGATTTTCGGGTAGCTCTGTTATTTGGTGCACTTGTCTGTGTAACTGGCCCTACTGTCATTGCACCCATGCTGCGCAGTGTGCGTCCTCGTTCGAAAATTGCCAATATTCTGCGCTGGGAAGGGATTATTATTGATCCAGTAGGTGCCATTGCAGTTGTACTGGTATACGAATATATCGTTTCTGACGGACATGAAAATTCTCTATTACTTTTTAGCAAAATTGTACTGGTAGCATTTATTTGCGGAGGTCTCGGTGCAGTATTTCTTGCCAATGCCATCAAACGCTACTGGCTGCCTGAATATATGCGCAACGTCGTAACATTTGCTTTTGTTTTAATTTTGTTTTCCGTATCCAATTATCTCGAAAGCCAGTCTGGTCTGTTAACCGTTACAATTTTAGGGCTCGCCCTTGCAAACTGGCCGCAATTTCCCCGCCAAAGTATTCTAGCTTTTAATGAATCTTTAACTTTATTATTTATACCTACGCTGTTCATTATTCTTGCCGCCCGTATGGACGTTACTGCATTACTGGGTTTAGGCTGGCGTGGGCTGGCTTTGCTGTTTATCGCAATGTTTATTGCACGTCCTCTGGCTGTATGGTTCTCTTCTTTTAATTCCGGCCTGAGTATCCAGGAAAAAATAATGATTAGCTGGATAGGTCCGCGCGGTATCGTCGCTGCATCCATTGCTTCATTGTTTGCATTACGCCTGCAAAATCAACATTTATCCGGAACTGAGCTACTGGCACCAATGGTTTTTCTGATTATTATCGGCACTGTCTTGATACAGGGACTTGGTGCCAAAACCGTTGCCGGTATACTAAAAGTCCGTGAACCCGGTAATAACGGTGTACTGATTGTAGGCAGTAATGAAGTAGCCCTGATGCTGGCTACAACACTTAAGCAGCTTAATATTGATGTTTTAGTTGCCGATTATCACTATGTACAAATTGCCCGTGCGCGCATGAAGGGTTTGCGTACATATTTTGGCAACCCTGTTTCAGAAAATGCACAAACTGAGCTTGACCTGATAGGTATTGGCTATCTGTTTGCTGTTAGCCGAGATAAAGAACTGAATACATTATGTGAACTGCAATTTCGGCATGATTTTGGCGAACAGAATATATATCGCATCCGTTTTAATGAAGAACAGGATTTAACTTCGCGTGCACAAAAACAGTATCAATATGTTTCCCGCCAGCTTTTTGGCAAAGATGTGACTTTCAGAAGGTTGGAAAATATGCTTGGTAAGCAGACAAAAATTAAAATTACCAATATTACCGCTACCTATGATTATCACCAGTATTGTCATGATCATCCGCAGGCTATTCCGCTTTTTTTACAGGATAAAAATAACATTTTGTATATCATCAGCTCTGAATTTCAGCCAGCAACAGCTATTGATAAAAAATTGATTGCACTGGATTATCAATAAAAAAACTCTGCAAATATAATCAAGATTTATTTTGCTTAATTACAACTTGTAAATTTAAATTTGTGAAATACCCAATAAGAATCTCATGTAACTTTTGGTTACATTATCACTATTCATCCATTATTGGAGCAAACTGATAAAATTTAATGGGTATCCGGTCAGAGCTGAATACCCATAGAATTTTCTAAACAATCAGATATCAATTTTTGTCATTTAGTATAGATTCAAAAGCCTTCAAACGTTTATGAATTGACAGCAACTCAATAATGGTTTTCCATGAATTAATAAGATACTGAAATGATTCACGAACATTATTAAATACGTTAAGAATTTGATTAATTAAGCCCAGAGTCATGGTACCCGCTGCAATGGATGGAAATAACATAACAAGCCCATATATACCATCCAGCTGTAAATACCATATACTCACCATATTGAAATAGGCATAGTGAAAATACAGTCTGTAGTAATTAACCTTTACCCGTTCGAAAAGCTCTTTCAATGTCGCCGGCTGAGCACGTTCACTATCATCTTCCCCATATACCAGCTCTTTACGATATGCAGCTTCTACTTTTTGAATATTAAACTGAAGTCCGGGTAATTTAATACCGACCGCAACTAATAAAACTGTACCAAACAAGGACCAGCCCAGTGCTGCCCAAACCAGTGAATATTTTACTTCACCAATTAATGGTAATGCCGGCACATGACTGGATAACTGAAATAGTAGAGGTAAAAATGCAATCAATACCATAACCGCCCGCACCAGACTGACACTCAACTCTTCTACAATAGTGGCAAAGCGCATGGTATCTTCCTGAACACGCTGAGAAGCCCCTTCAACAGTACGCAGTTTCGACCAGTTTTCAATATAGTAATAATTCATGGCTGTACGCCAGCGAAATACATAATGACTGACAAAAAAAGTATTTAATACAAATACTGTCACTGCTACCATCGCAATCTGCAAAAATGTTAGTATATTCTGATACAAATCACTGATCGGCCCACCTCCACTACTGAGCATCTTCTGAATCATATCCCAGAAAGGACCATACCAGGCATTAATCGTTACATTTATCTGTACACTAAACCAGATATTAAAAAGAATTAAAGCAGAACCCCATATTGACCAGCGCTGCCACGGGTGTTTTGCTACTACTGACCAGAAAACAGCAAAAATGATTGTAGCCAGCAAAAACCAGAGATAAAACCACAAAAATGCCGGCGACCAGAAACGCGAAAGACCAATAGTCAGAGGTTTGTCCGCATAGCCTTGCGACCAGCCAAACCACTCTCCGGCACTCTCCCCACCGCAATACCAGAGGGCAATATTCAGACCTATCCACAATATGGCAGACGGAAAAAACCAACGTGGCTTTGGAAAAAATGAATGGAACACAATCTCATCCTGATGAAATAAATGCCGGTTAAAAATAAGCTATTATTAGTCTTAATTTTCTATAGCTGCGGGCAGCACAGTAAATACAGTTATTACATAACCAGCTATATTGTAAAGAAGCTATTAAATAGTGGCTTGTCTACAAAGTCAATTAATAATATTTAAATTGTTTATAATCAAATTTTTTCAAACAAAAATTTAATGTAAACACACAGCACCTGTATCAAATTCGATATCTGAGAAACCGGCAAAATTAAATTTTAGCAATGTAATGCTTGTAAGAAAATTTTCTGCATAAACATGCTCAATCACAGATAATCCAAATTATTTATTATTTTCTGCCAAGACTAATAAATGTCAAAAGATTGACAGTACCCAACACTATATTAAGACAATTCAGAGCAAGAAATAAAAAAACAGAGCAGTATCAGAATATTTATTTATCTGAATATCTACTCTGTTTTCAGTATCACTACTTTAATTTACTTGTTTTCAAAGGCAGATTTATTCAATCCTGAAGTAATTAAGTTGATTACCATTTGTGCAGAATTACCGGCAGCCTGTTGCAGAAACTGATCAAAGCTGACAGAAGCATTTGCATCACCATTATCTGAAATAGCACGAATAATCACAAAAGGGATATTAAGCTGATAGCAAGTTTGCGCAATGGCAGCGGCTTCCATTTCAACAGCCACAACATCAGAAAATTTTTCTTTAATCAATCGATTTTGTTCAGCAGTACCGACAAACTGGTCACCACTGACAATTAAACCAGTATAGATTTCTGCACCTGTAAATACGTGTGCGGCTTTTCTGGCTGCATCAGCAAGATACTGGTTAGCGTTAAATCGTGCCGGTAATTGTGGTACCTGCCCCGGCACATAACCAAAAACAGTTACATCAACATCATGATGAGCTATTTCGCAACCTACAACAACGTCGCCAATCTGAATACCGGCTTTCAAACCACCGGCACTACCAGTATTGATAACATAATCAGGTGTAAATCTTTCAATTATTACTGCTGTTGTCAGCGCCGCATTGACTTTACCAATACCACTCAGTGCAAGTATCACTGGTACGCCCTTAATTTCACCACGATGAAAATAAACAGCACCAGCCTGACTATCCTGCCGGTTATCCAGTTGTCCAAGCAGGTAATCCAGCTCAGGCTGCATCGCCGCAATAATGGCAATTAAAGGTTTTTGCATAATTGAAACTTTATTCTGTAACAGAATTAAACAGAATAGCATAATCTTATTTTATTCACCACATGGATGTAATGACACAATAATTTAACGATTCACAGATGAATTATTTGAACAAAACAACCAATGCGGATTCAGATTCCGCCAACTCAGAATAAAGACAATTGCGTCTGTTTCCTCAATAATTGAGCCAGAGCTGTACCTAATCCGCTATGCCGCTGCTGGTTATTTTTTATACCTTGTACTAGCTGTTTGGCCGTACCGCAAAAAGTAAACTGTTTTCTGGCTCTGGTTAATGCGGTATACAAAAGAGAACGGTTAAACAACGAATCATCAGCTGCTGCGCGCAACTGCGGAGCCAGCAACCAGACATCATCATATTCTGATCCCTGACTTTTATGTACCGTAATGGCAAAAGCTGCCTCATGCTGTGGTAAGCGGCTGAGGGAAATTGAACGATAATTTGCCCCTTCAGCAAAATAAGCGAGTAAATGCCCGCTATTATTCTGTTCAGGAAGAATCACGCCGATATCACCATTGAACAGACCCACACCATAATCATTCTGAGTAATCAGAATCGGCATACCAGCAAACCAGCTATCTGTATTCTGATGTAACTGAGTCCGTAAATAGCTTCGGTATTGCTGATTAAATGCTTCAGCATCAGTACGCCATGCAGTCAGCACCATAATATCGGTAAGATGGCTGAATACTTTAGTAATATTATTTTCAGCCACTGCCTGCCACCATAGCTGTTGCTGTGAATATAATTTGCGACACAGTACTTGTATATCAAATTGGTGCAGTTGTAACTGCTCCGGAAAACTGTTTACTGCATTAAGTGCAGACGTCGCGTCGCCGTTGATACAAGCGGAGGCCAGAGCGCCAATACCCTGTGTCGCATCAAACCGGTAACTGTGAGTTAAAGTTGCAACATATTGAGCCATACCGGCATTATCGCTGACAGGAGGCAAAGACTGTTCGGGCAATAAAGCTGTAAGCTGTTTTTTCAGTTCAGTAGACAGTACTGTCGGCTGGGATAATTCAGCCAGCACATTTCCTGCGCCTACAGCAGGCAGCTGATTAGCATCTCCCAGCAAAATGATACGAACATCAGGCTTTAAAGCACGCAACAGTGCACGAAACAGAGACAAATCCAGCATCGAAGATTCATCCACCACCAGTATATCAACCGGTAAAGGATGTTCTGCATCAAATGGTCCTGTTAACAATGGAGGCTGTAACTGTAACAGGCGATGAACTGTCTGACCTGATAAATCCGCCAGCAATTGCCTGCTGTCATCAGATAATGGCAGTTTATCCAATGCACGTTGTAAAGCACTGGCCATATGTGCCGCAGCTTTGCCAGTTGGTGCTACCAGTGCAATTTGCGGCGGGCGCGATAAATGCCAGATATGTTTAAGCAATAAACCCAGTATTTTAGCTACAGTAGTCGTTTTACCTGTTCCGGGACCGCCATTAATCACTACAAAATGTTGAATAAGAGCCAGCGCCGCAGCAAAACGTTGTTGGGAACTGTCGGCATCAGGAAACCAGTCCGCCAGATCAGCGGCTACATCCATATTCAAATGAACAGGCGGAATACTGGCCAATGCCAGCATAGACTCGGCTATATCCTGCTCAAGCTGCCACATTCTTCCTAAAAATAAATGATTGCTTTGCAAAATAAATGGCGTATAAGTACCAGCAGCTCCAACAAGAATTCTGCATTTACGAAGCGCCTCCGAATGCTGTCGGGGAACAATAATATAACTGTCTCCACGATTCAGCGCCCATAACAGCTTATCTGCCCATGGCTGAATAATTTCCCACTCATGCTGGGCAATCACCCGAAGCACATGCTCAATTGCAGCGAGTGCCGGATGTGCAGACTGTTCCTGAGTTTCTGACGGATTGATAGCTTCAGCCATATTTAATTAATCAATACAACCTATACATTCATACATCAACGAACATTGAATGGTACTAATTTACCATCTGTTACTGTCAATACTTCATCAAAACGTTGAGCAAGCTCATCATCATGGGTAACAACTACCAGACTTGTATTCAGTTCATGTTGTAAATCCAGCATCATATCCAGTACATTGCCGGCATTTTTCCGATCTAGATTGCCTGTAGGTTCATCAGCCAATATACAGGCGGGATGAGTAACCAGTGCACGGGCAATTGCAGCCCGTTGCCGCTCACCGCCAGACAATTCACCGGGGCGGTGGGTCATACGCTGCTTAAGCCCTACTTTATCCAGCATTTCCTTAGCACGTTCTTCTGCCTGAGCCTTCGGTATGCGCCCAATCAGTAAAGGCATCATTACATTTTCCAGCGCAGTAAACTCTGGCAACAAATGATGAAATTGATAAACAAAGCCCAGATATTGGTTACGCAACTGACCTATGGCTTTCTGCCCAAGACGGGTAATATCTTGTCCCATCAGACGTATAGTACCGCTACTGGGTGTATCTAGTCCGCCAAGTAAATGCAGCAAAGTAGATTTTCCGCTTCCGGACGCACCAACTATACTTACACTTTGACCGCATCTGACTTTGAAATCTAAATCATCCAGTACAGATACGTGTAAATGTCCGTCATCATAAGTTTTGCTGACATGCTCACACTCAAGAACATATTCTGGTTTATTCATAGCGCAGAGCCTCCGCCGGCTGAGTTTTGGCGGCACGCCAGCTTGGATATAAAGTAGCAACGAAAGCCAGTAATAATGAAATAACAGCAATCATACACACATCAGAAAATTCCACATCTGAAGGCAGATAGCTTACAAAATACACTTGCGAAGGAATCAGGTGCTTACCCGTCAGATGTTCAAAAAAGGCAACGATCCGGCCAATATTCAGTCCGAGTGTTACACCAAAAAATACACCAAAAAAAGTACCGAAGAATCCGGCTATGGCACCCTGAATCATAAAAATACGCATGACGCCGCCCGGCGAAAGTCCGAGGGTGCGCAATATAGCAATATCAGCCTGTTTTTCGGTAACAGCCATTACTAAAGAGGAAACCAGATTAAAGGCAGCTACAGCAATGATTAATAACAGGATAATAAACATCATCCGTTTTTCCATCTGCACTGCATCAAAATAACTGCGATTTTGAAAAGTCCAGTCGCGAATCCAGATTTCATTGTGAAGTTTTGCCGGTACAATATTTTGAATGACAGACGGGGCATTCTGCGGATCAGCCAGTTTTAAACGCAATCCGCTTACATTATTTCCCAGCCGGTACAATTTCTGTGCATCCGTAATATGAGTTAAAGCAAGTGTATTATCCACTTCATAGATTTTGGTTTTAACTACACCTACTAATGTAAACTGCTTCAGCCTTGGCACCATACCAGCCGGCGTAACATTGCCATCAGGGGTGATAACGGTTATCTTATCTCCGATATTGGCACCCAGTGCATCGGCTAAATCTTTTCCCAGAAGAATACCAAACTCACCCGCCTTAAGATCAGCAAACCCATTTTTGGGCATACCCTGACCATAATCTGCAACTTTACCCTCCAGTTCCGGATCTATTCCGCGTATTTGCACACCACGAACTTCGCCGGCATTAGCAAGCAAAGCCTGATCAGCCACATAAGGAGCTGAGCCCAGTACTTGCGGATTACCTTTAACAAGCTTCTGCAAATCCTGCCAGTGCTGGTCCAGACTATTTTCATAAAATCCCATTTCAGCATGAGGAGCAACACTCAAGAGCTGATTGCGGATTTCTTTTTGGAAACCATTCATAACAGATAAAACAACAATTAATGTTGTCACTCCTAATGCAATACCAACTATTGATACTGCTGTAATGAATGACATAAACCCATTACGTTTTCTGGCACGTAAATAACGTAAACCAATCCATGTTTCCAGAGATGCCATGAGTACTGTATTTCAATAGAAAAAACAGATTGTACCTGAGCGCAGCAGACAAAGTCATGCTTATACAGCAAATACCTGATTATTAATATTTGTAAAAAATTAATTTTTATCTTTTCAGCACGTTAAATAATATTCAGAACCAATACTAATTATGCTTTGCTGATAATATCTATTTCAATAATGAAAACCGCAAAGCCGGATGTGGCTTGTATGAAACAGTATGCAGTACAAACTATTTAATATAAGAGTGGTAGTGAACAATCTCACCCATAGTCAAAGAAGTATTTAAAACTGACCCAAAACAAATTATTTACCCGATTTAACCCGCTTAATTTGATAAACATCAATGCAATATATTATATATATGTCATTGTAATATATAACCCTTTTGCTTAATAGATGATTATTAGCGTTTACGCTACCATATATTTAAGTCTTTTTATCCCGTTCTGATGAACTCGTATCAAAATATGAACAAGCTATCTTCGCCCCTTTTCAATCCGCTGACGTTACCGAATGGTACTGTATTAAAAAACCGTTTAGTTATGGCTCCAATGACAACCTGCTGTGGTTTTTATGATGGAACTGTAACAGATAATCTGATTGATTATTATCGTGAACGTGCCGGCAGTATTGGCACAGTAATTGTTGAATGCGCGTATGTTGATACTTTAGGACCGGCTTTTCCGGGAGCAATAGGCATTCATAATGATGATTGTATCGAAGGTCTGAGCCTGTTAGCCACAGCCATAAAAGAGCGTGGTTCCAAAGCTGTTATACAAATCTATCATGGCGGGCGAATGGTTGAACCGCAATTAATCGGCGGTCAGACACCTGTCTGCCCCAGTGCGATTGCTATTCCGCGTCCGAATGCAACGGTTCCTGTAGCAATGACAGGCGGCGAAGTTGAAGATATGATTGAGAAATTCGGCGAAGCTGTCAGGCGCGCAATTGCCGCAGGTTTTGACGGAATCGAAATACATGGCGCCAATACTTATCTTATCCAGCAGTTTTTTTCACCACACGCCAATCAGCGCCAGGATAAATGGGGCGGCAGCCGCGAAAACCGCGCCCGCTTCCC
This sequence comes from Snodgrassella sp. M0351, assembly GCF_016100575.1. NCBI lineage: Bacteria > Pseudomonadati > Pseudomonadota > Betaproteobacteria > Neisseriales > Neisseriaceae > Snodgrassella > Snodgrassella sp. M0351. The sequence continues at coordinate 551,448 of NZ_JACFSG010000001.1, read as the reverse complement.
GCTCGCCATACTTGAAATCAGCCGGCAAATGGCTAAAAAACATGCTTCTAATGAATTTATTATCGGTTACCGGTTTTCACCGGAAGAACTCGAAGTGCCGGGCATTACTTTTGACGATTCATTGTTCCTGCTAGACAAACTTGCTCAAATTGGTCTGGACTATATACATTTTTCAATGGCTGCCACACTGCGGCCATCCATTATTGACAGCAATGATGAAACACCATTAATTGATAAATACATACAATTACGCTCTGCCGTACTGGCTAAGATACCAGTTATCGGCGTCGGTAATGTCGTGAATAAAACTGATGCAGAAACAGCAATGACACATGGCTATGATCTCATCGCTGCAGGGCGCGCCTGTGTGGCCTATTCTGACTGGGCTGAACGCATTCAGAAACATAATAATTTACAGCTATCTATGAACAGCGATCAGCGTACTAACCTGAACATTCCCGAACCATTATGGCGCTTTCCGCTTATTCATAGCATGGTAAGAGAAATCAATACCAGAAAATTCCATGCCGGCACCTATCAGCAAACTGTCAGCGACGATTTTGATAACCAATTTGTCATAAATGTAGAGCTGGGGCAAGACTTTATCAAAGATTTGTCTTTAGTGAATGCCGAAAAACTGGATCATGTTTCTGTACGTAATTTCAATGAAATTAAAGAACGGATTCTGGCAGCCAATAGCCCTTATGTAGATGCAATCAGTGGCGCTACTTCACAATGTGATGCATTTAAAAAAGCTGTAACCAAAGCCATTTCAACCTCATATAAAGTAGCGACAATTGTAGAAGGCGGTGATGCTGATGATAAATCCTGTGACGTAGTCGTCGTCGGAAGCGGCGGTGCCGGACTGGCCGCAGCTATTGAAGCACATGATAAAGGGACTTCAGTAATTATTATTGAAAAAATGCCGGTTATCGGTGGCAATACCAACAAAGCATCCGCAGGTATGAATGCGGCTGAAACCCGCTTTCAGCAACAGGCAGGAATTACCGACCATAAAGAATGGTTTTATAACGAAACCCTAAAAGGCGGTAAAAATAAAAATAACCCGCAATTATTACACTACTTTGTCGAACATGCTCCCGCTGCAATAGACTGGCTGGATGAAAAAGGAATCCGGTTAAATAACCTGACTACCACAGGCGGTATGAGTGTAGACCGCACTCATCGTCCCGATAATGGTGCTGCAGTCGGCGGTTTTCTGATTAGTGGTCTGCTGAAAAATATTAATGACCGCGGGATAGAGGTAATGCTGGATACCTCTGTAACAGATATTGAAATGAAGGACGGGCGCGTTAACGCAGTAATCGTGCGTGACGAAGAAGGAAATGAACAACGCATCAGCACCAAAACAATCATTATTGCAACCGGTGGCTTTGGAGCCAATGCACAGATGGTCACCCATTACCGCCCTGATTTAGCTGATTTTGTCACCACCAATCATAAAGGAGCAACCGGTTCAGGCATTGCTTTATTACAAAAAATTGGTGCCGGCACTGTTGATATGAACGAAATACAGATTCATCCCACAGTAGAGCAAAATACCGCTTATCTGATATCAGAATCCATCCGTGGCGGAGGTGCTATTCTGATATCGCAAAAAGGCAAACGCTTTGTCAATGAACTGGACACACGTGACAAAGTATCCAACAGTATCATTGCCCTTTCTGAACATTATGCCTATATATTATTTGATGAACAGATTTGTGCTGAAAATAAAGCAGCAGAAACCTACATCAGCAAAGGACTGGCGGTAAAAGCCGGCTCACTGGCTGAACTTGCAGAAAAGCTGAATATTAATCCTGATTCTCTCATTACCACAGTAGAGCGCTACAATCATTTTGTAAAACAGCAGTATGATGAAGATTTCGGACGTGCTACCGGCATGCGTCACCAGTTGAACCAGCCATTCTTTTACGCTATCCGCATTGCACCGGGCATTCATCATACTATGGGTGGTGTAACCATCAATACGAAGACAGAAATTCTTGATACTCATGCAGAGATCATTAAAGGTGCTTATGCCGCGGGTGAAGTTGCCGGTGGTGTACATGGAGGTAACCGCATTGGAGGGAACGCCATTGCCGATATCATTATTTTTGGTATTCAGGCCGGTGATCAGGCTGCTGCATATGCTAAAAATCATTAATTACTGATAAATACCTCATCACTTATGTCTGGTACAAGTTACACCTATAGCCAACAGCTAATGGGGACAACGGTTTCCCTGAAACTGTTTGTTGAAAACCTAACCGCAGTCTCTGCCGTTTTTAACGCTATAGAGCAACTGGAAGACCGGTTAACGGTAAACCGCTACCATTCAGAGGTGATGAGCATTAACCATGCTGCCGGCAAACAGCCGGTAGCAGTAAGCAAACTGGTTTTTGATTTAATCAGTCAGGCCAAAGCAGCCAGCCTGTTACCTGACAGCAAGTTTAATTTGGCAATTGGTCCGTTGGTGAAATTATGGAAAATAGGTTTTAACGGACACAGTATTCCCGAAAAAGATGAAATAGGCCGTAGATTAACACTGACTAACCCGCATCATATTAAGCTGAACCGGACAAATCAAACTGTATATTTGGCTAAAGCTGGTATGGAAATTGATTTAGGAGCCATTGCCAAAGGCTATATTGCGGACATTATCAAATTGCTCTTAGCTCAATATAACATTTTTCAGGCAATTATCAATTGCGGAGGTAATGTGCTAACAATCGGCTACTCACCAATTACTGCTGACAAGCAATGGCATATTGGTTTGAAACGCCCTTTTGCCGAGGCAAACAATTTGCTCGGAATCATACATGTCGAAGACAAATCAGTAGTCACTTCCGGCATTTATGAACGCTATTTCATTTCTAACGACCAGCTATATCATCACATCCTAGATCCGCACACCGGCTATCCTCTGAACAATGAGTTGCACAGTGTAACCATCATTTCTGATAACTCATTAACAGGAGATATTTATTCAACTATGTTTTATGGCTTAGGTATCAGACAAGGGTTGAATGAACTGAAAAAAAAGCAAAATATCGGAGTCATATTCGTAACACGAGATAAAAAAATAATCATTCAATCCAATCAGCATTTCACATTTGAATTAACAGCAGATGATTATCAGCTCATCAGCTATTTTTAACTGCATTAACCAAACAAATACCTCTAGATAATAATTTGCATCTTCTTCCAGACCAGCAAAATCAAAATGTATATTTGTCTATGGATTCAGCATTTCTTCCAATACTTCAATCAGCCTTTGCTGCTGTTGCTGTGTTCCGACACTGATTCGTAAAAAATTATTGATTCTTTCCTGAGGAAAATGCCGAACCACTACGCCATGCCTGCGTAATTCAGCAGCAATTTCCACAGCTGTTTTATTTTTATGACTTGCAAAGACAAAATTGGCCTGCGAAGGTAAAACCTCAAATCCGAGCTGAGACAGATGTTTAATCAGCCAGATACGGTTTTCAATAACTTTGGCACAAGTTGAGCGAAAATAATTTTCATCTTCGAATGCCGCAATAGCGCCTGCTTGTGCTAAACGATCAAGCGGATAAGAATTGAAACTGTTTTTAACCCGCTCAAGTCCTTCAATCAGCTCTGCTTGCCCTAGTGCAAGACCAACCCGCATACCGGCAAGCGAACGAGATTTTGAAAGTGTCTGCACCACAAGCAGATTAGGATAATCAGCAATCAGTGCCACTGCAGATTCACCGCCAAAGTCAATATAGGCCTCATCTACCAGTACCACACAGTCCGGATTGGCTTGTAATATCTGCTCAACCTGAGCCAGAGGCAAAATACATCCGGTAGGTGCATTCGGATTAGGAAAAACAACTCCGGCCTGAGCACCATAATAATCGGCTGGATTAATAGCGAAGTGCTCATCAAGCGGGATATAACGGGCTTCAACATCATATAACTGACAATAGACCGGATAAAAACTATAACTGATATCGGGTAATAATAATTGTTGTTTTCCCTGAAAAAAAGCAGCAAATGCCTGAGCCAGTACTTCGTCCGAACCATTACCCACAAAAATCTGCTCCCTGGACAAACCATAATAATCAGCAATGGTCTGTTTTAATCTATCTGCATTCGGATCAGGATATAAACGCAAATCTTCAGTAGCAGCCTGCATTGCTTTTAATACCAATGGAGAAGGCGGAAATGGATTTTCATTAGTATTCAGTTTAACCAGATTAGCTATTTTGGGCTGCTCTCCGGGTACATAAGGTTGCAGCTGTCTGGTTTTCTCACTCCAGAATTTACTCATCTTCTCTCCAGCCTGAATAAAATATTCAGTATTAAAATCTCAGAACTGACATTCATATCAACAATTATCATATTGAGCAAATCATGCTATTACAGGACCATTATTATACTTATGACATATTAACAAAGATTCAGCACTGAGGGTACTGAATTGCTCGGCTGATAAATAATCCAGCTTTTTAGCAATAAGTATACGGTATGTTTTTTCATTCAGACCACATACAAATAACATTTTTTCCTGCTGATGCAATCTGCGGGCAAGAGCTTGTAAATGAAAAAATACAGTTACATCAGCATGACAGCCTGCACTCATATCCAGATATATTTTTTTAATATCCAGCGTATTAATAAGAAGATAGCTTTTATTCAGCAGCGTGCTGACATTAGCAAACAATAATATCTGCGGTAAAATGATAACCGCTTCTTGCGCAATAATCTGAACTTCAGGCAATAAAACCGGCCAGGCATGCATCCGGAGTGAATACCAGCACATTACTATCAGAGCAAAAGAAATCACCAGCCACAAACCCGTACAGACACCAAACAGAATAATCAGTATGGCAGATATACACAGCCACAATAAATCGCTCCATTGCCAGCAATATAAACGTAATTCACACCAGTTAATCTGAACACAAATAACATATAACGCAATTACTGCCAGCACCGGTAATGGTACATATGCCAGCCATGACCAGCAAAAAATCAGTGCCATAAGCAATAACATTGCTATCAGCGTATTACGCTTAATCCTGAGAACCTCATCAGCTATGTAGCCTAAACTGATTACCATACCTCCGGTGAATGCTGTCAGAATATTACTAAAACCAACCAGGCCAACATTACGCCTGAACTGATTAGATAAATACTGACAACTTTCCATATATATTAATAGTGCTATTGTGGCACTTAAAAAAAACAATAATGGCCAGTCAGCATGTACGGGATTCATAAATGGCCAGAGCTGCACATTTTGCTGAACCGGAGTAGCAATTCCGACTAGCGCAAACGGCCATATATAACTGAGAATCCATACCAGTAATAATACCCATAAAGCCTTGGGCTGAGTTTTACTTCTCCATAATACCAGCAAGGCAAATGATAAACCGGCCAAAACCACACTTGGCCAGTTCCAGCCTTGCCAATCAATCAGCAGTTCCCACATTCCCTGCCATGAACTATTATTGGCCTGCACACCTAAAATGACCGGAAAAAGCATGACAATCAGAGTCAGCGTCATACCCAAACCAATACCATGCCAGACTGGCCGTGCAATCCAGTTCAGACAATGTTTGGGTAATATCAGTGACATCAATAATAACCAGCCACCGGTAAACAGCGTAAGTAAACTGGCCACAGCAATACGTTCACTGACTACACCTGCATAATAGGCTATTGCCGCCATCAGCATTAGTGCGGAAAAAGGTGATGGTGTTAATAATATTTTTTTACTACCGCCCAAAAGCAGACTGCATAACAAAGCACACATCACACCTGCAATTGCCATAGAAACAGGTAAACCGGCAATACCAGCACAGGCTAGGGCCATTGGCAGGACATATCCCAATAATTTCCAGCCAGAAGAAAACCACGCCAATGGAGACAGTTTTGTGCTCATCAGTTTCAAGGTATTATCCTTTTGTCCATGTCAACAGGATTTATCTAAAGCAGTCGAGCAAGAATTTTGAGCTGAGTTTTGCAAGTGAAGATGAAGATCGAGTGCTGTCTGCCATGCCTGATCAGGGTTATCAGCCAGAACAGTAAAATGTCCCATTTTACGGCCGGGTCTCACCTGTTTTTTACCATACAGATGTAAACAGGCAGTTTTATGATTCAGAACAGCACTCCAGTCCGGTTCGCCGTTTTCAGGCCAGACATCACCAAGAATATTCGCCATACAGCAGGGCTTTAATAAATCTGAGGCTGCCGGAGGCAAACCACACATTAATCTTACCTGCTGCTGAAACTGATCAGAAATACAGGCATCTAAAGTGTAATGACCTGAATTATGCGGCCGGGGAGCAATTTCATTAACAATCAACTGCATATCATTGCCTACAACAAACATCTCAACTGCTAGAACCCCTTGATAATTCATGGCCTGAGCCAGCTTAAAAGCCATATTTTCAGCCTGCTTTAATATAGCCTGAGGTAGCCTTGCCGGTACTAATGAGTACGCCAGAATACCATTTTTATGCTGATTTTCTGCGGGCGGAAAACATACTGCATACTGATTATTCAGACGGGCAACCACTACTGATATTTCAGCACGCAAATCTACTTTTTTTTCCAGCACACAGCGCACATGTTGCAATTGAGTAAAAGCTTCACGCAATTCAGCGATAGAATCAACTGTTTTCTGTCCTTTTCCGTCATAACCCAGAGTAGCTGTTTTCAGAATACCCGGTAACAATTTTTTCAGAGAATCATTAATATCAGATTCTGTGCTGATAACAGTATAAGGCACGGTAACCAGACCGGCGCGGTCAATCCATTCTTTTTCCTGCTGCCTGTCCTGAGCAATCGCAACACAATCACCCGAGGGCGATACAACCGTATATTGTGCCAGCCAGTGCATTGAATCAGCACTTACATTTTCAAATTCAGTCGTAACAGCAGCACATTTGGCCATATGCTGCAAAGCATCAGCATCATCGAATGCGGAACACAAATGTCTGTCAGCAAACTGTGCTGCTGGCGCATTCGGATCAGGATCCAGAACCGTTACCTGATAACCCATTGTCTTAGCAGCTACCGTAAACATTGCACCCAGCTGGCCGCCACCCAGAATACCCAGCATCGCCGGCGGCAGAATACAGGAAGAAAAACGAGACATAGTGGTATTAAATTACCTTACCAAGAATATAAATAAAATTAGCTGAAATCAAAAATTCCTGCAATGAAAGTCATCAGTATGAAACCGCCTTTTCTCATACATATTTGTTATATTTTTACCTGATAAATCAAATTAATAGCTTAATTACCACTTCTTTAGCAGCTATTACTCCACCAGTGAAACCACTGAAACAGGCAAAGTTTACACAGGCACAACATAAATAAAACTGATGTCCGTATTTATGATTATGAAAATAAAAACAAATTTTTCAATAAATTTAAAGCAATTTCATTAAGCATTATCTTAACATAATAAAATATAACATTACATAAACATGTAGAATTATATTTAAGTCAAAGTTATTTACTTTTACTAAACTTATCAACTAAACAAAATATTACAAACATAGATTCGCATTATAAAATATAACAATAATTTTTATTGGATATATTTATTATATTAACAAATCTGTAAACAGATTTAATGAAACTGCTGACTTCTATCATTACTGCAAGGCCGCAATTGTAAATATCCTTGTGAACCATCCACACATAAATTACTGTTTCTGTCACGAATTTGTCTGCCTGTAAGCAACCAGTTATTGTTCCTGTCCGGCTCACAGGAAACAGTCCCTACTGAATGATTTTTCACCGCAAGACAACGATTATTCAGCCATACCTGTCCCTGATGAAAATAAAAAGCCTCGCTGATTTCACCACCGGCACAGGAATCGAGTGCTACCGACTGCCAGACCGAAGACATGCCGTCATTACGCAGACAGCCATGGCTTACTGGCCGTAAACTAATACTGGATGCAATAGGATAAACTGGCGGATACGGAAGTGCAGCAGGATAAACCGGCGTATCCGTATAAATCACTGTTGCACCGGCAGGAGCATCAATATGTACTGTTTTATTAATGGTTGTAGTTGATGAAACGGGTAAATCGACATAAACATGACGTTCGCCACGACCTGAATGGTAGATAACAGCGGCCTCAGCTACAGAAAATAACCACTCTGACAAACTCAATACACCAAAAACTAAAAATAATTGTATAGCCCGAATCATTTTTATCTCCCGCAAATTGACCTTTTGATTAACGATGCCGGATTTCCCAACATTGATGAATACGAGTATTGCGAAAATCTTCAGGTATTGTTTTTCTGGAAATATTATTTACATCATAACGTTGCTCCAGAACCGGATCTAAAGTAAAACTACGCAGATTATTTGAAAAATACAAACTACCCTGTTTCGATAATAAACGCATTGCACCATCTATCAGTTTTTCCTGATCCCGCTGAATATCCAGAATATCCAGCATTTTCTTACTATTTGAGAAACTTGGCGGATCCATTACAATCAAATCAAACTGTTTGTGATCTTCAACAGCTTTCTGCAAATATTGAAATACATCAGCACGAACAATCTGATGAGCCTGCATATCCAGCCCGTTCAATTCAAAATTTCGTTGTGCCCATTGCAGATAAGTATTCGAGAGATCTACAGTTTCGCTGAATAAAGCACCGCCAGTTGCAGCATATACTGAAAAACTGCCTGTATAAGCAAATAAATTCAAAAATCGTTTTCCCGCCGCTATATTGCCTATTTTCTGGCGAGTATTACGATGATCAAGAAATAAACCTGTATCCAGATATTTATCCAGATTCACCCAGAATGCACGCCCATGCTCATGAATTACAAAATCCGTACCCGTAACATCAGTTTTTTCATACTGATCTTTACCTTTTTGCCTTTGTCTTTTTTTCACATGAATATGTTCTTTAGGCAGACCAGTCACAAATAAAACAGCCTCTACTACTTCAGCCAACCATTTTTCATAGTCTGTCTTATGCATCAACCAGCCCGTATCATATTCTTGTAAATGTACATGATCGGCATAAATGTCAGCAGCAAATGGATACTGTGGAATATCCCGGTCATACATACGCCATGCCTCTATATCCTGACGTTGTGCCCATTTACGTAAATGCTTAATATTTTTGCCCAGACGATTGACAAAAGCACCAATATCTTCACTCATAAATAAAATTTTACATTTCTGCAATAAATACACTAACAGTCACATTGTAACGGAAAAAACCACAGAAACCTTCGCACATTTACATATATAGATATAATAGTGCTCTTGCTTAAAAAGACCATATCTCTTATAATTAAAAAGATAATATTTGAAACCATCGTTTGCAACCTTATTAAATACAGCGAATTCATTATTACTTTAATAGTTTTGTAATGCCGCTCACCCAACACCCGCAGCAATGCGTACGTTGTCTGGTTGTTGTCGATGTATAAAATACCTAAACACACACACTTACGACAACCAATTGCTATCTTTCCTTTGTTATTTTCTTTTTGGCTTAAGCTAGCAACAGTTCCCTGTAATCTAATTTCACATCAATAAACTAGATTATCACGTTTGGTTGCTCGTTTAACCAAAGGAAAATCATGACATTGTCTTTTTCAGATTTAAAACTAGACAAACAGCTTACCAATGCACTCACTGCTGCCGGCTACGAAAATCCAACACCAGTACAACTTGAATCTATTCCGGCAGTTCTGGATAACCAGGATTTAATGGTTTCCGCCCAAACCGGTTCTGGAAAAACAGCCGCATTTTTATTACCAACACTGCAAAAACTACTCAAACGCAGTGAAAAATCAGGCAAAGGCCCGCGAGCTCTGGTATTAACACCCACACGCGAACTTGCTCAACAGGTTGAAAAAAACGCTCAGATTTATGGTAAAAACATGCCTTGGCTGCGCACAGTAACATTGGTAGGCGGTACAGCTTTCGGTCAGCAAATCCGTGCATTATCCCGTCCGATTGATCTTATCGTAGCTACTCCGGGACGTCTGATGGATCACATGCGTCAGGGACGCATTGATTTTGGCCGGCTGGAAGTACTTATTCTGGATGAAGCAGACAGAATGCTGGATATGGGTTTTATTGATGATATTGAGACCATAGTTGCCGCAACTCCTGCTGAACGTCAGACCCTGTTATTTTCAGCAACCTGGGATGGCATGGTAGGTAAACTTGCCGAAAAATTAACACATCAGCCGCAAAAAATCGATATTGCCCGGGAAGAAAAACAAGGCAAAATTGATGAAAAACTGTATTACTGTGATGACATCCGGCATAAAAACCGTCTGCTTGATCATCTGTTGCGTGATACCAGTATTGATCAGGCAGTAATATTTACTGCCACCAAAGCTATGTCTGAACAGCTGGCTGATGAACTTTATGAAAAAGGCTTTTCGGCTAACTGTCTGCATGGCGATATGCCACAAGGCTGGCGTAACCGTACATTAATGGATTTACGCAAAGGCCGGATTAAAATACTAGTGGCTACTGATGTTGCCGCCCGTGGTATTGATGTACCAACCATTACACATGTCATTAATTATGATTTACCTAAGCAGGCTGAAGACTATGTACATCGTATCGGTCGTACAGGCCGTGCTGGCCGAACCGGTCTGGCCATTACTTTTGCTGAAGTAAACGAGTATATTAAAGTACATAAAATTGAACGCTACCTAAACCGTAAACTACCTGAGCAAACTATTGCCGGTATGGAACCGACACGTAAACGTGCTGGTAAAATAGCGAATAAAGGTCGCCGCTCCTATGGTAATCACAACAAAAATGGTAACTGGAATGCAAACCGCCGTCAGTCTGGCGAACAGCAACCAAACCGTTCCCGCCAGAACATTCCGGCTGCCCGTCAGAGAAACAGTCAGCCAAACAGACGTAGTAATAGCCAACCCAAGCAATAAGCTCCTCACTTTATCGTAATAAAAGGTCAGGCTACTGATTCAGGCCTGACCTTTTAACAATTCTGCGGTTTTTCTATTTATCATTTCCTCTCAATTTAAAGACAAACATACATCACCGTCTTGCAATATTCTGTTATATCTTATATATTGTTTAATGAACTAATAAATTATTACGTTAAAAACAATATCCGAACTGATAACTGATCTGCATTATTAATTTATCAGTAAACTTATACTTCCAAGTTATAAATGACAACAGTTGGTGCCCCACACCAGCAAGCGAGAAAGGATTTAACTATGCAACATCGTCGTAGATTACAAATTTTTCAGGCAGCTAAACGCGCTGCTTTTTATCAACATACTCAGGCTGTAAATGGCAAAGAGCAAACTCCTGAAAATGAAAAAGCCATTCACAATTTCGAACCTGTTCATCAATAAAATTTTTGCTAATAAAGAGCCCTATCTGTAGAGATAGGGCTCTTTTTATGTATGCTCTCTTTAATTCAAACTATAAATAATATTTTCGGAAAAATTATTAACAGTATCAAATACCTATAAACTCTTTACATTTTATTTATAATAAAATTTAAAATATAAAAAGATTGCAGTAATGTGGATTCTTTTCGGCTGAATTTGTTTTAATTCAATTATTAAGTACAGATTCAATTATTATAAATCGGTATGAAAATATTTTTTAATCAGTTATTAATTAGTATATTTAACCACATTAAATTAAATAAATTTTTATAAATCAAACGATTGCCTATACAATAAATATTATTATATCTTAGTCCTAAAATTGAATATTTCTGTGCTAAAATAAAAATATTAAATTTCTCTGCACCTGCATTCATTTTGTAAATGACTTTATTTCGACCAGATAGACATTTTTATCTTTTATATACCGTCCCACAATTTCAACCTTTTCAAGATTAAGCCCCAAGGGCGATATGAATTATCATCAGCTATACCAGTCACTATGCTATAAATTTAACTACCCTAACTACAACATTGCTTTTCTTTTAGACAATTAATTTTATGATAATTGATTAATATTAATGACTTTTTCAATTTAATATACCCTTACCAACTGTTCAATCATTCATAGATTTAACAGAATAGCCTTATTTAAAATATTAGAATGAAAATAAGCAGAACATTAGAAATAATGATTTACCTGTTTATCAACATAAAATTATCATCTTTCTGAGAGTATTGGAAATTAGAAAAATATTTGGAGAAATAATTTTTGTATATCGTTTATCCCGAACGACTATATAATCCCAATGATCTTCTATTCATAGATAAAGATAGATACGTTTTTTTACGCTCTTAACTGATTTGATATTTACTCAGTTATTTAGTTTCTGATAACTATAAATAAAATATAATGCAAACAAATATATTCTATCGATACAAATAAATAACCTCGCTGAATTTTTCATGCATCAGTTCGAATTGAAGCATAACAATTAATAACTAGACGATTAAATACCCAACTTGAATGATTAAAACTAACCCAGATATATAATTAATCTTTATTGTTAGACTTCACCAATATTATTCATAAATAAATCCTGATTTTTAACTGAAAACCTCATACATGCCAATATAATATAAAAATTTACTTAATTAAATTTGATATTTCACATTTAATCCTTACTAGTCTCACTGCCTGATTTGTGCGAAAATTCAATTTATTTATTGGGCGAACTACCATGTTAGACAGAGAAGGTTATCGCCCCAATGTCGGGATAATCATTACTAACGACCGTAACGAAGTTTTTTGGGGCAAGCGTGTACATGAACACTCTTGGCAGTTTCCGCAAGGCGGTATTAAGCCGGGTGAAAGCCCGGAAGCCGCCATGTATCGTGAGCTCATGGAAGAAGTCGGCCTGCTGCCGCATCATGTCAAAATAATCGGACGCACCCGGGACTGGTTACGTTATGATGTACCTACACATTGGATCAAACGCGAATGGCGAGGTTCTTATAAAGGCCAAAAACAGATCTGGTATTTGCTGCGCCTGACCGGACGGGAAAGTGATGTTCATCTGCGAGCAACCCATCATCCTGAATTTGATGCATGGCGCTGGCACCAATACTGGGCCCCTGTTGATGAAGTTATTGAATTCAAAAGAAATGTCTATCTGAATGCATTACACGAGCTTTCACGCTTTTTACACGAACTGCCCAGCTGGACTGAATTTGTTCAAACTCGACAAAATCATGATGATAAATACTCACTGGCAGAATGATGGCCTGTGAATAGTTCTGTATTGAAGATTCCGCCAAAATTCTGAATCTGAAACAAATTACCGAAAAAATAAATTTTTTACGGTAATTTGTTTTATATTGCGATTAATACTTATCTAAAAATAAATTATGAGCAAATCCACAACTTATGATGAATCCAGTGTCACCGTTCTGAAAGGACTGGCACCGGTTAAAGAACGCCCTGGTATGTATACCAGAACGGATAGCCCTACTCATATCATTCAGGAAGTAATTGATAATGCCGCAGACGAAGCTCTGGGCGGCTATGCACAAAATATCGATGTTACTCTGAATCCCGATGGATCCGTTACCGTCAGAGACAATGGTCGCGGCATTCCCACCGGATTACACCCAACCGAAAAAGTACCCGTAGTTGAACTGGTTTTCACCCAACTTCATGCTGGTGGTAAATTCAATAAAAAAAGCGGCGACGGTGCTTATGCTTTTTCAGGTGGCTTACATGGTGTAGGCGTTTCCGTGACCAATGCACTGTCTTCCCGGCTTGAAGTTACTGTTAAAAGAACCGGAAATATTTACCATATTGCCTTTGCTGGTGGTGACGTCATTAAACCTTTGTCTGTAACCGGTAAATGCGCCGTTAAAGACAGTGGTACCGAAGTTCGTATCTGGCCTGACGGACATTACTTCGATAATCCGCAATACAATCTGCCGGAACTGGAACGCAATTTACGTGCCAAAGCAGTTTTATTACCCGGCGTGAATGTTACCCTTACCCGCTACCAGAATGCTACGGATGAAGCTCAGACACAAAACTGGCATTATCCGAATGGCCTGAAAAGCTATTTACTTGACTTACTCTCAGACAGCCAGACTGCCACGCCCATTTTCTCCAGTGAAAATTATTTAAACTCAAATCATGGAACTGATTTTAATCAGGGTGAAGGTGCAGCTTTCGCTCTGACATGGCTGGAAGACGGACATACACCAAGTGAAAGCTACGTTAATCTGATCCCTACCGCGTTAGGCGGCACTCATGAAGCCGGGCTGAAACAGGCAGTTTTTCACGCTGTAAACAACTTTATCAATCATCATAATTTACTTCCGCGCGGCGTAAAACTACAGTCAGACGATGTTTTTTCACGCGTTGCCTTTATTCTCTCAGCACGGCTGCTCGACCCTCAGTTTCAAGGGCAGACAAAAGACAAATTAACCAGTCGTGATGCACTCAAACTGGTAGCGGCAGTATGTAGTGATCCATTAGAACTCTGGTTAAACCAGAATATAGATACAGGTAAAAAAATAGCTGAACTGGCTATTAGTCAGGCTCAGGCGCGAATGCGTTCAACTAAAAAAATTGAAAAGAAAAAAGGTTCTGGCGTAGCTGTTTTACCAGGCAAACTTACTGACTGCGAAAGTGAAGACATCCGAGAAAATGAATTGTTTCTGGTAGAAGGTGATTCAGCCGGCGGCTCAGCCAAACTGGCACGGGATAAAAATACTCAGGCAATTCTTCCATTGCGCGGTAAAGTTTTAAACAGTTTTGAAATTCATCGTGACCAATTGTTTGGTAATGCAGAAATACATGATATTTCTGTTGCCATCGGAGTAGACCCCCACGGGAAAAACGATAATCCTGATTTATCTGGCTTACGCTATGGAAAAATAGCCATTTTATCAGATGCCGATGTTGATGGTGCTCATATACAGGTTCTATTACTTACCTTATTTTATACCCATTTCCCGCGACTGATAGAGGCCGGACACATTTATGTTGCCCAACCACCACTTTTTCGTATAGATGTAAATGCACAGGGTAAAAGCAAACCTGCACGCAAGATTTATGCTCAGGACGAGGCAGAACTGGACAGCATTAAAGACAGACTGCAACTAGAAAAAAGTACTTATCACATAAATCGCTTTAAAGGTTTAGGCGAAATGAATCCTGATCAGCTCAAGGATACTACCATGAATCCGGATACACGCCGTCTGTTGCAAGTACATATTCCCGATGAAGAAAACAGTGAAACCCGAAATATTTTTATCAAATTAATGGGAAAAGGTGAAGCAGCTTCCAGAAGAGTATGGATGGAAGCTGAAGGAGATAAAGTAGAAGCCGATATTTGAAATTAATCTAACAAACAGGTTGTTTATCATATTAAGAACAACCTGTTTAAATTAATTTATATATTAAACAACAAAATAAACATAATTAACATTATCAAACTATAAAGGCATTAATTTCACTTAACTGTCTTTTTGATAAATAACATTAATTTAAATTTGTAAAATATATAAGCAAACTTACAACACACTATTAATTTATATATTAATATACACTAAAAAAGTAAGATTTTATTATTTAAAACAATTTATTTACCATTAAGTTAAGCATAGAATTAAACATATATTCGCAGTCTTAATAGCATATAAAATATAAAAAATGAGATAACATTTGATAAATATCAAACTTTAGCTAAGTTGACCGGATTATATTACGCAATCTCCTATTCAAAATGCTATAATTTCATTTACATTTCAATAGAATTCAATAAACTGTAACAATAGTTTTCATTGCTCTGAATAATTATAGATAAGCAAGAAAACTAAAGAAATGTAAATAAAATAGAAAACTTAAATAAAGATAATTAATAAAATTTAATAACATTTTTTTGCAAAAAAATTCACCCATCTTTATAATTGACAAAGTTACAGTCAATTTAAGAGGAATTTTCATGAAATATGATTTCATCGAAGGCGTATTGAAAACCCTGAACAGTACACCCGACATTACATCTTCAGCAGTTATCTCAACCGATGGTTTGCCAATTGCTTCAGCTTTGCAGAGTGGCATGGATGAAGACCGTATCGGTGCAATGGCTGCAGCATTACTGTCTCTGGGTAATCGTTCTGCAAAAGAAGTATTAAAAGGTACTCTGGACAACACCATTATTCACACTGATAAAGGCTACATGCTGCTGTTTCAGGCCTCTGAAGCTATTCTGTTAACCATTACTACCACTCATGAAGCCAAATTAGGTCTGATTCTGTTTGAAGCTAAACGGGCATTGAAAGAATTAGCTGACCATTTTGGTTAATAATCAATTTGCTTGATCTGAAATATGCAATGCTATTTAAATACCCGCTCATGCAAATTTGAAATTAACACGTTTTATTACAGTTTATAATACTGTAAAAATAAGCTTTAAAATCAGGCACTACCCTTATATCCGGATATTTTCTGAATTCTGACTAAATTGCTGTTAGTCAAACCTAAAGAAAACTAAAGCTAAAACAAAATTTATTGCATGAAAGGGCGTTTAAATGTTTTATAACTATATTGAAACGCATCGCATATATGTATTGGGTAATATTTAAAAATCCCGATTGTATGCATTTCCAGAAATTTATATTAGCAGTAAATTTATTAAAGCAGAAAGAATAAATTACTGTAAAAACATAAAAAATCTGAAATGCATTTCTATTAAGCACACACTCATTCTTTATCAGATTAAACCAAAATTGAAGGACAGATAAATATGGATATGAGTCGTTGGATTCAGCCAAAGCCTGAAGGTGAATTTTCAGAGTATAAAATTAAGCATTATCAGCAAGACGGAGAATCAACAGTATATGTAACTCATCAGGAATTTCCTTATCCTGATGGTGCTTTAATTGTATCACGTACAGATCTTAACGGTATTATCACGCATGCCAATGACGTCTTTGTTGATATCAGTGGCTGGACACGTGATGAAATTATTGGTGCTCCACACTGTTTGTTACGTCATCCTGACATGCCCAAAGCTCCATTTGCCGATATGTGGGAAACCTTGCAAAGAGGCGAACGCTGGTACGGTTATGTTAAAAACTTACGAAAAGATGGCGGCCATTACTGGGTATACGCCACTGTAATTCCGAACTTACGTCAAGGCAAAGTGATTGGCTATAGCTCAATTCGTCGCAAACCAAGCCGTGAACGTGTTAACGAAATGAGTGCCAAGTATGTAGAAATGCTGAAAACTGAACAGGAAGGAAAATAATATGCTGAGTTTAATGGTTGTACCCGATTATTTGCCTGATCAGTTCAGCACCTGGTATTTGCTGAATAATTACCTGCAAAAGAAAAGCGATCAGAATATTTCTCTGATTATGCCTCCTTCATTTGATGAAGTAAAAGCACAGCAAGATAAAGAAAAAGTCTCTATGCTTTTTGTTAATCCGTTTGCTGCTGGTAATTATGTACGTGAACAAGGTTATTTACCACTGGTTAAACCTAAAAATCAACCAGATGAGATTGTAATTGTTACTGCTGCTGATTCAGAAATTAATGCTATTGAAGAGCTGAAAGGTACTGTTGAACTGGCTCTTTCCAATAATGAAGATGCCAACTTTATTGGTTTGCGTTTGCTTGAACCGGCTAATCTGAGCGATGATGAGCTGGTTATCAATCGTAAAGATAACTTCCTCATGGTAGCTTCCAGCGTTATCCGCCAGCAGGCAAAAATTGGCATTATTCAAGCTGAAGTATATGACAGCTTTAATTCTGTAACCAAAGATCAGTTAAAAGTATTACTGAAAAGCCGGATTAATGAAGTATCTCATGTCATGTTATATCATAAAGATATAGCTGATAAAGTAGAGCCGTTAAGAGAGATATTATGCAAAATGGCAGAAGATTCTGATGGCGCTACTATTGTTAAAGCATTGAGTTTTCCAGAAGGCTTTATCGGACTATCTGAAGAAGACATGGAATTCATGATTGATGTTGTAGATACATTACGTATGTAAGTCTATAACAGTATTCTAGGCCGTGTTAGCTTTATTAAGCTAACACGGTTTATTTTATGTCTAACTTTTTTCTTTTATATAAACAGAGTAGATATTATCCATGTACAACATATATCAATTTTTTTGAGATTTATTCAATACTTTCTCATTTTTAAATTATCCGCCTTTGTCTAAAATTTTTTTACAAACCGGATACTAAAAGTAAGCTTGTACTTAACAGCATCTGCAATAATAAATTTATCTAATATTCATAATGATATATATACACAATGACTATTATTTAATATATCTGAATATTTTGTTTTTTACGCTAAATTTATAATAATTACTTTGTATGTTTGTTAGTTTTTTCCATTGTAGTGAAGCAATGTCTCCTCTGATAAACAATTTTAACAAATTTAAATAACAGTTATATCGTAAGTTATCCATATACTGGCATTTTTCACCAGACTTACATACAAGCTTAAATATAATTCAGAAAAAATAAAATAATATCTATCTATACAATTATCCGAATATTATAAACAAACTCAACAAACCTATGTTTTATAAAATTACTTATCAGAATTTGGTAATGCATGCCTGATCCGTATTATTAATCTGCCATAATAAAACATATGTCAACCCTAAAGCATAAACACTTGTTATATACATTTATTATCTTAAAATTATGAATATAAAATATATATTTTCATAAATTTATGCTTTTATATTAACAAAATGATGCATCACATGAGTCTGTTATAATAAATGAATCCATTATTGATAAACAGCAATTATGGCTACTATTAACGACAGTAAACCCTCACGCTTTTTGCCCATTTTGTTGGCAATAGCCATTTTTATGCAGCAGCTGGATGCTACTATCCTGAATACTGCTCTGCCCTCAATGGCTGCCGATCTGGGGCAGTCACCGCTTAATATGCAATCTGCAATTATTGCCTATGCGCTAACACTAGCAATAATGATGCCTCTGTCTGGTTTTCTGTCGGATAAATTAGGAACACGTAAACTCTTTATGGGTTCTATGGTCATATTTATTATTGGCTCTGTACTGTGTGCTGCAAGTAATAATCTGGCTTTGCTGGTACTGGCCAGAATCATTCAGGGTTTTGGGGGCGCAATGCTAACACCGGTAGCCCGTTTAACCATGATGCAGGCTTACGACCGCTCTAAACTCATAACTGTTATGAATTATGCCATCATGCCGGCACTGATCGGCCCAGTACTGGGACCGATTATTGGTGGCTATCTTGTGGTATATACCAGCTGGCACTGGATATTTTTGCTTAATGTACCGATAGGGTTATTAGGACTACTGGTTACCTGGTATATCATGCCCAATTTTAACCGGCCGGCAAATTACTTTGATGGATTAGGTTTCTTTCTGTTTTCGGCATCTGCTTTTTGCATGACGCTTACTTTTGAAACCATGTCACATGCTAACAATATTTTATTTGGCTGTATGATGGCTATTGCAGGTATTGGCGCTTTATTTGCCTATCTTGCTCATGCACGCCAGAACAACCGTGCTTTGTATCCTCCGCATTTAATTCTGGTGCGTACATTTCGTCTGGGGCTGGCAGGTAACTTAGTAAGCCGTCTTGGCATGAGCGCCCTGCCTTTATTATTACCTTTATTATTTCAGGTTGCTTTTAACTATAATGCGGTAAATTCAGGCTGGCTGCTGATGCCTCTTGCTTTGGCGGCTATACTTGCCAAACCTTTTCTAAAACCTTTAATGAATCATTTTGGTTATCGTAATACCCTCTCATGGAATACACGTATTATCGGTATACTGATTATGTCACTCGCTTTAATCAGTGCCAGTACACCGCAATGGTTGATATTATTACATCTGTGTATTTTGGGTGCCTGCAACTCTTTGCAATTTACTGGTATGAATACCATTACACTGGCTGATTTACGTCCTAATCAGGTTAGTAGCGGCACCAGTCTGATGGCTGTTAACCAGCAACTGGCATTAAGTTTCGGTATAGCAATTGGCGCATTACTTTTGCAATCTTTCAGTCGTGCCAGCTTTATCAATCACAATATTACTACCGCGTTTCGCATTACTTTTATTATTCTCGGCGTGTTCACTCTGCTTTCAAGCTGGATATTTGCCCGTCTGCATTCAACTGACGGTGCTAATCTGCTTTCAAAAGAAAATGCATAGATTAACAATTTTCTGAATTTTGACAAAAAAATTACTTATCCACCTGATATTGTTATTAAATCAAAGGATAATATCAAACTAAAAGTAATTTTTAATACAAAACTAATACCATTCAGAATTACAAATAATTAAACTTTTCCATGTAATTTATAGTACTCATTAATTAAAGTAGAACTTACTATTTAAAATTATTATTTTAAATTTTAAAAAAAAGCTGCCAATATTTTCGGCAGCCTTTTTTCAGATATTAATTAATGTGGAATGTCGTCACTTAAATAAACAGCCGGTTCACTTTTATCATGTGGCAGCACTATATTTAAAATAATCGCTACAATTCCACCCATACAAATCGGATTTTGAAACAATATTGGTAACTGAGCAAACACTTCCGGCTCAAAAGCCACACCCAGACCAAGCCCCAGTGATGTAGCACAGATAACTGCTTCACGGCGTCGAATACCAGCAGTAATAATAATTCTGATACCAGCAGTGACAATCAAACCGAACATAACTACCATTGCACCACCTAAAACCGGACTAGGAATAGTGGTAAAAATAGCTCCAACCCATGGAAATAAGCCAAGTATAATCAGAATAGCAGCAATATATTTACCGACATACCGGGAAGCAACTCCCGTCATCTGAATAACGCCATTATTCTGGGCAAAAGTGGTTAACGGCAATGAACCCAGTGCTGTAGCAATTACGGATACCAGACCATCAGCCATTACCCCGCCGCGTAAACGGTTTGTGTATGACGGACCATCTACCGGCTGATTAGAAATCATGGCGGTAGCAGTTAAATCACCTACTGCTTCAAACACACTTAAAAGATAAATGGTACCGGCCACCATAAAAGCATGCCAGTCAAAAGCAAAGCCGTATTTAAAGGGAATCGGTATTGTAATTAAGGGTAAATCGTGCAAATTGGAAAAATCTACAATTCCCATAAAAATCGCAATTACATAACCTGATATCAAACCTACCGCAATGCCGGCCATACGCCACCATGCATTTTTAAAGCAGTTAAATAACAATACAGTAAACAGTACAAATGTGGACAGAGCCAGATTAGACCATGAACCGAAAGTATGATTTGCTTTTGCAGCAAGACCACCGCCAAAGTCAGTAATACCGACATGAATAAGACTCAGGCCTATCATCAATACCACAACTCCGCTTACAGTAGGTGTGATGATTTTTTTCAGAAAAGGTAACAGCCATGATGCCCCGATTACTAAAAAGGCGCCCACGAATGAGACGCCCAGTAAAGTTGAAATCATAGTATTTTCATTCATCCCGCTTTCTTTCATGCCCAGCCCCAGCGCAATCATGACAGTGACAAATGAAAAATTAACTGATTGAATTGATAACAGCCCCGAACCAATAACACCAAAGCGGTGTACCTGAATATAAGTACCTATACCTGAAGCCACCATAGACATTGAGACCAGATAAGCAGTCATGTCAGCCGGCAGTTTCAGCGCACCGCCCACCACAAGAGCCGGTGCCACCATAGGGACAAAAAGAGCGAGTAAATGGGTTAATGCACTGAGCAAACCATTTAAAACAGGAGGTTTTTCCTCCAGACCATAGACCAGATCAGAGTGTTCATTCTGCTTACGAACAGAGGAATTATCGTCCATGTCATCCTTCCTTATTTGCTTTATGCATGTGTGAAATGTATATAAAGCAGCGTATTTTAAGCGATACGGCGCTGTTTAATCCAGAGCAAACTATTGAGGAATAGAATCTTTAACACAAGCAAACTACTTTTATCAAAAGTGGTTCAAATACCGGCAGTTTTCCATGTAAGCAAAAAATACGCTACAATCATCACATTTTTAGCTCACCTGTAAAGGGTAGAATTATGTTGACAGGCAGCCTGGTTGCCATCGTAACGCCTATGCATGAAGATGGCAGTATTGATTATGAACAATACAAACAGCTTATTGACTGGCATATCGAGTCCGGAACCGATGCCATTGTCGCCGTGGGAACAACCGGTGAATCAGCCACACTCAGCGTGGATGAGCATTTGAATGTCATCAAAACTGCTGTAGAACATGTAGCCGGACGTGTGAAAGTAATTGCCGGTACTGGCGCCAACAATACTCACGAAGCAATTTATCTGGCTCAGGAGGCTCAGCAGGCTGGTGCAGATATGACTTTGTCTGTAGTACCCTACTACAACAAACCGAATCAGGAAGGTATCTACCGCCACTTTAAAACTATTGCCGAAGCAACCAGTATCCCCATGATTTTGTATAATGTCCCGGGTCGCACTGTTGCCGATATGCAACCGGACACTGCCTTACGTCTGGCAAAAATTGACAATATTGTTGGTATTAAAGAAGCCACTGGAAACATTGGCCGTGCATGTTATCTGTTTAAGCACGTACCTGAAAATTTTGCAGTTTATTCCGGTGATGATCCTACTGCCCTGGCATTTTTACTGTGCGGTGGTCATGGTGTGATCAGCGTTACCGCTAACGTTGCTCCGAAATTGTTTGCAGATATGTGTCATGCAGCTTTGCGCGGAGATATTACAGGTGCACGCGCTTTAAATGATAAATTACAGCGTCTGCATGGTGATCTTTTCTGTGAACCAAGCCCTGCACCAACGAAATGGGCACTGTCTAAACTGGGTAAAATCAATCCGGTTTGCCGACTGCCTATTACTGAATTAACTCCTGCCGGACAGACTGTCGTGCTGGCCGCCATGCAGGAAGCCGGATTAATTTAAACACAAGCCTACATTGCCATTGTAATGCACACTGAAAGTGGCCGATATGAATATAAGTAAAACCGTTGCACTAACCCTGCTGGCAGCCAGTCTTGCCGCCTGTGCCAGCAAAAAAGAAAACCTGCCTAAACTGGATTATCAGTCTGACAATAAAAAAATTGTTCAGCTGGATGTACCTCCTGATTTGACTGATCCGAATCAGGGGAACCGCTTTAGTGCACCTGGCAGTACACTGATTAATGGGGCTGTACGTGCCAGTGACATGAACAAAAAAGCGGGCAAAACTCAGAATAATGCGAATGCACAGGTACTGACTCAGGTACCGAATATTCATTTGCAGCGTGATGGAAGTATTCGCTGGCTGACTATCGATAACAAGCAAGCTGCTGAATTATGGCCGCTGCTCAGAGCATTCTGGCAGGAACAGGGCTTTACTATCGAGCGTGAAGAACCATCTATTGGTCTGATGCAAACCAACTGGGCAGAAAACCGTGCCAAACTGCCATCTGATGTGATTCGCGGTATATTCGAAAAAGTAGGTCTGGGTGGTGTTTACTCCAGCGGCGAGCGGGATATGTTTACTATCCGTCTGGAACGTAACAGCAAAGGCGGTACAGATGTATTCTTCAGCCAGAAAGGTATGAAAGAAGTTTATACCAGCAAAGATGGTGACAGCACTGCATGGCAGCCAAGACCTAATGAGCCTGAGCTGGAAGCAGCATTTCTTGCACGCTTTATGCAATATCTTGGTGCAGACGCCAAACAGGTTCAGCAACAGATAGCTGCCCAAAAACAAAACCCGAATGAATACAATCTAGCCAAAATTGATGGCAACAGTATTTACCTGCTTGGGCCTCAGGAACGTAACTGGCGACGTGTTGCACTGGCTTTGGATCGTGTTGGTCTGAATGTAATTGGAGAAAACCAGAGTCAATATGCTTATCTGGTTGAAGTAGCTGCTGCAGAAGCCTCTTCTGTTTCTAATAAAAAACCAGGATTATTCGGACGTATGTTCGGACGCAGTAAAAAAGCTGAACAACAGCAACAGCCAAAACAGCAACCTCGTCTGATGGTACTGGCAATACCTCTCAAAGATAGCGGAACACGTGTCACTCTGGCCAATGAAGATGGCACAATATATACCGGAAAAGATGCCACAAAATGGCTTCAGCAACTGGATCAGCAATTACGCTAACTTTAAAAGCCTGCTTATGCAGGCTTTTTTAAACCAAACAACTACCCAGACTTTTATTTCAGGCCACCTAATTAAATAATTAGAATTAATTAGAATTAATTTGAATTAATTTGAATTAATTTGAATTAATTTGAATTAATTTGAATTAATTTGAATTAAATGGATTGTTTGATTTGTATTCAAAGCTAATCAATTACTTTAAGATTAATTTAACTGACATCAGATTTTTGTTTTATGCTGTTTTCAGGATTCGATTAAATTGCTTATCAAATACTTTTTTAAATTACATACTAACGACTTAATATTTATATCTTTTAAAAATAAAATTATTTTTATACAATCTTTTTTACTGTTCAATCTGTTTATTATAAAACCGGTTTTCTTGTTTATCAGACAGATAAACAGATTCTAAAGATAGAAAATAAAAAATTCTGAAGTGTCAAATATGAAAAAATTAATTGTTAGCTATTGTTTTCTTTCAATGACCGTAATTGCGGCTTTGGTTATCGGTACAATATTCTTTGCGGATATACATTATCCATTATGGTATAGTATCACCTGCTTTGTTATTGCTGCACTCGGCTTAATAATACTAACGCCATTTACCATTAAAATAATTAAAATTAATCGAAACTTAAATTAATTAAATATCCATTGTAAATAATATTAATTTATTTTATATACATATTTTCAACCGTAAGCTGTAAATATTTAGTGTTTAAATATTTACAATAGTTTTCATTTAACAGATTTTCTGTATATAATTAGTCGGAATTTCTTCTTTAACCTTTTATGATATCAGACTAATGAAAAAATTAATTATAATGCATATCTGCACAAGCCTTATGTTTGTAATCTTTCTCGGTATCGGATTTTTTCTCTATAATAAAGATCAGCAACTGACAATTTATAGTAAAACATTTTTTATCCTAGGTGCAATTATGGCCATCGGAGAAATGCCTTTGACCTTTAAACTAACCAAAATGAAACAAGAGAATCAGCAGAAATCTGAAACAACTACAGATTTTACTTCATTGGGAAAAAAATAAAATTTTTCAGTTTATGAAATCACTATAATTAATATTAATCTGTATTTTATAAATAACTCATATTTTTTACTTAAAATTGATTTATAAACTGATTTATTTTATTCCGGCTGTAAGTAATAATCGTATGTAGCTGTATCTTTTGTAATTAACCAATCTGCCCAGCCAATTTATATCTTTTTAAAGCATCCACGAATGACGAAACTCAAACTTTTATTACTCATTCTGGCTTCATGTACATTTATGTTTATTGGCTGGGTTGCGCTGGGCTGTTATTATTGGGTACATCAACAGCACACTATTGCGATAATCTGCTGTTTACTCGCTTTCATTAGTGTACTGGGGCAATTTGCTGCGCTGGCGTTTACTTTGCGTGAACGTGCATACCGGCAAATTAATCAAGTGTTATCCTCAAATGATGTAAACCATGAATAAAATTGTTCTTGCCAGTAATAATCAGGGCAAGCTGGCTGAATTCAGCCGCCTGTTTAATTCTTTAAATATCGAAGTTGTTCCGCAGTCTGAATTTAATATTCCTGAGTGCCCGGAACCTTATGTCACATTTGTTGAAAATGCACTCGCTAAAGCACGTCATGCCAGCCGTTATAGTGGCTTACCGGCATTAGCCGATGATTCTGGTATTTGTGCCAATGCACTGCATGGCAAACCTGGCGTCCATTCTGCACGTTATGCAGGTACAGAACCAAAATCAGATACAGCCAACAATGCCAAGCTGGATGATGAATTACGCAATTGTGATGACAAAAGTGTGTTTTATGTATGCGTACTGGTTTTAGTGCGTCATCCTGATGATCCACAGCCATTAATTGCTGAAGCCAATTGGTCTGGGCTGTGGCAATCCTCTGCTGCAGGAAGCAATGGTTTTGGATACGATCCGCATTTTTATGTTCCAGACCAGAAACTGACTGCTGCACAAATGAGTCAGGAAGAAAAAAACCGGATAAGTCATCGTGCTCAGGCATTAAATATTTTAATGGATAAACTGCGTCAGCAGTATGGTCTGAATACTCATGTCTGAGTTTCCCGTTTCTCTGCAAATACCGCATTCTGTTACGCCAGCTTTGACCAGTTTACCGCCACTATCTCTGTATATTCATATTCCATGGTGTGTTCGCAAATGTCCGTATTGCGACTTCAATTCGCATCAGCTTAAGCAGGAACTGGATGAGCAGAAGTATATTGCTGCCTTATTAACTGATCTGGAAACTGAACTGCCTTATTTCTGGGGTAGGTCTGTTCACACAATTTTTATCGGCGGAGGGACACCCAGTCTGTTTTCCGCATCTGCATTTGAAAAGCTCTTAAGCGGCATTCGTGCACGGGTTAATCTGATACCCACAGCAGAAATTACCCTTGAAGCCAATCCGGGCACATTTGAACGCGATCGTTTTGCAGACTATGCAGCAGCTGGTATAAACCGGCTTTCCATCGGAGTACAAAGTTTTGCCAATGACAAACTGGCTGCACTGGGTAGAATTCATAACCGCAAAGAAGCACTAAATGCCATTGAATCAGGCTTAATCCTGTTTCCTAAACTCAATATTGATTTGATGTACGCCTTACCAGGACAAACTGTCGAACAGGCAAAGGAAGATATTAATACAGCAATTGCAACCGGAGTAAGGCACATTAGTGCTTATCAGCTTACACTGGAACCCAATACACCTTTTGCCCATTCACCTCCTCCGAAGCTACCAGATGATGACCATATTGCTGATATAGAAGAAGCTGTACATACATCACTGTCACAGGCAGGTTTTCATCATTATGAAACGTCTGCCTTCGCCCACCCTCAGCAACAATGCCGGCATAATCTGAACTACTGGCAATTTGGCGATTATATCGGTATCGGAGCTGGCGCTCATGGTAAGATATCCAGTGCTCAGGCAATTGAGCGCACTACTCGGTGCAGGCATCCGAAAGATTATCTGCAAGCGATGCAGCAGCAACCTCAGTGTGCTATTGTCCGCCGGCAAATTTCTGCACAGGATTTACCTTTTGAATTTATGCTGAATGCTCTGAGATTAACTGATGGAGTTCCTACTACATGGTTTAGCGAGCGTACCGGCTTGCCTGTTACCTCCATTCAATATGCGATTACTCAGGCCGTAGAGCGAGGTTTAATGGACGCAGATCCGTTAAACTTACGTCCGACTGCACTCGGACGTACTTTTCTGAATGATTTACTGGCTTTATTTTTGAAAGACTGATAACCCCTTTTCATACCAAGGAGTAAAAACATGGGAAAAAATATTATTCATACTGAGAAAGCACCGGCCGCTATCGGTGCTTATTCACAAGCAGTACGTGCTGGCAATACAGTATATCTTTCCGGTCAGATTCCGTTAGTAGCTGAAACAATGCAAATCGTTGATGGTGGTTTTGCTGAACAAACACATCAGGTGTTTAAAAATCTCCGGGCGGTTGCAGAAGCTGCCGGAGGCAGTCTGAATGACTTGGTAAAAGTAAATGCCTATCTGACTGATTTGAGTAATTTTGCTACGTTTAATGAGATTATGGCGCAATACTTTACAACTCCTTATCCAGCTCGTGCTGCTGTTGAAGTTTCTGCCTTACCTAAAGGTGCTTTGGTTGAAGCTGAAGCCATTCTGATACTGGACAAGTAAACAGACAAATCGGGACAAATCAGTTTGATTAGGTTTATCCCGATTTCTCAGGAGATGAATATGGCACAGTATGTGATTGGTGATTTACAGGGATGTCTGACAGAGTTTAAAAAACTACTGGATAAACTGAATTTTAATCCCGGTACTGATACCTTATGGCTTACCGGCGATCTGGTAAACCGGGGCCCGCAATCACTGGCCACATTGCGTCTGGTAAAACAGCATGATGGTTGTATGCAGACTATTCTGGGAAATCATGACTTACATTTACTTGCACTGCATTATGGTTATGGCAAACTCAAACGTGCAGATACAATCAGTGACATTCTGAATGCGCCGGACAGAAAACAATTAATTGACTGGTTACTCCGACAGCCTTTATATCGCCAGCAGGACAATTATGTCATGGTCCATGCAGGGATCTGGCCAGAATGGACATGCGATCAGGCACAGCTACTGGCTCAGGAAGTGGAAACCGTATTGCAAAATACTCCCGAACAATTTTTTTCCCGAATGTATGGAAATAAACCTGTTCGCTGGAACAAAAATCTCAGTGGCGATGAGAGATTGCGTTTTATCACTAACAGCTTTACCCGGATGCGTGCACTGACTGATGATGGAGCAATGGATTTTGATTATAAAGGGACGCTCATTAATATACCAGCACATCATATTCCATGGTTTAAGGCGCCGCACCGACAAAATATCAATAAAACCATTCTATTCGGTCATTGGTCGGCATTAGGTTTTTATCAGGCCGATCATGTTGTATGTGTGGATACCGGTGCTTTATGGGGGGGCAGCCTGACAGCTTTTAATCTGAATGACAGAAGCGTGGTACAGATACCAAGTGAAATAAAGTTAAATATTGAAAATTAAATACAGTTAAAATAATGACCTTCACATACTGATAGTTGGCCTTGAATGCAAATATTTCACTTGAAACATGTTGTTGTGAAGAATTTTTTATTCATGTACTATTAATACAGTAACGATAACGTTTAAACTGTATTATTTAATACTACCCTACATTAGCTAAAAAAGACTAAGATACAGCTATTGCATCTTTACCTAAGCCAAGTATGATGGTTTATGTTATCAGAAGATTTATTCATAAATGCTTATAAGGAGTTGTCATGAAAAAAGTTCTTGTCCCGGCTGTATTGTTGATGCTGGCTGTTACCGGTTGTGCATCAAAACATCATCATAAAGCACCTTCTGCACAGGTAGCCGTACCTGCAGCAACTACAGCGAATGTACAGATTGATGCGCGTAAAGAAGTAGCTTATTTGTGCGGTACTGGTGCAGCTAAAAACCGTTTGACTGTAATGTATGGATTGCAAGGTCAGAACGTCGTGGCAGCTCAGGTAAATTATCAGGGCAGACTTTCTCCTGTAATGATGCGTGATGCACGTGATGTTAACTACAATACTTTCGTTTCTCCCGAAGGCATTACTTGGAAAACCGCTATTGCCAACAGCGATACTGTAGATAAAGTTGGTGCTCTGGGTCTGTTACAGCCAAGCAAACAGGTAATTAACGGTCAGGAAAAAATTGTTCCGCAAATTGTTACCCAGAACTGCGTAATAGATAATGGTACAGTGGCAGTAGCTCCGGCTAAAACCAAAACTGTTAAAACCACCAAAACTGTTACTACCAAAAAAGTATACAAACACAAAAAATAATTGATTGTGTTTTGAACAACGGCAACCTTTCTGGTTGCCGTTTTTATTTTATATATGAATAAAAAACTTTCCTGCTTAGTATCTGTACTAGCCAGCCGGAGTGATAGACAAATTCTAATAAATCAGAATAAATCATGGTTTAACTTGAAAGCGGTAATAACTGCCCTTATTTAAATGCAGTTATTTTATCCGGCAGCTATCCGGCTGCTGGTCAGCAAAGGATCACGAGACATGCAACAATTCGACGGTACAACCATTATTTCCGTTCGCCGCGGTGAAAACGTCGCCATCGGTGGAGATGGTCAAGTGACACTGGGTAATACCATTATTAAAGGGACTGCACGCAAAGTGCGCAAACTGTATAACAATCAGGTGCTGGCCGGTTTTGCCGGTGGTACCGCCGATGCATTTACCCTGATAGAACTATTTGAAAGCAAATTACAAAAACATCAGGGTAAACTGATGCTGGCTGCAATTGAACTGGCTAAAGAATGGCGTACCGATCGCGCATTACGCCGTCTGGAAGCAATGTTAATTGTGGCTGATAAAAAAAACACACTGGTAATTACCGGAAATGGTGATGTGCTCGAACCGGAACAAAGCATTGCAGCTATTGGTTCCGGTGGTGCATTTGCCCAGTCGGCAGCACGTGCATTAATGGAAAATACCGAGCTTGAACCGGCTGAAGTAGTTAAAAAGTCCCTCGAGATTGCCGGTGACATCTGCATTTACACAAATCAGAGCCACACTATTGAAACCTTGTAATTTTATTGGCCGTTTAATTTGTATTTTAAAACGGTCATATCTCAAGATTGGAACAAGATGAGTACATCTGTAATGACCCCGAGCGAAATCGTTCATGAATTAGATAATCATATTATCGGGCAGACTCAGGCCAAACGTGCAGTAGCAGTAGCGCTGAGAAACCGGTATCGTCGCAGTCGCGTTGCCGAACCCTTACAAAGCGAAATCGTTCCGAAAAATATTCTGATGATCGGGCCTACTGGTGTTGGTAAAACTGAAATAGCACGCAGACTTGCCCGTCTGGCCAACGCACCTTTTATTAAGGTAGAAGCTACCAAATTTACTGAAGTAGGCTATGTAGGACGTGATGTTGACAGTATTATTCGCGATTTGATTGAAATTGCCCTGAAAAACATTCGTAACCAGACAATCGCTAAAAATCGCGACCGTGCTCAGGATGCCGCAGAAAATCGTATTCTGGATGCCCTGCTGCCTCCGCCACGCAGCGTCGGTTTTGCCGGTGAGCCACAGGAAGCTCAACCGGAAAATCATACCCGGCAGAAATTCCGTCAGATGCTGCGTAAAGGCGAGCTTGACGATAAGGAAATCGAGATTGAGGTTGCCGCTAATCCTTCTCCGACCATGTCTGTTATGGGTCCTCCGGGAATGGAAGACTTCACGAATCAGTTGCAAGATATGTTCAGCAGCATGGGACATGGTAAAACCAAAGCTCAGAAAATGAAAGTAAGCGCTGCCATGAAATTACTGCTGGATGAAGAAGCAGCTAAACTGGTAAGCGAAGAAGAATTACGTGAACAGGCAATTAAGTCAGTTGAACAAAATGGCATCGTATTTTTGGATGAAATTGATAAAATTGCTACTGACAGCAGTCGCCATGGCGGAGATGTTTCACGTCAGGGTGTGCAGCGTGATTTACTGCCTCTGGTTGAAGGGACAACGGTACAGACTAAGTATGGCATGATTAAAACTGATCATGTTTTATTTATTGCATCTGGCGCATTTCATCTTAATCGACCCAGTGATCTAATCCCAGAATTACAGGGGCGCTTTCCGATTCGTGTTGAGCTGGATAATCTGAGTGTAGACGACTTTAAAGCCATTCTGACAACGACCCACGCTAATTTGACTGAACAGTACTCTGCTTTACTGGCTACTGATGATGTCAATCTGCAATTTACTGATGACGGCATTGCCCGTATTGCTGAAATCGCTTTTCAGGTTAATGAAAAAACCGAAAATATTGGTGCACGTCGATTGCATACGGTTATGGAAAAATTACTTGAAGAAGTTTCCTTTGATGCGCCTGCCGGCGATATAACCATCGATGCAGCTTACGTTGATGCGCGTTTACAGGATATAGCTGAACGTGAGGATCTGGCTCGTTACGTATTGTAATTTTATATTCAAGCGGCTTCGGCCGCTTTTTTATTAATTGCAAACCTCTTTTTTCTCCCTGATATTCAACTAAATATAACCAATCCATGACCTCAATTTTATCGCGTACCTATCAGCCTTATCTTTTACAGCACTATAGGTTAACCCAGTGGTCGCACCAATTACTTGCTACTACATTAGCAGCATTATTAATGGCTATATCAGCCAATATAAGCATTCCTCTGCACCCCGTCCCTTTATCGCTGCAATCGCTGGCAGTTTTACTGCTCGGTGCATTTTTAGGGCGGAAGCTTGCTGTATTAGCCATACTTGAATATTTGCTGCTCGGCGCCTGCGGTCTGCCCTTTTTTGCGGGTGGGCATGGCGGAATAAATGTATTGGTATCAGCCTCTGCCGGTTATCTGTACGGTTTCATATTCAGTGCGTATATCGCCGGCTGGGCTGCTGAAAGAGGCTATGACCGACATTTTTTCAGCGGATTATGCGCCTTTGCACTTGCTCATCAAGTTATATTTGTCTTTGGTGTTTTTTATCTGGCTTTTTATTTGCATACCAGTATTTATCATGCATTGCAATTAGGCTATCTGCCATTTGCCGGTTTTGATTTACTTAAATTTTTTATTGCTGCGGCTATTATGTTCACTCTGTGGCAATTTGGTAAAAAGCCAAGCTAATATCTTAAAGATAAGAAAACCGTACGAAAGCAATGTATTAACATACTTGAGTCATATTATCACTGCTATTCTCAGACGGTTTTCTATTTATTCGGACTATTTTTTAAATTGCCGTATCGTCCCGCTCTCCGGTCCGAATACGAATAGCGCTTTCTACCGGCAATACAAAAATTTTACCATCTCCGATTTTGCCGGAATGAGCAGCGGCAATAATTACCTCAATCGCCTGTTCAACTCTGTCATCAGGTAATACCAGCTCAATTTTTACCTTGGGTAGAAAATCTACTGCATATTCAGCTCCGCGATAAATTTCTGTATGTCCTTTCTGCCGACCAAAACCTTTGACCTCAGATACAGTCATTCCGCTGAAACCTACATCAGACAAAGCTTCACGTACATCATCCAGCTTAAACGGTTTAACAATTGCTTCAATTTTTTTCATGCCGCCATGTTCCTTTTTACTGTATCCACAGTGCTAAAAACTACCATATCCTTATCTGAAACTCAAACTACCATGATTTAATAACATAAATTTAAGCAAAGCACTTATTTTTCGCGTAAAATTGCGTTTCAGCCAAAACCCACTACTAAAGTGAGCTACTCTCATCATGTCAGTTGTTCTGTCACTGTGCGGCGAGGCCGCACTATCCCCGTTTCGTATCGAAAAATTGTTACAGCAGGCAGCCAGATTACAACTGGATTGTAATATTCAGATAAACAGCGAATATCGCTATTTTGTGGCTTCAGCCACCGAACTTGATTCTGGTCAACAGCAAAAACTGCTTCAACTTTTACGTGCTACCCATCAGAACAGCAATACTCTGACAGGCACGCAATTATTGGTTACACCCCGTCTGGGCACTATTTCACCGTGGGCATCCAAAGCAACCGATATTGCACACAATTGCGGACTAAACGTAATTGAGCGCATTGAGCGCGGCATCCTGTATTCATTTTCGCGCGAGCTTAGTCAGCAGGAACAGGATAGCTGGCAAACCATATTGCATGACCGCATGACAGAAAGTGTACTAACTGCTGTAGCAGATGCTGCACAACTGTTTTACACAACTGCTGCCAAAAGTTTTACCAGTATTGACATACTGGCAAATGGCAAAACAGCTCTGCAAGCAGCTAACCAGCAAATGGGGCTGGCATTATCCGCAGATGAAATAGATTATCTGGTTGAAAATTATCAGCAACTGCAACGTAATCCTACCGATGTAGAACTGATGATGTTTGCTCAGGCAAACTCAGAACATTGTCGACACAAAATATTTAATGCCCAATTTATTGTTGATGATGAAGCCAAACCTGAATCCCTGTTTGGCATGATTCGGGCTACGCATCAGGCGTATCCTGAAGGTACACTGGTCGCTTACAAAGACAATTCATCAATCATTGCCGGTGCTAGTATAGAACGCTTTTACCCACAGGTAAATCAACAGCAGAAATATCAGTTCAGCACTGAAGAAACACATATTCTGATGAAGGTGGAAACCCATAACCACCCTACTGCTATCGCACCATTTGCCGGTGCTGCAACCGGTTCCGGCGGGGAAATCCGTGATGAAGGCGCTACAGGAAAAGGCGCACGTCCTAAAGCAGGTTTAAGCGGTTTCAGTGTTTCTAATCTTTGTATTCCCGAATTTATCCAGCCATGGGAACAATATACAACTACACGTAATCAGTATGGTAAGCCAGCCCATATCAGCAGTGCGCTGGATATCATGCTGGATGGCCCGATCGGTAGCGCGGCCTTTAATAATGAATTTGGTCGTCCTAATTTGCTCGGCTATTTCCGTACCTTTGAAGAATTATTCAGCGGTACTATGCGCGGCTTTCATAAACCTATTATGATTGCAGGCGGACTGGGTAATATACAGGCACAGCAGGTTTTCAAAGACAATATTCCTGCGGGTGCATTACTTATTCAGCTGGGCGGACCGGGCTTACTGATCGGTCTGGGCGGCGGAGCAGCCTCCAGCATGAGTACCGGAGCAAATCATGCTGATCTGGATTTCGACTCAGTACAGCGTGGTAATCCTGAAATTGAGCGGCGCGCACAGGAAGTTATTGACCGCTGCTGGCAACTTGGCTCAGAAAATCCGATTATATCCATTCATGATGTTGGTGCAGGTGGTTTATCTAACGCTTTTCCGGAGCTGGTCAACGATGCCGGCCGCGGGGCAATCTTTCAGTTACGCCGCATACCACTTGAAGAACACGGCCTTAATCCGTTGCAGATTTGGTGTAATGAAGCTCAGGAACGCTATGTTTTGGCAGTACAGCCTGAAAATCTGGAAATATTTCAGTCCATATGCCAGCGTGAACGTTGTCCGTTTGCTGTTGTCGGCACAGCTACTAATGATGGCCAGCTGCAATTACGTGATGAATTATTCAATAACAACCCGGTAGATATTCCTCTGGACGTGTTACTGGGCAAACCACCTAAAGTGACCCGTACAGATTCTGCCGTTATTGAAGAGATTCCTCCTTTTGACGGAAGTAAACTGGATATTCGTGAAAGTCTGTACAGAGTATTAGGTCTGCCTGCTGTAGCCAGCAAACAATTTCTGATTACTATTGGCGACCGCAGTGTTGGCGGCCTCACGCATCGCGATCAGATGATTGGAAGATATCAGACACCGGTTGCAGACGTTGCCGTAACCAAAATGGGCTTTAATACCTTACGTGGCGAAGCCATGAGTATGGGTGAAAAATCACCTGTAGCCTTATTTTCCGGTGCAGCCTCAGGGCGTATGGCAGTTGGTGAAGCATTAACCAATATTGCTGCCACAGACATCGGAGAAATGGGCAAAATTAAACTTTCTGCCAACTGGATGGCTGCCTGTGGTTTTGCCGGAGAAGATGCCCGTCTGTATGAGACTGTCAAAGCCGTATCCGAACTGTGCCAGAAACTGCAAATCAGTATACCTGTAGGCAAAGATTCATTATCAATGCAAACACGCTGGCATGATGCCGGTGAAGAAAAAAGGGTAGTTTCGCCTTTATCTGCTGTCATCACAGCCTTTGCACCGGTTCAGAATGTGCTCAACACAGTGACACCAGAGTTACAGAATATTGCAGATACAACCCTGCTGGCCATTGACCTCGGTCAGGGATACAGCCGAATGGGTGGCAGTGCCTTGCAGCAGGTATGGAAAAATCTCTGCGGTTCAGCTCCGGATATCAGCAATCCCGAAATCATTTCTAAATTTTTCACACTTATTCAGTCATTGATTCAGGAACATAAAATTCTGGCCTATCATGACCGCAGTGATGGCGGATTGGTAGTAACACTGGCTGAAATGATGTTTGCTGCCCATATCGGGGTAACTATTGATATTGCATCTCTCATCCGGCAAACCAATAAGCACAGCCAGAATCAGAAGCTGCAAGATGCCGCTGTACGCAGTCTGTTTACAGAAGAGCTTGGTGCGGTTATTCAGATACACAATGATGACCTTGCCGGCATTCAGAATACTTTTGCCTCTGCCGGCATGGCTGAAACTTTACATGTACTTGGTCACATCAATACAACTGACCGGTTAATGGTTCAGCATGGTAATACTGTTTTACTCAATGAAAACCGTGTTGAATTGCAAAAGAGCTGGAGTGAAACCAGCTATCAAATGCAACGCTTACGCGATAATCCTTGCTGTGCAGACAGTGAATTTGCCTTACTGGAGCAGGAACAGCTGTCAGAATTATTTGCCAGCCTGAGCTTTAATCCGGCAGAAGATATTGCTTTACCTTATATTCATCGGCATCAGCAGCCTAAAGTTGCCATTCTTCGTGAACAGGGCGTTAACGGACAATTAGAGATGGCGGCTGCATTTACCCGCGCTAATTTCGAAACTTACGATGTTCACATGAGTGATTTACTAAGCGGACGGGTTAAATTAAGTGATTTTCAACTGCTGGCTGCCTGTGGCGGATTCAGCTATGGTGATGTACTGGGCGCCGGAGAAGGATGGGCAAAAAGTATTCTGTTTAATGAACAGCTGCGACAACAGTTTGCAGAATTCTTTGACAGACAGGATACCCTGACACTAGGCGTGTGTAACGGCTGCCAGATGCTCAGTAATCTGGCTGAAATCATCCCGGGTACAGATAACTGGCCACGCTTTCGGCGCAATATTTCCGAACAGTTTGAAGCTCGCCTGAGTATGGTCACTATTCCAGCTTCCTCATCATTAATTCTGGCTGATATGGTCGGAAGTAGTTTACCGGTAGTGGTGAGTCATGGAGAAGGACGTGCAGATTTTGCTCACCTGACCAATGAAACCATACCGGCAGATCTTTCTGTTGCGCTCCAGTATGTTGATGGTCAGAATCAGGTAACGGATATATATCCGCTCAACCCGAATGGCTCTCCGGCCGGTATTGCCGGTGTCAGCAGTACGGATGGTCGCG
Source organism: Snodgrassella sp. M0351 (assembly GCF_016100575.1). Classification (NCBI taxonomy): domain Bacteria; kingdom Pseudomonadati; phylum Pseudomonadota; class Betaproteobacteria; order Neisseriales; family Neisseriaceae; genus Snodgrassella; species Snodgrassella sp. M0351. The sequence goes on along the minus strand of NZ_JACFSG010000001.1, from coordinate 514,737 downwards.
TCACCATTATGATGCCGCATCCTGAACGGGTATTCCAAACTGCGCAAATGAGCTGGGCTCCGCGTGACTGGCCGGAAATGTCCGGCTGGTACCGGCTGTTTGCCAATGCACGAAAAATTTTAAACTGATAATTGCGAGGGAATCATCATGCCATTACTCGACAGTTTTACTGTAGACCATACCCGTATGCATGCTCCGGCAGTACGTGTGGCTAAGAATATGACCACACCCAAAGGAGATGACATTACTGTATTTGATTTACGCTTCTGCAAACCGAATCAGACTATACTGCCTGAAAAAGGCATGCATACTCTTGAGCATTTGTTTGCCGGATTCATGCGCGACCATCTTAACAGTGATCAAGTGGAAATTATCGATATCTCACCAATGGGCTGCCGCACTGGTTTTTATATGAGTCTGATCGGAACACCTGATGAAGCAACTGTGGCAAAAGCCTGGGCGGAATCTATGCAAGATGTGCTTGCGGTAACTGATCAGAGCCGCATACCTGAACTTAACCGCTATCAGTGTGGCAGCTATACCATGCATTCACTCGAAGAAGCCAAGTTTATTGCCCGAACAGTTCTTGAAAGTCAGATTAGTATCAATTACAACAATGATTTAAAACTAGATGAGTCACTATTGCAACACTAGATACTAATCGTTGTCATTGCTGCCTGAAATTAAACGAAGCTATGCTGAGCTTATATTTTAGGCAGTTTTTCTTTTTTCCTGTAAATGTAGATATATACAGCATAAACTTATCCCCTGATATAAAAAAACTAATAAAACAAAAAAATTAATAATTTTTTTTACAATTTTATTCAAATTGAGACAAATCAAAGCAAACTACTTGTCAATCAACAAAAATCATTACTTCACTTAACCCAACCATTATCAAGAAGCGGATATAGTCAGTTTTGACAAGTCTTTTTTTTAAAGCAAAAAACCAGTATATTGTGTCTGGAATAACAGTTGACCACTACATTTTGTGTTGGCACTGTTTTTTTCTGCGTTAATTATGCTAGAAAGAATAACTCATGAATGCGGTTGCCAACCTTAAAGTAACCAAACGTAATGGTAGTTTGGAAGACATCAATCTGGATAAAATTCATCAGGTCGTTACCTGGGCTGCAGAAGGCCTGGATAATGTATCCGTATCTCAGGTCGAAATGCGCTCACACATTCAATTTTATAATGGTATTCGTACTGACGATATTCACGAAACCATTATTAAAGCAGCAGCCGACCTGATTTCCACAGAAACACCGGATTATCAGTATCTGGCAGCCCGCTTAGCTATCTTTCATCTGCGTAAAATTGCTTTCGGCCAGTTTGAGCCGCCTCACCTGTATGATCATGTGACTAAACTGACAGAAGCAGGTAAGTACGATAAACATATTTTAGAAGATTATTCTCGTGCTGAATTTGATGAACTGAATGACTGCATCGAACATAACCGTGATTTAACTTTCTCATATGCTGCAGTTAAACAGCTGGAAGGCAAATATCTGGTTCAGAACCGTGTTACCAAACAAATTTTTGAAAGTCCGCAGTTTTTATACATGCTGGTAGCAATGTGCCTGTTCGCCCGTTACCCTCAGGCTACAAGACTGACTTATGTAAAAAAATTCTATCATGCTATCAGTACTTTTAAAATTTCCCTGCCAACACCAATTATGTCAGGTGTTCGCACCCCGACCCGTCAGTTTTCTTCCTGCGTGCTGATTGAATGTGATGATAGTCTTGATAGCATCAATGCTACTACCAGTGCAATTGTGAAGTATGTTTCTCAGCGCGCAGGCATTGGCATTAATGCCGGCCGGATCCGTGCACTGGGCAGCGAAATCCGTGGCGGAGAGGCACAGCATACAGGCTGTATTCCATTTTATAAGATGTTTCAGGCAGCTGTGAAATCATGCTCACAAGGCGGTGTCCGCGGTGGAGCTGCTACCCTGTTCTATCCTTTGTGGCATCTGGAAGTAGAAAATCTGCTGGTACTGAAAAACAACCGCGGAGTTGAAGAAAACCGCGTACGGCATCTTGACTACGGTGTACAAATTAATCGCCTGCTGTATACCCGCCTGATTAAGAGTGAGAATATCAGTCTGTTTTCGCCTTCAGATGTCCCGGGGTTATATGATGCATTTTTTGCAGATCAGGACGAATTCGAACGACTTTATGTTTTATACGAAAAAGACAACAGCATCAACCGCCGCAGTATTCCGGCAGTAGATTTATTTTCATTATTAATGCAGGAACGTGCCGGTACCGGACGTATTTACATTCAGAATGTCGACCATTGTAATACCCATAGCCCGTTTGACCCGAAACTAGCTCCGGTTCGTCAGTCAAATCTGTGTCTGGAAATTGCTTTACCTACCCGTCCGTTAAATGACATTAAAGACCCTGAGGGAGAAATAGCTCTCTGTACCCTTTCAGCATTTAATCTGGGTGCACTGGAAAATCTGGAAGAACTCGAAGAACTGGCCGAGCTGGCTACCCGTGCTCTGGATGCTTTGCTGGATTATCAGAACTACCCTATCAAAGCAGCTGAACTGGCTACCATGAACCGGCGGACATTAGGTATCGGTGTCATTAACTTTGCATACTATCTGGCTAAAAATGGCGTTAAATACAGTGATGGTTCTGCCATAAACCTTACCCACCGGACTTTTGAAGCCATTCAGTATTATCTGCTGAAAGCTTCTGTCAAACTGGCACAGGAACTGGGAGCATGCCCAAAATTCAGCGATACTACTTATGCCCAGGGTTTATTACCGATTGATACTTACAAAAAAGATCTGGATAAAATCTGTCAGGAACCTCTGCATCTGGACTGGGAATCATTGCGTGCCGATATAGTTAAACACGGCCTGCGCAATTCCACCCTGACGGCACTCATGCCATCAGAAACATCCAGTCAGATTGCCAATGCTACAAACGGTATTGAACCACCGCGCGGGCTGGTATCTGTAAAGGCGTCCAAAGATGGTATTCTTAAACAGGTAGTACCGGAATTCGAACGTCTGCACAACCAGTATGAATTGCTCTGGGATATGCCGAATAATGAAGGTTATCTGCATTTAGTCGGTATTATGCAGAAATTTATCGACCAGTCGATATCTGCCAATACCAATTACGATCCGCAGCGTTTTGAAGGACAAAAAGTCCCGATGAAGCAATTAATCAAAGATTTGCTGACAGCCTATAAATTTGGTCTGAAAACTTTGTATTACCAGAATACCCGTGATGGTGCCGATGATATGCAAACCAGTATTCAGGATGACGGTTGCGCCAGCGGTGCTTGCAAAATCTGATTAAACAAGGGTGCATCAGCACCCTTATCTCCTTTTTCTACATTAATTAAATAAAGAGTATCGCCATGGCCTGTGAACATCTGTCTATGAATTACAGTACATTCTGTCAAAAACCGAATAATGCCCTGACAGAACCGATGTTCTTCGGACAGCCGGTTAATGTAGCCCGTTATGACCAGCAGAAATTTGATATATTCGAAAAACTGATTGAAAAACAGCTTTCATTCTTCTGGCGCCCTGAAGAAGTAGATGTATCGCGTGATCGCATCGATTATGCCAATTTACCAGAGCATGAAAAGCATATTTTTATCAGTAATCTGAAATATCAGACTCTGCTTGATTCCATTCAGGGGCGCAGTCCTAATGTTGCCTTACTGCCTCTGGTATCTATTCCTGAGTTGGAAACATGGATTGAAACATGGTCTTTTTCTGAAACCATTCATTCACGCAGTTACACTCACATTATCCGCAATATCGTGAATGATCCTTCGGTTGTATTTGATGATATTGTACAAAACAAGCACATTATTGCCCGTGCTGAAGAAATTGCCTGTTACTACGATGATTTAATCGAATATACCCAGTACTACAACTTACTGGGCGTAGGTGAACATGAGATTAACGGTAAAACCGTTGTAATCAATTTACATGAGCTGAAGAAAAAGCTGTATCTGTGCCTGATGTGTGTCAATGTACTGGAAGCAATCCGCTTTTATGTTTCATTTGCCTGTTCCTTTGCTTTTGCTGAGCGCGAACTGATGGAAGGCAATGCCAAAATCATCAAACTGATTGCCCGTGATGAAGCTTTACACCTCACTGGCACCCAGCAAATGCTTAACCTGATGCGTACCGGTGCAGATGATCCGGAAATGGCGGTGATAGCGGCTGAAACGGAAGAAGAATGTTTCCGGCTTTTCCGTCGTGCTGCCATACAGGAAAAAGACTGGGCAGAATATTTATTTAAAGACGGATCCATGATTGGTCTGAACAAAGATATTCTTGGTCAGTATGTCGAATATATCACCAACCTACGTATGCAGGCTGTAGGCTTACCGCCGGCTTTTGAACATGCCAAACAAAATCCCATTCCGTGGATTAATGCATGGTTGTCTTCCGACAATGTTCAGGTAGCACCACAGGAAGTAGAAGTCAGCTCATATCTGGTTGGTCAGATTGATGCCGAACTTAATGAAGACGACTTAAGCGATTTTGAACTTTAAAATTTCTGTCTGAACTCAGTTTTCAATAAAATCTACCGGAGCAGCTTCAGCTAAAATGAGCTTAATCACCACCTGCGACAAAACATTCACTCTTCAGCAGGATGAAACCCTGCTAGAAGGTCTGGAACGTACCGGACATGAAGTTGAATATCAGTGTCGCAGCGGTTATTGTGGTTCATGTCGGCTCAAACTGCTATCCGGGCAAATCAGTTATGCAGAACAGCCGCTGGCCTTTATCGCCCCGGGAGAAATACTTCCCTGCTGCTGTCAGGTAAAAACCGATTTGCATCTGGTCTGCCATCTTCGAACCGATACACCGGAACACAATCCAGACCTTTTTGACAACGATTTATTTGCAGATAAATAAAGTTAAACCGGTTATCTTTACCGCCGGAAAAAGGTAAAGTATCGAGACATCCATTTAACTCAGCACTAGGTAAAAACTTATGTTACTTGGCGTAAACATAGATCATGTGGCAACTGTACGTAACGCTCGCGGCAGTATCTATCCCAGCCCGCTGGAAGCAGCACTGCTTGCCGAAACACATGGTGCCGATCTGATTACCATGCATTTACGTGAAGATCGCCGCCATATTCATGATGCTGATGTATTTGCCGTAAAAAATGCCATCAGCACCCGTCTTAATCTGGAAATGGCACTTACCCCGGAAATGCTTGACAACGCTCTGGCTGTTCAGCCTGCCGACGTATGTATCGTACCGGAAAAAAGACAGGAAATTACCACAGAAGGCGGACTGGATGTTCTGTCACAACAGGATAAAGTAGCAGAATATGTCCAGAAACTGACAGCTGCGGGGATACGCGTATCACTGTTTATTGATGCTGATAGCCGGCAGATACAGGCCTGTCAGGAAGTCGGTGCACCAGTTATTGAGCTGCATACCGGTGCTTATGCTGATGCACCTGAAATGCATCAGCGCCGGCAGCAGCTGGCACGAATCGAAGAAGCAGCTCATCAGGCCAGTGAAATGGGCATAATTGTTAATGCCGGCCATGGTCTGAATATTCACAATGTCACCCCTATTGCTAAAATTCTGGCTATAAACGAACTGAATATTGGTCATGCCCTGATTGCTCAGGCTATTTTCATCGGCTTACCACAAGCCATTGAACAAATGAAGACCACTATTTTCCGTGCACGCAGCCTTCCTTATTAACCTAACCTTTTACCAGCAAAAGGATCAACATGATTTACGGCATAGGTACAGATTTAGTTAAAATTGAGCGTATTGCCAAAATGTGTAAAACCTATGGTGCCAATGCCGTAGCAGCAAAAATGCTGTCACGGATTGAAGCACTAGAGTGGCCTTCAGCCAATCATCCTGTACAGTTTCTGGCCAAACGCTTTGCCGCTAAAGAAGCTTTTGCCAAAGCCGTCCATACCGGTCTGCGCAGTCCAGTGACCTTACGCAATATCGGAATTGGTCATAATGAACTCGGCCGGCCTGAATTTATTGTTGAAAAGCCATTAGCACAATGGCTCAAACAAAAAAACATTGGCCGTATCCATTTGAGTCTCACAGATGAAGACGACTACATAGTGGCTTTTGCTGTAGCAGAGTATGCTAAATGACGCAGGATAATCTCATCGAAGTAGTTGCCGGTGTCCTTTATAACCAGCGCGGTGAATTTCTGCTTAGTTCACGTCCGGCAGGTAAAGCATATGCAGGGTACTGGGAATTTGCCGGCGGTAAAGTAGAATCAGGGGAAAGTCTGCTGGCGGCATTGCAGCGGGAATTTGCCGAAGAACTAGGCATAACCGTTAATTCAGCTACACCATGGATAAGCAAAACTCATCGTTACGAACATGCCCACGTACATTTACAATTTTATCGCATTGCAGCCGATCAGTGGCAGGGACAACTAACTGCACGAGAACAGCAAAGCTGGAGCTGGCAGCAGCCAGGTTGTCTTACTGTTACCCCCATATTACCTGCTAATGCACCTATTCTGGCCGCATTAGCCATTCCTGCTCATATGAGCGGAAATTTAAATACAGGTTTTCATACCGCGGCAAAGCAGGAACCTGCCTTAAAAATATACCCTTACCACTCAGGAATAGCAGCAGGATCAATTATTTACACACCAGCAGATCAGCTGCAGCAACTGGCGAATCTGCATCCTGTCAGCGCTATCTGGGCTATATGTCATAACAGTGAAGAGTGGCTACAGGCACAAGCAGCTGCGGCGATAATCTGGCCGGTTGGCCAGCATGAAGATATTCAGCTGCTGCTTCATCTGCTGCATAATCAGCCTTCCTCTGTACCCGTTATGGTTTTACAGCAAACAAACGCTCAGCTCATTGCACAGCCAGACTGGATGACACTGGGTGTTCATGGCATCATACTGGAACAACAATAATAAATAATACAACCTCTGTGTATTCACGACCACCTGTACTGCAATTACCGGATAATTTTTCTTAATTTATATTGGTCTGCCAATCTCATGAATCAGCCCGCAAAAAAATCAACTGCTGTTATCATCGGACTACTTATTTTTATCATAGCTGTTCCGCTTATTATTGGCATAGTTTTCTGGCATAACACCCGTACCGATGCTTTGAGCACCCTCAGTAACTGTAATGTCCGCACCGGCTGTATATTACCCGGAGGAGCTGTCATTCAGTTTACGCCTCCGGCAGATATCACCAAACCTTTTGATATCAGCATGCGTAAAGTACCTGCTTCTGTAAAACGAATCAGCATACATTTCACCATGCGCAATATGAGTCTGGGTTTTAATCGTACTGACTTCAAACCGCAGGGACAGGGGGTATGGGCAGCTTACCGTGCCGTATTGCCTGTATGTGTTGACGAACGTAATGACTTTCTTGGTGATTTAACTGTTGACGGCAAGCATTACAATATTGTATTCACTGCACCGTAAACAGCACAAGCATATAAGCATTGCATCTCAGACTGTTTCACCCGTACAATCACAGACATTGATTACCTTGCCATTAAAAGGATTCAGGTCATGATCAGCAAAAAATTTTTTGAAGACATCAGCGATAAACTCGGCGATACCATCAGTAACAGTCCCATCAAAGATATGGAAAGAAATGTTAAATCCATGCTTGGCAGTGCTTTTAACCGGATGGATTTGATTACACGTGAAGAATTCGATATTCAGCAACAGGTTTTACTAAAAACCCGGGAAAAACTGGCTGAACTGGAAAGCAGAGTGATCGCGCTGGAAGCGTTGTTAGCACAAAATAATAACAACCATGAAACCACCGATCCGGTTGCTCCGACAGATAATCATACTGATTTGTCTGACTAAGGAATTACGCCATGTCATGGGCAGTTGTTTATAGTCGTGCTCTGGCTGGCATGGCAGCACCACTTGTAGAGGTAGAAGCTCATCTGGCCAACGGCTTACCTGCATTCAGCATTGTTGGTCTGCCGGATACAGAAGTTAAAGAAAGCAGAGATCGGGTAAGAGCGGCTATTATTCAGTCCGGTTTTGACTTTCCGGCTAAAAAAATTACCGTTAATCTGGCACCCGCTGATTTACCCAAAGAATCAGGCCGGTTTGATTTACCGATAGCTATCGGCATACTGGCAGCATCCGGTCAGATTGATGGTACCAATCTACATCAGTATGAACTGGCCGGAGAACTTGGCCTGTCCGGTCAGATCAGGCCTATCCGCGGGGCTATCGCCATGGCAGAAGCAGCCAGACAGCACCAGCGTTCATTTATTCTGCCCTCAGATAATGCTTTTCAAACTGCCCTGTTACCTGATGCGCATGTTTATGGCGCTGATACATTATTGGCAGTAGCAGCTCATCTTAATCAGGACCAACCACTTTCCCCTGTTGATGTACAACATATACAACAACAGCCTGATGAAACAAACTATCCTGATATGGCCGATGTACGCGGGCAACAAACAGCCAGACTAGCACTGGAGATCGCCGCAGCCGGCGGTCACAGTATCCTCATGTCCGGACCGCCAGGAACCGGTAAATCTATGCTAGCACAGCGTCTACCCGGTATCTTACCGCCACTTACAGCCAAAGAACTCGTCAGCGTCTGGTCATTACAGTCATTGTTGCCTCACGGACAGCAAAAATACCGCCTGAACCGGCCATTTCGCTCGCCCCATCATAGTACTTCGGCTGTTGCACTAGTAGGTGGTGGCTCCGATCCCCGACCTGGTGAAATTTCACTGGCACATCATGGTATTTTATTTTTGGACGAACTGCCGGAATTCGACCGAAAAGTTCTTGAAGTTTTACGAGAACCACTGGAAAGCGGAGAAATTCATATCTCACGCGCAGCACGTCAGGCTACTTATCCGGCTAAATTCCAGCTGATAGCAGCAATGAACCCCTGCCCTTGTGGTTATCTCGGACATCCAGTTAAACCATGTCGCTGTACACCCGAAGCCATAACCCGTTACCGTGATAAAATTTCCGGTCCGCTGCTTGACCGTATAGACCTGATCATTGAAGTGCCCAGTTTACCTGCCAGTGATTTGTTACAGCAGGCAAACGGTGAAAACAGCAGCAGTATTCGTGAGCGTGTCAAAACAGCACGCTCGCGCCAGTATCAGCGTCAGGGTAAAATCAATGCTCAACTGAGCAACCGTGAACTGGATGATATAGCCCGAATCACCCCTGAAGCCAAACAAACCCTGGCCAGTGTGATGGAAAAATTGTCGCTGTCAGCACGCAGTTTTCATCGTATTTTACGTATTGCACGTACATTAGCAGATATGAATGATATACATGATGTTGAAACCAGCCACATTTTACGCGCCATAAGCTTCCGCCGTGCTTTATAATATCAGCAGAACTGAAATTGATAATGTTATCTATATAGATAACTTCCAGTTCTGAACAGAATTTGCCGTATATAATGCCAAACATAAAGGCTTTTAACATGCATATGTACACACCACTTCGTCAGGCAGGTAAGGGGCTTGTCAGCTTTATAATAGGTTTGCTTCTTGCAACCTTAATCATTGCCTGTATCCTATTCTTCCTGAATAAAAGCAAATCAGATTTTAAAATTCCTGATAATCCCGCTGCTTCTGTTCCGCCACAACCCGAAATACTTACTCCGGCCAATAGTACAACAGCATCTTCTCAAATCTTTACTCCTGATACTCCTGCGTCTTCAGGAACCACCGTTGAAACCCCGGAGACTATACCAGCTTCACAACCGGTCAATATGGGAGGGATTGAAAATGACATTACTATTGAACACACACCGACAACACAACCACCCATACCACATAAAACACCAGAAAAAACACCCAGAAAAGCACCCCCAGTCAGTCATACAGATATAACTCCGGAACAAATTCTGAATAACGGTAGTATTGAAAAAGCTCAGCGTGCAGCAGCAAAGCAGCATAGTGAAGACAAAGTTTTTTTACAAATCGGTTCATATAACAACCGTACTGATGCTGATGCCCAGCGTGCCAAACTAGTGATGCTGGGAATTAACAGCAGCGTACATAGTGCTAAAGTGAACGGTACAATCAAATATCGTGTTCAGACTGATAATCTGAGTCAGAATCAGGCAAAACAGATTAAACAAACTTTACAGCAGCATAATATCGACAGCCTGACCAGAACAACATCCTGAGTCAGCCAGTTTCATAACAGGAAATTAACATGCTAAAAAAAATCATTACTACCATGGTGACAGCAATGGCTTTTGTCACTGGCATAGCACAGGCAGCAATAGTAAAAATAGATTATGATGTACTGGATAAACCCATTCCGCAACTGCATAAAGACAAAGTAGAAGTTCTGGAATTTTTCTCCTACAGCTGTATCCACTGCTCTCATCTTGAGCCCTTTATGCTTAAAGAAATGAAATCTTTTGCGCCTGATACCTATCTGCGTCCCGTTCATGTTGTCTGGGATGATGACGTTTATTTCAATCTTGCCCGTGTTGCTGCCGCAGTAAACAGTACCGGAATGAAATTACAGGCAGACCCGCTAATCTTTGACGCTATTTTTAATAAACACATCGAATTATGGCAACCTGATGTATTTAACAAGTGGGCTATAAAACAAACTGCTTTTGACGGTCAGAAACTGGTAAAAGCCTATAATAGTCTGGAAAATTCAGCTACGGCTACCAGCATGCGTAAAATGGGCGAAAAATACAACATTACGTCAACACCTACTGTTATTGTAGGCGGTAAATACGTACTTAAATTTCCGAAAGGATTTGCAGCAGGAATGAAAACAATGAATGAACTAATTGAAAAAGTACGCAATGAGAATAGCGCGCATGCTGCAAGCACACGTAAACTACCCAAAAGCATAGGTGCTTCACTAGCAGCCTCTGCCAATCGATAGACTCTGGTCTTCGATCAAAACAATAGTGTGTTTAGCCTTAAACACACTATTGTTTTGTATAAATTTCATGGCTTAAATACACAAATACAGTAAATAAAATGGATATTGTCTTGTTTTTAAAAGCCCTGATTCTGGGCATTGTAGAAGGTTTGACCGAATTTCTGCCTGTTTCCAGTACCGGACATCTGATAGTAGTCGGTAATCTGCTGAAATTTGAGACTACAGGTGAAGTATTCGACATTACGATACAGCTTGGTGCAATTCTTGCCATTGTTTTTGAATATAAACACCGATTTGCTCATATCATTACCCATATTGGCAAAGAACCGGCTACCAACCGCTTTGTTCTTAATCTGGCTATAGCCTTTATTCCCGCAGCCATCATGGGCTTACTGTTCAGTGAACAAATCAAGCATTATCTGTTTAATCCAATTACTGTTGCTACAGCACTTGTAATAGGCGGTTTACTGATTCTCTGGATTGAAAAACGTCAGAGCCGTACCGAACCGAAAGTTAAAACTGTTGAGGACATGCGGCCTCGCGATGCACTTATCGTCGGACTGGCGCAAATTCTGGCATTAATTCCCGGTACATCTCGTTCTGGAAGTACGATTATGGGCGGCATGCTTTGGGGAATTGAGCGCAAAGCAGCAACAGAGTTTTCTTTTTTTCTGGCCGTACCAGTAATGATTGCTGCCACCGGTTACGACATGCTTAAGCATCTGCATGAATTTACCCGAGATGATTTATTGTTGATTGCTATTGGTTTTGTTGCCGCATTTCTTTCTGCCCTGGTAGCAGTGAAAGCATTACTGCGCTTTGTTGCTCATAAAAATTATATCCCTTTTGCGTGGTACCGAATTATATTTGGCGGTATCATTTTAGTTACCTGGGCTACAGGCTGGGTAAAATGGTAATCAGAATCTAATTGTCTCTGGTATAAAAACGTTAAATTGTGATAAAGTGATATTTTAAAAGACCTCAGGCACAACATTCAGCTGCCTTTCCACGTCCACGTCACACTGTTCCGTCAGGGTCAGTGTGGCTTGTATTTTGTGAGGAATCCCAATGCAGTCTTGGCAATTGCCCGAATATATTGCCGACATTCTACCTTCAGCGGCGCGCCAGCTTGAAAGCGCCAAAGAACAGCTGTTAGCACTTTATCGCGTCCATGGCTACGAACTTGTCAGCCCCCCTTTACTTGAATACAGTCAGTCCTTACTTACCCGTATTGATGAAGGGCTGTCACTAAAAACCATCCGTGTTGTCGATCAGCTTAGTGGCCGGCAGCTTGGCCTGCGCGCAGATATCACACCCCAGGTTGCCCGTATAGATGCTCATCTGCTGTCAGCCAATAGCGGGATTAACCGACTGTGTTATGCCGGTCCGGTTTTACATGCACGACCTGACGGCTTTTTAAGTACCCGGGAGCCTTTACAGATCGGCGCCGAATTATATGGATATGCGGGTATCGAAGCCGACATCGAACTTATTGATTTAATGCTAAAAAGCCTGGCACTCGTCAATGTACCCAAACCAACACTGTCACTTGGGCATATCGGTATTTTTCATACACTGGCTAATGCTGCCAGCCTGACTACACAACAGGCGGCAACTTTATTACAGCTGATGCAGGCTAAAGATGCTGCTGCAGTTCAGCAGTATGTACAACAATGGCAGCTTCCTGAGCAGTGGATTAAAGCTTTCGTCGCTTTACCTGCATTATATGGAACCCAGACAATATTGCAGACTGCCGCAGACTGTCTGCCAGACCTGCCGGAAATAAGTGAAGCGTTACAGCAGCTCCGGCAAATCTGCACTGCATTTGCAAACCATAATATATTTATTGATTTAAGCGAATTGCGAGTAGACAACTACCATACCGGGTTGCTGTTTGCTGCCTATAGCGAAGACTGGCCGGACGCACTGGCACGAGGCGGACGTTATAATGGTCTGGGTAAATATTTTGGCCGTAACCGCCCTGCTTCCGGTTTTAGTTTTGATTTACGTGATTTAATCGGGCATCTGCCTCCGGTAGAAAAACTGCGCGGCATAAAAGTCAGCGTACAAGATGCCACTGCTGCAAAAACCGAAATAGAGCAACTGCGTTCAGCCGGTGAGTGTGTCATTATTGATTACACTCCCGAATGTAACGATATCAGAGGATGCGACCGCCAGCTGGTATGGCAAAACCAGCAATGGCAGCTGATTCCTTTGTAGCAATAATTAACCCTTAGTATGAGCAGGTAAAACCATATGGCAAAAAACGTCGTTGTTGTCGGCACCCAGTGGGGTGATGAAGGCAAAGGTAAAATTGTAGACTGGCTGACTGAACGTGCCTCCGGCGTGGTACGTTATCAGGGCGGACATAATGCAGGGCATACTCTGGTGGTCAATGGCAAAAAAACTGTTTTGCGCCTGATTCCCAGTGGTATTTTACATACAGGTAAACGTTGTTTTATCGGTTCTGGTGTTGTCGTATCACCAGAAGCTTTGCTTAGCGAAATGGCTGAATTACAGCAGGCAGGTATTGATGTAACCAAACAATTAACCATTGCACCGACCTGTCCCTTAATTCTTCCCTATCATATCGCTCTGGATCATGCTCGTGAAGCAGCTAAAGGCGATAAGAAAATCGGCACGACCGGCCGTGGTATCGGACCTGCATATGAAGACAAGATTGCCCGGCGTGCAGTTCGTATTATGGATTTATTCCAGCCTGATGTTTTACAGCAGAAAATTAAAGATGCAGTAGCCATTTATAACTGCCAGCTTACCGGCCTGTACGGTCAGGAAGCACTTGATGCTGAAAAAATTTACCAGGAGACTCTGGAACTGGCCGATCAGATAAAACCAATGGTCGGAGATGTTTCCCGTGAACTGAACGACATGAATGCCCGTGGTGAATCCTTACTGTTTGAAGGTGCTCAGGGTACTTTCCTTGATATTGATTACGGTACCTATCCTTTCGTTACCTCCTCTAACTGTATTGCCGGAGCGGCAGCTGTCGGTTCTGGTGTAGGACCGACTAAACTTGATTACGTACTGGGTATTGTCAAAGCATACACAACACGAGTTGGTTCTGGACCATTCCCGACCGAACTTTTCGATAGCGTGGGTGAAGGTCTAGCAGAACGCGGCAATGAATTTGGTGCAGTAACCGGACGTCCGCGCCGCTGCGGCTGGTTTGATGCTGCTCTGATGAAACGGTCTATCCAGGTAAATGGTATTTCCGGCTTATGTTTAACTAAACTGGACGTTATGGACGGCATGGATAGCATTAATATTTGTGTCGGTTATGATTATAACGGGCAAAAAATAGATATTTTGCCTTGTGGTTCCGACGCCGTTTCTGCCTGTACGCCTATTTATGAAACAATGCCGGGCTGGCAGGAAAGCACTTTTGGTCTGAAATCATACGACGCACTACCAGACAATGCTAAAGCCTATCTGAAACGTATTGAAGAAATTTGCGGTGCTCCGATTGCCATGATTTCTACCGGTCCTGATCGGGAAGAAACCATTCTGCTCCGTCATCCTTATGAATAACTGAAATTAAAAATAAACCCATCAGCTGATGGGTTTATTTTTAAAACAAATCAATCAATTCAGCACATATTACCTTTAAACTGATTAATTAGTCGCTTAGATAAATGCTTATCTCTCAAAAAGCAGCCGGCTTTATCAGTTAAAAAGGTTATGCCACCACATGGCGATACCATCCAGCCAGCGACCAAACCCGCTTGCTTCTCCCACATTTTCCAGTGCCACAACATTCTGTCGGGCAATTTCCTGTTTACCTGACAGCAATTTTAAAGTTCCGATATTCTGGCCTTTGTACACCGGTGCTACCACTGGTTGAACAGACTCCAGCTCTACAGATAATCGTTTAACACTACCAGAAGGCAAAGTGACATAAGCATCACCTAAAAAACCTGCTGCTACTTTCCTGTGTGCACCTTTATAAACAGTAATATCACTTACTTTATGTCCGGCCGGATATAATCTGACCGTATTAAAATTAGTCAGAGCCCAGCTTAATAATTTACTCCCCTCTGCTGCTCTGGCCTCACTACTGTCAGCTCCTACAAGTACAGCTACAATTTTGCGTTCATTGCGTTTACTGCTTACAACCAGATTGTAACCACCATGTATAGTATAGCCGACTGCCAGACCATCTACCTGATCATCTCTGAATAGGAGCAAATTACGGTTTAACTGAGTAACACCATTATAAGCAAAAGATTTTTTAGCAAACCAGCTCTGATATTGCGGAAAATCGCGCACCAAAGCCTGAGCCAGCAGCAGCAGATCCCCCACACTACTATATTGTCCCTCTGCCGGTAATCCGGTGCAATTGACAAAATTGGTATTTGTCAGTCCCATTTTTTGCGCCTCAGCGTTCATCTTGCGCACAAATGCTTTTTCGTTTCCGCTCACAGCCTCAGCCAGCGTAATTGCTGCATCGTTAGCTGAGATAACCAGCATACCCTGCACAACGGTTTCCACATTTACCAGAACACCCTGCTGTAAAAACATCCGGCTACCATCTGCCTGCCAACCGGTAGCGGAAACTTTCAGCGGTTGCTGCGCTTTCAGTTTACCCGTATGCAAAGCATCTAATACCAGATAAGCTGTCATTAGCTTTGTCAGTGCAGCAGGTTCAATCCGGGCATCTTTATCACGGCTGGCCAGAACTGTACCACTTTGCTGATCTGCCACTGCATATGCAGCAGCATTAATTTCAGGCATAGTTACAGCATGTGCCGGTAGCAAAACACTCATCAGCACAATTGTAATGAACCAGCGAAAAAAATTTCTCATCATTTCTATTATCAAATTTAAATCTGAATTAACCGCGATTAACTACTTCCATAACCGCTTATTATAAACAGTAGTCTGCACAAGAGAAGCAATATTGGCAAATTTACTTGCATAAAAAAAACAGCCGCGTTATCGTTAATTTTTGATTAATTCAGTTAAGCAGATAATCTGCAAAATAAAATCATTTTTTTCATTCTACATTATGAACAATCACACAAACTACCTTACCCGCATTCTTACTGCCGCAGTATATGATGTGGCCATTGAAACACCCTTGGATTATGCTGCTAATCTGTCAGATCGACTCAACAATCACATCTGGCTGAAACGGGAGGATTTACAACCAGTATTCTCTTTCAAAATCCGCGGGGCCTATAACAAAATGGCCAAACTGGATAAAAATGCCCTGGAAAAAGGTGTCATCACAGCCTCGGCCGGCAATCATGCTCAGGGCGTAGCGCTTTCAGCACAAAAACTGGGGTGTGAAGCAACTATCGTTATGCCACAGACCACACCACAAATTAAAATCGATGCTGTAAAAAAACGCGGTGGCAAAGTAGTACTGGCCGGTGAGTCCTATAATGATGCCTACAACCATGCCATGCAACTGGTTGCCGAAAGTGGCCTCACATATATTCCACCGTTTGATGATCCTGATGTCATTGCCGGACAGGGTACCATCGGTATGGAAATATTACGCCAGCATCCGAAACCTATTGATGCTGTATTTGTTGCTATTGGTGGAGGCGGGCTGGCTGCAGGAGTGGCGGCGTACATTAAAAATGTACGTCCGGAGGTCAAAGTAATCGGCGTAGAAACTGAAGATGCCTGTGCTATGAAGCAATCTATTGCTGCCGGCAAACGCATAGAACTTAAAGAAGTAGGTCTGTTTGCGGATGGGACTGCAGTTAAACTGGTAGGTGAAGAAACATTCACACTATGCAAAGACTTACTGGATGACATTATTATTGTAGATACCGATAGTATTTGTGCAGCAATTAAAGACATTTTCGATGATACCCGCAGTATTACTGAAACCTCCGGTGCACTGGCTCTTGCCGGATTAAAAGCCTATATCGCCCGGAATCAATGTCAGCATCAAAATCTAATCGCAGTAACCAGCGGTGCAAATATGAATTTCCATCAACTGCGCCACGTCTCTGAACGCTGTGAACTGACAGAGGGACATGAAGGGATTTTTGCGGTAACCATCCCGGAAAAACCCGGTAGCTTTCGTTTTTTCATTGATCTAATCGGTAACAGAAATATTACCGAATTCAATTATCGCTATGGTGATGACCAGAAAGCCCATATATTTGTTGGTATTCAAAGCAATGATACTGCTGATTTACAGACTATCGTACAGGAACTGAACAACAATGGTTTGCCGGCTCTGGATCTCACTCATAACGAAATGGCCAAACTGCATATCCGGTATATGGTAGGTGGTCGTACCAGCAAAGTGGCTAATGAACGTTTGATTAGTTTTGAATTTCCTGAGCGACCGGGTGCCCTG
Source organism: Snodgrassella sp. M0351 (assembly GCF_016100575.1). NCBI lineage: Bacteria > Pseudomonadati > Pseudomonadota > Betaproteobacteria > Neisseriales > Neisseriaceae > Snodgrassella > Snodgrassella sp. M0351. The sequence continues at coordinate 497,509 of NZ_JACFSG010000001.1, read as the reverse complement.
AGACGTTTTCTGATACATATGCAATCCGACTGGAACATTACTTTGTTTCATTATCGCAATCACGGAGCCGATTTCGGCCGCGTACTGGTAGGTTTGAATATTCCCCCGGCTGATGCAGAAAAGTTCTATGCATTTCTGGATAATGTGGGTTATATCTATCAGGAACAAACTCACAATGCCGCTTATCAGCTATTTCTGAGCGAATCCGCCACCTCCTGATAATTAATCAGAAATACAACCACAAAACAACAGACAGAGTAATTGCTAAAATTACTCTGTCTGATTTCTTAAATGAATCTGTAACTGGCTTAATCTTTCCTAGTGATATTTTTATTCTCCATTCTGCCATTAAGCCGATTTTATCTGTAAATTATACTGTTTACTTTACATTACGGCGTTCATAAACAGCCTGAGCCAGAGTACCCGCATCTATGTATTCCAGTTCTGCTCCAAGTGGCATACCTCGCGCCAGACGCGTAACTTTTGCCGGAAAATCAGCCAGTAATTGTGCCAGCACATACGCAGTAGCATCTCCTTCAGCAGTAAAATTGGTAGCAATAATAATCTCATCTACTTCATGATGCTGTAATCGCGTTACCAGTTTATCCAAAGCAATGGCCTGCAAATCTGCTCCCTGAGCCGGACTAACCTGTCCCATCAATACAAAATACATACCATCATGGCAATGTGCTGATTCCATACTGGCTACATCCACCGGCATTTGTACTATCATTAATCGCCTGGTGTCACGCTGCTCATCAGAACAAATTGCACACAATTCACCTTCACAGAAAGTATTACATAAACGGCAATGCTGTACCTGTAATAAAGCAGCTTGAATTGCTTCCACCAGCTCTTCTGCGCCCTGACGCTGGTGCTGTAATAATTCATAAGCCATGCGCTGCGCTGTTTTAGGGCCAACATTAGGCAATACTTTTAATGCATTGGTTAAGCGGCTAAATGCGTCCACTTGTTTTGTACTCATTCTTTACCTGTAACAAACTCTTAAGTCATACATAAAACCAGCCCGTTTTCACTGATTGACTACCCGGATCTATTCCATAAAAACTATAGACTATTTTATATAGCTCTCATGTAATTAAACTCTCATCAAACCGGAAGAAACGGAACTGGCTTCATCAACTCAGACCAAATATCTTCACCTTACCCAACCTGACATTTGTATACCATGTAAGATTACCATCAGACTAATCCGGATCACTTATCATCCTGCCTTCTGAACTTCAATATAACATTTTATCTGCTTAGTTTCGTAACTAAGCAGAAAACAATGGTTTTAATGATAACAACTTAAACTAAAAACAATAAAAAAGGGTAACATAACCGTTACCCTTTTTTATTGGCGTAATTATTTAAATAAATCTCCCATACCTGCTGGTAAATTCATACCCTGAGTAAACTGACTCATACGTTCTGAAGAAGTTGATTCAGCTTTACGTACGGCATCATTAACCGCAGCTGCAATCAAATCTTCCAGCATCTCTTTGTCATCAGCGGCATCAGCAAGCAAACTGTCATCAATATGGATACGTTTTACTCCATAGTGACAATTCATGGTTACTTTAACCATACCAGCCCCAGATTCACCTTCCACCTCTACATTAGCCAGATCAGCCTGCGCCTTTTTCATGCGTTCCTGCATCTGTTGCGCCTGCTTCATCAAACCACCCAAACCTGCTTTTCCAAACATAATATCTTCCTTACACGTCAATTAAATAGAGAGAAAAAATTAAACAAATAATGGCAATTATTCTTTATCCAGATGTAAACTTTCCGGTATCCATTCTGCATTAAAAGTTTCCATCAGCATCTTTACAGCGGGCTGCGCTTCTAACACTGTCTTTGCCTGCTGTTGTTGTTCTGCATGTAATCGCTGCTGACGCATTTGCGGTGTTTCCGGCATACTCTGCTCCTGCCAGCTACAGGTATGCAGATGTATCGGCCGTTGATAAACTTCTGACAACGATTCAGCCAGCCGGTTTAATAACTCACGATTGGCTGTCGGCTCACCCTGCTCAGCCAGAGCAATAGTTAAATCACCACTATTTTCATCATAAGCAACAATCGCCGTATGCTGACTGAACAACTGTACTGCACCGAGACGATGTGCCAGCAAAGTTAAAATTTCCGGCCAGTTCTCTGCCGTCAATGGCGGAAAAGCCTTTTTTACCAGAGTTAAATTCTGATCATCTCTGGGCTTTTCTGCGGATATATCCGTATTTTCATCATACTTTTCTGCCGCGTTTGCATTGACTGATTCTACAGACTCAAACACACTCACAGCCTCGCAGGATAAGTCATCAACACCTGTTTCCCAGGGTGGCGGAGGCTCATCGCTAATCGTTACAGACTGAGATTCCTGCAAAGCAGGTGAAGAATCATTTAATATCTTGCTATCAGCAGCTGTTATCGACGACGATTTTTTTTCGATTATTTCAGTTTCTAATGTTACCGGTACTTCAGTAGTTGCATCAGATGCTGTCTCTGACAGTGCTTCAGATACTGAAACTGGACTATTTTCTTCTGAAACAGTTGGTATATTATCAATCTGCTTATTGTTTACTGGCACATCATGCAACTGTGTACCGTCGATTTGTCCATGCAAACGTTGTCTATTCAGTGCAGCCAGAGGTGCAAATGCAAGCATCCGCAATAAGGTCATGACAAACCCGGCTTTCTCATCCGGAGCAAGCGGCAAATCTGCCTTACCTCGTAATACACACTGATAATATAATTGAATCTGCTCTCCTGAAAACAAACCCGCAAAACGAGTTAAAGCCGCATACTCAGGATCATCAGCGCCGACTGCCGGAACAGATTGCAGTATTGTTAATCGCTGTAATAACAGAGCCAGCTCAGTTAACGCACTATCAAATCCTACCGCGCAACTGGCCATTTCCTCCGCTTTAGCCAGTAATGCCTGACCATCCCGTACAGCCAAGGCTTCCAAAAGCGCATACAAATAACTTTTATCAACTGCACCGATCATATTTCGCACATCAGATTCAGTTACCTTTCCTGAACCAATGGCAATAGCCTGATCAAGCAGGCTGAGTGCATCACGCATTGAGCCGGCAGCAGCCCGGCCTAATAGCCATAATGCCGGATCTTCATAAGCAATGTGCTCCTGCTGTAATACATAAACCAGATGATCATGTACCTGAGTACTATTCAGATTGCGCAAGACAAATTGCAGACACCGGCTTAAAACCGTAATCGGTACTTTCTGCGGATCTGTTGTCGCCAGAATAAATTTCACATGTTCAGGCGGCTCTTCTAAAGTTTTGAGCATGGCATTAAAAGCACTTTTCGACAACATGTGCACTTCGTCGATGATATAGACTTTATACTGCCCCATCGTTGGCGCATATTGTGCGTTTTCGAGTACTTCGCGGATATTATCAATTCCTGTATTGGAAGCAGCATCAATTTCCAGCACATCAACAAAACGGCCGGCATCAATCTGGCGACAAGAATCACATTGGTTACATGGCTCACCATGTTCAGTATGCTGGCAATTCAGGCTTTTGGCCAGAATACGGGCAATGGTGGTTTTACCTACACCCCGAGTCCCTGTAAGCATATAAGCATGATGCAAACGTCCTTTATCAAGCGCATTTAACAATGCCCTGACTACATGCTCCTGTCCTACTAAATCGGCAAACTTTTTTGGTCGCCATTTTCGTGCCAATACTTGATAAGTCATAACCATCCGCAACTGCCAGCCACAGCAAAACTTAAAGGCAAAATAAATCTTGTTCAGTGCAATCTAAACAAGCACTTTATTGTAACCAAAAACCAGCATAAAAGGTTATACCAAAGCCACAAACTAGGTGAAACAATCAGATGAAACAACCTCAACTTGCTTTAACATCTGTTGTTATTACTTTAAATAGTTAAGATTGCAGAATATATATTTAATATGCTTAAATCATCAATAATAAATTAAAGTACAAATATTTTACACAAATCGCTCTTAGTAAATATAACTACGCGAAAATAAAAACAAATAAAAAGTCATTTGCTACATGAAAAATTATCTGAATACATGTAAACACGCACTTAGTCTGTATGCTTAATTATAAATCAATCTTAATTTATGAAATATATAACATTACTTGAGCAGCCTCGTTTAACAATCACATTATTCCAATATTAAATATTTTTACCCTTAATCTAAGCATTTGGATGAGTAAAAAATTACCAGAGATTTATTTATCCTTGTCAAAAGAGTTTGTAATTACAAATTAACCTACCAATAATTTGATATAAATACACAATATATCAATATTATTTGTTTTAAATAAAATAATTAATTTATATTAATAACAGGGTCAATATAATTTTAAAAAGATATTTTTAGTGAGCCTGTACATGGATCATCCTTATTATCACACTGATAGTTATGTTTTTGTATGGATATTTATACTGCCTTTTTTCTACATCGTTTTTCTTCCTACCCTGATAATTGTTTATGGAAAAATTTATAAATTTATCAAAATAGGCTTTGCCATTATTATTGCCGGATGGTTAGTTTTCAGCCTGATATTTGCTGACATCTATATTTTTTTATTTTCAATAACAGGAGCACTTTTTCCAGTTATTCTTCGCTACTGTCAATCCTTCACGGCTCATTTTCAAGGCATTAAGCAAAAATTTTATTCTGTTATTGTTTATATTGTTTTGCCATTCTTATGTACCTTTTTCTGGCCAGCCTATCTCGTCGCTCCGCCGTTAATAGAATACTGGCAAAACCGTCCAGACAGTGAATGCAAACAAAATGGCCGATTAGTGGCTTTATCAGAAGATATTAACTTACGTATTTATCCGATCTCCAAATATCCATCATTTTGGATTAGAAGTCTTGCTCCTAAGTTAGAAAATTATATTTTTAATATTGCTGAAAAGAATTTTTGCAGACAGTTTTCAGCTTCTCAACCAACTTTAATCGATTCTATTGGTAAAATAAATATTGATTTAAATACCTTATGTCAACATCCGGTTTCAAAAAAAATGGCCGGCTATTGTGAAAATCCGGCAACCAGACAAATAAAATTTGAATGGCTTGAATTCGAATTGATAAAAAAAGATAAGAATACTAAAAGTCCCTGGCAACAATTTCAACATGATCTGGATAATAAATATATTTATACTAAAGAAGAAAAAATAAATTATGAAATAGTGAATCATCACACTGAATTGATTGAAAATTTAAAATTTGATAATCAAGTACAAATGTTTAAGTTTTTTGATCACTACTATAATGTCATAACCGTTCCCAATCCCGGTTGGTTACCATCTGTAACGGAACCTCTTGTTATTAATTGCCCGACTGATTATGATTTAAAATGCTATATAACTCATGATTTTACTAATAATTGGGAAGTTTCCTACTTATACTCTTTTACAATTAATTATAAGAATAATCCTGATAATGATGATCAAAATTCTATCAATCAAAAATTAGATGCAGCTAAACTGGCCTATCAGATTATAGAAAGTGTTATCGAGGAAATGCAGGTAAATCATTAGTTTACACACTATCTAATAAACACGAATAGCTATGTTTAGATAAAATTTTAAATCGGAGTTATCGGCAATGAAAGATAAAAACTTATTTGAACACATAAACTAATATTAATAGCTTCTACTATAACTAATTTAATAATCATTAATCAGAGATTTATCCTCATTTCAATGATAAATCTGACTATGGTTTAATTGAATATCCTGCAATATTAATGTAGGTAAGAATTACACCAGATTAGTTTCATCTTTATTTAAATTTTTTAATAATTATTTTAATCAATCACTACTTACCATAGCAAGATAAAAGCCATCTGTATAACAAGATGGCTGATGATTGCAAATGAATACTCATTTATAAATTAGCATTGGCATCTGCCAGATTATTCGCAATCTGACGAACGGCTGCCACATAATGCCGGCTATGATTATATTGCCAGATAGTGTAGAAATTATTCAGACCAAACCAGTAATCATATTCGCCGGGAGATCTTTCCAGACGATATAAAATACCCTTTTCCTGATCTTTAATCTGCACAGGAATGATTACGCCTAACTGACGCAACTGACCTGCGGTGTATTTAAGCGAAGTAGGTTCATCAATGATTTGCTGTAATCGCGGTGTTGGCTGCATATTTACCGGAACGGCAATCGGCGCTCCGGACTGCCAGCCATGCTGTTTCATATAATTGGCCACTGAGGCCAGTGTATCACCGGAATTACGCCAGATATCCCGATGTCCGTCACCATCCCAGTCAACGGCAAACTGGCGAAAACTGGATGGCATGAACTGTGGCATACCCATTGCCCCGGCAAAGCTGCCCTTAAAGCTTAATGGATCCTGCTTTTCTTCATAAGCCAGTTGCAAAAATTCAGATAGCTCACGCTGAAAATATTCAGCCCGCCGTGGATAGTGATAGCCCAATGTTGTCAGTGCATCAGCAACCCGATATGAGCCCATAGTATTGCCGTAATTGGTTTCAATCCCAACAATCGCCACCAGCAGTTGCGGCGCTACTCCATAACGTTTTGATACTGCCTGAATTATTCCGGTGTTATTTTTCCAGAAGATATTTCCGGTATTAATACGAACATTATTGGCATTATTCTGTACAAATGTATACCACGGTAAGGATGTTCCCGGTTTATCCATACCACGAACAATACTTGGCCGGTAGCTTACCTGTCGGAAAAAATTTTCCAATTGAGCCCTGCTATATTGTCCCCGCTTAACTTCAAAATCAATAAAACGATTTACATCATTACGTTTCAGTAAATCTATTCCACTGTCCGTCAAAGCAAACACTTTATTATCAGCTGGTGACGATACACTGGTTGTAGCAGTAGGCTGAAGTGGTTTTTCCTGAATTGGATGGGTACTTTGACAAGCAGACAGAAACAAAGCTGCACTTATCATCCTGACTAATTTCATTATTATGGTTCCTAGCATATGCTTCATGCACAGTTTAAACTAATTTTACCATCAATAACAAAAAAGCTGTCCGGATTAACCCGAACAGCTTACGCTTTCCTGATGTGTGTCAGTTATATTTATTCTGCAGCAGCTACAACAGTTACTGTGATAGCAGCAACAGCATCACTGTGCAGAGCTACTTCGATTTCATATTCACCAATGGCTTTCAAAGGACCATTAGGCAAACGCACATTAGCTTTAACTACTTCAACACCAATAGCAGTTTTAATAGCTTCTGCAATATCATGAGTCGTTACAGAACCAAACAGACGACCATCAACACCAGCTTTTTGCGCTACACTGATGTTCTGACCATCCAGTTTCAGTTTACGTGCTTCAGCATCAGCAAGAACAGCAGCCTGATGTGCTTCATATTCAGCACGTTTTTCTTCAAATGCAGCCAGATTGGCAGCATTAGCACGCTGAGCCTTACCCTGAGGAATCAAAAAGTTACGGGCATAGCCATTTTTTACATTAACCAGATCACCCAGATTGCCCAGGCCACCGACTTTTTCTAACAAAATAATCTGCATAATAACTCTTCCTTATTATTTATGTTGATCGGTGTAAGGCAGCAAAGCCAGAAAACGGGCACGTTTTACCGCTGTAGACAGCTGACGCTGGTAATGTGCTTTGGTTCCGGTAATGCGTGCCGGAATGATTTTACCATTTTCAGTAATAAAATCTTTTAACAAATCAACTGCTTTATAGTCTACTTGTTTGATACCTTCCGCAGTAAAGCGGCAAAATTTTCTACGTTTGAATGATTGACGAGCCATGTCGTTTAACCTTTATATTCACGAATTTGTTGGATATGCAGTACCGGACGGGAGTGGTATATACCTTTCTGGCTGAGAAATCCGCTGACTTCGACCATATTTCCCGGCTGATACGACCAGTTTTCAGCCAAATTGCCCAGTGCTTTCGCCTGAATTTCCACTTTTGCCAGATACTGCTGCTGCAGTTCCGTTTGCCATGACTCATGGGTAAGCCACATGGTCAGAACCGGCAAACCGGCTGGCGTATAGCGTAAATTGTCCAGACTTTTAATCTGTGCACACAGGCATATTTGATTCAGCAAACCGGCCTCAGTAAATTAATCAGGCTTCAGCTGCTTCTTCTGAAGCAGTTTCAGTGCTGTTACCGGCTAACAGATTTTTAGACTTCTCGTCTTTCATCATTGGAGAAGCTTCAGTTACTGCTGCGTCCATTTTTACAGTCAGATGACGCAATACAGCATCATTAAAGCGGAATGCTGTTTCAATTTCGTCAATCACTTCAGGTGTGGTTTCAATATTCATTAACACGTAGTGTGCTTTATGAATTTTATTGATCGGGTAAGCCAGCTGACGGCGGCCCCAGTCTTCTAGACGGTGAATTTTACCGTTAGCTTCGGTAATCATGGTTTTGTAACGTTCAACCATAGCACCGACCTGTTCGCTTTGATCCGGATGGACAATGAACACGATTTCATAATGACGCATGAGTACTCCTTGTGGCTAATCGATCCCTTTACCATGCGAAAGTGCAAAGGGCAAGGTTGGAAAACCGATTATTATAAGCATCTTTGTATTCAGAATCAAATAATAAGTTGCCTGCTTAAGCTGATTTATTAAAATCACAACAAAAATATGTTTTTATGAACAATTTTAAATAAACCATCATTCTTAGAAGTATTATTCACCACTATCATATGCACAGCTTAGTTATCTATATTTGATAATTTTAATAACGACAGTTTACAGAAACCTATTAAAACGCCTACTATTAGGTCAATTTTAAAATTTTTTCTTTGCCCTACCATGAATAACTACTTTGACTCCATGTTTGCCCGCAAAGAATTTCTGGCACGCCTGATAGTACATAGTTTAAAAACCACTACCGGCTGGCTGGAACTGGCCTGTGCAGTGGTGATTATGATTGGTACTTATTGGCTCAGCCTGCAAATGCTGTCGGCCATATCCAAACGTACTGAAAACCAGAACAACATTAAATTTCCGTTTCTGTACCACCTGTTTACACGCCTGCTATGGCCTGTATTGCTATTTATCTGCACTATTATCGCAATGATTATCTGGAGGGCCAGTACAGGCGAATCAGTATTATGGCTGCAAATAACCACATTTACCGCGCGCTGGTTACTGATGATTCGCATCATTATGGCCGTATTGCACAACGCAATCCCGAATAACCGTTTTAATGAGCATTATGAGCGCTCACTATCCACATTCCTATGGGTATGTTTTATTCTATGGCTCACCAGTCTGGATACCTTTATTGTCCGCCTGCTCAAGTCACTGGCTCTGCCCATAGGCTCAACCAGTCTGAGCCTGTATACCGTCATTACCGGCAGTATTATTGTCGGGATTGCCATCATTATTGCCATGTGGCTGTCCCGATTTACCGAAAGACGCATTCTTAAAGCAGAAAAACTCGACGTCAATCTGCGTTATGTACTGGTAAAAATTGTCAAAACATTACTGGTTGTAGTTGCCGTACTGATTGCCCTGCCAATGGTAGGAATTAACTTAACTATTCTCTCTGTTTTTGGTGGTGCTCTGGGTGTTGGTCTTGGCTTGGGCTTACAGAAAATTGCCAGCAACTATGTATCCGGTTTTATCATTCTGGCAGACCATTCCGTGCGTCCTGGTGACAGACTGAATATTAATAATTTCACCGGCTATGTAACCAAGATAACTGCCCGCTTTGTAGTACTACGCAGCAGTGACGGCTCAGAAGCCCTGATTCCGAATGATACTTTTGTTTCCAATACAGTTATCAATGACTCTTATTCCAGTAAAATCATGTCCAACAACCTGACCTTACAGGTAGCCTACAATACTGATCTGCCTCAGGCTCTGGAAATACTAAAAGAGGCAGCAGCCAAACAGGCAAGAGTATGCGATGATCCTAAACCAAACAGTTATGTTACCGGCTTTGCTGATTCCGGCATTAATCTGTATGTTAATTACTGGATTCGTGATCCGGAAAATGGTTTTCTAAGTATCAATTCTGCAATTTTGCTGGAAATCTGGAATCGTTTTAAAGAAGTTGGTATAGAATTTCCATTTCCGCAACAGGAAATACGTATTCTCAATGATAAAGCAGATCCGATTGCCTGCGATACCATAACCAGTTCAGTAAAAACAGAAACTGCTTCAGCTTATCCGGAGCCTTTACCCACAGCATTAAGCGTTTCATCTTATCGCTCAGCTCATCAACAGCATCATGATCAGCAATAAACCATATAAACAACCTGTATCTGTACTGGTTGTTATTTATAATAACAACCGGCAGATACTGCTACTGGAACGCGCAGATAAGCCGGGTTTCTGGCAATCTGTAACCGGCAGTCTGGAACCGGGAGAAACAATTGAGCAGACTGCAAAACGAGAACTGGCAGAAGAAACCGGCATTTACAGCAATGATATTCTTAACTGGCAGCAATCCAGTATCTACGAAATTTATCCGCACTGGCGTCATCGCTATGCTCCCGGAGTTACTCATAATACCGAGCATATTTTTTCCCTGTGTATTACAGCAGAAACTCCTATTCTTCTGTCACCACGCGAACATTTAGACTATATATGGTGTTCGCCTGAACAGGCTGCGGAAAAAGTATTTTCGCCATCAAACCGTTCAGCAATACTGGAACTAACCCAACACTGGTAATTTAAAATCACCGGCCATTTTCATGAATAAAATTACTATTGCCTCCTATAACATACATAAAGGCATGTCAGCACTTAATAAAAAAGTACAGCTTCCTCAAATGGCGGCAGCACTGCATCAGCTGGCACCAGACATACTGTTTTTACAGGAAGTACAAGGAATCAATAGTAAACGGGCAGAAAATATGCCGGATTTTCCCAAAAAACCCCATTACCAGGTACTCGGCGAACAACTAGCCTATAATGTCAGTTATGGTCGCAATGCTCGTTATAAATTTCGTGATCATGGTAATGCTATTTTAAGTCAGCTACCGATCGTAACCTGCCATAATCTGGACATCAGTGTTAACAGTTTTGAGCAGCGCGGACTGCTACATTGTGAAATTCAGCCCCCGCACTGGACACGACCATTGGTATGCCTGTGTGCCCATTTAAACTTACGTGAACCAGACCGAATAAAACAGTATCAGACTATTTATGACTATATCCAAAGTGAAATAGATCCGGCCAATCCATTAATTTTAGCCGGTGATTTCAACGACTGGCGCCAGCGTTCCCACAATACTTTAGGCTTAAAATTAAATTTGCATGATGCATTTTATGCTTATCGCCATGCGCCGAAAACTTTTCCAGCCCGCCTGCCTATTTTAAGTCTCGACAGAATCTTTACCCGCCATCTGGAAATACATGAAGCAAAACCATTAACAGGTCTGCCATGGCAAAAACTTTCCGACCATCTGCCTTTGTACGCAGTTGTCAGCCCTCTGAATAAAACTTAATAACCTGTTTTCAAATGAATCTAAATCATTATTCCTAAGCTGGATTTCATCTAAGCTATTTTTATCCAGACATTTTCCGAATAATTTTAAAAACCGTCGTATCTATTGAATTAATAAAGCTTTCAGCAGAATTATTAATAAAATAAACTTGTTATAAATATACTTTAATATAACAAGTAATAGAAATTGCGTTAATTATTTTACATTTCAATAGGTTAATAGGTTAAATTCAATGTTTGCTTTACTATCAGGACTAGGCCTTGGCTTTTCATTAATTATAGCCATTGGTGCCCAAAATGCATTTGTTTTAAAGCAAGGTTTAAAGCAGCAATATATTTTCTGGGTATGCCTGATCTGCTCAGTATCAGATACTATTCTGATTTATTTAGGGGTAACCGGATTTGCTAAAGTACTTAACCGCTATCCGGAAATCATTATTTATGCTAAATATTTTGGTGCTACTTTTTTATTTATTTATGGCATACGAAGTTTTTATTCTGCATTGAATCAAAATTCAGCGCTGAAACCAAGCCTGATTGATAAAAGTTCCTTAATGAAAGTTATAGGAGTATGTCTGGCTTTTACATGGTTAAATCCACATGTGTATCTGGATACAGTGATTTTAGTTGGTTCGATATCGGTATCATTCAAAGATAATCTTCATTTATTTACACTTGGAGTTATGCTTGCCTCATGGCTGTTCTTTTTTTCATTAGGCTATGGTACAAAATTTTTATCTCCTTTATTTAATCAAAATCTTTCATGGAAGATATTAGACTTAGTTATAGGCGTTATTATGTGGAGTATAAGTTTTAGCCTGATTTTCACTAAATAATCGCATTGAACGCTAAATTCATTGAAAATCAATTTTTTTAACAGCAAAAAAATTATTCTATTAATTAACTCAGTCTGACTTTATTTGAGACATTTACTGCTTATCAATTTTAAGTAAATACCAACACAAGAAATGTTAAAAGCAATTATGCTTTTTCCTAATTATATCTTTAAAATACAATTTTAATTACAAACCAAACTTTAATAGTTTTTATTAATAATCATTACTAAATTATGTCATTAGAAGTCCTGCCTGAAAGGGTTTAGAATAACAATCCGAATTTCACTAAGCTTTACAGGCCGTGATTTTAGCCAGCTTATAGGTGGCTGGCTGTAATTATTAAAAATCAGGATTATTATTATGAACTTTCCTCCTCGAATTATGCCCAATACACGTATGCGGCGTATGCGACATGATGATTTTTCACGGCGTATGATGCGTGAAACGATACTGACAGCCAATGATTTTATTTTGCCGGTATTTGTACATGAACAAACTGGTCGTATGCCTGTTGACAGCATGCCTGGTGTAGAACGTTTATCTATTGATGAATTATTAAAAGTTGCGGAACAGGCTTTAAAACTGGGTGTACCGGTTCTGGATTTATTTGGTGTTCCCAATCCTGATAGCAAAACTGCTGACGGACGGGCGGCATGGGATGAAAACGGTATTATTCAGCGTGCTATCCGTGCTCTGAAATCCCGTTTTCCTGAGCTGGGTGTAATGGCTGATCAGGCTCTTGATCCTTATACAACCCACGGGCAAGATGGCCTGCCGGATAAAAATGGGTATATTAAAAATGATGAAACGATAGAAGCACTTATCAAACAATCACTTTCACACTCCGCAGCCGGTGCGGATATTCTTTCTCCAAGCGATATGATGGATGGACGTATCGGAGCTATCCGCGAAGCACTGGAAGAAAATGGTTTTATTCATACTCGGATTATGTCTTATGCTGCCAAATATGCTTCAGCTTTTTACGGTCCGTTTCGCAGTGCTGTAGGCAGTGCCGGTAATCTGGGCAAAGGTAATAAATATACTTATCAGATGGATCCTGCTAACAGCAATGAAGCGCTACATGAAGTAGCACTTGATATAGCTGAAGGAGCCGATATGGTAATGATTAAACCGGGTATGCCTTATTTGGATGTAATCAGACGGGTTAAAGTTGAATTTGGTGTTCCTACATACGCCTATCAGGTATCTGGTGAGTACGCTATGCTGCAGGCGGCCATCAGTAATGGCTGGCTCGAAGCTGATAAAGTAATCTTAGAAAGCCTGCTTGCATTCAAACGAGCCGGAGCAGACGGTATTCTGACCTATTTTGCACTGGAAGCAGCACAGCAATTACAACAAAATAGCTAGAATAAAAAGATATATAGCCATCAGGAATGCATCAGTTTGCAAACAACCCAGCCGGTATGAAAGCAAACTGATGCATTTATATATTTATATTTGAATGCATGCTGATTTATTTTGAATTTGATCACTGATTCTTCTATACCATCATACAAATATCATTAACAATATAGATAATCAGATAGTTAAAACACTTAATGATTATTTTGAGAAATTACAATAAATATGAATTCAATACAGAAAATATGCAAAATGGTATGAAAATTGCTAAACATTTACTCAAATGTTAACAAGTAAGGAAAATAAGCATAAAAACAATAAAGATAATAATTATCTAATTTGAATTAGATTGTTTACTTTAGTTATATTATTTAAACCATGTTGCAAAAAGAAATCAATCAATATTTTATTTCAGTCGATACCTTTACAACACCCGAATATTTGTTTATTTCAAAACGAGTTCATAAAAAACCATATAATACAAAATTTTAAATACAACAATTAGACGATCTGGCTTTTAATTATTGTTGAAATTATTTTAAAAAAATTATTTTTTAAAATAATTCACACAAAATTGATACAGATTAACCTTTTTATAATCTTAACATTTATCTTCTTTTTTTTCAGAAAAAAAGCTTGCTGTTTTTTTCTTAAAACATACACCCTATATTTATCTATATAAATCAGCATTTTATATTTAATAAAAATTTAAGTTTATTCATGATAAATTTAAATATTAAACTAATTTTCAAGATGACATTTATGTGTTAATAAACGGATTTTATCGGAAATCAAAGCAGTATTCTTATCTTCACGACAAAGAAATATAAAGTAATTTTTTTAATATACATATTTGTTTTATATAATAAATAATAAAAAATATTTTAAAAATTTTTTATTTATTCCGCTATGTTTTTTAATAATGTGTTGAATACTGCAATATACAGTTCAGCTACATTGTCTTAAAATAGTAGCACCCGTTTTTTACAAACGTTAATCGTGTTTCCCGTAATGTTGAGGTCGTTACATGAAATTAAGTAAGCTCTCAGGGATAGTATTGACGATGCTGATCGGTTCGCTTTTTTTAAGCGGCTGTGATGCAGCTCTACTAAACCCTAAAGGCCATATAGGTCAGGAAGAACGCACACTGATACTGACAGCCTTAGGCTTGATGTTGATAGTCGTAATTCCGGTGATTATCATGGCAGTTTTATTCTCTCTGAAATACAGAGAGGGTAGTAATGCCAAATATTCACCGAAATGGGCGCATTCCAACAAACTCGAAGCCGTAGTTTGGGGTATTCCTATCCTGATTATTCTCATTCTGGGAACAATCACATGGAAAACCACTCACTCTCTGGATCCCTATCGTCCGCTGGAAAGTGATAAAAAACCGGTGGTAATCGAAGTAATTTCATTAGACTGGAAATGGCTGTTTATTTATCCTGAACAGGGTATTGCCACTGTTAATGAAATTGCTTTTCCGAAAGATACCCCGGTGGAATTCAGAATCACTTCCAATACAGTGATGAATTCATTCTTTATTCCGCAGCTGGGTAGCCAGATTTATGCTATGGCTGGTATGCAAACCAAATTACATCTGGTTGCTGATACAGCAGGTGAATACAAAGGTATTTCATCCAGCTACAGCGGTGCCGGTTTCTCTGGCATGAAATTTACTGCCATTGCGACACCGGATGAAGCCAGCTTCAATCAGTGGGTGGATAAGGTGAAACAGTCGCCCAATACACTTAATGACATGGCTTCATTCAACAAACTGGCTGCGCCTAGTCAATTCCATAAAGTGGAATATTTCTCCAGCGCAAATCCGAGTTTGTACGGCAACGTGATTGCTAAATTTGCCAATCACAATATGCCTGCTGCTCTACAGGCCAGTGCAGCCAGCAGTGCTGAGTAAGCTTGCGAGGAAATAAACAATGTTCGGAAAATTATCTTTAGATGCGATACCGTTCCATGAACCGATTGTCATGGTAACGATTACAGCTATCATCGTCATTGGTCTGGCGCTGGTAGGTGCAATTACGTATTTTCATAAATGGGGCTATCTGTGGAAAGAATGGTTTACTACAGTTGACCACAAACGCATCGGTATCATGTATATCATTGTCGCTATTGTGATGCTGGTTCGTGGTTTTGCCGATGCAGTGATGATGCGTAGTCAGCAGGTTTTAGCTTCATCAGGTACCAGTGACGGCTTTTTGCCACCACATCACTACGATCAGATTTTCACCGCTCACGGTGTAATCATGATTTTCTTTGTTGCCATGCCTTTTGTAATCGGCCTGATGAACTTTGTCATCCCGCTGCAACTGGGTGCGCGCGATGTGGCCTACCCATTCCTGAATAATCTGGGTTTCTGGTTTACTGCTGTAAGTGTGGTACTGGTTAACTTATCACTGGGAATCGGTGAATTTGCACAAACCGGCTGGTTGTCCTATCCGCCGCTGTCTGGTCTGGAATTCAGTCCGGGGGTAGGTGTTGATTACTGGATATGGAGTTTGCAGATATCAGGTATCGGGACAACGGTTAGTGCTGTTAACTTTATTGCTACTATCCTGAAAATGCGTGCACCGGGCATGACTATGATGAAAATGCCTATTTTCTGCTGGGCATCTTTCTGTAGCAATATTCTGATTCTGACTTCCTTCCCTATCCTGACAGCCTCTGTTGCCATGCTGACATTAGACCGTTACCTCGGCACCCACTTCTTTACTAATGAACTGGGCGGTAACATGATGATGTACATCAACCTGATCTGGGCATGGGGTCATCCGGAAGTATATATTCTGATACTGCCAATCTTTGGTGTGTATTCAGAAGTTACAGCTACATTCTCACGCAAGACCATGTTTGGCTATACTTCAATGGTATGGGCAACTGTGTGTATCACCATATTGTCTTTTATCGTATGGCTGCACCACTTCTTTACCATGGGTTCAGGTGCCAATGTCAACGCATTCTTCGGTATCGCAACCATGATTATTTCTATCCCGACCGGGGTAAAAATCTTCAACTGGCTGTTTACTATGTATGAAGGTCGTATTTCCTTCCATGTACCGATGCTGTGGACTGTAGGCTTTATCATTACATTCTCTGTAGGTGGTATGACCGGTGTACTGCTTGCTGTGCCGGGTGCGGACTTTGTACTGCATGGCAGTCTGTTCTTAGTCGCTCACTTCCATAACACCATTATCGGTGGTGTAGTGTTTGGATTGTTTGCAGCGCTTAACTACTGGTTCCCGAAAGCATTCGGCTTTAAGCTGGATGAAAAATGGGGCAAACGGGCTTTCTGGTGCTGGTTTATCGGCTTCTTTGTAGCATTCATGCCTTTATATGCACTGGGCTTCATGGGTATGACCCGCCGTCTGAGTCAGCACATTGATCCGGCTTACCATAATTTGCTGTGCGTTGCTGCCAGTGGTGCTGCCATTATCGCTCTGGGTGTAGTATGCATGGTGATTCAAGTTGTAGTTTCCTGCCTGCATCGTAAGGAAAACCTTGATGTTACGGGTGATCCGTGGGATGGTCGTACTCTGGAATGGTCTACTTCTTCCCCTGTACCTTTCTATAATTTCGCTGTGCAGCCACAGGTTGAAAGCCGTGATGCATTCTGGGATGAGAAAGAAAAAGGTATTGCTTACAAGAAACCAGCCAAATATGAAGAAATTCATATGCCGAAAAATACTGCTGCCGGTCTGGTGATTGCAGTGTTCTCAATGATTTGCGGCTTTGCCCTGATCTGGCATATCTGGTGGATGGCTATCGTTGGCTTTGCCGGCATGATTATCAGCATTATTGTCAAGAGCTTTGACACGGATGTGGATTACTACGTTCCGGTTGCTGAAATCGAAGCTATTGAAAGCAAACGTTTTAATGAATTAACTAAAGCAGGACTGAAATAATGTCAACTGAAACCTTGATTCACGGTAGTGCGCATGAGCACGCTCACCACGACAACGGTTCACTGAAGGTATTCGGGTTCTGGATTTACCTGATGAGTGACTTGATTTTGTTCTCCTGTCTGTTTGCCACCTATATCGTGCTCCTGCCGGGCACAGCAGGTGGTCCAAGCGGCAAAGACATTTTCGAGCTGCCTTTTGTGCTGGTAGAAACTTTTGCTCTTTTATTGAGTTCCATTACTTACGGCTTTGCCGTGCTGGCAATGAATCGCAATAATCAGAGTCAGGTTTTATTATGGCTGGTGATTACTTTTGTATTCGGTGCATGCTTCATCGGGATGGAACTGTATGAATTTCATCACCTGATTACAAGTGGTATGGGTCCTGACCGCAGTGGTTATCTTTCTGGCTTTTTTGCTCTGGTCGGCACCCACGGTCTGCACGTTACTGCCGGTTTAATCTGGATGGCTGTAATGATGATTCAGGTAGCTTCACGCGGTCTTACCAGTGTTAACCGTATGCGCATCAACTGCCTGAGCCTGTTCTGGCACTTTCTGGACATCGTGTGGATTTGCGTGTTCTCAATTGTATATCTGATGGGGGTAGCGTTATGAGTCAGTCAAACCATCAAGACCATATCCCACAACATGGCAGTGCTAAAAACTACATTATCGGGTTTATCCTGTCTGTAGTTTTAACTCTGATTCCATTTATGATGGTAATGAATCAGTCTGCTGACAAACAGACTTTGTTTGCTGTGATTGTCATTACTGCCGTTTTGCAGCTTATTGTTCAGCTGGTATGCTTTTTACATCTGGGCAGTAACCCTGAAGAACGCTGGAATCTGATTTCATTTATCTTCACTGCTATTGTGATTGTATTGCTGGTAGGTCTTTCCATCTGGATTATGTGGAGCCTCAACGCAAACATGGTGTTAGGTTAAAGGCAGTTCATGATTAAGCCATACCTGCAAGTAACAAAACCAGGTATTATCGTCGGCAACCTGATTTCGGTTGTCGGCGGGTTTTTGCTGGCGTCAAAAGGCAGCATAAACGGCTACCTGCTAATCCTTACCCTGCTGGGCGTGTCTTTGGTAGTAGCCTCCGGCTGTGCGTTTAATAATCTGATTGACCGTGATATTGATCCGAAAATGGAGCGTACTAAGAATCGTGTGCTTGTGCGGGGCTTAGCATCTGCCCGTGTAACATTTGCACTGGCCACGATACTGGGTATTGCCGGATTTATTGTGCTTTATTTTGGCGCAAATCCCTTAGCCATGTGGTTATCTGTAATGGGCTTTGTGGTTTATGTAGGGATTTACAGTCTCTATATGAAACGGCATTCAGTTTACGGAACTTTAATTGGCAGTCTGTCGGGTGCCGCACCTCCAGTAATCGGTTATTGCGCTGTAAGCAATAATTTTGATGCTGGTGCACTTATTCTGCTAGCGATTTTCAGTCTCTGGCAGATGCCGCATTCCTATGCAATTGCGATTTACCGCTTTAAGGATTATCAGGCGGCTAATATTCCGGTTTTACCGGTAGTAAAAGGCATTGCTGTAGCAAAACACCATATCACGTTTTATATTATTGCCTTTATGTTTGCAACATTGATGCTGTCAATAGGCGGCTACGCCGGCTACAAATATCTGGTCGTTGCTGCGGCTGTAAGCGTGTGGTGGCTGTGTATGGCATTATCTGGCTATAAAGCACAGAATAATGATCGTATATGGGCGCGCAAACTGTTTGTGTTTTCGATTATTGCTATCACTACCTTAAGCATAATGATGTCGGTAGATTTTATGACTCCGGCCTCACAAACTGTATTAAGCTTTGCTGGCTGATACCGTGACATAAATATATAACAATACGCAAACCAACCCAACCTGCCTTTGTTTCTTTTACAATAGGCAGGTTTTTCTTTTAAGCAGTATTAAACATGAATTCCAAGAACAACACCGATACACACATGAATCTTGCCGAAAGGCGTGCAACTTGGGGGTTAGGGGCAGTTTTTTCGCTACGCATGCTGGGCATGTTTATGGTTCTTCCTGTTCTGACTACTTACGGTATGAAATTAGAGGGAGCAAGTGAAAGCCTGATCGGAGTGGCAATCGGAATTTATGGTCTGATGCAGGCTATATTGCAAATTCCTTTTGGTTTGTGGTCTGACCGTTTCGGGCGTAAACCTTTAATTGTAGGCGGCTTGCTGATTTTCACTCTGGGCAGCATTATTGCTGCTTTAACATCCTCTATCTGGGGAATCATACTGGGACGTGCATTACAAGGCAGTGGTGCTATCGCAGCAGCTGTAATGGCATTATTATCTGACCTGACGCGCGAACAAAACCGCACCAAAGCCATGGCTTTTATTGGTATTAGCTTTGGTATCACTTTTGCAATTGCCATGGTCTGCGGCCCTATCATTACACATGCAATAGGTTTACACGGATTATTCTGGGTTATTGCGATACTGGCACTGGCTGCTATCGGCCTGACATTGTTTTTTGTACCCGACAGTACTGTTCATGTACTTAACCGTGAATCAGGCATTGTACGCGGCAGTTTTGGTACTGTACTGCGCAACCCTGCCCTGTTTAAGCTGAACATCGGTATTTTCTGCATGCATTTTCTGCTTATGTCGACTTTTGTTGCACTGCCTATACAACTAGAACAGGCAGGCTTTCCGGCAGCCAGACATTGGCAGATTTATTTATACACGATGCTGATTGCTTTCATTACTGTTCTGCCACCAATTATTTACGCTGAAAGCAAACGGCAAATGAAGCAAGTGTTTATCTTGTGTGTTGCCGGACTGTTGATTGCTGAAAGTGTATTATGGCTGGCTAATATTTCTTTCTGGCCGCTTGTCACAGGTGTTTTATTATTCTTTATTGCTTTTAATCTGATGGAAGCACTCTTGCCTTCATGGGTAAGTAAAGAAGCACCGGCTGGTTATAAAGGCACTGCAATGGGCATCTATGCAACCGGACAGTTTCTGGGCGTAGCCTGCGGAGGAACAATCGGAGGCTGGCTGGCTGCACATACCGGTGCACATAGTGTTTTTATCTTCGGCACAGGATTAACTTTTATCTGGCTTCTACTGAGCCTGACAATGCACGAACCACCCTATTTGGCCAGTCTGCGCATTATCCTGAAACAGGGTCGTGTTTTACCTGACAATGCCCGAGAACAATTACTTGAACAGGCTGGTGTACATCAGGTACTAATTATTCCTGAAGAACACAGTATATATATCAAAATAGACAGCAAAATTACTAACCGTGAACAACTGGAAGTATTCATCGATACTATAAGTAATTAAACCAAAACAGGCGCAAACCAATATTAGATAATTATTGATTTACGCCTGTTTCAGAAAATATCATTCTCAGGATACTGGATTATTTTTAAAAACTAATAAAAAAATTATATTTTTCTATGGGAATCAATGCCAGTTTTCAGACCTGTCCGAATGCTTGCATAATTTCATTGGCCAGTACGAGCTGACTGTCAACAACTTTGGTTGCCCCTGCCTGAATAAACAACTGTTTGTCCTGTTCATATCTGCTGAATGTGACTATGTGCAGTTGCGGATTAAGTGCAATGGCAGCCTTTATAATTGATATCACTTCAGTTTTATTCTGAATAGTAATAATCAGATTTTTAGCCTGAGCAACAAATACAGCGTCCAGCATCCCATCTGATAATGCATGCCCATAGGCAACGGGTATCTGACGTGCACGCAACTCGGTAACAACTTCTAAACGATTTTCCTGTACATAGACTGTTTCATTACGTGCGTGCAAATGTCTGATTATTTCTTGTCCGACCGGGCCTGCACCCACCAACACTGTATGATCGCTCACCGCAGGAGCAATAGCCATATCTTCATCTACAAAATAGATTGAAACCGGCTTAATCGGTGCAGCTACTTTTGCATGAGGTTTATCCGATAATCGATTACTCTCGGACATAATGGTTATAGCAGAAGTTTTTTGCTGTGACTGTTTTTCCAGATAGCGGTTCAGCCAGACAAATAAAAACGGATTACAGATTATGGATATTAGTGCACTACCCAGAATCAGATCACTGGCTAATTGCGGCAAAATATTGTATACCGCGCCCAGACTGGCAATCATGAAGGAAAACTCACCGATCTGAGCCAGCGCAACAGCAATTGTTAGTGCAGTTTGAGGCGGATAGCCGAATACACGCACAATCAAAAATGCTCCCGCACTTTTACCTATTACCACCACTAATAAAGTGGCTAAGAGTAATAATGGATTACGGATAATAATACTAGGATCAAACAGCATACCCACTGAAACAAAAAACAGTACGGTAAAAAAATCACGTAAGCCGCCGGATGCTTCTTCAGCAGTGTGATTCATACTGGTTTCGCTGATGATGGCTCCGGCAAAAAAAGCACCTAGAGCAAACGAAACACCGAAGAAATAATTGGCCAGTATGGCACAGCCTAAAGCAATAGCAATGACAGCCAGACGAAACAACTCAGGACTTCCGGTGCTCACTACACGCTGTAAAGACCATGGAATTATTCTGCGACCAAGAAAAAGCATAACCAGTATAAATGCAATGATTTGTACTCCGGTTTTACCCAGCAAATAAAGCAAATTTGCACTGGAAACAACACCCTCTCCTGATAAAACCGGCGCCAGAGCCGGAATCATCACCAGCACAAACACCATGGCAATATCTTCAACAATCAGCCAGCCGGTGGCAATTCGCCCCTGTGTAGAATCCCCCAAATGCCAGCGCTGTAAAGCCGCTATTAAGACAACAGTTGAAGCACAAGATAGAGCCAATCCGAAGACGATACCGGCACCTGTAGTCCAGCCAGCCAGATAAGCAAGCAGCCAGCCAAGTAAAGTAGCCAGAATAATCTGGATAAGTGCGCCTGGTATTGCTACCCGCTTAACCGCAAGTAAATCGCGAATAGAAAAATGCAGCCCCACCCCAAACATCAGCAAAATCACGCCCAGTTCGGCCAATTGCTGTGATAAATGCATATCAGCAGTAAATCCTTTGGTATACGGTCCGACAATTATGCCGGCCAGCAAATAGCCGACCAGCGGGGGCATACGCAGCTTATGTGCAATATAACCGAGCACAAAGGCGAAAAATAAACCACCTACGATGGTTTCAACCAATGGAAATGAGTGATGCATTGCTTTCTCAGGGTAATAGTAAATAATAGTAAGCAATCTATACTAGCGGAAAAATATCAGCAAATAAAAGCTTTTATACGCTTTTAGGTTATAATTATCATATTTTATCGATAATTTTCATATCTTATGTATAAGTATCCCCATTTATTAATTGCGTTACTAAAACAGGCAGTGAGAAAAGCCGGATTTATTACTCGGTTCGGTTTTACAGTGCTGAACGTATTTACAGGCGATTTTTTATGACATGGTTAAAAATATCTAAATTCATGTCAGTTTTTACTTAATAACGTACGTTGATTTCATTATAATAATGGTTTAGGAAAGTATTTATTAATGACAATATACAGAACACCTTCAGTATTAGCTTATCCGGGTAAAAGTGCTTTATTTATTACGTTAGGGATACAGAATAATCAGGCAGCGATTACCAAGGTACTCGAATTTATTACTGGTTTTTCAGCGTTAGTACGCAGCATGCATGGCCGGTTTCATGATGAAAATTTTAATGCATTAATGGGGATTGGTTCGGAAGCATGGGACAAGCTGCGGCCGGGTAAACCAAAGCCTAAGGAACTGGTTCCTTTTACTGCTATTAAAGGCGAAAAACATACTGCCGTAGCGACAGCAGGCGATCTTTTCTTTCATATCCGTGCCGATCGTCAGGACATTTGTTATGAAATGGCCGCAATGATTGATGAATTACTGGCTGATGCGACTTATTCCATTGATGAAGTAAGTGGTTTCCGTTATCTGGATGGTCGCGCTATCATCGGTTTCGTTGACGGTACCGAAAATCCGGAAGATGTATCCAAAGCAGAATATGCTCTGGTGGGTGATGAAGATCCGTTATTCCGCAACGGCAGTTATGCTTTTACTCAGAAATATCTGCATAACATGCAGGCATGGCGGCAATTATCAGTAGAAGAACAGGAAAAAGTCATTGGCCGACGCCGTTTTAATGACATTGAGCTTTCTGATGAAGAAAAGCCGAAATCTGCACATAGTAACGTGAGTAAGGCTTATGATGCACAAGGCAATGAACTGAAAATTATTCGTGCCAATGTAGCATTTGCTCATCCGTCAAAAAATGAGTACGGTACGTTTTTTATCGGTTATGCACGTTCATTTGCAGTAACACGCCAAATGCTGCAGCATATGTTTACCGGAAATGACGAAGGTCACGTAGACCGTCTGCTGGATTTCAGTACACCGGTAAGCGGCAGTCTCTATTTTATTCCAGCACCTGATTTACTGGATGAATTTGATTCGTAAGTTATTATTGCAAGTTTTGATTCAAGGGGAACCTGCTACAAACTGCGACAGATTCGATTCATCAGCAACTTATTACAATACTTAAATAAAGGAAAACTGTTTGCATGGGTAGTGTACTTTTTTTACAGGCAATAACGGTTATTTTTTCACTGTCTATTGTCACCACATTATTAAATAAACGCTTATTTGACATGCCGCAGGCCATTGGCGTACCGATTGTTTCTGCGATTTTGGTATTTGCACTGCAATGGGGCATGAATTTATTCGGACGCAATCATTTTATCCATGTAGATATCATGGCGTTAAAGGCAGCCGTAAGTCATATTAATTTTTATGATTTTCTGGTAAACGGCGTAATCTGCTTTATCCTGACCTCCTCTGCTCTTAAATTTAAGATCTCTGATTTAAAGCGTTACTGGAGACAAATTCTGATTCTGGCCACTCTGGGATTATTGCTGTGTTCAGTGCTGTTTGGCGGTCTGCTATATGGGTTTCAGTTTCTGGTTGGCGATCATGTTCCTCTGCTGGTTCTGCTGTTACTGGGCTCTGCTCTGGGTGCAACAGACCCTATCGGTATTAAAGGCGTACTGAGCTCAGTACGTACCCCGCGCCATTTAATGGTTAAACTAGAAGGTGAATCATTATTCAATGATGCCATGTGTATCGTAGTATTCATGACCATTCTTACCCTGATTAATGGTCAGCACGTATCGCCTTTAGGTGTTATTGAAAATTTCTTCTATGAAATTGTTGTTGCCGTTATTATCGGGTTTATTTTCGGCATTGGCGCATTGCGCCTGTTGCATGGCAAACATGAAAATGAATCACTGATTCTGACAACAGCTTTGCTGGCTTCCGGTTCTTATCTGGTGGCTTATTTCGCTCATGCGTCCGGCCCGATTGCCTGTGTAGTCGGCGGTTTGATCGTTGGAAATAAATGGCAGGAAGTTTTACAGAAAAAAGAAATAGATGATGTTAATAACTTCTGGCACGCCGTAGAAGGCATCATCAATTCATTTCTGTTTACCTTAATCGGTCTGGAACTCTTTATCGTTGATATGAGCAAAACACTGGTTATCGGCGGTATTGTAGCTTTCGTATTACTGCATTTGAGCCGTTTTGCCGGAAACATACTGGCATTTATGTTGTTCCCGAAAGTATATAAGAAAAGCTACCATGGCAGCCTTACCATTTTGTCCTGGGGCGGTGTACGCGGTGGTATCTCTCTCGCCCTGATACTGGCTGTAGCCAATATGCCGGCATTGGCTAAATACAGCGATATTCTGGTTGGTTATACATTTATCTGTGTATTGCTTTCCGGTGTGGTATGCGGCCTTGGCTTACCGGAAATACTCAATGCATTCTATTACAACCCGAATGAACCTAAAACCGGGTTCAGGGGCTGGTATCAGCGCCAGTGCCACCGTTTCAACCGCAGCGGAGTGATGTACACCATTGAGGATCGTTCTGACGGGTCAGAATACATTTCTGTCTATAATCCTGTTGCAGTAGCCACTGCAGCCGCTAATCCAAGTGAAGAAATTGCGCTGACTCCTGAAGAATTAAAACAGAAAGTAGATAAACTGGAAAATCCGGATAATTTCTAACCTGAAAAACTAAGGCCGGCATAACCATGCCGGCCTTTAATATTTAAAAACGCTTACGTCTACTTTTATTTATCCAATTGTGTCTCCACAAACCGTTTAACCGCAGCTGCATCATTATCCATCACGGTAACATGCTGTGGTAAATCTTCCAATCCGTCTAAATTATCCGGGCGCGGTATGGTTACATCACTTCCGACTGCCTCATGAATGGTCTGTGCAAATTTAGCTGCCAGAGCAGTTTCCAGACACACAATGATTTCGCCGGCTTCGCGCAACTGTCGCGCTACCTTCACACCATCTGCTGTATGCGGATCAATCAGTTCATTGTCTTCCCGATACACCTGAGCAATGGTTTGCAAACGATCAGCATGAGTACTTTTACCAGCAGCAAAACCATACTGATGCTGAATTTTATTCAGCATATGGCTTAAATCAAATCCCTCACCAGCTGCAACTTGCTGCCAGAGTTTTTGCACATGGGAACCATCATGGTCAAGCAAATCATAAACAAAGCGTTCAAAATTGGAAGCCTTGGAAATATCCATAGACGGGCTTGAAGTAACAAATGTATGTGCCGCATCACGGGGACGATAATGGCCGGTATTGAAAAATTCATTCAACACATCATTTTCATTTGTAGCAACAATCAGACGATGAATAGGCAGACCCATGCTTCGGGCAATATGTCCTGCGAGCACATTACCAAAATTACCACTGGGTACGCAGAATGAAACTTTCTGTTCATTTGTGCTGGTAGCTGCAAAATAGCCCTTAAAGTAATACACCACCTGCGCAACAATACGCCCCCAGTTGATAGAATTAACTGTACTTAAATGATAGTGTGCCTTAAAAGCATGATCATTCTGCAGCGCTTTTACAATATCCTGGCAATCATCGAACATGCCTTTAACAGCAATATTAAAAATGTTACTGTCTTTCAGGCTATACATCTGAGCACGCTGGAAATCACTCATTTTTCCATATGGAGACAACATAAATACATTTACCCGCTTTTTGCCGCGCAGAGCATACTCAGCAGCAGAACCGGTATCGCCACTGGTGGCGCCGATAATATTCAGAAAGCGGTTTTCACGTTCCAGCACATACTCAAACAAATTACCCAATAATTGCATGGCCATATCTTTAAATGCCAGCGTCGGACCATTTGAAAGTCCTTCAATCAGAATTCCATCATGCAAAGTTCTGACCGGAGTAATCTCATTACTTCCGAATATTTCTTTTGTATATGTCTTATTAACTATCTTCTGTAAATCTGCTTTAGGAATATCAGTAGCAAACAGACTGATAATCTGCATAGCTAGTTCAGCATAACTTAATGACCGCCACTCATGAAGAGTAAATGTATCAATATGCGGATAGCTTTGTGGTAATAATAAACCACCGTCATCTGCCAGACCTGCCATTAATGCCTGACTAAAACTTTTTGGCGCGGTCTGCCCTCTGGTACTAATGTATTTCATTGTTTCTCCCGTATGATTTAATCATATTTGAGCTATAGTTAATAACGCTGGAATCTTATCCTGCATACTCTGGCCTGAGATACAGTAAATTCACGCACTCTTTGCTGACGAACCTGCGGATCGACCATTTTTGCAATTTCTTTAATACTGAGTTTTCGACTTGCATGTACTGCAATACAGTTACAATCCTTTTGACTGATTCTTTTGATGATAAATAATTCTGTCAACTGTTTATTTACCGATTGACCAAACTGACGCTGACATTCCTGATCGATCATATATCTGCCAATACCAGATATCAGCCCGTATTCTGATTTTCTGTCATAATTTATATAAGCCCCTATCACTACAACTATAAAAACCAGAAAAAACAATATTTTACTCATATAATTTCTTCAGCTGGATTAAATTTAAGTCTAGAATACAACTTTTCTTATTTATACAATATATAACCATACTGATTATACCTATAATCCAATGGTTATCAGCCCTGCAAAGTTTACATAATCAGGTACAATATATTACACGAATTATCGTGTACTGAATGACACGTTATGGATTTATTTAATCAGAAACCTTTACCACCACTGGCAGAACAGTTACGCCCGAAAAATCTGAACGAAGTAATCGGGCAGCAACACCTGATTGGTGCCGGTAAACCTCTGCGTGTTGCTGTAGAAACCGGACATCTGCATTCCATGCTGTTATGGGGTCCTCCCGGCGTGGGTAAAACCACTCTGGCACGGATTCTGGCACAAAGCTTTAATGCTCTGTTTATTCCTTTATCAGCGGTTTTTTCCGGAGTAAAAGAAATCCGTACTGCGGTTGAAAAAGCTCAGATGGCTTTACAACAGGGACAACGCACCATACTTTTTGTCGATGAAGTACATCGCTTTAATAAATCACAGCAGGATGCATTTTTACCTTATGTCGAAAACGGCTTATTTACTTTTATAGGCGCTACAACAGAAAATCCTTCTTTTGAGGTTAATCCGGCACTGCTAAGCCGATCACAGGTGTATACCCTGCACTCACTCAGCATTGAAGAACTGAAACAATTGCAAAATAAAGTTTTCAGCCTGCCTGAGTTTCAATCATTCAGTATCAGTTCGGATGCACAGACATTAATCCTTAACAGCGCTGATGGTGATGGCCGGCGTTTTCTGAATTTACTCGAACAACTGATCCATACCGCACAAGCACAGCAGCAAACTGAAATCAGCGCAGAGTTAACTGCCGGCAGTCTTGGCACGCAATTACGCCGTTTTGATAAAGGCGGCGACAGCTTCTACGAACAGATTTCTGCACTGCATAAATCAGTACGCGGATCTCATCCGAATGCCGCTTTGTACTGGTTTACCCGGATGCTGGATGGTGGTGCTGATCCCCGCTATCTGGCAAGACGTATAATCCGTATGGCATGGGAAGATATTGGTCTGGCTGATCCAAGAGCGATGCAAATAGCCAATGATGCAGCGCAGACTTTTGAACGACTTGGCAGCCCTGAAGGGGAACTGGCTCTGGCGCAGGCAGTACTGTATCTGGCGTGTGCAGCAAAAAGCAATGCCGGTTATCTTGCGTATAACGAAGCCTGTGCTTTTGTCAAAAAACACCCGTCTAATGAAGTACCGGTTCATTTACGCAATGCACCGACTAAGTTAATGAAAGAGCTGGGCTACGGGCGTGAATACCGCTATGCCCATGATGAACCTAATGCCTATGCAGCCGGAGAAACCTACATGCCTGAAGGGATGGATGAACCGGCATTCTATCAGCCGGTAGCTCGCGGGCTGGAAATTAAAATCGCCGAAAAACTGGCGTTCTTACATAATCTTGATGAAGAGGCCGGACAGAATGAAATCAAATGAACATTCATTATGTACGATTAGTACTCAGCCATTCGGTTTGGTAGACGGTGAAAGTGCCACATTGTGGACACTGACAAACAGTCAGGGGATGCAGGTATCTGTTATGGATTTCGGTGCCATAGTTACCTCGATCATCATGCCTGACAGAGATTGCAATCCTGTGCAATGTGTTCTGGGTTTCAATAATGCTGAGGATTATGCCAGCACCAGTTATCGTGCCAGCAATCCCCATCTGGGCGCTGTAATCGGACGGCATGCCGGACGCATCAGCTTTGCCCATGCACCGCTTAACCATGAACTGCTCCATCTGACTGCTAATCAGGGAGAACATCATATGCATGGCGGATATACTGGTTTTGATCAGAAGTGGTGGAAAGTATGTGCTACCCACAATGATGAACATTGCGCTTCGGTTACCATGCAGCTTTTTAGTGCCGATGGTGAAGAAGGCTATCCGGGTAACCTGAATGTACAGGTATGCTATACCCTGACAGTAAATAACGAACTGAATATTGATTTCAGCGCTGAATCAGATCGTGATACTTTAATTAATCTGACTCAGCATAGTTATTTTAATCTGGCTCTGAGAGAAAGCACGATCAGCGAACATCAGTTATGGCTGTTACCACAAGAAGTCATCGTGACTGATAAAGAAATGATACCAACTGGTGATATTCATAAAGCACCGGCAACGCTTGATTTCCATTCAGCACGTCCCATAGGCAGCAGCATTATTGATACGGCCTATGTATTACCTCCAAATTCAACAAACAACATTGTTGCGCGCTTAAGTGCTCCGGATACCGGTTTGTCCATGGCGGTAAAAACAGATGCGCCTGTAATGGTGGTCTATAATGCCCAAAATCTGCCTGAGCAGCAGATACCGGCACGTAAATCACTTCTGCCATTTGCAGCAATCTGTTTTGAACCGCAAGGCTATACAGATGCTCCGAATCACCATGCATTTCCGAATAATATTCTGCATGCCGGTACAAAGTTTAAACAGCATATAGCTTATATATTCAGCCGTGATCCCATTCAGCCAGTTATAAACTAACTGCAATTGGATTAATTGTCTGTAGTTTTATCCGGCTATGTCTGAACCTAAATAATACCAGATTGCTAAACAGAGTAAATATACTGCTACCGGCAGCCTTACTGGTTATTTGAACATGATAAAATAAGCATGTCTTTTACCCAATCAATAAGCCAATCATGAAATGGAATGATATTCATGCCATAGCATTCGATCTGGATGGTACCCTGGTCGATTCAATCGCCGATTTATGTGCTGCTGCCAATCATATGCGCGCGGAACTAGGACTGCCATCATTGCCAGAATCTGAACTGACTACCTATGTAGGTGACGGTTTATCCAGCCTTGTACACCGGGCTCTCAGTGGTAATCGGGACGGTCTGGTGGATGAAACAATCTGGACACAGGGATTTACTGCTTTTATTTCCTATTACCGTACTCATTTAAGTGTCCACACCCGCCCCTATCCTGAAGTAGAAACCGCACTGGCATTATTCCGTGCCCGTGGTTTGCCTTTAGCAGTAATCACAAATAAAAATGAAATTCTGGCAGTGGAATTATTATGTGAGCTTGGATTGGCTGATTCATTCAGTTTGGTTGTGGGTGGTGATACACTGGCTGAAAAAAAACCCTCTCCTATGCCTTTATTGCACACAGCAGAAGTATTAGGCGTACCCGTCGGCAATTTACTGATGGTTGGTGACTCTGCTAATGATATTCTGGCAGCTAAAGCAGCCGGAGCTTTAAGCTGTGGCGTCACATGGGGTTATGCAGATATGGCACAGCTGGCAAAAAACACACAGACTAAACCGGATATTATTGTTGATCATCTGCCTCAGATTGATGATGGCATACGTCATCATGCTAACAGCGAAATCCGCGCATGAAGCAAAAAATCAGTTTACGTGCCCGTGCCATTACTCTACTGGCACGGCGGGAAATCAGCAGAGCTGAGCTGGCACGTAAGCTGCATCCTTATGCAGATGAAAACGACAATCTTGAAGCATTACTGGATGAACTGGCACAAAAGCACTGGCAGTCAGATGAGCGATATACGGAAACTTATATCAATAGTAAAAGCCGGCTGCATGGTAATCTGCGTTTAGAGCAAAGCCTGAAGCAAAAAGGTGTTGATGCAGCTCTGATTGCAGATTATTTACCGGACAGAGAACAACAGACAAATAATGCTATAGCTGTTTTGCAAAAAAAATATCGCCAGCCTCCCGCTGACTTAAAAGAAAAACATAAATGTATGCATTTTCTTGCTTACCGCGGTTTTAGTATGGATATTATTCACTCAGCTATCCGTCAGGCGTGGGCTGATACTTCGCTGCCTGACGAAGATGAATACTGATTATAATGTCAGGTGTTGACAGCACATCCTGAAAATACAAAATTTCGTATATATACAAAATCAATACCTGTACATTTAATTCAGCAAAGCATTATTCAATAAAAAAAGCCCAGACTAATAACCGGGCTTTTTGGTATATCAAATTAATTAATGTAAACTAACATCTTCACGTTTCACATGGTCGTTACTTGTACCTGTAGGCTTTCCCGACCAGTAGCTGGCGAGAAATGAACCGGAAATATTATGCCATAATGAAAATATTGCGCCCGGTAAAGCAGCCATCGAACCAAAAAAGTTAGATCCCAATACTGCTGCCAGACCAGAATTCTGCATCCCTACTTCCAGAGCCAGTGTGCGACAGATGGATTTATCAAAACCAAACAACCGTCCACCCCAGTAACCGCCAATCAGCCCTAAAGCATTATGCAAAATCACACCAATAACAACAATTACCGTCTTTATTCCGATTTTATCGCTGCTTAATGACACCACAGTTGATAGCACAATAATAATCATACACATCGTTAGCAGTGGCAGTGAAGGTATAATTTTTTTTACCAGTTTCGGCGCAAAATAATTAATGCTTACCCCTATAGCAATAGGTAAGGCAACAATCAGCAAAATTTCCCTGAGCATATTGACGACAGGTACTTCAATTGATGCTGCTATATAAAGTTTTGCCAATAGTGGTGTAGCAAAAATGCCCACTACAGTAGACAAGGCACTGATTGTGACAGACAGTGCAACATCACCTTTGGATAAAAACACCATCACATTCGAAGCAGTACCACTGGCCACACACCCTACCAGCACCATTCCTGCCTGCAATTCTGGCGACATGTTCAGCAATCTGGCAATCAGCCATGCGGCCAGTGGCATAATCAGATAATGCAGACCAATACCTGCCGCAATAGGCGCCGGCCGCTTCAATACCCGGGTAAAATCCTCAATTCTCAGCGTCATGCCCATGGATAGCATCACCAGCATCAGCATTTCAGAGATATGAGATTTCAGAGGAATAAAAACGGCAGGATTATAATAGGCAAAGATAGAACATAAGGCTGCCCACAATGGGAACAGCCTTGTGATAATAGCAATCATGAGAATCGTCTCATGCAATGACAAAAATCAGCTTAAGCAGCCATAGCCTTGATTTTGGCAGCCAGACGGCTTTTATGACGTGCAGCTTTATTTTTATGGAAAACACCTTTATCAGCAATGCGATCAATCACTTTTACGCTCTCGCTGTAGGTAACCTGAGCAGCTGCTTTGTCACCAGCTTCAACGGCTTTCAATACTTTTTTAACCGCAGTGCGAAAAGCGGTACGCAAGCTAGCGTTATGGGCACGTTGTTTCAGTGCCTGACGGGCGCGCTTACGAGATTGTGCACTATTGGCCATCAATATCTCCTAACATACATATACAAATTATGAAACGCAGAATTTTAATGACTTCACAGCATAAATGCA
This sequence comes from Snodgrassella sp. M0351, assembly GCF_016100575.1. Taxonomy (NCBI): domain Bacteria; kingdom Pseudomonadati; phylum Pseudomonadota; class Betaproteobacteria; order Neisseriales; family Neisseriaceae; genus Snodgrassella; species Snodgrassella sp. M0351. Next base: position 464,643 of record NZ_JACFSG010000001.1, on the reverse strand, counting down.
AGTACCGGTGTTGTTTTTTCAGCAGGCAACATATAAAAACAAGAAGCCAAGATTATCTGTCCTGCTGTGTTTTTTCATCCTTGATTATGCTATTTTCCGGCAATTTGCGGAAATACTCACTTCTCCAGTACGCCTGAGTTCCTTCCCGAATCAATACCAGACATATAGCAGCCAGTGGTAACGCCAGCAGCATACCGACAAAACCAAGTAACTGCCCGAATGCCATCAATGAGAAAATAACCCAGAACGGCGACAGACCAATTCTGTCGCCCACAATTTTCGGAGTGACAAAGAAACTTTCCAGAAACTGACCAATGGCAAATACACCCCAGACAAGTAATAGTCCTGTCCAGCCATCAAACTGCAACAATGCTGCCAGCGTGGCCAGCAGCAAACCGGTAAAAGCACCCAGATAAGGCACAAACACCAGTAAACCGGCAACCATACCTATGGCAAATCCGGATTCCAGCCCTACCAATGCCAGCCCCAGACCATAAACCATGCCCATAATTACCATTACCAGCAATTCGCCGCGAAGGAATTCGCCCAATACCGTATCCATATTGGTAGCGATACGATTATAAGTAGGTAAGGCACGGCGCGGAATCAGATGACGGATACCGGAGGTCCAGCGATTCCAGTCCAGCAGAAAATAATATAAAAGAAAAGGCAGTAACAGCAGATTGGTCACCCACTCTACCATACCACTGCTATGCTGCCATACTACAGGTAAAACTTTTGAAGCGGCATCTTTAATACTGGCATTATGAGTTTGAATCCATTGTGCTACATACTTGGACATATAATCCGCATCCCAGCGGATACGGATATGAAATGTCTGATTAAGCCATGGAACAAGACTGTGATGCACCCAGTCAAGAAAAGCAGGCAGTTTCTCATAAATACTGTCCAGCAAATTAATCAGCATCGGTATCACAATCAGCAGCAAAATCACAATAACACTCAGTCCCAGAAACATCACCAACATTGCTGCCAGCGAGCGGGAAATCTTAAGACTATGCAGTTTTACTACCAGCGGATTTAAAATATAGGCCAGTACTCCGGCTGCGGCAAAAGGCATTAAAATCGGTTTTAGCCCTATAAATAGACCGATGGTTGCCAGCAGTACCAACCCTCCTATAATCCAGGGGGCAATACCAGAAGAGGTTTTGCTGTTCATATTCATTCAATTACACTCATACTAATTAATAAAAATATAAGCTCACAGCAATACACGGATAGTGATTTATCAGCATATTTATTTTGATAATAGCTGAATAAGCGCAGTACTGGAATGTCTAAATGTAACTTACGTATCAGATACTGATATTTTTTTGCAAATATTATTCAATTTAACCAGCTGATTTAATCAATTGTTTCCGAATTTACCCTTTTTCCAATAAAAAAGCTGTCCGGAAAAATCGGACAGCTTGTGACATAAGAATTTTAGTTCTTACTTTTTACGCTGTGGTGGCAGATCAGTACACGTACCCATAGCGACTTCAGCCGCCATACCTATTGATTCACCCAGCGTCGGATGAGGATGGATGGTGCGACCGATATCATCTGCATCACAACCCATTTCAATAGCCAGACAGATTTCACCAATCATATCGCCAGCACTCGGACCAACAATTGCACCGCCGATTATCAGTCCACTGTCGGCGTCAAAAATCAGCTTAGTTGCACCCTCACTGCAACCATTGGCTACAGCACGGCCGGAAGCAGCCCAGGGGAATACAGATTTAGTGATTTTTACCCCGTCTTTTTTCGCCTGATCTTCTGTCATGCCTACCCATGCAACTTCCGGATTGGTATAAGCCACTCCGGGGATAACACGTGCATCAAAATACGCCTGATGACCGGCACAATTTTCAGCAGCCACATGGGCTTCATGTACAGCCTTATGCGCCAGCATCGGCTGACCCACAATATCACCTATGGCAAAAATATGCGGTACATTAGTACGCATCTGCTTATCTACATTAATAAACCCGCGTTCTGTAACGGCCACTCCAGCGTTTTCTGCGCCTATCAGTTTGCCATTGGGTGCACGACCTGCTGCAACCAGAACCAAATCATAGCGTTGCGGCTGTGTCGGAGCTTTAGCGCCTTCAAATGTCACGTAAATACCATCTTCTTTAGCTTCAACAGCTGTGGTTTTGGTATTCAGCATAATATTATCAAAACGATGTTCGTTTTTCTTCTGCCAGATTCTGACCATATCACGGTCAGCACCCTGCATCAGACCATCCATCATTTCTACCACATCCAGACGTGCGCCCAGTGTGCTGTACACTGTACCCATTTCCAGACCAATAATACCGCCGCCGATTATCAGCATTTTTTCCGGCACAAATTTCAGTGCCAGAGCGCCTGTTGAATCAACAATGCGCGGATCTTCAGGAATAAACGGTAAATTAACTACGCGACTGCCGGCAGCAATAATGGTATTTTTAAAAGCCAGTGTTCTGGTTTCACCGGTTTCAACACGTCCTTCACCTGAAGTCAGTTTGACTTCAATATGATGCGGATCGATATAGCGACCATTACCGCGAATAATATCAACTTTACGGGTTTTAGCCATGCCAGCCAGACCGCCGGTCATTCTCGCTACTACTTTTTCCTTGTAGCTGCGCAACTGGTCGATATCAATTTTTGGTGCCGGATACTCAATACCATTGGCTTTCAGTTCTTTAACTTCATCGATTACAGCTGCATTATGCAGTAAAGCTTTGGATGGAATGCAACCAACATTCAAACAAACACCACCCAAAGTTGCATAACGTTCCACGATGGCAACTTTCAGGCCTTCATCAGCTGCGGCAAAAGCTGCAGAATACCCACCCGGGCCGCCGCCAAGTACAACAACATCGTACTCAGCATCACTGCTGCCGGAGTAACTGGCTGCCTGAGGTGCTGCTATCGGTGCACTTTCAGCTGCAGGAGCACTTGCTGCCGGTTTAGCTGCAGCTTCTACTACTGCAATCACACCACCTTCAGAAATTTTATCACCAACTTTAACTTTAACCTCTTTCACCACACCGGCTGTTTCTGCCGGTACATCCATCGTGGCTTTATCTGTTTCCAGCGTAATCAGTGTGTCATCTACCGCAACGGTATCGCCCGGTTTGATTTCTACCGCAATAATATCGACATCTTTATAATTGCCGATATCCGGTACTTTCAATTCAATTAAGCTCATGGTCTTACCTTTTGCCTGACTGTTGCATCAGATACAACAGTAATTGCCTGTATTTCATGTATACAGGCTGCCAGAAACCAATCTGTTTTCAGGCAGCCTGTTATTTAAAAACTTACAGAGATACGCGGCGGAAATCAGCCAGCAGCTGGCTGATAAATACCAGAAAACGCATACCGGCCGCACCATCAATCACACGGTGGTCAAAAGACAGAGACAGCGGGCATTGTAAGCGCGGCTCAAATTCCTTACCATTCCAGGTCGGTTTGATCTGTGATTTACAAACGCCCAGAATAGCCACTTCCGGTGCATTAACAATAGGCGTAAAGCCTGTACCGCCAATACCGCCTAAAGAAGAAATGGTGAAAGAAGCGCCTTGCATTTCCTGAGGTTTCAGCTTGCCTTCACGGGCACGCTTACTCATATCAGCCAGTTCTTGCGTGATTTCTTTCAGACCTTTCTGGTCAGCGTTTTTAATAACTGGCACAACCAGACCATTCGGCGTATCAGCGGCAAAGCCGATATGAATGTATTTCTTCAGAATCAGGTTATCACCATCAAGCGAAGAATTAAATTCAGGGAATTCCTGTAATGCTTTCACGCAGGCCAGAATAATGAAAGCCAGTGGAGATACTTTAATACCTGCACGCTCCCATTCTTTATTCAGCTGTTTACGGAAAGCTTCCAGATCTGTCATGTCTGCATCTTCATGCAAGGTAACATGAGGAATCATTACCCAGTTACGAGCCAGATTCTGACCGGAGATTTTCTTGATTCGTGACAGTTCTTTAACTTCAATTTCGCCAAATTTGCTGAAATCTACTTTAGGCCATGGCAATAAATCCAGTCCTCCTCCGAGAGAAGCACCACTACCACCCTGCTCAACCTTCTGCATAACCGATTTAACAAATTCACGCAGATCAACAGGGGTAATGCGCCCTTTACGCCCACTACCAGTTACACGTCCTAAATCTACGCCAAGTTCACGAGCCAGTTTGCGTACAGACGGGCTGGCATGGGCTTTTTCAAAACCTTTCTCATCAATATCAGAGCTGCCAAAAGCCTGAGGCACGTGGCTTTTGATTTCGGCCCGTAACTCGTTATTTTCAGCAGATGGTGTGGCAGCAACCTGTTTTTTGATTTCAGAAGCTTCTTTTTGTTCCGGCGTTAACGGTGCGGCAGTAGTACTTGCCGGAGCAACAGCCACTTCAATCAGAGCACTTCCTTCTGATACTTTATCGCCTACTTTTACATGTACAGCCGTTACTTTACCGGCAACAGTAGACGGTACATCCATCGTCGCTTTATCAGTTTCCAGGGTAACCAGTGTCTGATCAACAGCCACATCATCACCAACCTTAATATCTACTTCAATTACATCAACATTCGAGAAATTACCGATGTCCGGTACTTTCACAGCAACAGACTGAGCAGCTGTACCGGCTGCTTCGGTAGTTGTTGCCTTAACCGGAGCTTCAGTAGTGGTACCGGCAGATGAAGATGCACTTGCGGCAGCAGAAGTTTCTACTTTCACAATCACATTACCTTCAGATACTTTATCACCTACTTTAACCAGGACTTCTTTCACCACACCAGCCTTATCAGCAGGAACGTCCATAGTGGCTTTATCTGTTTCAAGCGTAATCAGGGTATCGTCTACCGCAATGCTATCGCCAACTTTGACCGCCACGTCAATAACATCGACACCGGTATAATTACCGATATCAGGCACTTTTATTTCTACAATCTGACTCATCATTATGTCCTTTGATGACAGCAGGCTTAAGCCTGCGTCCGACAATCATTAGCTTGCACAGCCAGCAAAACCTGCCTGAAATCCGAATGAACTTCAGGCATTGGGTTTATTAACGTGCCCAGCTCGGTTCTACATCAGCCTTGATACCATATTTATTGATGGCATCCTGTACCACCTGTTTACTGATCTTGCCTTCATCAGCCAGACCATTCAGAGCAGCTACAGCCACGTGGTAACGGTTGATTTCAAAGAACTCACGTAAATTGTCACGGGAATCACTGCGACCAAAGCCATCTGTACCCAGAACTGTGAACACATCCTGTGGTACATAAGCACGAATACGGTCAGCAAAGTGACGTACATAATCGGTTGAAGCCACAATCGGACCTTCATGACCAGACAGTAATTGAGTCACATAAGGTACTTTCTGGGTATCGGTCGGATGCAGACGGTTGTAACGTTCGATATCAATACCATCACGGTACAGTTCGTTAAATGAAGTCACACTCCAGATATTGGCATCAACATCGAAATCCTGTTTCAGCAATTCTGCTGCAGCAATCACTTCCTGCAAAATAACACCGGAACCCATTAACTGCACTTTCAGTTTACCGCTGGTACCTTCCTGCAACAGATACATACCTTTCAGAATCTGCTGTTCGATTCCATCACGCTGCGGCATAGCCGGATGTTTATAGTTCTGGTTCATCAGAGTGATGTAATAGAACACATCTTCACGATCTACATACATGCGCTGCAGACCATGCTGAATAATGACAGCAACTTCATAAGAGAAGGACGGGTCATAGGAAATGCAGTTCGGAATCAGCTCAGCCTGAATATGGCTGTGACCATCCTGATGCTGCAAGCCTTCACCGTTCAGAGTTGTACGGCCGGAAGTACCGCCCAGCATAAAGCCGCGGGCACGCTGATCACCAGCAGCCCAGGCTAGATCGCCGATACGCTGGAAACCAAACATTGAATAATAAATATAGAACGGGATTAGCGGGCAATCATTATTGGAATAGCTTGTTGCAGCAGCAATCCATGAGCTCATTGCACCCGGCTCATTAATACCTTCCTGGAAAATCTGACCATTTTTAGATTCTTTATAGAACATCAGCTGGTCGTGATCCTGCGGGGTGTAAATCTGACCTTTTGGATTCCAGATAGCATACTGACGGAACAAACCTTCCATACCGAATGTACGGCTTTCATCCGGCACAATCGGCACAATCCGCTTGCCGATATTTTTATCTTTAAGCAGTGTACTCAGAATACGTACAAAGGCCATTGTTGTAGAGAACTCACGGTCACCGCTATCCTGCAACTGAGCTTCAAATTCACTTAATGGCGGAATTGGCAGCTGCTCAGAATCAGGATGACGGTAAGGCAGGAAGCCACCCAGCTGAGCACGGCGCTCTTTCATGTATTTCATTTCTTCGCTGTCTTCAGGCAGTCGGAAGAATGGCAGAGTATGCTCCATCTCTTCATCAGTTACCGGAATCTGGAAACGATCACGGAACTGTTTCAAAGATTTCATATCCATTTTCTTAGCCTGGTGAGCAGTATTCTGTGCCTCACCAGAAGCACCCATACCATAACCTTTAATGGTTTTAGCCAGAATTACAGTCGGACGTCCATCCGGATTATTAACTGCTTCATAGTAAGCGGCATACACCTTATGCGGATCGTGACCACCACGGTTCAGTGACCAGATTTCATCGTCTGACATATTAGCCACCATGGCTTTCAGTTCAGGCGTATTGAAGAAGTGTTCGCGCACATATGCGCCATTCTGTGATTTATACATCTGATAATCACCGTCAACACATTCTTCCATGCGTTTTTTCAGCAGATTATCTTTATCCTGAGCCAGCAGTGCATCCCACTTACTGCCCCAGATTACTTTCAGTACATTCCAGCCGGCACCGCGGAAGTTGCCTTCCAGTTCCTGAATAATTTTACCGTTACCGCGTACCGGTCCGTCCAGACGCTGCAAGTTACAGTTAACAACAAAAATCAGGTTATCTAATCCATCACGGGCAGCCAGTGCAATTGCGCCCTGACTTTCCGGCTCATCCATTTCGCCGTCACCACAGAATACCCATACTTTACGGCCCTGAGTTTTCGCCAGACCACGGGATTCCAGATATTTCAGCAAACGAGCCTGATAAATACCCTGGATTGGTCCCAGACCCATAGATACTGTCGGGAACTGCCAGAAGTCAGGCATCAGCCATGGATGAGGATAAGAAGACAGACCATTACCATGTACTTCCTGACGGAAATTACTCATCTGTTCTTCAGTTAAGCGGCCTTCAACAAATGCACGTGCATAGAAACCAGGTGCACTATGACCCTGGAAAAATACCAGATCACCTTCCTGATTATCTGTTTTACCATGCCAGAAGTGATTGAAACCAACATCATATAAAGTAGCACAAGACTGGAAGCTGGCAATATGCCCGCCCAGCTCAAGATTCTTTTTGCTGGCATTTAATACCAATGCTGCTGCATTCCAGCGCACCAGTGATCGGATTCGGTGCTCTAATTCATGATTACCCGGTGATTTTTTTTCTTTACCAACAGGAATAGTATTCAGATAGGCTGTTGTGGCACTGAACGGCATATAAATGCCTCGGCGGCGGATATAGCGCACCAGGCTTTCCATTAAATAATGCGCACGTTCAGGTCCCTCTTGTTTCAGCACCGAGCTGAGTGAATCCAGCCATTCCTGGGTTTCAATCGGATCGATATCTTGATCATGGAAGTCAGCAGACATAGCAATATCCTCTTTCATTTGGGATTGAGTCATGAACAAAACACTTTATGTTGTTGCTATTTCATTTATCATTTTCTTTATTAACCAGATGCTTTACCAAATTAATTAAAAGAAATACAAATAAATTCAAATAACTTACAATAAATCTGCATAATCTTAGTTGAATAAAAGCATATATTATTGTGATGCAACATACTGTATTTTCGTTTAAATCGTACCAGCGTAATACCTAAACAGCAATGTATTTTTACACCAATTTTCTGATTTAAAACAAGTAAACAAATTATCACAGAAATTTTATCAGAATGTGGTAAATGATTTTTACTATGTCAAAAACAGGTAATTAGATAAAACAAAAGTAAATATAATAAGTTATATTAATACTAAATACGTAATTATCATTAACAAAAACTATTTCTTATTAATAAATTCAGAATTGAAATTATTTTTGAATTTATGCACATTAGTTGGCATTTATTAACAAATAAATTTTATTTTATACAAACGCTATTAATGAGTAATCATATTTGTTTATTCGCTGCTTTAAACAACCAAACCTAAATCAAGTTATCAGTATCAGTTTTATTCAGACAAATGAGATTTTCTTTATTTTTTATCTTAGTTTTAATTCTTTAGAATTTTATTTATAGTTTAATGTTAAATAATTATCATAAATTGATCCCATAAAATTATTTCACATTCTGTTATTTTCAATCTCAATTTATAATTTATTTAATCTAATCAATATTATATTAGCTGGATTATTACAATTTTTCTTTACCGCATTATCAAATCAAGTTTTAATTTCTTTCAGACTTCAAAAATTAATCATTTCATTTTTATTTATCTATAATTAAAACACAAATATACATTTTATTAATTGTTTTTACTACCTAAAATAAGCACTTTAAATCTTAATCATTTGACCTTATTTTGATTTAAATAGTATTTTGAAAACGAATAGAAATTTCAGCAAAGGATAAAATATGGCTGAACGCAATTATTATGAAATTCTCGGTGTTGATCGAAAGGCCAGCGAAGACGATATCAAAAAAGCCTATCGTAAACTAGTTCGCAAATATCACCCTGACGTGAGTAAAGATCCTGATGCCGTAGCCAAAACTAGTGAAATCAATATTGCTTATGAAACCTTACATGATAAGGAAAAACGGGCTGAATATGATGAAATGCTGGACAATCCGTTCCGGCATAGCAGCCGGCAGGCTGGAGGCAGCCAGGGTGATTACAGTTATCAGCAGTATGATTTTGACCCGAGTCACTTTGGCCAGAACGGAGCCTTTGGCAATGGCGATTTTCGTTTTGACGACTTGTTCTCTGCTTTCGGCAGCAGTGCAAGACAAGGCTTTCAACAACGCCGAAGCGGCCCGGCAGGCGGAGAAGACCAGCATGCTGAGCTAGTTATTGATATTGCCGCAGCCTATCAGGGAGCACAGCGTAATTTATCCCTGGATATGCCTACACTGAATGCTCAGGGGCAAATGGCTTATGAGCGTAAAACACTTAATGTAAAAATTCCGGCAGGGATTACTGAAGGTCAGCAAATCAGGCTTAGCGGTCAGGGATTACCTGGTTTTAACGGTGGTTCATCTGGAGATTTATATTTAAAAATCAGTTTCCGTAATCAGGATAATTTATATGTCCAGAACCGTAAAGATGTTTACCAGCGTATCAACGTCGCTCCCTGGACTGCTGCATTAGGCGGTAAAACAGATATTACTACTCCGGCCGGCAAACTGAGTGTCAATATTCCTGCCAACAGCCACAACGGGCAGAAAATGCGCCTGAAAGGTAAAGGTATACCGGCAAAAGCAGCCGGTGATTTGTATCTGCTGATTAATATTGTGCTGCCACAAGCCAGTAACGAAGCAGACCGTGCCGCATGGCAGGCACTTGCCACGCATTACGCCGGTTTTAAACCACAGAATCATGTTTGATAACAGGAGCGAAGAATGAATAAAAATCAACAAGATATTGAATTAAGCTTTGATGATCTGGTTCGTGCCTGTGACAATCAGAGTAACTGGATATTAAGCCTGATTGCTGAAAGCGTTATTCCTGTTGAACAAGAACCGCAATTGGCGCGCTATAGTGGCTACCATATGGCTATTGCCCGCCGCGCATGGCGTATTCATCGTGATTTTGATGCCAGTGCGAGTGCCACTGCACTGATTCTGCAATTACTGGATGAAGTAGAAGATTTACGCCGACGCGGTTAATCCGGAGTGAGTAATTAACCAATACTCTTTGCAGTTACTGGTCATTATCCGGCAATTGTGCAGAACCCATTCGCCGTAAAATAACATTGGCTTTACGGCGGATTTCTTTATCTCGCGGATGATCAATGTAATAAAGCGGCCTGGGTACACGCGCAGCGAGTTTGGCTGCCTGTTGCGGAGACAACTGCATAGCGGTTCGCCCATAAATCGTTTCACTGGCCGCTTCGGCACCGTATACCCCATATCCCCACTCAATAACATTCAGATATAGCGCAAAAATCCGGTCTTTATTGGTTGTAGCTTCAAGCAGCGAAGTAATCACTGCTTCTTCTGCCTTACGCCAATAACTGCGGCTTTCAGATAAAAACAGATTTTTAGCCAGCTGCTGGCTGATGGTTGACCCGCCAGCCTTAATATTACCCTGACGTTCATTTTTTTTGATTGCCGTACGGATACCATTCCAGTCAAAACCATCATGTTCAGCAAAACGCGCATCTTCTGAGGCAATCAGCGCTTTTTTCAGATTGGGCGAAATACGGTTGTAAGCTACCCACTGATAATTCAACTGCGTATCCGGACGGGTTTCAGCCAGCTCATGCATACGTAACAACATAAACATGGTGCGGTGCGGTGCCACTGTCCGATAGATTAACAGACTGCCATAAATATAAACATTAAACAGCAAAAACAGCGTAACGAGCACAATTAACAAATTACGCACGATTTTCATGACCGTTCCATTTCTTTACGTATCTGCTCGGTTACCGGCCGGATATCAGGATTAAAACCATGCCACAGTGCATATGAGGCTGCTGCCTGCGCTACCAGCATACCAAGACCATCAGCCAGATTGCGGCACCCTGCTTCATGAGCCTGAAGCAAAAAAGGGGTTAGCTTTGCCGAATACATCATATCGTAAACCAGTTGCGCTCTGGCCAGTACAGGTGCGGACACAGGCAATTTCTGCCCGTGTAAACTACCTGAGGTAGCATTGATAATGACATCATATTCCGGTTTTATCTGCGTTACCGCACACCAGTTTACATTATGCTCCTGAGCAAGCAGCTGCGCTTTTTCTGCTGAGCGGTTAGCAATGGTCAGCGAAGCCGGCAGTTGCTGCAAAAGCGGCTGAATGACACCACACGCTGCTCCACCCGCTCCCAGCAGTAATATATGTTTATTACTCAGAGAAAAAGACAATAATTCTTCAATTGCCCGCACCAGACCGATACCGTCAGTATTGTCTCCCAGCAACTGTCCGTTGCGCCAGAATAAGGTATTAACAGCTTTTGCTGCTTTAGCCCGCTCAGTCAGCACATCAGCCAGAATATAAGCCTCATACTTAAAAGGCACAGTAACATTAGCCCCGGTTCCGCCGGCTTTAAAAAATTCTCTGGCTTGTGCAGCAAAATCATCTAAAGCAATCAGACGCCGCTCATAAATTAACTTTTGACCGTGCTGAGCAGCAAAAGCCTGATGAATTTGCGGAGAACGGCTATGCGCTACAGGATTACCCAATACTGCAAATATACTCATTGACTCCCCTCTGCTATGTAAATAACTGTTGCCATTATCCAGACTACACTGGTCAAAGGCAAAACCCTATCATAAAACCATTAATTTTTCTTTCATGATAAGCAGACGCTGGCTTTCATACGCATGCATATCTGGCCGCTAAATAAACTTCTGCCTGAATAAAATTAATTTTTTAGCCTGAAAACCAGACAAATTAGCAACAATTGTAAAAATTTATTTTTATTTAACTTCAATTTACCGTATGATTTACCCACGCTTACTCTTTAATTTTCGGATTATCGATTAGCTGTAATAAAACCTGATTACATCCAGGTAAACACAAAACTACTTATCAATCAGCTGGCATTTAATCAATCAGCACGTTCAAAAAATAATTTGATATCAGACCAGTATCTGAAGCAAAAATTTTTATGCAATGCATATTGCAATGCCAATTGATATAGTTTTTATCAGGATGAATCATGCATACTCGCCGGCCTGTCACTCCTCACACATTCAATAAATTACCCTTACACGTTAAACTGGGATATGCCATCGGACAAATGGCTGATTCACTCGCCTATAATCTTTTTTATGTTTTTTATCTTTTTTTTCTGACAAACGTTGCCAGCATTCCTGCTGCTCAGGCAGGTACCATTGTTCTGATTGCTGTTATCTGGGATGCTGTGGCTGATCCGCTGGTAGGTCAGTTTTCAGATAATATCTGTTCACACTGGGGGCGGCGCAGACCATTAATGCTGGCAGCTATTCTGCCATATACGCTGCTATTGTTACTGCTCTATACTGATATTTCATCTCTCAGCACCAATCAGAAAATGGTTTATTTCACCATAATTGCCATTCTGTTCTGGTCTGCTTACAAAATTTACGTCATACCTTTCTACACTTTAGGTGCAGAAATGACCAATAACTTTGATGAACGTACTTCGCTTCGGGTATGGGCGGGTTATGCACTTAATGCAGCCGTTCTTGTATCTTCTTCCGCTCCGCCGCTGATTGTTAAATGGATTGTAGATCATGGATTCAGTGTCAGCAGCGGCTGGCACGGCGTGAGTGTGATATTTGCTGTTCTGACTTTACTGAGCGGACTCACCTGCTGGTTTCTGACACGTGGTTATGAACTGCCTGTCCGGCATAAAACAAGCCGAATACACAGCAGATACCGGCTTCTGGCTTTTATTCGCGAAGTTATCAGTAACATGATTGAAATCTGGCGTCTTTCATCAAGTAAATTTCTTGGCGCATCAGTTTTTTTCTGGTCGGCTGCTTACGCGCTCAGTACCGGAGCCTTATATTATTTATTCTTAAACAACATGGCATACAGCGAAAAAGATGCTGCGATCTGTTTTTTGATTTACAGCTTACTGGCTCTTGCCTGGCTTCCCGCTGTTAATTATACCGCGCAGAAATTTGATAAAAGAAATGTCTATTATCTGTCTATGCTCATCAGCTCAATAGGCACAGGCCTATTCTTTTTTTGCGGATTTCCTAACAGAACTATGCTGATAATTTTTTTAATTCTGCTGCAACTTGGTAATAGTTATTTTTGGACTATATATTATTCCATGATGTACGACATTAGTGAGCTGGATGATTTTATTAACAACAAACGAAGAGAAGGAGCAATTACAGCCCTAATGTCATTCTTACAAAAATTCGGTAGTGCACTGGCCATTTGGTTTATTGGTTTTTATCTGGAGAAACATGGATATATATCATCCACAGGTCAGGAAACCATTATTCAGCCACCACTGGCACAACAGGCTATTCTGGAATTAAACACATGGATTCATGCATTAGCCGGCATTATTGCTGCACTGTGTGCCATTGGTTATCCACTGACCCGCAGCCGTTATCAGGCATTACTTACAGCCCTTAAAGCAAAAAAAGAGCAGCAGCCGTACACCACCAGTAATTTCAAACAATTATTGTAAAAATACTGCAAAAGCTGATATTTACAATATAATCAAGATAAACAACATGATACATGTAAAAAAGGAGAAATATTATGACTAAGAAACGTGCACGGGAATTAGGAATTCCTCTAACCGGCACCACTGGCAAAAACAATGCGATAACCGATGTATGCGGCATTGAAGTTGGCTACAGTACCATTATCTATGGTACACCGGATGATTATACAGGTCCGGGTTCAGCCTTTGCCCGTACTGGTGTAACCGCTATTTTGCCCAGAGGTAAACAACGCAGTGCTGTATTCGTTGGCAGGCATGATTTAAACGGTAATGGAGAATTAACCGGCACACACTGGCTGGATGATTCAGGTTTAATGCATGGTCCGGTACTCATTACCAATACTAACAGCGTAGGTATTGTTCGCGATACCTCCAGCAAATGGATGATAGATAATCACTTTTATTTTCCATATGTTAACAATGGTCACCCTGTAGACGGCGTTGGATATTTTTATCCGGTAGTGGGCGAAACATGGGACGGATTATTAAACGACATCAATGGTTTTCATATCAGGCCAGAACATGCACTTGAGGCTTTAAATAATGCACACGCAGGTGCCATTGCTGAAGGTAACGTCGGTGGTGGCACCGGCATGATCTGCCATGATTTCAAAGGTGGTACCGGCACCGCATCACGTATAGTCAGCACAGAAGCCGGTGAATTTACTCTGGGGGTACTGGTACAGGCCAACCATGGTATGCGTGATACTTTTCAAATTTGCGGTATTCCGCTGAAAGATGAATTTGGTCCTGAAACCATGCCAGTAATTAATACTTTTGCCCCCAAACCGGGAACAGGATCTATCATTGTGATTCTGGCTACCGACGCCCCTTTACTTCCCTGGCAACTGAGTAAACTCACCAAACGTGTTCCTATTGGCATCGGCTTACTCGGCGCTTATGGTGATAACGGTTCCGGCGACATTTTTCTGGCTTTCTCTACCGCTAATGAAAATGCTTACAGTCTGGGCATCAGCAAAATTGATATGCTGAGCGATGAAATTATTGATCCGCTTTATATTGCCACAGTAGAAGCAGTTGAAGAAGCTGTATTAAATGCTTTATGTGCAGCTGAAACCATGGAAGGTCGTGACCACAATCTGGTTCAGGCACTACCGCAGGATCAACTGTTAGCTATTTTGAAAAAATACGGAAAAATCAAATAAATAATTAATATTTATTCATTTCAGCCCGTTAATTATGAGTTGATAGATAACTTACAGGCTGAAACAAATCAATACGATTCGATTCAAATATCAACATTCTGAATCAATAACATAAGAAAATTTGAAATAACGCCTTTTATTTACGGTAATATTCTGCCTGATACATCAACCTGGCTCTTCCTTATTTCCTGACAATATTTGATTTATTAAATTTTTCTGTAGTGAATATCTAAATCTGATAGTTCACAAATTCTGATATAAACCAGAATAGATATATATAACAACATGTTTTTAAATAAATTAATTTAATCCGTTATAAAAAACCAGCTTTTTTTACATCAATGCGTTTTTTTTACAAATTGAATGTGGCAGAATCACCTTAACTTGCCGGAGAGTTTGTCACTCTCCAGACCTTAATGGGAGCCTTAAATATGTCAATAAAAAAAGTAGTTAGCCTGATTGAAGAAAATGATGCCAAATTCATTGATTTGCGCTTTACCGATACAAAAGGCAAACAGCAGCACGTATCCGTACCAGCCAGAATTGTGCTGGAAGACCCTGAAGAATGGTTTGAAAACGGTCAGGCTTTTGATGGATCTTCCATCGCCGGCTGGAAAGGAATTCAGGCTTCCGATATGACTCTGAGACCAGATGCATCGACAGCATTTATTGACCCTTTCTATGATGACACCACAGTTGTTTTAACCTGTGATGTTATCGATCCGGCCAATGGTCAGGGTTACGACCGTGATCCGCGCTCCATCGCAAAACGTGCCGAAGCTTATCTGAAATCAACCGGTATCGGTGATACTGCATTCTTTGGTCCGGAACCGGAATTTTTCGTGTTTGACGGCGTAGAATGGCAAACCGATATGAGCGGTACCCGTTACAAAATTCATTCTGAAGAAGCCGCATGGTCTAGCGGTAAATCATATGACGGTCAGAACACCGGACACCGCCCGGGCGTTAAAGGCGGCTATTTCCCTGTAGCACCTGTTGATTCCGGTCAGGATTTACGTTCTGCCTGCACCCAGACACTGGAAGCGATCGGCATTCCGGTAGAAGTACATCACCACGAAGTTGCCACAGCCGGTCAGATGGAAATCGGTACCCGCTTCAATACATTGGTGCGCCGTGCTGACTGGACACAAGATATGAAATATGTCATCCAGAATGTAGCGCACAACTTTGGCAAAACTGCTACTTTCATGCCAAAACCTATTCTGGGTGACAATGGTTCCGGCATGCATGTACATCAGTCTATCTGGAAAGACGGACAAAATCTGTTTTCCGGTGACGGCTACGCCGGCTTGTCTGATCTGGCTTTGTACTACATCGGCGGTATCATTAAACATGCTAAAGCACTGAATGCGCTGACTAATCCGTCAACCAACTCTTACAAACGTCTGGTACCGCATTTTGAAGCCCCGACCAAACTGGCCTACTCTGCCAAAAACCGTTCAGCTTCTATCCGCATTCCGTACGTTGCCAGTGCAAAAGCCCGCCGTATCGAAGCTCGCTTCCCGGATCCAACCGCTAATCCTTATCTGGCTTTCACCGCTTTGTTAATGGCGGGACTGGACGGCATCCAGAATAAAATTCATCCGGGTGATCCTTCAGATAAAAATCTGTACGACTTACCACCGGAAGAAGATGTTCTGGTACCAACCGTATGTGCTTCTTTAGAAGAGGCACTGGAAGCACTGAAAGCAGACCACGAATTTTTAACCCGTGGCGGCGTATTCAGTCAGGACTGGATCGACAGCTATATTGAATTCAAGAGCGATGATGTAAAACGCATCCGTATGGCACCACATCCGCTTGAATTTGAAATGTATTACAGTCTGTAAGATATTAGTCTCAAGCTGATTCTCAGACCGCTTATCTGTGAATAAATCTTCCATACCGGCAAAATTTATCCCACAGATACAGCGGTCTGAATTGTATCCGGATTTCAGCTGACTCAAGCTTTATACACTGCTGCAATCTGTCAGCATAATAGCAATGTAAAGTATTCAGCTCTGCCGAAATACTTAAGTACATTCAATCACAAATTTCCCCTTTTTATTTTTATCCAAAAATAAAATTCACTGTTACTTGTGTATCATTTTCGCCGACAGCATTCGGTAAAACAGCCATTCATGGCAGTTACGGTAGGGATACGGTAACATTATGTCTATCTGAACTAAAAAAATATTTATTATGACCACGCAAGACATGCTCGCTACTGTAGACCTAGGCTCTAACAGCTTTCGTCTCCAGATTTGCCACAATCAGAACGGCCATTTACAGGTCATTGATTCCATCAAAGAAATGGTAAGGCTGGCAGCAGGACTGGACGAACAAAAAAATCTTGATCAGGATTCTCAGCAACGCGCATTGGATTGTCTGGCCAGATTCGGAGAAAGGCTGCGTGGTTTCAATCCTGATCAAGTAAGAGTTGTTGCAACCAATACTTTTCGCGTTGCCAAAAATATCAGTCAATTTATACCGCTTGCCGAAGCCAGACTGGGTTTTCCGATTGATATTATTGCCGGACGCGAAGAAGCCAGACTGATATATACCGGTGTGGTTCATACCTTACCGCCTAAGGGTGAAAACATGCTGGTAATAGATATTGGCGGCGGCTCTACTGAATTTGTTATCGGACAGGATTTACAGCCTGCCATTACCGAAAGCCTGAATCTTGGCTGTGTTTCCTACAGTATGCGGTTCTTCCCGCGCGGTAAAATACACCATAAAAATTTTCAGGCCGCAGTCAACAATGCACGGGCAGAAATTCAGCGTATTTCTGTCGCACTCAAAAATATTGGCTGGCATCACGCTATTGGTACCTCCGGCTCTGCCCGCTCTATTCGCGATGTGATTGCAGCCGGTGACACAACCATCGATGCAATTACCGCAACACAAATGCACAAAATTGCCAATCATATTATTGCAGCCGGAAGCACCAAAAAAGCCAAACTGGAAGGCTTAAAATCAGACCGGACAGAGGTTTTTGCCGGCGGACTGGCTGTAATGATCGCCGCCTTTGCCGAACTGAATATCAGCGAAATGACAGTAACCGATGCAGCACTGCGGGATGGTGTGTTTTACGACATGATCGGACGACAACTTGGTGATGATATGCGCAACCAGACTATAGCTGATTTTCAGCAGCGCTATCATGTTGACACCATCCAGGCAGAACGGGTAGCTGGGCTGGCTCAAATGATATTCAATCATCTGTCCGCCTCCGTCTCTCCTGATCATCCGGAACAATGGCAGCAATATGTACACTGGGCTGCGCTGGTACATGAAATTGGTCTGGATATTTCCCATACTGGTTTTCATAAGCATGCAGCCTATATCCTCGATCAGGCTGATATGCCCGGTTTTTCACGTAAAGAACAGCATATTCTGGCCACAATGGTATTAGGACAGCGCGGCGACCTACGGAAAATAGCCGAATTCAGTCAGCAGGAAATGCTCTGGCTGGGTATATTGTCATTACGGCTGGCTGCACTGTTCTGCCGGGCACGGCAAGACATTCAGATACCGGTGAATCATTGTGACATTCACTATGACAAACAGTTAAGGAAACTGACCATCAGCCTGAGTAAAGAATGGTTAAAACACAATCCGCTTACAGATAGTGTCTTATTGCAGGAATCTGTTTTATGGCAGAAAATTGGATTACAGTTAGAAATCAAAGCTATGTAAACCAGAAATCAGTCAAGGATGTCCCATGAGTACAACGCCGAATGTTTCCAGTAACAAACTGGCTCAGACCCATAATCTGCCTAGTCTGGTACATCGCAGCAATGTCAGCAACATGCCGGCACAATCCATGACTATTATCCGGATTAAAGAAAAGCAATTAATCAATCATAGCTTCACCGGCGACGATATATGCAGTAAAAACATACCTGCACCTGATACAGACTGTCTTACATGGATTCACCTGATTGGTATTACTGATAACGAACAGCTGCATCAGCTATTACAGCCTTTTAATATCCATGAACTGGCCATGGAAGACATGCTTAGTCGCAAGCAGCGTCCGAAAATTGAAGACTACGGACATTATCTGTTTGTAGCCGCACGAGTTTTTGTTTATAAAAAACAAAAACTGCAATATAACCAGATTTATATCATCATTGGTCAGAATTATATTATTACTTTCCAGTTTGAACCGCTCGGATTACTGCATATTATCCGTAAATATATTCAGCATAATTACAGTGATATCTACCGCAAAGGAATTGATTTTCTGGCGTATTCATTGCTGGATCGTATCATTGATGATTATTTCGTTACTGTAGATGAATTTGATAATCGGGTTGAAGGTGTAGACAAACGCCTGTTTAGCAACAGTAATAAAAACTTACTGATTCTGATCCACCAGTTAAAACGTGATGCCAGTAATCTGCGCCGTACCCTTTCCCCCATCCGTGATATTGTCGGCCGAATTGTACATGGTGAATTTTCCATGTTCAGTCAGAACACCCATGTTTATTTACTTGACGTGTATGACCATACCCAGCAATTAATGGAAACGCTCGACAGTGCACGAGATACTGTAATGGGCATGATGGATGTGCATTTATCCTATCAGTCAAACCATCTGAATGAACAAATGCGCATGCTTACCGTTATCACTATCATCGTCATGCCACTGAATGTCCTTACCGGTATCTATGGGATGAATTTTGATAACATGCCTGAATTACACTGGCATTATAGTTATTTTGTGGTACTCGGCCTTATGGCGACTATAATTATTAGCTTATTAATTTATTTTTACAGACGTCGCTGGTTATAACTATCAATAGCTTCTATAATAACAACCAGTCTTCATAGAAAGACAATAATTAACACAGAAACACACATCAGAGGCTATTCCATGAAACCTACACCTTTACCACCGCAAGGTGCGCAGCATCAGCTTTCCATGTCTGTACTTATGACTCCGGCATTAGCAAATTTTCACGGAAATGTACATGGCGGAGATTTACTCAAGCTACTGGATCAGGTAGCCTATGCCTGCGCCAGTCGTTATTCTGGCGAATATGTAGTAACATTATCTGTTGATCAGGTAATATTCAAAGAACCAATTCACGTGGGCGAACTCGTTACTTTTTATGCGTCAGTTAACCATGTCGGCCGAACTTCTATGGAAGTTGGTATTCGCGTAGAAGCACAGGATATCCAGCATCGCAGTGCACGACACACTAATAGCTGTTATTTTAGCATGGTTGCTGTAGACAAAAACGGCAAACCTACAGTTGTACCGCCGCTATGTATTGCCAGCGAAGAAGAGGCTCGCCGTTTTCAGGAAGGAGCCATTCGCAAAGAAGCCCGGTTAAAGGCTGCAAAAACCAGACATACACAATCTGCCTGATCTGTTTAAAGGAATTATAAATGTTTACAGGAATTGTCTGCGGTTTAGGTACCGTTACCTCTATTCAAGAGTATGAACAATTGCGCACAATACAGGTACGTCTCCCTGAGGGAGCCTGTAACAACCTGACTATCGGTGCTTCTATTGCCAATAATGGCTGCTGCCTGACCATTACAGCTATTAAAGGTGATGAAGTATGTTTTGATGTCATGGCGGAAAGTCTGGCCAAAACCAATTTAGGACAACTACAAGTAGGTGATGCGGTAAACATTGAGCGTGCTGCACGCTATGGGGATGAAATTGGCGGTCATATTATGAGTGGTCATATTTTTACTACGACCACCATTAATAAAATTGAAGACACCCCTGATAATCGTACTGTCTGGTTTAACCTCCCTGAAAGTGCAGCCCCTTATATCCTTACTAAAGGTTTTATCGGGCTGAACGGCTGCAGCCTGACCATCGGCGAGGTAACCACTACTGAATTTAACGTTCATCTGATTCCCGAAACCATGAACCGGACTTTATTTGGAAGCTGTCAGGTAAATGATCGCATCAATCTCGAAGTGGATGCTCAGACACAGGCAATTGTTGATACCGCGCAGAAATATATGCAACAGTATATAAATAAAGTAAAAAATTAATTATAAATTTACTTATATACAAAATATGTTATATAAATATACAGAAACTGATTACTATTTATCCAAATAAGTAATAATCGGTTTCAAAATATTCGGCTATAAATAATTATTTGTTAGTTTATCATCTTTCTTAAGTAAAAAATTCACATAGTATAAAATTTGAAACAACACAATTTAAATAAATATGTATATCAATTATATTAATGTTTAAAAAATAGTCAACACCTTAGTTTTTAATAAGTAGTATGGTTTATTTTAAAAATTTGTATGGTTTAGTTTTAAAAGTTGTATAGTCTAGTTTTAAAAAGTTGTATGGTCTAGTTTTAAAAAGTTGTATGGTCTAGTTTTAAAAAGTTGTATGGTTTAGTTTTAAAAAGTTGTATGGTTTAGTTTTAAAAAGTTGTATGGTTTAGTTTTAAAAAGTTGTATGGTTTAGTTTTAAAAAATTACTTGGTTTATTGTATGGTTTTAAGAAAAAATCAGATTTTTTAATTTAATTCTTTTTATATCTTTTACGGCGATTTCTGATAAATATTTGTTTTCCAAATGATAAAAGCTGTTCCGTCAAGTTTGTATTTATCCACTTTTTACAATCAGTCCGTTTTGAAAACGGTTTGCTACTTTCAAAAAAGTTTTGTACCTGAAAAATTAAAGAAAGCGACTGACTCATCTTTTATTCATCAATAATGCCTGCGAGTAAAATTTTATTATCTCATTGCCTATTCTGTAACTTGAGTAAAAAATCATTATTATTTATATAATTTCCTGCCTGATTAATGATATTGCAGCTTAATCTGTTTATTTTAATTTTTTTATTCCGGTAATTTCGTAGCCGGCATTCGAATAACGCTAAGATAAAAGCGCACCAGTCCCGGTAATCCAGAGTAAAATAACCTTTATTTTATTAAGGGAGCGTTGTTTACTATCATGAGTATTGCCACCATTTCTGAAATTATTGCCGACATAAAAGCCGGTAAAATGGTTATTATTACTGATGCAGAAAACCGTGAAAACGAAGGTGATTTAATCATGGCTGCACAGTTTGTCACACCTGAAGCCATCAATTTCATGATTAAATATGCCCGGGGTCTGGTTTGCCTGCCTCTGGAAGAAGAAATAGTAGATCGCCTCCGCTTACCACTGATGACACAGAATAACGGCGCTCAGTATGGTACTAATTTTACGGTTTCCATAGAAGCAGCACATGGTATTACTACCGGTATTTCCGCAGCAGACCGTGCCCATACCGTACAGGCTGCAGTTTCCCCTACAGCCAAAGCAGAAGATATTGTCCAGCCGGGCCATATTTTTCCGCTACGTGCACAAAAAGGCGGCGTTCTGGTTCGCACCGGGCACACTGAGGCAAGCGTTGATTTAGCCAAACTGGCCGGCTTGATTCCGGCAGCCGTTATCTGTGAAATCATTAATGACGACGGCACCATGGCCCGTATGCCGGAGCTGATGGTTTTTGCTGAAAAACATGATATTAAAATTGGCACTATTGCTGATTTGATTGAATATCGCAGCCGTCACGAAAGTCTGATAGAAGAACTGGGAGTAAATACTATCCATACAACATGGGGAGATTTTACTCAGCATGTATATGTTGATCAATTATCCGGTGAAACCCATCTGGCACTGGTTAAAGGCGATCCGGAAACTGCCGGTGAAGTGCTGGTAAGAGTACATGAACCATTTAGTGCCATGGATTTTCTGCAACCGGATCAGTTGCATACATGGCCACTACCTGAAGCTATGGCACGTATACAGCAAGCTGATGCCGGTATAATTATTCTGATGCACCGTACTGAAACCGGAGCCACTTTATTAGACCGCACCTTACCCAAAGGCACTCATCAGACGAGACAGTGGGATAGTAAAACTTATGGTATCGGTGCTCAGATACTGGCTGGTTTAAAAGTCAAACGCATGCGGGTAATGGGTAAGCCTTCTGCCTTTACCGGCCTGAATGGATTTGGTCTGGAAGTTACCGGGTTTGAAGAACCATCCCGATAATAATTCTTTACTAAACAAGTATATATTTTAGTAACACAATTAAATACAATACCCTACCTCAGGCTGTCTGAATTATCTGTTGCCATTGAACACCGGCATCGGGTATTTTCCGACAGCCTATTGTAATGGCTGTTATTTAAGGATGGTATCTAATGCAACTGACCCCGCAAAAATGGGCTGCTTCCGGTTTAACTTTCGGCTGCGTTGTTTTCGGACTCGGCAGTCTGATTGTTAAATTTGTATCTATTGGTTCTTATGCCATTGCATTATGGCGTGTATTCATTGGTGGTATCGTTTTTCTGTTTTTAAGTCGCTATTTTGGTCAGAAACTGCCTGAAACCAATAAAGCAAAACGGTTTTGTATGCTATCAGGTGTATTTTTAGGTTTTGATCTGGCATTCTGGCATGAAAGCATTCATGCCGTAGGTCCGGGAATTTCTACACTGCTCAACAGTATGCAGATTTTTTTTCTGGCGGCAATTGCCTGGTTTTTCTTCGGTGAACGACAGAGTAAATTACAACTATTCAGCATGATATTGTCTGTAATCGGCATTTTACTGATCGCCCACCCCGAACTCAGACACAATTCACATGGTGGTTATGGTATTTTTATCGGTCTGATTTCCGGTGCAGCAATGGCTGCCTCCATGGCATGTATTCGTCAGGCACATCTGGCAGAGCCGGTTGCATTATTTCCGCTGATGCTGCTGGTCAGTGTCGGAGCAGTCGGTGCATTAATTGTGCCAAGTATTCTCATTGATTCAGGTCATTTCTGGCCTACTAACACAAAAGATATTCTTCTGATCATGATTTACGGTGTGGTCATGCAGTGTTTTGCCTGGGGGTTAATTGCTTATGCCGTACCTTTGCTGTCACTGACTTTAACCGGTTTATTATTATTAAGTGAACCTGTTGCTGCGATTCTGATCGATTTTTTCCTGCTGAATAAACCGATAAATACTGTGCAATGGACTGGTACTGCACTGACCTTACTGGCCATTTATCTGGGCTCACTTAAGCCCAGACACAAACAGAAAAAAACAGTTTAAACATTCCACCCTATTGGCAAATTCGGTAAAATCAGAATGCTAAGCATAAATACTTGTGTGTCTGTGATGTAAGTATTTTATTCCGGACAATGCAATGGTGCTTGAGGCGTAACAGATGAAAAAAGGAAACTGAATGAATACCATCACCCCGGAACATAACGGCTCTGGCCTGCGTATAGGCATTGTACAGGCACGCTTTACTAATCCTGTCGGAGCGGAGCTGGTCAAAGCCTGTTGCAGCCGCTTGGTTAAACTGGGGGTTAAAGACAGCGATATAACTTTGGCTACTGTACCGGGTGCTTTAGAAGTACCTCTGGTATTGAAAAGCATGGCTGACAGCGGCAAATTTGATGCTTTGGTGGCCATCGGAGTGGTTATCCGCGGTGAGACTTATCATTTTGAGCTGGTGTCCAACGAAGCTGCCGCAGGTGTATCCCGAGTTAGTCTGGATCACAATATACCCATTGCCAATGCTATACTGACTACCGAAAACGATGCTCAGGCACTGGCACGTATGCACAATAAAGGCAGTGAAGCGGCTATAGTAGCAGTAGAAATGGCCAATCTGCTTAAAATTCAATATTGATTATTTATTAAACAAGGACATTGTATACATGTCAATGATTACACCACGTCGTCGTGCCCGTCAGTTTGCTGTTCAGGCTTTGTATCAGGCACAACTGAATAACGAAGAATCAGCTGCTATTATTGCGCAAAATATTCGTGATAATGAATATTTCGCCAAAGCTGATGAAGAATTGTTTACCCAGATATTTTTTGGTGCCTATAACAATCAGCGTGATTACATGAAAAGGATCCGTCCTCTGCTGGACCGCCACGAAGATGAACTTAATCCAGTTGAACGGGCTGTACTACTGATGGCCTGTCATGAACTTTCTGCCATGCCGGAAACACCCCATCCAGTAATCATCAATGAAGCTATCGAAATTACTAAAACCTTTGGTGGTACCGATGGCTATAAATTCATTAATGGTATTCTGGATAAACTCTCGGCTGAGTTGAGAACATCTGCATGATATAAAAACGGATTAGCTACATCATAAAACAGATATTTTATTTAAAAATATCTGTTTTATTTATAAAAAAACATATTTACCAAATAAATCTAATGAAATATAAATAAATTCTGATATTATTATCAAATAATATTATGTAAATATATAATATTATTTTTTATAAAATTAACTTAAACATTGCTGGTTTATAAGCATATTGAATTTGATTTCACACTAAGAGATTTATAAATTTATGTCCTGTACTCAACAATCTTCAGCATTAAATGATAAACATAATTTCTTAATGACAGAAAAAGGCGGCCTGGTTGAACTGGCTCCGCCATGGAAAAGAGTTACAGCATATCTGATTAATTATGTAATATATTATTTTATATTTTACATTGCTTTACATGTTTACAATTTTCAAACTGATTATGAATCGAATTATTCACAAAATATTATAAATCCTTTTGAATTATGGATTTTTGCAGATTATAGTACTGATAAGCCAATAAGATCTATTTTTTCATTCTTATTTATGGATGATAATTTTGAGGGAGGTGTACATCAACCAATACGTATATTCTTATATATCATATTACCTTTACTCATTTATGTTATGTTTCAATTTATACAAATGAGTCTAACAGGCCAATCTGTTGGTAAGCGATTAATGAAAATCAAAGTTATTAAAAAGAATGGTGAGAAAGCTGGCTTTTTCAATGCAGTATTCGTCCGTGAAATTTTTTATACATTCATTACTCTTATCCTTTTGTTTAAATTAGTAGGAATATATGTATATTTCAGTGAAATGGAACCTGCTAAAAATGTTGGTGTATACCTGAATTTTATTGATAAATTTTTAGATTATTTATATAGGATTTTAAGTATATTCACTGAATTTTCAACTCTATTTCTTTTTATTTGTATAATTATGTTATTTATAAGAAAATCAAATTATCGTACACTGCAAGACTTTTTGGCTAATACAATCGTCGTTAAAATTAAATAACTAAGAAGCCTCAGGAAAAATTAAAATTTCTTGAGGCTGACTAAATTTAAAATTACTCAAATAATATTAATATATTTTTTATAAAGCTATTTTGAAATATTTTGTACTACTTTGGTTTTTGCAAGTTTATCCTGTAAAGTGATAGATAAAAATTTATCTGAAAATAGTCGATATAGACACGTTAAATTGAATATATTTATCAAAAGAATGATAAATAATAATGGAAGTGTCATTAATAATGACCATAGCTTAAGCAACGTCAGTAAGAAAAAATCCACAAAACCTCATTATACGGAACTGGTAAATAAAAATAGTCATTACAAGAAAAATTATATATAAATAATAAATGATCTCTCTTTTTATCACATTAATCCAAAAATCAGACAACCTAATATTAAGGTGTATTACCCTGAACCCATTATCTTTTTACCTATAAACTGCCACCGTGTATACCTTCAATACCAATTATCACAGCACAATGGATTATGATGAGTAAAACTGGTCAGCCCTTTGGTAAGCGCATTATGAAAATTAAAGTTATTAACCTTCACGGACGCAATGTGGGATTTGTGGGTACCGTACTGATTCGTGAAATTCTGTTTCAAACAATTTTTGGTATTTTTTCATACTTATTGATTAAAATTTTCAACCTTAATCCTGAATCTACACTGAGAAAACATGTAACTATTTAATTACATTTATTTGTTTTTTATGGTGTTCAGAACGAAGGCCAATCGACGTACTTTGCAAGATTATTTAGCCAAAACAATTGTCATAAAAGTATAATTATATATACTTGAGAATATTACATATTGATATACTGTGTCAGCTATATTAATTTCTGTGTAATCTAAAATTAACCTGTTAAAATTATATAATCAATTCAGTTCTAAGTTTACAAACATCAACTGTCTGCGTACCATGCTGGCAGTTGTTTTACATTTATAGATAAAAAACCAATACAAGGGAATGCATAATGCCACAATACCGTTCACAAACTTCTACACATGGGCGCAATATGGCCGGTGCACGCGCACTCTGGCGTGCAACAGGTGTCGCTGATAGTGATTTTGGTAAACCGATTATTGCTATAGCTAATTCTTTTACTCAGTTTGTTCCCGGACATGTGCATTTGCATAATATAGGTCAGCTGGTAGCACGTGAAATTGAACGTTCTGGCGGTATTGCCAAGGAGTTTAATACCATCGCGGTTGATGATGGCATCGCTATGGGACATGAAGGAATGCTTTATAGCCTGCCTTCACGCGACCTGATTGCGGATAGTGTGGAATATATGGTCAACGCACATTGTGCTGATGCACTGGTGTGTATATCCAACTGTGACAAAATTACTCCGGGAATGCTGATGGCATCTATGCGCCTAAACATTCCGACTATTTTTGTCTCCGGTGGTCCGATGGAGGCGGGTAAAATAATCGCAGCCAACAATGGTGAGCAACAAATTCGCAAACTGGATCTGATTGATGCAATGATTGAGGCTGGTAACGATAAAATCAGCGATGAAACAGTTGCACAAGTGGAGCGTAGTGCCTGCCCTACCTGCGGTTCATGCTCAGGTATGTTTACAGCTAATTCAATGAACTGTCTGACTGAAGCTCTGGGTTTATCCTTACCAGGTAATGGTTCTTTACTCGCTACTCATGCATTACGTAAAGAACTTTTTCTTGAAGCAGGCCGGCGTATTGTTGAATTAGCCAAACGCTATTATGAACAGAATGACTCCAGTGTGCTTCCGCGCAGTATTGCAACTAAGGCAGCTTTTAATAATGCTATGAGTCTGGATATTGCTATGGGTGGTTCTACCAATACGGTATTACACTTGCTGGCAGCCGCGACCGAAGCCGGTGTTAATTTTAAAATGGCTGATATTGACCAGTTAAGCCGCCATGTACCCTGCCTGTGTAAAGTGGCTCCGGCTACACAAAAATATCACATGGAAGATGTGCATCGTGCCGGAGGTGTTATGGCCATTTTATCCCAGCTTAATCATGCTGGTTTACTTGATACCAGTGTACATACTGTACATATGCCTACACTGGCAGATGCGATTAAGCACTGGGATGTAAGCAATCAGAACAATACTGAGGCAATACAACGATATCGGGCTGCACCGGGCGGCATCCGTTCAACAGAGGCCTTCTCACAAAACGCGATGTGGCCTACTCTGGATCTGGATCGTGAAAATGGCTGTATCCGTGATAAACAGCATGCTTATTCTCAGGACGGCGGTCTTGCTGTGTTATTCGGTAATCTCGCAGAACGTGGCTGTGTAGTTAAAACGGCTGGTGTAGATGATAGTATTCTTAAATTTACCGGCCGTGCTCGGGTGTTTGAAAGTCAGGATGAGGCTGTTGAAGCCATTCTGGGTAACCAAATAGTAGCTGGTGATGTGGTTATTATCCGTTATGAGGGTCCCAAAGGCGGCCCCGGAATGCAGGAAATGCTTTATCCGACCAGTTATCTGAAATCTAAAGGTTTGGGTAAAGCATGTGCTCTGCTTACAGACGGTCGTTTTTCCGGGGGCACTTCGGGGCTTTCAATTGGTCATGCTTCTCCTGAAGCTGCCGAAGGCGGCAATATCGGGCTGGTACAGGAAGGAGATATTATCGAAATTGATATTCCTGAACGCCGGATACATCTGGCTGTATCTGATGCAGAGTTAGTACAACGCCGCACAGAAATGGAAAGTCGTGGTGCTCGTGCATGGAAACCTGTTAAACGTCAGCGTCATGTCTCTGTTGCTTTACGTGCCTATGCAGCCATGACTACGAGTGCTGATACCGGTGCTGTACGTGATGTAACACAAGTAGAGCGACAAGATTAATTCATTCTGTCAGAGTACCCGTTTCGCTGTCCGGATAGCGAAACGGGTTTATTTTTTTAATCAAAATACACAGTGTATTAATTTGATATTCTGATCAATTCTTTAAATATGATTAAAGTGGTCAGATTAGCGCTATATGTGCAAACATGCTATCGTAACCATGTTGTAATATGCTTTTACTGTTTGTCACTATGTCTACTGCTGATTTTCCCTTTCCAGTAAGTGCCAATACGCTTGCCAAACTGACCAAACTCAATATTACTAATATTTGGGATTTGGCTTTACACTTACCGTTACGCTATGAAGATGAGACACATATTACGCCGATTGCTGATGCACAGAACGGGGTGCCGGTACAGATTGAAGCTACTGTTATTCATCAGCAAATACAATTTCGTCCGCGCAAACAGTTGGTAGTACAGGTTCAGGACGTATCTGGACATGTCTTGTACCTGCGATTTTTACATTTTTATCCTAATCAGCAAAAACAACTGGCAGAAGGTAATGTGATTCGGGCTCTGGGTGAAATCAGACATGGTTTTTTTGGCGATGAGATGGTGCACCCAAAAATTCGCACTGATATTGATAAAGGACTGGCAGAAAGCCTCACTCCTGTTTATCCCACCGTTAACGGACTAAACCAGCCTGCTCTTCGCCGGCTGATTCAGGCTGCACTCAAGCACTTGCCGGCAGATGATACACTGCCGGCAGAATTATTACAGCAGTTACAATTACCTCCTCTGCTGGAAAGCCTGATTTTTCTGCACTCCCCACCGCCAGAGTACACTGCGCGTGATTTACATAAAGGTACTTTACCAGCATGGCAAAGGCTGAAATTTGATGAATTGCTGGCTCAGCAGTTATCCATGAGGCTGGCACGCCAGCAACGCTTAAACGGGCATGCAAAAGCTTTAACTGGTAACGGCCATATTAGTGAGCATTTACTGGCTAACCTGAGTTTTACCTTAACAGAAGCTCAGCAACGTGCTCTTGCTGAAATTACTGATGATTTAGCCCAGACACACCCAATGCACCGTTTACTACAGGGAGATGTGGGCAGCGGTAAAACCATTGTTTGTGCTCTGGCAGCGGCAATAGCAATAGAAGCCGGTTTTCAGGTAGCGGTCATGGCACCCACAGAAATTCTGGCTGAACAACATTATCTGAAATTTACACAATGGTTTTCACCTTTAGGAATCCGGATTGCCAGACTTTCAGGCAGTATGCGCAAAAAAGCCCGTGATGAAGCACGGAAAGAACTGGCAGATGGTATTGCCCAGCTGGCAATAGGTACGCATGCTCTATTTCAGGATGATGTTACTTTTCATAATCTGGGTCTGATTATTGTTGATGAACAGCACAGATTTGGTGTTGCCCAGCGTCTGGCATTAAAAAATAAAGGTGAAGATGTACATCAGCTGATGATGTCCGCCACACCAATACCACGCACACTGGCAATGAGTTTTTTTGCCGATCTGGATGTTTCTGTCATTGATGAACTGCCTCCCGGACGAACACCTGTTATAACCCGTCTGGTAAACACGGCCCGCCGTCAGGAAGTTGAAAAACTGGTAAAGCATACCTGTGCACAAGGCCGGCAGGTATACTGGGTCTGTCCGTTAATTGAAGAATCTGAAGTACTGCAATTGCAAACTGCCGTAGATACAGTTGCTCAATTACAGACGGCGTTACCAGAACTGAATATAGGCTTAATACATGGACGGCTCAAGCCGGCAGAAAAAGCAGCTGTTATGACAGCATTTGTTGAAGGCAGTATTCAGGTACTGGTGGCTACAACAGTGATTGAAGTTGGTGTAGATGTACCCAATGCCAGTCTGATGGTAATAGAACATGCTGAACGTATGGGACTGGCACAATTGCATCAGCTTCGCGGTCGGGTGGGACGTGGAGCAGCAGCCAGCCGCTGTGTATTGTTATTCAGTGAACCTCTTAGTGATGTAGCCAAAGCACGTTTGAAAGTAATTTATGAAAATACCGACGGCTTTGAAATTGCCCGGCAAGATTTGAATATTCGCGGACCGGGAGAGTTTCTGGGAGCACGCCAGAGTGGTGTGCCGATGCTGCGTTTTGCCAATCTGGAAGAAGATCTGCCCATACTGGAAAAAGCACGTGATTTAGCGCCTGTTCTGATTAGCCAGCAACCTGAAGTAGTCAATAAACACTTGCAACGATGGCTATCTCAACGGTCTGCTTATTTGGGTGTATAAAATATTTATCTGTATTAACAGCTCCAGTGAAACCTGAAAAAATTAATGACAAAATTCAGCAGCTATATTCTCAGGACTAAACAATTAAACCAGCAATATTTCAAGCTAAAATAAAAAAACCTGTTTGAAAAATCAAACAGGTTTTAAAATCTGGCACGCCCACGGGGAATCGAACCCCGGTTACCGCCGTGAAAGGGCGATGTCCTAACCGCTAGACGATGGGCGCATTAGCTTGATGGTGCACCCGGAGCGATTCGAACGCCCGACCCTCTGGTTCGTAGCCAGATACTCTATCCAACTGAGCTACGGGTGCACTGCTTTCGAACTCGTTTAAGAGTCACCGAAAATCAAGAAGCGCGATAATACGCAATAAATGGTCTTTTGGCAAGCCAAAAATAGATAAAAATGAAAACAAATATATAAATATCTTGATTTTTATATATTTATTTTGCAACTATATAAGCAAAAAAATCTACAGCATTCCGATTCCGGATACTTCACGCGCCAGCTTTGCCGCAGTATTGTCAGTCATACCACCTACAAAATCCAGAACTTTCATATATCCCAGATATAAACCATCCTTTTTATCCAGTTTTTGTTCTTTTAATAATGACAATGCCAGCTCTTGCCTTTTACTAAGCTGACCGGTTTTAATAAAGGCATGTACCGCAGGTACAAGCAAACCCAGTATCGAACCCAGACAAGGAAAAGTAGCTATTTCAGTAATCAGTTTGCTTTGATGGCGGAATATACGTGTGCGAGCCAACTCTTTTGCAGCGTTCAGGGCTTCACTAACATCCGGACTAGCCAGAGCAAGCAAATCCTTACCACGAAATGAACCATTCAATAAATCCCGATGATGCTTAATAAAAGTATGTGCAATATCGTCTACTGCTCTTCCGATGGCAATTCCGCGCAATCGGGCACAACGCTCCTGACTGCTATAAGACTGCCAGAAATATTCTTTATTTGTCAGCCTGGATAGAATTTGCTCTACGTCTGCCACCTGTAATAATCCCATTTCAACAGCATCTTCCAAATCCAGCAAGGCATAACAAATATCATCAGCAGCTTCCATTAAATATGAAAGCGGATGGCGCATCCACTGATTTTCACCGGTTTGCGGCAATCCCAGCTGTTCTGCAATACAGCGCATAAAGGGCAGCTCAGTCTGATAAATATTGAATTTATTCCGCCTATGCGGTGCAGAACTGGTCCACGGATACTTAATTAAAGCACCGATAACAGCAGCAGTCAGACGCATTCCGCCATCATTCTGATACATTTCCAGACTGGATACCAGACGCAAGCTATGTGCATTTCCTTCATAAGTTTCGATATCATTGCGTTCTGTATTGCTCAATTCCTGTAAATAATGAGCATGCTGCGGATCACGGAACCATTCACGCAAAGCATCTTCACCTGTATGACCAAATGGCGGATTACCGAAATCATGAGCCAGACAGGCAACCTGTACAATCGCTCCGATATCAGCAGCATGGCTGCCAGATGGCAGGAAATGGCCGGCATTCAGCATTACACCGACCCGATTTCCCAGACTGCGCCCGACACTGGCAACTTCAACACTATGAGTCAGACGATTATGCGTATGGTCATGTAAGGCAAACGGATGAACCTGCGTTTTACGGGCGAGACGGCGAAAACCACTGGAAAAAACCACACGATCATAATCAATATGAAAATCAGTACGCAGTGCATCCGCCCCCTCTTCACTTGAAGCGGTCACTGTAGGCACAATACACCCATTTTCGGGCTTAAAGCGCTGGGTACTGAGCAACTTAGTCCAGTCCATGCAATATGATGATTTTTTCATATTCAGATAAATTGAAAGCTTTATATGCCGGCTGAGATTATCAGTCGCCATTCTTTAGCTCAGTTTCAACTCATTTATTCCTTCGTTATTATGTTGAAATAATCATAGCATGCAAAAAGTCACACTGTGATTAATTTTAAAAATGATTTTTCCACTCCCTTAAATAAGTAAACGCTGCCAATGGTTGGGCAAGCTGCTGCTCTGAGAGGCCTTTTTGGCGTAATGTGGCCATCACTTCCGGCTGACTGGTACGCAAAAAAGGATTGATTGAGCGTTCATGTGCCAGACTTACCGGTAAGGTAGGTAATTTATCTGCCTGTACTAATGTATTTCTGATTGCAGAATTATTCGGTTCAACGGTTTGTGCAAATTTCAAATTTGCTGCGGTATATTCATGTGCCGGATAAAACAAGGTATCAGGCGGCAGACTGTTTAAACGCTGCAAACTGCTGAACAATTGTGCCATAGTCCCATTCACTCGTCCGCAGCCTGCACTAAACAGCGTATCACCACAAAATACTCTGTAACGACCGGCAGAATCGCACACCAGATAAGCCAAATGATCAGTAGTATGCCCGGGAATATGCCAAACTGTTACATGTTGACCGAATACTTGAAATTTACTGCCTTCAGTTACGGGTATATTCACAATATGCCAATCAATGCAACCGATAATCTGGCATTGCGAATAATGTTTTTTTAATTCCGCCACCCCATCAATATGGTCATAATGAGAATGAGTAAGCCAGATAGCATCCAGGGTCAGGTTATGTTTAGTCAGATAATTTATGACAACAGGCGCTTCGCCCGGGTCAATTACTATAGCCTGATTTTCTTGCTGCAACAGCCAGATATAGTTATCAGAAAGAGCGGGTAACGGGATTATTTTCATGACAAATATAAATTTATTAACAATATAACAACCAGTACTGCAAAGCAATCAGCGTTTTTCCATCATGAATCTGATTATTTGCCAGTGCCGAACGCACTTGCTCACGATTGAGCAACACTGGTTCAATAATTTCATCTTCATCCGCCGCCAGAGCACTATTTGGTTGCACATTTTCAGCCAGATAAAGATACATTTTTTCATCACCGAAACCGGGAACAGTATAAAAAGTATGTATCAGTTTTACTTCAGCAGCAGTATAAGGGGTTTCTTCAGCCAGCTCGCGCAAAGCAGCATGCGCAGGATCTTCATTTTTTCCGTCCAGCTTACCTGCCGGGATTTCCAGTAAAGCCTCACCTACCGGATAGCGCCACTGTCGTACCAATACCACTTTTTGCTCAGCCGTAACCGCAAGTACAGCCGCGGCACCCGGATGCTGTACAACTACCCGCTGTGCCTGGTTGCCATTGGGTAAACGAACAGTGTCCTCTGAAACATTTAAAAAGGAACCGCGATAAACTTCTTTACTGGAAATTTTGGTTTCAGTCAGATCCATATTGATACTTTCTATATGTCTAAAAACACTAGCGTAGTCATTTCAGCAGCAGAAGGCAATATGGCATGTCCGGCTTTAGTTTAAAATTATTAATTGTATATTCGTTGTATGATTGGATTGATTATGTATTTATCTTTATTTGCCATTGCTGCCGGCGCAGCTCTGGGTGCCATCATGCGCTGGCTTCTGGGAATCTCGCTGAATACGCTTCATTCCGGTTTGCCCTATGGCACACTGCTGGCAAACTGGATCGGTGCTTATCTGATTGGTCTGTTCAGTGCATTGTGTATACACTTTACCCAGATCGCTCCGGAATGGCGTCTATTTGTTATTACTGGTTTTCTCGGCGGGCTGACTACGTTTTCCACCTTCTCACTCGAAGCCGTGCAAATGCTTTTGTCACAACGTTATACTCTGGCAGTAACACATATACTGCTGCATACAGGCGGTTCTTTACTGCTGACTATTCTGGGTTTGGTAACTGTGCACTGGTGGCTTAAAACCGGCTAAGATATGATTTTGTATTGATGGCGAGCTTTGTAAAAAGCCGAGTTACTATTAACCATCGACAGGCTGAGCTGGAGTATCCAGAATTAACTGATAAAGTGCCGCATCCAGCCAGTGACCAAATTTAAAACCAATCTGAGGCAATGTACCAACATGTTTGAAGCCAAGCTGTTCATGCAGAGCAATACTGCTGTCATTAGCTGCATCAATCACACCCATTAATACATGTAAATCAGCCTGACGTGCACGTACAATCAGTTCCTGCATCAGTTTGCGTGCCAGTCCCTGCCGGCGACAGTCATTACGTACATATACACTGTGTTCCACCGTATATTTATTGGCAGGATAATCACGGAATGCACCCCATGAAGCAAAAGCCAATAGTTCACCCTGACTATTTACTGCACCAATAACCGGAAAATTGCGCTCACGCTTAGCTGCAAACCAGCCATGCATAAATGATAGTGAACGGGGCTCATAATCATACAGTGCAGTTGAGGTGGCGATAGTATCGTTAAACAGCGCCAGAATGGCTGCCGCATGTTCCTTTTCATTACATTCAATCAGCTCAACTGCGTTACTTTTGCCGGTATTCATTTTTTCCCATATAAAAAACTGCCTGTAAACACAGGCAGCTTACAAATATTAAACTACACCTTTTTTAGCCAGATAACCTTCATAATCACCCAGATAATATTCATAACCACCTTCACCATCCAGCTCAATAATCTGTGTAGCCAGACTGGAAACAAACTGGCGGTCATGAGATACAAACACAAGAGTACCCGGGAATTTTTCCAGCGCCATATTCAGCGCCTCAATACTTTCCATATCCATGTGATTTGTAGGTTCATCCATTACCAGCACATTAGGTTCCTGCAAAATCAGTTTACCATATAGCATACGGCCTTTTTCACCACCGGAAAGTACTTGTACCTGCTTGCCGACTTCATTACTGCCAAAAAGCAGACGGCCTAAAGTACCGCGAATCACCTGCTCATCATCGCCTTCCTTGCACCACTGACGCATCCATTCAGTCAGAGTCATAGATACATCGAAATCATTTTCATGATCTTGCGGGTAATAGCCAACCTGTGCTTTCTCTGCCCATTTTATAGTACCGCTATCTGCTTTAATGCCATCAGTGTATGCTTCATTATATGCACCAGCCAGTAATTTCAGCAGTGTAGATTTACCGGCACCGTTAGGACCGATAATTGCCAGACGTTCACCGGCATCAAGCATCAAACTCAGCTTTTTAAACAATTGCCGGTCAAAACGTTTTGATAAATCCTCAACTTCAAGCGCCTGCCGATGCAACTTTTTCTTATCATCAAAATTAAAGCGGATAAACGGGCTTTGACGGCTGGAAGGTTTCACTTCCACCATATCTGCCTTAATTTTATCAGCCAGTTTCGCCCGGCTGGTTGCCTGTCTTGCCTTGGATTTATTGGCAGAAAAACGTGCCACAAACTCCTGTAATTCCTGAAGTTTTTCCTTAGCTTTAGCATTATCCTTTAAAGTACGTTCACGTGCTTGTGCAGAGGCAAGCATATAATCATCGTAGTTGCCCGGATACAAAGTAATGCCACCATAGTCTACATCGGCCATATAAGTACATACTTCATTCAGAAAATGGCGGTCGTGCGAAATAATAATCATGGTGGATTCATAGCTGTTCAGCACACCTTCCAGCCAGCGAATAGTATTAATATCCAGATTATTGGTCGGTTCATCCAGTAACAGCACATCCGGTTTGGAAAACAGTGCCTGTGCCAGTAATACGCGCAGTTTAAAACCCGGTGCAACTTCACTCATGCTGGCATTATGCAGATGTTCATCGATACCGACACCGGCAAGTAATTCTCCCGCCCGTGCCTCAGCTGTATAGCCGTCATACTCGGCAAATTTTGTTTCCAGATCGGCTGCACGCATATAATCATCTTCAGTGGCATCCGGATTAGCATAAATGGTGTCGCGTTCTGTCATGGCTGCCCACATTTCTGTGTGCCCCATCAGTACCACGTCCAGTACGCGCATATCCTCATACGCAAACTGATCCTGTCTCAGCTTACCCAGACGCAGGCCCTGATCAATGGCCACCTCACCACTAGTAGGTTCGAGATCACCGCCGAGAATCTTCATAAAAGTTGATTTACCCGAGCCATTAGCACCAATCAACCCATAACGATGGCCTCCACCGAACTTAACCGATACATTCTCAAACAATGGCTTCACGCCAAACTGCATCGTAATATTATTGGTACTGATCACTGCAATACTTCCTTTAAATTCCTGACAAAATATTCTGATTTTAACACAGACGCGTGCCAAAATTCGGCAAAGTCTGTGCTGTCGTTTACAATATCGTTATTTAAAATGCAAAAGTACCTTTGATTTATCGCAAATTTATCATGCCATGTTCAGATTAAATCCGAAACTGATTGCCTTATTACTATTTTGTGGTGCCATTGCCGGCGTGGCAGGCATGTCACTTATCGGATTATTGCATTTCATTCAGCAGTTAGTGTACGGAATAGTCCGTACAGACGGCATCACATTTCGTAATATTGTCGAACAAACCACAGCCATACATCGTTTACTTGCATTAAGTGCATGTGGCGTAATAGCGGGCGCCGGCTGGTATCTGCTGCACCGTTTTGCTCCCAAACTGGTTGATATCAGGGAAGCAATTGGCAACAGTGCCACACCTATACCGTTAGTTTCTACCTTCTTTCATGGTATGTTACAGATATTCACAGTAGGCATGGGTTCACCTCTCGGACGTGAGACAGCACCACGTGAAATCAGTTCAGCCATTGCAGATTTTATCGGCCGGCGATTTAACATCAGTACAGAAGAGAGAAAAGTCCTGCTTGCCTGTAGTGCAGCCGCCGGTCTGTCCGCGGTTTTTGATGTACCTCTGGCCGGTGCTCTGTTTGCC
Source organism: Snodgrassella sp. M0351 (assembly GCF_016100575.1). Classification (NCBI taxonomy): domain Bacteria; kingdom Pseudomonadati; phylum Pseudomonadota; class Betaproteobacteria; order Neisseriales; family Neisseriaceae; genus Snodgrassella; species Snodgrassella sp. M0351. The sequence continues at coordinate 427,065 of NZ_JACFSG010000001.1, read as the reverse complement.
CTGGAAACGTTATTATTCAGTTTCCAGCGCAATACCGTTATTGCGGCTTTAATCTGCTGTACAACCGCAGCATGGGTAGGCCGGATCGGACTGGGCAGCCAGCCAGCCTATCAGCTACCGGCAATTACCCTGAACAGCCCGCTGTTAATCTGGTCGTTGTTACTGGGGCCACTGATTGTTGCATTCTCATGGCTGTTACAATACCAGCTCGCCTGTTGCAAACCGGCTGTGCGTACCAGCCCCAAGCTGATCTTTATCAGTATCGGTGCCTTTATACTCATCGGGGTTTTGTCCATGCAACTACCAGAGATACTTGGTAACGGAAAAGCCGGTAATGAACTGTTATTTAATGACCAGATAAGCTGGCATTATGCTCTGGCACTATTAATCGGTAAATGGCTGGCGCTTCTACTGGCCACCCGTGCCGGAGCATACGGGGGATTTATTACTCCTTCGATGATGCTTGGCGGTCTGATTGCATTACTGGCAGCCACTGCATGGAACAGCATGCTGCCACCTGTTCCCATAGTCGCCGCAGTTGTGACCGGAGCTACCGTTTTTCTAGCAGTACAGCAAAAAATGCCTCTTACCGCCATATTATTTGTATTGGAAATAACCAATATTACGCCCGACATGATAATGCCAATTTGCCTGTGTCTGCTTACAGCACTATCCTGCCAGCAAGGATTGAACAAAAAACAAAGTTAAACAGTATATATAATAATTTTACTACTCAAACCAGACAGTTTTCTGCTTCTGCCAGCCAGTCACGCGCCCGTAAATATTCGGCCAGACCTGCTTCAGCAGAACCAGGTACCGGTTCATACTGATATTCAAAGCGGGCTAAAGGCGGCATAGACATCAAAATAGATTCTGTTCGCCCGCCGGCATGTAAACCAAACTGAGTGCCTCTGTCCCACAATAAATTAAATTCAATATAACGTCCACGCCTGTATAGCTGAAACTGACGTTCACGCTCGCCAAAATCCATATTTTTGCGCCGCGCCACAATAGGCAGATAAGCTTGTAAATAAGCAGCACTTATTGCACGTACAAAAGCAAAACAACGAGCAAAATCCCAGCGGTTTAAATCATCAAAAAATAAACCGCCTACACCTCGCTGTTCCTGCCGGTGAGGCAGATAGAAATAACGATCACACCACTCTTTAAATTCAGAATATACCTTTTCACCAAAAGGCAGACACGCATCATAAGCAACCTTATGCCAATGCACCACATCTTCAATAAATGGATAAAAGGGGGTCAAATCAAAACCGCCACCAAACCACCAGACCGGGTTACTGCGTTCCGGATATGCAATGAATAAGCGTACATTCGCATGACTGGTAGGTACATATGGATTACACGGATGTACCACCAGTGATACCCCCATTGCTTCATAAGGAGCTCCTGCCAGATACTGGCGTTTACGCACAGCTGAAGCCGGCATAGTGGTACCTTTAACATGAGAAAAATTAGCGCCAGCCTGTTCAAACACAGCACCTTGTTTGAGCACCATACTGCGCCCGTTTCCCAATTTGCCAGACCATTCATCTGTTACAAACCCCGCAGTACCATCTTCTTTTGCCAAAGCATCAGCCAAATGTAATTGTAAGTTTTGAAAAAAATCCAGATTTTGATTAAAGACATCGCAACTCATGAAAAAACCGTAAACTAAGTTTAATTAATATATGTATAATATTAATTAATATTTGTAATACACAATCTACAATAACAGATTATTTTAATCAGTATTATTGTTACCTGACAGTATTTATCGCTTATTTAACAATACGAAACTATCAGTATAAATATTAAAACATGATATTTTTTGTATATTGTACATTTAATCAACACACTAAATCCGAAAAGGAAATCTGAATGCAACTTTATATTTATGACCATTGTCCCTACTGTGTACGAGCCAGAATGATATTCGGTAAAAAAATAGTACCGGTAGAAAATATCTATCTGCTGAATGATGACGAAGACACCCCGAATAAATTAATCGGAAAAAAAATGGTACCGATTCTGGTAAAAGATGATGGTACTGCCATGGGTGAAAGTCTGGATATCGTTCACTACATTGACCAGCTTTCTGGTACTGCTCTTATAAACAATTCTGTACGTCCTGAAATTGAAGGCTGGATAAAAATTGTTGATACTTACCGTAATTTCCTGACTTTACCGCGCTGCATCAGTATTAACCTGCCTGAGTTTGCTACTCAGAATGCCATCAACTATTTCATCAACAAAAAAACTGCTATTTTTGGTGATTTTCAGCACCATTTACAAAACAGTCAGACCTATATTAACCGGTTCAATGCCGATCTGATTGCACTATCGCCGTTAATTGTGAATGATCATGGTAGTAATGGTACTTTCGGAATGGAAGATATTCTTTTATTTCCCTTACTGCGCAATATGACTATGGTCAAAGGAATCGAATGGACTGCGCCGGTGCTGGATTATATGCACAGCATTAGCCGGATTACTCGCATTCCATTGTTTGATGACCGCGCAATCTGATTATTAATCAGCAAAAAGCCCCCATTTTACGGGGGTTTTAGCTTATTCCTCGTTCCGCAAACATGTATTTTTACCTAGAAATAAATGCTAAAAAATCAAATACTGTTATTTTTTTTGCGGAATGGAAAAATGCAATTGGCATTCTAAAATTCAACCGTTACGGAGATCACAACGGTTGGGTGAAATTTCTAAAATCCAGTTGTTGTGGATATCACAACGACTGAATGCAATTCACGAATTCAAGTTATGGTGGATAGCACCACAACTGAATTAAAGTTATTGTAATCTCCACTGAAACTAAAGAGGCTTATTATGAACACAATTTATTCTGAGGGTTGGGACTTTTGATATTTTTCCCAACGCTAGGATAGAAAACTTGCCAGAATTCAACTGTGGTGATCTCCACAACGGTTGAAGATACACAAGCTAATCCGTTAAGTACTAGAACAGATTATGCCAATTTGATTAACTAAACCTGATTAACTAAGCCTGATTAACTAACCCAAGCCAGCTAACTGCTGGCTTTTTTCTTGGAGAATTAAAATGGATAAAGCTAATACAGATATTCAAGTTTTTAAGCTTAATAACGGTGAAATTTTTATCGGTTATTTCGACAACCTAGAAAAATATCTTAAAGATAATGATTGTTTATGCTTAGAAGAGCGTACCCCAGAATCAGAAATAGAATGTAATGACGGAACTAAAAAGAAACTATCAACATTGACACTAAAGTACAACGGAAAAATTCTTCCTAAGCAAATCCTTTACTGGGAAATATAAGTTTAAATTTTAAAACTTTATACGGCTTTATTTTTGCAACCAAGCTAATCAATCCAAGCACATTTAAACAAGTGTGCTTGTGTGGATTAGTAGACATGCCAAACTTGATCTGGCTTTTTTATTAGCTATAGAGGTGATATATGTTTACTGTATATGGAAAATCATTACAAAAAGAAAGAACCAGAAAGCGTAGAGATTGCAAATATGAAATATCAGATGAAACAGCAATGCTGGCGTTTAAGAAAGATACTGGGGCGTATCAGATATCTCCAGAGTTTTCATCTGAAGAACGGTGTTTAGAGTTTATTGAATTAGCCAAATCATATAAAACACTTAGATGTTTATACATTGCCAGATTAGACGGAGCAAGAAACAAAAAAGGAGAAGCCATTATCAATAAAAAAACAGGCAAGCCAAAAATGAAATACTTCAAATTTAAAGATATTCCTACTCAATAAATTAACCCATGTAATAGCAACAACGAGGGAGTTGTACATGATTAAAAATTCTATAACTGCATTTATTGCAGTTTTTTTAATGTCTACTTCTCTTTCAGTGTCCCCTGCTTTGTCTGATAAGGAGCAATTAGAGATACGGCGCAATTATACGACCAGACAAATGCAGCAGAAAAAAATACCAGGCAGATATGGAAGTTAAACGGATAGCTGATGCATATGCGTGGATGAGTGATATAGAACGTATGTAGTTATTTTTTTTAAATCTAATATTTACTATTGCAATATTTCATTTTCCAATTACAATACATCAATTTGATGTATAAAAAAAGGAAATTCAATGTACGAATTACAAGCTCCTCCATCATCTTATAGTAATATTTCTATAAATGAATTGGACGATGTCGAGCGTGCGCTTCATGAAATTGACCGTAATCTATCTTTAGAGTTATTTTATGATGTAGCAAGTGCATCGCTTTTGCTATCAGAAGAAAGTCGTAGTATATTCTATTCACCTAAAGCTTTCGGTACTTCGTTACAATTGTACTTTGAAGGGCAGCTACGTGAAAAATTAAGCTTACTAGGTTGGACTTTACAAAATGGCAGCGGGGGCGCTGCATATAGTATCTCCCCTTGTAAAAACCATGCAATATACGTTCTTACTGGTACGGAAGATGTGGGTTTAACTGAAGGCAATCCCACTAATAAAAATAACAAAGGCCGCGAACTATGTAAAGCTATTTCAGACCCACAGATATATTTTCAAGGTAATACCGTTTTACACGTTTTACTAATCCACTATAAAATTGATCATTTATCTATGGAGTTGTCTACCCCTAATGAATTTGAGAAGAGGCACATTCAATCTTGGAGTCAACGTATTTTATTCCCGTCATATATCCTAGAAAATGCAATAAATAGTAATATTGATGTAAATCGAAAAAATTCAGCCACCACAACGGATACAGAAGAAATCACTGTAAAGCGAAGGAAAAACGCTGGATAAATTGTTAAAGTAAGAGGTAATCATAATGTTCAATCCAGATCAACTTAAATTTGCTTTAGATCTACGCGGATTATCAAAGGCAGATCTGGCGAAAATGATGGAGGTAACACCTAGAACAATAACTAATTATCTTAAAGGAAGAAGTGAGCCTGATCTAAAAACATTGGGGAGAATCTTAAGATTCTCTCCTGATTTTTTTAAAAGGGATGATTTACCTGTTATTAGTGAGCATGCTGTCAGTTTTAGATCTTATGCCAGAATGCCTGCAAAATATAAAAAAATGGCTTTAAGCTATGGTGTAACTGCTTTTATTTTGGATGATTGGATTAATAAAGAGTTTGAACTAAAAACAGCAAATCTTCCTGATTTATCCTCTCTTCCCCCTGAAACAGCCGCACAGACATTAAGGTCAGAATGGGGCTTAGGTAATAAACCTATTCCTAATCTTATTGCACTACTGGAATCAAAAGGTATAAGAATTTTTTCTATATCTGTAAAGGCGAAAGAGATAGATGCTTTTTGTGTATGGAATAATAGCACTCCTTTTATATTTCTCAATAATCAAAAATCGGCTGAACGAAGCAGATTTGATGCGGCTCATGAATTAGGACATTTAATTCGCGATACTTCAAGTATGAAACATGATGGTTCCTTTAATGCTAATAACAATGATGGCGAAGATACCAGGCAAATAGAAAAAGACGCTAATACTTTTGCGGCGGCATTTTTGATGCCAGAACAGGCTTTACGCCAATATCAAATTACTCAAATTAGTATTGAGCAACTTTTAAAACTAAAGGCAATATTTGGTGTATCTATTACGGCATTAGCGTCTCGGATGTATAGTTTAAATATGATTACAGAATGGGTATATAACAGAGTATTATGGCCACAGTTCGCTAAACTGAAATACCGAACAAATGAACCAAGACCAATGAAGAAAGAAACATCAAAGGTTTGGGAAAAATTACTTCTCCTATTAGAAGAAGACAACATCTCAATAAAAGATATTGCAAACCAATTAAATATACATGAAAATGACATTTCAGATCTAACATTCAAGTTAACAAAAAACTCAAGAAATCAGCTTAGAGTTGTTAAATAGATTGTAGTCCCCTCAATGATCTTAAATTTATTATTTGAGTTGCAGTCTTCCTCTCACTCCAGGTAGCTATAATGCTATAACATGTTTAAGCCAGCTCAAAGCTGGCTTTAATTTTGATTAATAAGCAGTTTTTTGGCAACCGGCAAAACATAAAGGCTGCCATTTTTATAAAAATTTATTCAAAAATATCGATTTTAAATGATTTTCAACAATAATCTTGTTTTGTTGATTACACAATATTACAATACAAACAATATTGATAAAGAATTAATATAAAAATTTTATTTATTTATAACATATGGTTATATAAATAAATAGTAAGAAAATATTTACTTTATTATTTTTGAAATAAATAATCAATTTTAAGAGGAAATACAGCATGTCTAAAACGAAAACTGTATCAGAAATATTGGTTGATGTTCTTACCGAAGCCGGTGTCAGCAACTGTTACGGCATTATCGGTGATACCCTGAACTTTGTTGGCAAAGCGATAGAAAAAAGTAGCATTAACTGGGTGCATACACGTCATGAAGAAGCAGCTGCCTTTGCTGCCGGCGCTGAAGCTCTGATTACCAACAAACTTACTGCATGTGCTGGTTCTTGTGGTCCCGGCAGCTTGCATCTGATCAACGGCTTATACGAATCCAACCGCAATAATGCACCAGTAATCGTTATTGCCAGTCAGCTTGCCGCCACTTCTATGGGCACCGGATTCCCGCAGGAAGTGGATTTCCTCAAGGTTTATCAGGATACAAGCGTTTTCTGCCAGATGGTAAACCAGCCGGAAGAAGCTCAGCGTATATTCACTCAGGCCGCACAGGCCGCCATTAATAAACGCGGTGTAGCCGTTGTAATCCTGCCCAGCGACATCAGTAAAATGGAAGTAGCTGAAAAACCAGTAAAAATATGGTGCCCGCAGCCAGTTACCCGTCCGAATGATAACGAAATAGAAGAACTGGTTAAAGCGATTAATCAGGGAAATAAAATTACCATTTACGCTGGTTTTGGCGCTAAAGATGCACATGATGAAGTAATTGCACTGGCAGAAAAACTAAAGGCACCAGTTGTACACACTTCCCGTGCTAAAGACAGCATTGCCTGGGATAACCCTTATCAGGTGGGTATGACCGGGATGTTTGGTACTAAGGCTGGTTATGATGCCATCAAAAACTGCAATACCTTGTTATTACTCGGTTGCAGCTTTGCATGGTCTGAATATTATCCGGAAAAGGCCAATATCATCCAGATTGACCATGAAGCTACTCAGTTAGGCTTGCGTCATCCGATTAATCTGGGGCTGGTTGGTGATGTTAAAACCACTCTGCAAACAATTTTGCCGAAAATACAAACTCGTAACGACAGCAGTTTTCTGGAACACCATACCGCTTTATTTGCCAAAATTATGGATAAATTTGAAACGTATGCCACTCCGGATGACAAACACCCAATTCACCCGCAGCAACTAATCGAATTGATAGATAAGCATGCCAGTGATGATGCATTGATTACCGCAGATGTAGGAACACCAATGCTATGGGGAGCCCGCTATTTAACCATGAACGGCAAACGGCGCTTCCTGACCAGCCTTAAACACGGCACCATGTCAAACGGTATGCCTCAGGCTTATGGTTTCCAGAAAGCCTTTCCGGGCAAACAAGTCATTTCTTTATCCGGAGATGGCGGTTTAGCCATGCTGATGGGTGATCTGCTTACTGCCAAACAGGAAAATCTGCCGATTAAAATAGTTGTTTTCAACAACAGTTCCCTGAACTTCGTGGAGCAGGAACAAAAAGGCGAAGGTTTGGTAGAAGTCTATGTTGACCTGAAAAACGGTGACTTCAAAACCATTGCAGAAGGCTGTGGTTTCAGTGCTCAAAGCGTAAGCAAATCTTCTGAGCTGGAGACCGCTGTAAAAACATTCCTTGCACACGAAGGTCCGGCATTACTGGATGTCGTAATCAGTGACAAAGAACTGATAATGCCACCAGCAATCAGCTATGAAAATGTGAAAAACATGGTCTGGTATGGTTCTAAAGCCATCCTCGAAGGTAAAGGCAAAGAAGTTATTGATATGATCAAAAATAACATCTAAACCTTAACAGGCCCGCTGATTGATACAGCGGGCGCTTTTTTACACATTAATCAAAAAATAATTATTTAAATTAATAATTTAATTGTATTCTTGAATCTCTTATTATTTGAAATAAAAAATAAGTCAAAATTTATGCACACTATTCATAGCCGTATTAAACAAGCTAGAACTAATAAGGGTTTAACCCAAGCTGAATTAGCAGAGAAGTTAAATATATCAATTACAGCTATCCAACTATGGGAAAATAAAGATGAGACTAAAGCCACAGCTCCAAAAAGAAAACGGTTAGAGGAAGTAGCAAAAATTTTAGGAGTAACGGTTACATGGCTATATACAGGGGAAAATTTTATACAAACAGATGAAAATCCAAAACCAACTGAAAACCCCGGTCCCAGTGACGAATATAAAAAAATTATGATATACAATATTGATTTATCAAAAAATCATGAAAATATCAATTGGGTTTTATCAGAATTTGAAGAACCACTACTCATAAATAATAATTGGTTCACATCTAAAAATTTAATCTCTGATGATTTGCGTGCCATACGTGTAAAAGGTAATAGCATGGCTCCTAACTTGGAAAATAACGACATTGTTATAATAAACACTAATGATGTTGAGCCTGTTGATGATGAAACATATGCTATTATTTACAATAAACATTTTTTTATAAGACAAATCCGTCAAACTGTTGAAGGTATAAATCTCATAAGCTCAAATAGTGATTATGAAACTATTAAAATTTCTTCTAATCATCTAGATAACTTTATAATTTTAGGAAAAAAAGTCTGGCGCTGTGGCTAATTAATATTCTTTATTTCTTTTTTTCTTCTGACATTTTGAAAATAGACATCAAAATTTTTTATACATTTAACATAAAATATTTTTCTAATTCATAAAGATAGCTAATTAATATGAAATAAAATTTTAGTGATGCAAGATACAAATATCCGGCAGCATCAACAATCTAAAAGCAACTTCAAAATTAAAAAATATTATATTTTTAACAACAATCTATTCTATTTTTATATTTTTTAAAATCAAATAGTTAATTATTAACATTAATTACTCCTTTTCATTCCAAAGAATTTAAAGTATTGTTATTTCTTAACTTTTATTCGAACCGAGTAAAAGTTATCTGTCAGTAGTGATTTCGGAAAGTCAGGCATTCCAGACCACACGGAAACACGACTGATCTAAAAATTAATATGGTCATTAAATGTAATAATAAACTACCCAGCTCTAGATAACATTGATTGCTGGGTAGTTTTCGTTTCTGTGCTTAATAATTTATCCAGACAACTTCGATATGATGTATCAGGATAATTGGCATAATTACAGATTGCGTACAGCTTTCTTCATTTTACGCAACCATTTGCGCTGGCTGTGCATATCTGGCATTCCTGCTGCTCCATACTGCCAGTCTATATACTGTGTCAATAAAGCAGCCAAATCTTCATTAAGCAAATCATGCTCTGCCAGAATATTTTGTAACTCAAGCGGCCCGATTGCAGATAATTCTGACTCTTCACCTTCTACAATAGTCTGCTTAAGCAGATTAATACCATCGGTTAATGGCTGAGTCTGCACATTACCCTGACGGCGTAACCAGAAAATCAGTGGAAGTGACGTAATGACAATTGCGATTATAATGACTATTATCAATACATATATAGGTATATTTTTTAAATTCAGCCAGCTAAGTATTGACTTCTGACTGCCCCTATCATAATTAACCACCCATTGCTGCCAGTAAAACTGACCATTATCCAGATATTTCTGTAATAACGGAAAAGCTGAAGATAATCCGGCACGCTGTTCTGCCGGTAAAGCACTTTCCACCCCTTTGTCTATACGCACTGATGAAACTGCCGTGGTCGGATCTACCCGTTTCCATAAACCCTTTTCAGCAATCCAGATTTCAGTCCATGCATGGGCATCCTTACTGCGAATTTGCCAGAACTTATTGTCAGGGTGATATTCTCCTCCCTGATAACCAATTACGATTCGTGCCGGTACACCGATTGAACGAGCCAGCCACACCATAGCATCAGCATAATCTTCACAAAAACCTTCATGTCCCTCGAATAAAAAATAATCTATTTTATTCTGTGTTTCATGGTTTCGTTTTGGGGTTAGAGTATATTGAAAATGACTGCTTTTGAAATAAGCTAGTATATGATTGATAAACTCTTCGCTGCCACCAGATTTGTCCGCCAGCTGTTTTGCCAGCCTGCGAGTTTCAGGATTCAGTCCATCCGGCAACTGCGTATAATAATTCAGTAAAGCCTGATCCATTTGCTGACGCAGGTATGGTGTCATCTGAGAATATAAATGTACCCTGCGCAAACCTTCGCGACTATTATTGACCCTGACAACGTTACCTACTCGTCGGCTGAAACCAAACTGTTCATTAGGCAAAGGCTGATCCAGAGCCGGTAATCGTCCGTGATCATCCTGAATAATCAGCTGATATCCTACCATTTTGCTGTCGTTACGCTGTTCCAGCAAAGCTCTGCTTGGCAGCTGTAAAGTATCTTCATCCGTATACTGTTCTTTTACCGCATGCCATTTTCCATCCGTGTTATTACCCATTACCATTACACGCCAGTACATATCAGCATTGTGTGGAATAGCATCATTATCAAAGATAACATTGAAAGCCAGTTCATTACTCAAAATCAGATTGCTGACACTCCCTGATTCAAGGGTATCCGACAATCCTGTAACAGATGATTGCTGCGGCTGCGGCACTCCCCATAATGGCGTATTTCTGCGCGGCATTGCTATAAATAAAATAACGGCCAGTGGAAAAGACAGAATTAAAATTACTGCACCCTGCCGTATTGCCGTCATCGGTTTGATGCCCGCCAGTAATCCCAGAGATGAAATCAGGCAGAACAACGCTACAATCAGCCAGGGAGCCATTAATATACTTTGATTAAACAGCAGACCGCCGCCCATCAGTACTAGCTGAGCTAACAATAATATTTGCCAGTCGCGTAAGGTTTCACCTTCAAATGCCTTGAGTATTATCATTAACATGAGCAAAGAAACACTGGCATCCCGGCCAATAATCGTTCCCACACGAAAATATACCCATACAGAAGTTGCCACCAGCAATATTATTAATGCCCATAACGGCAATTTTTTAATACTGGTAAACAGCAAAGCAACGCGCGCAATCCACAACAGAGCGAATGCAGCGCATACACTCAGTGGTAATTCAAATAATAAGGGTAACGATACCCATGCCAGCATCAGTAACAGAATAAGCTGAGTGCGTACGGATGGGGATTTACGTAAAAAAACCGGATCAGCAAGCCACATTACCATCTACCCAAAGCATTCAGACATTTTGTCCGTTGACCTGTCGTTGCCTCATAGCGCTGTCTTGGTAACTCCAGTATATATTTTTCCCCGATAGCATCTGCTGCCAGTACCCGATAGCACATCATACTCGCCATCTTTTCCAGGCTGGTTTCCTGAGGATAATCCCGATAGGAAATCAGTAGCGGCTCAACCCGCTTACCTCCCTGTTCAAAATATTTATCCAATAAATCACCTGTTTTGGCATAATGTTTCCATGCTATCTGCCGCATTGAAGCTGAACTCTGATGAGGCAGCAGATAAGCCGGATCCTGACCGCTCAGACTGATTTGGGTGCTGGGTTCGTCATCACTGCTACGCTGTGCTGAAATAGTATGTTCTAAAGGTTCTGGAAAAATCACAAGTTCTTCAGTAAATTCCCATTGAGTTTTAATCATCAGCAACCCAAATGGCGCCATACTGGCTCCGGCAAGTATTAACGGTGGCAGAATACCGCGGCGCTGCGGAGGTAATTTCCAGAGAAATTCAGTATTTTCTGGTGTAATTGTCCACAATTCCCAGTCACTGGCTGTACCGGTTATTTCCTGTGCTGTTTGCAGCCATAACCAGCGTGTACGTTTGCAGCTGTCACAGGCTCGCAAAGTCAGAACACATTGTTTACCGGCAAAATATTCCTGTTGGGGTTTAATCGCCAATACTATCCCGGTAAGCTGGCGGACACCGGCAAGTGCACCAAATAATAAAATGCCCACTAACCAGAACACCAGTGCATGGGCTACGTTTACCTGATAATTAACTGCCATAACCCATAACAGAAAACTGGCAATAGCCACACCCCAGCCCATACGTGTCAGGTTGACACGTATATTACGTGCACGCAAAGCTGTGTGCCCGTCAATAAGTGTAGGTGCAGGTGTCTCAGACCACAGCCACATGGTCCAGCATTCCTGTAAGTAAAGTACTGCTTCGGGACTGACTTTGTAAAGGTTGCAGGCGGTGTGCCGCTACTGCTACCCAGACAGCTTTCACATCTTCCGGAATAACATGTGCCCTTCCCTGTACCCATGCATATGCTTTTGCAGCCTGAACTACCGCCAATCCGGCACGCGGACTCAGCCCGACTGCGAATGTACCGGGAGTACGCGTAGCTGCAACTAGCCGATAAATATAATCCGCCGCAGCTGCAGATAAATTTATTTTGGATACTTCTGCCTGCCATTGCTGTAATATTTCCGCATTGCATACTGCTTTAATGCGCGGCACAAACTGGCGACGCCCGCCAGAGATGTAGAGCTGTTTTTCTTCTTTTTCTGCCGGATAGCCAATACTCAGACACATCATAAACCGGTCCAGCTGCGATTCAGGTAAAGGGTAAGTACCCAGCTGTTCTGTCGGATTCTGGGTAGCAACTACAAGAAATGGTTTCGGCAGCGCATAGGTTTTACCATCCACAGATACCTGCCCCTCTTCCATAGCTTCAAGCAAAGCCGATTGCAGTTTGGGAGAAGCACGGTTAATTTCATCAGCCAGTAAAAAAGAATTGAAAACCGGTCCCGGATGAAAAATAAACTCGTTGGAATTTGGCTGGAATATACTGACTCCCAGCAAATCAGCCGGTAACATATCGTTAGTAAATTGTACGCGCTGATAATTTAATCCTAGTACCGCTGCCAGTGCATGCGCCAGTGTGGTTTTACCAACTCCTGGTACATCTTCAAGCAGAATATGTCCGCGTGCCAGTACACAGGTAACAATTTGTATCAGCAATTGTTGTTTGCCCAGAATAAGGGCATTGAGTTGTTTGAAAATCGGTTCGAGTTTTGGGTTCATGTTTGGATACAGTAATAATAAAAAATCCGGCAGTGATATCGGGTTTGTTATCGCAAAATGTAACTACTGGAAATAATTCTGTATTATTTATACAAAATTTATTTTATACATATATTTTTGCAGCAATACATACGTATATAAATTGTTAAAATTAAATTTTATAACGAATATTAACACTATTCATGAGTATGTGTACATTATTCAATGCGAATATATTCTACTGTTAATATTTCAATATTTTCCACTCCGTCAGGACCATGCAAACGCACTTCATCACCTTCATGTGCTTTTAATAAAGTACGCGCAAGCGGTGAAACCCAGGAAATTTTATTTCTACTGGTATCGATTTCATCTGTACCAACAATATGTACAGTCTGCTCTTGACCATTACCGCGTAAAATAGTTACAGTAGCACTAAAAAAAATCTGATCACTGGGTTCACGTGCTTCCGGATCAATAACCTGCGCAGCTTCCAGTCTTTTAGTCAGAAAGCGGATACGTCGGTCAATTTCACGCAACCTGCGTTTTCCATACAGATAATCACCATTTTCACTTCGGTCACCATTACCCGCTGCCCAGTTCACCACATTAACAATTTCAGGGCGTTCTTTATGAACAAGCTGATAAAGCTCATCCTGTAAAGCCTGATGGCCCGAAGGGGTAATATAATTAGGTGCAGTCTGGGGTGCTGACACATTACTCATAACTGTCTCCATAATTGACACAAAAAGGCTGTCTGAAAACACAGACAGCCTGCATGATTCTTCCAGAATTCAGCGATTATTTACGCTGGGCATCTACAGCAGCCAAAGCCACCATATTTACTATACGGCGTACAGAAGCCATAGGAGTAACAATATGTACAGATTCATTCATACCCATCAGAATCGGACCAATCGTTACGCCATGAGATGAAGTACGTAATAGATTGTAACTGATATTCGCTGCTTCAACATTCGGCATTACCAGCAAGTTTGCTGCACCTTTGAGTTTGCAGTCCGGCATCAGTTTCTGACGCAGTTTTTCATCCAGTGCCAGATCACCCTGCATTTCACCATCCACGTTTAGTTCCGGAGCTGCCTCTTTAATTAAAGCAAGCGCTTCCTGCATTTTGGTGCTGCTTGGCTGATCAAGTGAACCGAAGTTTGAATTGGACAACAAAGCCACTTTTGGTTCTATACCAAAACGTTTCATTTCATCAACACACATCAGTGTATTAGCAGCAATCTGCTCTGCAGTCGGTTCCGGATTAACATAGGTATCGGCAATAAACATATTACCTGAGGTCATAATCAGTGCGTTCATAGCACAGGCATTCTGTTCAGGATTGTTATAGCCGATTACTTCTTCCAGAATATTGAAATGATCATGGAAGCGACCTACCGTGCCACACAGTAATGCATCAGCACTACCCATCCGCACCAGCATTGCACCAATCAGAGTAGAACTGCTAATCATCCGGCGCCGAGCCATTTCCTCGGTGACACCGTGACGTTTACGCAGCTCGTAATAAGCCTGCCAGTATTCACGGTAGCGAGGATCATCCTGATTATTAACAATCTCAAAATCTTTGCCTGGCTGTATAGTCAGACCCAGTTTTTTCGAACGTGCTTCAATTACTGCCGGCCGGCCAATCAGAATCGGGAAGGCCAGCTTGTGGTTAACAATGTGCTGCGTTGCATGCAGAACACGCTCATCCTCACCTTCACACAATACCACACGTTTCAGTTCTTTTTTCGCCTGAGAGAATACCGGTTTCATAAACAGGCTAGATTTATAGACAAACTGACTCAGTTTCTCTACATAGGCTTCCATGTCATCAATTGGACGAGTTGCCACACCGGAATCCATAGCTGCTTTGGCTACAGCAGGCGCCACTACAGCAATTAAACGAGGGTCAAATGGCTTCGGAATCAGATATTCACGTCCAAAAGAAAGCTCGGTATTGCCATATGCAGCAGAAACTTCATCACTCAGCTCAGCTTTGGCCAGTTCAGCAATAGCATGCACACAGGCCAGCTTCATCTGCTCATTAATGGTAGTTGCACCTACATCCAGTGCACCACGGAAAATAAACGGAAAGCATAAAACATTATTTACCTGATTCGGAAAATCAGAACGTCCGGTACCAATTACCGCATCCGGTCGTGCAGCTTTAGCTTCAGGCGGCCAGATTTCCGGAGTCGGATTAGCCATAGCCAGAATAATCGGATCTTTGGCCATAGTTTTGAGCATATCCACGCTCAACACATTCGGACCAGATAATCCGAGGAAAATATCTTTGTCATGAACAGCATCAGCAAGCTTACGCTGACCATTATCCGGTATGGCGAATAATTTTTTCGATTCCACCATGTTTTCTTCACGATTCTGGTAAATCACACCTTTTGAATCGCACACAGTGATATTTTCACGCTTCATACCCAGCGCAACCAGCAGCTCCAGACAGGCAATCGCTGCTGCACCGGCTCCGGAACATACTAGTTTAACCTGACTGATATCTTTACCAACAACTTCAAGACCATTTTTAATCGCTGCTGCAGTAATAATTGCTGTACCATGCTGATCATCATGGAATACCGGAATGTTGCAACGCTCACGCAGTTTTTTCTCAATATAAAAACATTCCGGAGCTTTAATATCTTCAAGGTTAATACCGCCGAATGTCGGCTCCAGTGAAGCAATAATATCTACCAGTTTGTCCGGATCAGTTTCATTAATTTCGATATCGAATACATCAATACCACCGAATTTTTTGAACAGTACACCCTTACCTTCCATTACCGGTTTTCCGGCCAGAGCACCGATATTACCCAAACCCAGTACCGCTGTACCATTGGAAATAACTGCAACCAGATTACCGCGTGCAGTATATCTGTATGCATTCAGGGGATCACGGTGAATTTCCATACACGGTGCAGCCACACCCGGTGAATAGGCCAGTGACAAATCATATTGAGTAGCCAATGGTTTGGTAGGCGTAATTTGAATTTTACCGGGACGGGGTTCTTCGTGAAAATGTAATGCTGCTTCTTTGATTAATTCATCCATATCTTTTCTCAGTCTTAGGTTTTCAACACCAGTAAGCTGTTCTTGAAAGAGCACGCTAAAAAGTCACTTTTACCCGAGCAATTTACTAAATATGGCCAAGATAAAAGTTATTCACATTATAGCGTTAATTAACAAAATCATACACCGCTTTATTATCAGTATAATCAATTGCCATTCATTGTAAACATCCGGTTCTTGCAATTCTGCTGGATTTAAAACAACTATTCTTTAAACCGGAAAATACGTTTTCTTATTTTTATAAAACATCAGTCGGTATTTATTAAAATTATTTTTACCGGTTAATTTAAATTCAGTCTGAATCATCATATTTCATACAATACAGCCTACTGATTAATTTATATAGATTCAGGAAATATAGTTCAGTTAAACTAATTAAAAAGAGAAATTATAGTTTTATAATCTGACAATATTATTCAGAATATAATTTATTTAAATGAAACCTATGCTATTAATCAGACAATGATTTCAGCAAATTTTAACTGATATATCAATAAGCCGGCGCATCTAATATCTGAAACGCCGGCTTTTCTTTTAAATATCGAATTCAATATATTATATTTAAAGATTATAAAGTAAGTTCCATCTGCATATTTAATAAGTTAAAAGTATTTGCCTGACCAGTGATTTCCTTAAAACCGGTTTGTAGATAAAGGTCTATTGTCGGCTTCAGACTGGTATGAATTTCAACATATAGTTTTTTTTACACCCAGCTTTCTGGCTTTAGCTAGACAGCCTCAATAAGCTTTTTATCAATGTGTGTCCGCCCTTTTCAAGAACAGCCAGCTTCGGATTATCCAGTATCTGATAATCGCCACCTTCCAATTGGCCAGCCATGCTGCATTTAAATCACGTAAAGTGGGCTGATAGCGATCACTTGACTGAAATCTGTACACTGTCTGCCAAAGTTATGATACATCATTACATAAAATTCAGTATCGGCCAGCCATGGCGATGGGCATACTGCACCAGTTTCTCATCAGGATTAACGGCAACCGGATCAGTTACCAAATTGAGCAAAGGCAAATCATTATGCGAATCACTGTAAAAATACACTTTAGTAAAATCTTCCAGCTGCTGTCCGCGCTGTGCTAGCCACTGCTGCAAGCGGGTAACTTTGCCTTCTTTAAAACTGGGCGTACCTGTATAGTGTCCGGTATAGTTACCGTCTGCATCTGTTTCTAACTGCACGCCGATAATATTCTGAATACCAAACGCTTTTGCAATGGGTGCAATAATAAATTCATTAGTAGCAGACAAAAGCAGCATTTCATCACCGGCATCGCGGTGTCCTTGAACCAGCATTTTAGCCATAGTAGAAATATGCGGCACGATAAAATCACGCATATACTCATTATGCATTTCATCCAGCTCTGCACGGCTAAAGCGTGCCAGTGGTGCAAGCTGGAATTTCAGAAATTCATCAATATCCAGACAGCCATTCAGGTAATCCTGGTAGAACTTGTCGTTTTTGATGTCAACAAATGATTTATCTACCAGTCCTTTTTGCATCAGATACTTCGGCCATTCATTATCTGAATCACAGTTAATCAGTGTGTGGTCAAGGTCAAAAATAGCCAGATTCATGCATTTTCCTGTTGTTTAAGTAACTGGCGCAATAATGTAAGAGTGATGCGTCGACCCTGCGCCAGTGAATAATCATTCAGGGTATTGAGCATCAGCAGCAAGCTATCCAGATCTCTGCGCCAGTGAGCCAGCAAATAGCGGATTACTTCTGCATCAACCGGTATTTGCCGTGCATGAGCCATGCCTACCAGAGCGTTGAATTTTTCATCATCACTTAATGGTTTGATTTCGTAGACAAGACAATAGGCCATGCGTGTACGTAAATCTTCACGGATCATTAGCTGCTGAGGAGGAATTGCTGAACTTAAAAGCAGATTACCGTGCCGGCTGTTGCGAAAATGATTGAAAAGAGAAAATAGTTGCTGCTGTTCAGTGGCACTGAGTAATTCAATCTGGTCTACGGCAACACAGTCCAGATCGAACAGCCAGTGTCCCAGACCTTCTCTGGCTGCATCAACATATTCAGCTTTCAGCCCGCGTGACTGTGCTTGAGCCACCCATGCTTTGAGCAAGTGGCTTTTACCACTGCCTGCTTCCCCCCAGACAAAGATAAACGGGTCAGCCTGATGCTGTAACACATAAATCAGTTCCGCATTGGTATGGCCAAGAAATTTATCAAATCCGGGATAGCTACGATCGTCAAAGTCAAATATCAGTTGGTTCACTACAGTAGACCAGTTTGAAAGCTAGTGCGACCTTTGATTGTAGCTGTCTGCTTAGTTCATATCAAGCAGCATAACGATGGAATTTAACTGATGAATAAGGATTTTATATTTAGCAGAAGTGAAAACCGACAGATAAAATATTTACTCCGACGGTTCGGCGGCAAATACCTGTTTCCATAGTTTCTTCACTATCTGATAATATTCAAGTAAGGAAGCATCTATGGGCGTAGTGACTGCGTCACGAAGACGGGTGTTATGCTGTAGCTGTCGATAATAACGATACGCAGTACGGCTGCCTTCCGCCAGTTTAGTGTCAATCAGCCCCAGCTTAGCAGCAATACTGAGTAAAGCAATATTGCCATAATTTTGTAATAATTGCGGATACTGATGTGCAAAAGAAAGAATCAGATACTGCACAATGAATTCCACATCAACGACACCGCCGCGGGCATATTTCACGTTACTATCAACTGGAGGATGTGTAGGGAACATTTTTTCGCGCATGGCAATAATTTCTTTCCGAAGCTGTTCTGCATCACGCTGACGACAAAGTATCTCATTCCGTACAGCATCAAAGCGTCTGCCAACTACACTGTCTCCGGCAATAAAGCGGGCACGTGTTAAAGCCTGATGTTCCCATGTCCATGCACTTTCACGTTCATAGCGCTCATAAGCCTGTATATGTGTGACGGTAAAACCGGAGTCTCCGTTCGGACGCAGACGTAAATCAATATCATAGAGCATACCGGCGCCAGTCGGAACAGTGAGCCAGCTGGTCAAGCGGCGTGCCAGACGAGTATAAGTATCGACAGCATCCGGATGGTTATCATCAAATACATAAACCAAATCCAGATCAGAAGTATAGCCCAGCTCTTTGCCGCCTAATTTGCCATAACCAATCACGGCAAAATGTGCAGTATCAGTATGCCTGCGTGGTAATTCAGTCCATACTCTTGTAAGTGCAGCTTGAATAATCAGATCTGCTAAAGCAGAAAGCTGGTCGGATAAGGACTCAACTGTCCACAAGCCCGCCAGATCCTGCACAGCCAGACGGAAAGTCCATGCATGTTGAAACCGGCGTAAAACATCCATCTGGGCTTCAACATCACCGTGACACTCATCAAGCTGATGCTCCAGTTCAATCGAGTGAGCTGCCCAATCAGTATCTATACGCATTAATTCATTGCTGAGCAGCTCATCCAGCAATACCGGATGCTGCTGCAGATAAGTAGCTACCCAGCTACTCTGGCTCATTAAACCAGCCAGTTTTTCCAGAGCCTCAGGATGCTCATGCATAAATGCCAGATAAGAGCTGCGCCGGCCGATAGCCTCAAGAAAATCCAGTAAACGGGCTAAAGTAACATCCGCTTGCGGACATTTTGCAGCAATACTAAGCACTGACGGTATGATTTCGTCAAAACGCTGTTGCGCAGTGGACGATAGCTGCCGGTACTGACTGCCATGATGCAATTGTTGCAGACGCTGCAATACATTTTTCGCATCAAACCCGTGCGCAGTCAGCAAAGCGATTTTTTCTTTGTTGTCACTTTCATCCTGCCATACACGCAGCATATCCGGATCGTTTACTTTGGCTTTGTCTTCCGGTTCAGTAAATATTGCTTCGAAAATCTGGTGCACAGCCTGTCTGTGCTGATTCAGGGCAGCCAGATAATCCTTATAGTCGCTGTATCCCATACTTTGTGCCAGCATTTGCTGTTGCTTTTCACCAGTTGGTAACATCTGGGTTTGCTGGTCATCCCAGTATTGCAGCCGGTGTTCGGTATCCCGCAAAAAATAATAGGCTTTCAGTAATGTATCGACACTATCCTCCGACAGCATACCGTGCTGAAGCAAAGCATGCAGCGTTTCCTGTGTACCTTTTAATTGCAGGCTGCGTACCTGTCCGCCCCGTATTAACTGGAATATCTGGGCAACAAATTCCACCTCGCGGATACCACCGGCACCAAGTTTGATATTATCAGCCATACCTTTACGGGTAACTTCACGCTGTATCTGCCTATGCAGGCTGCGCATGCCGTCATAAGCATTAAAATCCAGATATTTGCGATATACAAAAGGTCGTACCAGTGCAGCAATATTATTCGGATAGTCTGTGACCAGACGCGCCTTTGTCCATGCATAGCGCTCCCACTCCCGCCCCTGCTGAATCAGATAATGCTCCAGTGCGGTTTCATTGATTACCAGAGCTCCAGAATCACCATCTGGACGCAAACGCATATCAACCCGAAAGACCTGACCATCTCCGGTAATATCATTTAACAGAGCAATGATTTTCTGTCCGACTTTTGTAAAAAATTCCTGATTGCTCTTCTGTCGTTTACCATCAGTATCTCCGGCTTCCGGAAACACAAAAATTAAATCAATATCAGACGATACATTCAGCTCATAGCCACCCATTTTCCCCATACCTACAATACTAAGGCGTTGCTTATCCCCGCTATACTGACCGACTGGCTGTCCGTACAAACCAGCATAGTAGGCATGTGCATACTGCTCAGCAATATTTATAGCGAAATCCGCCAGATGGGTAATGGTTACAGTGACTTCATTTAAATCGCTTACCCGCGCCAAATCACGAGCCATAATATGTGCCATTACATAACGGCGCAGCAGGCGTAACTGGCGTGCCAGTTCAGCTTCATTTTCACTGCTCTGTAATTGCGCCCAGTCAGCGAAATTCCGGAAATCATCAATGGTCAGTTGCCGTTCCAGCCAGAGATAAAGTTTGTCTGTATTAAGTAACTGATTATCCAGTAAACGGCTTAGAAACAATGAATACGGACGTGCTGCTGCAAGAATTTGTTCGGGAGTCATAATAGCATTAATAAGAAAATGAATGCATGGTTTATCATACCGTCTGAAACTAATACTGTGAATCAGTAAATCAGAGACAATAACATGCAGTATTTCAGTGAGAAGCTGAATATTGCCGGAATTAAAAAAAAGAAGTTTGCGCATTCAGCGAAACTTCCTTTTTTCAGGTTTAATTACCCAGTAATGTAACTAATTAGTGATGATGGTGATCATGCGCCCCATGAACATGACCATGTTCCAGTTCTTCTGCAGTAGCAGGGCGAATATCTTTTACAGTTGCTTTAAAACGAATACACTGTCCAGCCAACGGATGATTACCATCGACGACAGCTTTACCATCTGCTACATCGGTAATACGATAAACCATTACATCACCAGTTTCCGGGTCATCTGCTTCAAACATCATGCCCACTTCAACTTCAACCGGGAAAACATCCAATGGTTCAATACGAATCAGATCTTCATCCTGTTCGCCAAATGCATCATCTGGTGCCAGTTTTACATCTACTACATCGCCAACCGTCTTATCATGTAACTGTTCTTCAACCAACGGAAAAATACCGTCATAGCCACCATGCAAATAGCTAATCGGTTCTTCAGTTTTATCGATCAGCTGGTTATCAGCATTGAACATTTCATAGTCCAGTGTCACAACAGAATTTTTGGCGATTTTCATAATTTTTTTCCATAATCAAGCTGCACAGGCAGCAAACAATTTGTATTTTAACATGTAATGGTGCAAACCACATGACGTTACAGACTGCTATTGCAGACTATCCAGCCGTGCCATCATTCCTGCAAGAATACTTTTACCTTCCGACTGACTAACAATGGGTTCACTGCCCTTACGTCCCAGCAAACGAATATCTTCGCCCGGCATTTCATCAATAAAACGGCTGGGTTCATGAAATTCCCAGGAACCGGCACGTTTGCGTTTATGACAATGTGTAAGAGTAAGAGTTTGCCGCGCACGGGTGATACCCACATACATCAGCCGGCGTTCCTCATCAATATTGCCTTCTTCGATACTGTCAGCATGCGGAAATACTCCTTCTTCACAGCCTACCAGAAACACATGCGGATACTCCAGACCTTTAGACGCATGCAGAGTGGACATACTCACCATATCTGCATCTTCATCTTCTTTACCATCAAGCAATGTCATTAGTGCTATAGTCTGGGCTATTTCCAGAATATTCCGGCCATCTTCTTCACCTTTTTTGCCTATCCAGCTGAGCAAATCCTGCACATTGCGCCATTTAATTTCTCCGGCCCGTCCTTCCTCTGTATTGAGCAAATGTGTTTCATAAGCTATATCGGCAAGCAAACTGTGCAACAATTGTCCGGCATCTTCCACAGTAGCACGTGCCTGATAATCAGCCAGCAAAGCCATAAACTGCTGTAACGGTTCACGGCTTTTTGCTGACAGCTCTGCCAGCGCATCCATACTGCGTGCAGCTTCAAATAAACTGCATTGTGCTACTTTGGCATAATTATTCAGCTTAGCCAGTGTGGTTTCACCTACTCCTCGCCGTGGTGTCGTTACTGCGCGCAGAAATGCCGGATCATCGTCCGGATTAGCAAGTAAACGAACATAAGCCAGTACATCTTTGATTTCGGCCTTATCAAAAAAACTTTGTCCGCCTGAAAGTCTGTATGGAATTCTCCGGCTACGCAATGCCTCTTCAAAAACTCTCGCCTGATGATTACCCCGATATAAAATCGCAAAATCCCGGTAATGTACGGCATCACCACCAATCAATTTTTGATGAGCAATTCTGCTGACGACCACATCAGCTTCGTGAGCCTCATTTTTACAGGCAATAACATCAATCATGTCACCCAACCCGTATTCACTCCATAATGTTTTAGCAAAAAGTTTGGGATTATGGGCAATCACCTGATTGGCTACACGCAGAATACGTGCAGTAGAACGATAATTCTGCTCCAGTTTAATAATCTTTAAATCCGGATAATCTTGTTGCAGCAGACGCAGATTTTCCATATTGGCACCACGCCAGGCATAAATACTCTGATCATCATCACCTACGGCAGTAAACTTACCTTCTGCACCGGTAAGCAGACGCATCAGCGCATACTGACAGGTATTGGTATCCTGACACTCATCTACCAGCAAATAACGCAAACGAAGCTGCCACTTATAGCGAATGTCTGCCTGTGACTGAAGCAGCTCAACCGGTATCCGGATTAGATCATCAAAATCTACTGCCTGATAGCTGGTCAGAGTATCCTGATAAGAGGCATATAACTGCCCCATCTGATGTGTCCAAGTATCATCAGCCTGCCGAATAACAGTTTCCGGAGAAAGCAGACTATTTTTCCACAGTGAAATCTGATGCTGGGCTTTAAACACCATTTCCCTGCCGGTACTGCCCAGTAATTCACTGATGATTTTGCCCGCATCGGCACTGTCGAGAATAGAAAATTGTTTTTTATATCCCGCAGCAGCTGCTTCCTCACGTAAAAAGCGCATACCCAGCGAATGAAAAGTACATATAGTTAAACCGCGGGTTTGCGGTTTACTTAATAAATGACCAACACGCTCCTGCATTTCCCGTGCCGCTTTATTAGTAAAGGTAATTGCAGCTATCTGCTGGGCAGGATAATGTGCTTGTGTAATCAGGTAAGCAATTTTTTCAGTAATAACACGCGTTTTACCACTGCCGGCACCGGCCAGCACCAGTAATGGTCCATCAAGATAGTGAATAGCTTCGTGTTGTTGCGGATTCAGATTTAACATGGTTTTATTGATGCTTCCGGCAAAAACACAACCGTACTGTTTATCAAGCCGGCTTCTGGTCAGCCGGATATCTTACAATTGCCAGTCTATCGGGCTTATTCCGTGCTCCTGCAGATATGCATTAGCCCGTGAAAAATGTCTGCATCCGAAAAAACCACGGTATGCAGATAAAGGAGACGGATGAGGTGCAGTTAATACCAGATGTTTTTTCCGGTCAATCATAGCACCTTTTTTTTGGGCATGGCTGCCCCAAAGCATAAATACAATATGTTCACGTTCAGCATTTAAGACAGCAATCACATGGTCAGTAAAAGTTTCCCAGCCCAGCTCTGCATGTGAATGTGCCTGACCGGCGCGCACAGTTAAAACGGTATTAAGCAACAATACACCTTGCTCTGCCCAGTGCTGCAAATAGCCATGCTGCGGAATACGAAAGCCGGGTATATCTTCAGCCAGTTCTTTATATATATTGACTAGTGAAGGAGGAATGGCTACACCTTGCCGTACAGAAAAAGACAAACCATGCGCCTGCTGCGGACCATGATAAGGATCCTGACCAAGAATAACCACTTTAACCTGAGCAAATTCAGTTGCCTTAAACGCATTGAACACATCTTGTGCCGGCGGATAAATCACCTTACCGGCCAGCCTTTCAGCACGTACTGTTTCCAGAATATGCTGAAAATATGGTTGCTGTTTTTCTGCACCAATTGCCTGATGCCATGTCTGCATTAAAACTTCCCCTGTCTGATAAAAAGGCAATTTATGCCTTGCAATCGGCCTTATACCGGCCAAGCTGCCAATTTTAGCATAGCGGCAAAACTACTAATCATGCCTTATACGCCAGAAATGCGCTAACGGACCATACCCATGTCCCAGATGCCAGTGTTGCCCTGCCTCAATCGCACCATGTACATAACTTTTGGCAGCCGCAACTGTATTGGCCAGATTTTCATGCTGTGGTCGCAAAGCGGCTATCGCAGCTGAAAGAGTACAGCCGGTACCATGAGTATGTGAAGTATGAATCCGGAGACTTTTAAAACATACCGGTTCATTATCCCGTTCCATCAGCCAGTCTGCAGCATCTTCAGAATTATTTCGGTGCCCGCCTTTTACCAGTACTGCATGACAGCCTTCATCCAGTAAAATCTGTCCCTGTTCCAGCATTTCTTGATCCGTAGTGGCTATCGGCTTATGTGTCATGATAGACAGTTCAAAAAGATTAGGTGTCAGAATATCAGCCAGCGGCATCAGCAATTGCTTCATTGTCTGCACCGTATTTTCTATCGACAAAGCTGAACCTGAAGTAGCCACCATGACCGGATCCAGTACAGTAAAAGGCAGATGATATTGTTGCAGTGATTGAGCAACCGTACGGATGCTGTCAATATCAGCCAGCATACCGATTTTGACCGCATCAATACGAATATCAGACATCACTGCCGCACACTGCGCTTCTATCATATCCGGCGTTACTACCATAACCTGCTGTACACCAAAAGTATTCTGTGCAGTAATGGCTGTAATCACACTGGTACCGTATGCACCCAGTGCAGCAAAAGTTTTTAAGTCCGCCTGAATACCTGCTCCGCCACTGGAATCAGATCCGGCAATAGTTAAAGCACGGGGGTAAGGCTTGGCGAGCGCCATAAGCATCTCCCTGAAAATTTTTATTTGTCAACGAATTAACTTATATATACTTCCAGAAAAAAAAACAAGCCCGTATAAATATCCGCAAAATATGCCTATTGACTATTTGTAAAGAAAAACCCACAAAAAAATATAATATTTTCAATTAAAAACAGAAATTTAATTCAAACTTTCAATCAGCAAAAATATGTTCTGCTGCCGGAAAAGTTTTTGCTTTTACTTCGCGAACATAGGCACTGACAGCTGCCTGAATACTATCCTGATCCCGCATAAAATTTTTGACAAATTTAGCTGTTTTACCCGGATAAATACCGAGCATATCATGCATTACCAGAACCTGTCCGTCACAGTCGACACCTGCACCAATACCGATTGTCGGACAGCTAAGTGCTGCTGTCACCTCTGCTGCCAGCCGGCCGGGTACACACTCCATTAATACCATATCAGCACCAGCCTGTGCATGAGCCTGAGCATCGGCTATTAATTGTGCCGCGGCTTCACCACGACCTTGTACTTTATAGCCTCCGAGTGTATGAACGGATTGCGGTGTAAGACCGATATGTGCACATACCGGAATACCTCGCTGCTGTAAAAACTGAGTGGTTTCTGCTATCCATGCCCCTCCTTCCAGTTTCACCATATGTGCACCGGCAACCATCAGGCGTACTGCAGCAGCAAAAGCCTGTTCTTTGCTTTGCTGATAGGCACCGAAGGGAAGATCAGCCAGAATCATTGCCTGTTGATTACCCCGTGCTACAGCAGCCGTGTGATAACAGATATCATCAACACTAACCGGTATAGTAGATGTTTGCCCTTGTACCGCCATACCAAGCGAATCACCAATCAACAATATATCAACACCGGCATCGCTCATCAGACGAGCAAAACTGGCATCATAACAAGTCAGCATGGAAATTTTTTCACCGGCTGCCTTCATTTTCCTTAAAGTATGAATAGTATGCATATACAGATAAATCCGCTATTTATGTTTTATCAGAAAATACTGCCGGTAATAACAGCTCATTTATTTTTAACCTGCATTCCGGCTAAAGAAACCCAAATTTGTTACAACAAATATCCGGTTAGTTGTAATGACCGGCAAAATACCACAGACTACAGTCAAACCAGAACAGATTAACAAATATTTTGCCATCCTTTATTCCCATCTGACCGGAATATCTTTAAAACTATTTATCTAATATAGATATATCCAGATATTGGTACTAAACCAGTAATTTCATCCTCGATAATGCCGGAAAAATACGTATCTGAATTCTGTAATCCCATATACAAAAACTGTACTTTTTTCTAAAAAAAGTACAGTTTGTAAGTCTGAAATCCATCGCAAAGGAAAAATAAATACCAAATTAACAGAATATTGTCATTGATATTTTTTTACTCAAATTAAACGGCATAAAATGCCGATATAGCTAATTTACGACAAATCAGATTGACGAAATATCCACGCAGACAACGGAAATAATTATTTCACCAAACAATTTTAAATAACTATTCGCTCAAATTGAGATAATTACGGCTGCCCTGCATATTGGCAATGGTGTTCAGCAACAATTCAAAATGATCGTCATTACCAAGAAAATCCAGCTCATTAGTATTAGCAATCAATAGAGGAGCATGCTGATATAAATGGAAAAACCGTCGATACTCAGCATGAATCTGCTGTAAATAACCAGCCGGAAACAGATTAACCATTCCGTCATCCCGCTGACGCAAACGCTTATCAAGCAACTCGTCATCAGCTTCCAGATAAATCACCAGATCCGGAACCGGAAATTTCGGCATTACTTTTTGCTTAATCTGCCAGTACAGAGTCTGTTCCTCTTCACGCAAAATTACCGGCACATATATCTGATCTTTCTCAAGCAGAAAATCAGCAATAACCCGCGAGCGTCGCTCATCCTCAGCATAAATAACATTTATTGCCTCGCAACGACGCATTAAAAAATGCATCTCTGTGGCTAGCCCGTGATTAGTCGCATTCAGATAAAATTTTTCCAGAAACGGATTGCTTTCCGGAATTTCCGACAGCAGTAGAGCATCAAAATATTGTGCCAGACGGCGGCTTAAAGCTGATTTCCCACTGCCAATAGATCCTTCTACGACAATGTAGCGATAATCCATACTCCCTGTTCCCCTGCTTTTATTCCTGTTCGTCAGTAATTATAGTTACTGCATCCGGCTGTTTCTTCAATAATGCCGCGGCTACCGCAGAAGCACTGTCATGAGTATCAATTACATAATAAGGCGCAATCGCAGCCAGCGGTGCCATTACAAAAGCACGCTCACACGCACGCGGGTGCGGCAGTGTCAGATTCGCATCATTAATATTCTGATGATCATAATCAATTATATCCAGATCAATCACTCGCGGTCCGTTTGGAACATCACGTACCCGTCCCAGCCGGTTTTCCAGATCCAATAAAGAATTTAATAGTTCATGAGCACTTAAAGTAGTATGAACCAGAACAACAGCATTGACAAAATTCGGCTGGTCAGTCATTCCTACCGGCTTAGTAATATAAAGTGGTGAAATTGCCTTGACCCGAACCCCTTTAATTTGATTCAAAGCTGCCAGAGCTGTTTCAACCTGTTTACGTGGATTATCAAGATTAGCCCCTAAAGCAATTACCGCTGTAACTAAATTCATGCTTCCTCCTGCTTGGGTTTGTTGGTACGTCTGTTACGGTATCTTTTTTGTCTTGTTGAATTTTTTTCTGATTGCGAAGCAGTACGAATTAATTGCTCACGCTCTACATCTGAACCATGCTGAAAAGCCTGCCACCACTGAACCGTATCCTGTGATAATTCGCCCAGACTGGCACGCAAACACATAAAATCAAAAGCAGCACGAAAACGCGGCTGTCCGAGTAAGCGGTAAGGACGCGCCCCGCGCATAATTTCAAACTGCGGCTGCAAACTCCAGATTTCACGCATGGTTACACTATATCGCTGCGGCACACCCCAGTTTTTATCTACATGCTGACGTTCTGAAGTAATCGCCGCATTCATCGCCGCACTGGAGCGCATACCACTATTCAGTTCCCGCTGCCATACTGTTCTGATATGCGGCCATAATACAGCCGCCAGTACAAAGCCCATAGATACAGATTTATCTGCCCGCAGGCGTTCGTCAGTATTGTGCAGAGCCAGTGCGACAATATTATCATTACTTTCGCCGCCCGGCATTAATGCATCAAGTAGCGGATGAATATCTTTCAGACCAAGATTATTCATCTGGCGCAGACATGCCTGTGCATAACCACTGAACAATATTTTCAGCACTTCATCAAACAGCCGTGCCGGCGGTTCCCGCTTTAACAACTGCGCACATTCAGCTATCGGTTTAGATGTATGTTTATCTACGGTAAAGCCAAGTTTGCCAGATAATCTGGCTGCCCGCAGCATGCGCACCGGATCCTCCTGATAGCGCTCAGCCGGATTACCTATCATTACCAGACGCCGGTTAAGTATGTCTTCAACGCCATGATGAAAATCCAGAACTACTTGCTGCTTCGGATCATAGTACAGAGCGTTGGCAGTAAAGTCCCGGCGCATTGCATCCTGTTCAAGCGTACCGAAACTCACATCTTTCATAATCCTGCCCAGCTCATTATGGCTGTTGACTGCCCCGCCCCGAAAAGTTGTTACCTCGATAGTTTCCGGACCAACCATAACATGCACAATCGGAAAACGCCTGCCGATAATGCGGCTGCGCCGGAAAAGTTTATGTATCTGTTCGGGGATGGCATCTGTTGCCACATCAAAATCTTTAGGTGTCACACCAAGCAGTAAATCACGCACAGCTCCACCTACCACATAAGCCTGATAGCCTTCCTTCTGCAAGCGGGTGATTACCTTTTCCGCTGCAAAACTCAGATCATCTGCCTGAATATGGTGTTGTGCCAATGAGATTTCCCGCCTTTTGCCACGCCGGGCAGACTTTCTCGGCAAAACCTTGTGTAACCACTTTGTTAGCATAAATAATACAAAAGCTTATGAAAAAATACTCGCGTGCCGCAGCAACCACGACCGATAAAGTACTATAGTATAACCTATCTATCCGTATCTCATCATTCCTCACCGCACAGACAAGTGCAATCTGCCGGCATTTTCTTCACTACCACTGCCTACTTTGTATATAATACACCCGTTTCTGAACTCATCATGTAAGAAGAAACCGATATGTATAATTATCAGTCTGACACTACCCAGTTTCTGAATGAATTTCTGACTAAGCACCCGGAAGAAGCACAAGCACAAATCGAACATCGCGGCATGCTATGGGATGTACAGCTCAATCCGGAAGATGAAGCAAACTTTGCCGCCGCCAGATTGCCGAAAAAAGGCTATACCTATCTAACTGAATAATCTCTGTTTAACCCGTTATGAGCCAGAATGGTTGTCTGACTACCCCGGAGCTGAGGCAATATCTTGCCGGAATAAACCCTGCAGAAGCGCCACTACTGGCACAGCTGCGTGCTGAAACGGCCCAGCATCGCAAGGGTAATATGAGTATCGCACCGGAACAGGCTCAATTAATGGTATGGCTTGCACGGATGATTCAGGCTCGCAACTATCTGGAAATTGGTGTTTTTACCGGTTACAGTAGTACAGCTATGGCAATGGCACTGCCGGAAGACGGACATATCACTGCCTGTGATATTAACGTAACCTATACCGATATTGCCCGCCGCTACTGGCAAGAGGCTAATGTCAGCCATAAAATCCAGCTGTATCTGCAGCCGGCAATAATAACCCTCGATAAACTGATTACCAGTAATCGAAACAATTATTACGATATTGCTCTGATAGATGCGGATAAGATACCCACTCCTCAATATTTTGAGCGCTGCCTGCAACTGGTTCGTCCCGGCGGTATTATCGCCATTGATAATGTCTTATTGCACGGTCGTGTTGCACAGACAGCCAATGCTAATGAATCAGAAAGTGTTCATATTATGCGTCAGTTCAATGCCATCTTGATAAACGATACGCGGATAATTCCGTTAACTATACCACTTGGTGATGGTTTAACACTTATTCAGAAAAGATAATAACAAACAACCAGAGGAGAAAAATACATGAATTCACGTTTAAATCAATACCATTTCAGCCTAATTCTGATACTTACATTTTGTATCAGTGCTTGCAGTAACCTACCATCCTCCTCTGTTGTGGCTAGCACTTCTGCGGCGGAAGAAGTACACACAAATAGTAACCAATCCACTGAACAGATTGGCCAGATTCAGGCGCAGCTGAATGCTTTACAGATACAGATTAATGGTCTGCAAAACCAGATGAATGATATTCGTCAGCAACAAGATACATTATCGCGCTACCTGAATGTTCGCACTCCGGTCAGCCATACTACTCCAGCCAAAGCCTCTGCTAATAATGATAATACCAGCGAAGCACGCCGGCTATATAATGCCGGTCTTTATAGCCAAAGCATTCGTCTGCTGAAAAATGCTGATAGTGGTGGCAATGGCAGCGCCCAGGCACAAGAGCGCATGTGGCTGCTGCTGCAAAACCATTCTCGTTTGAATAATTGTGAATCGGTAATTAATATCGGCAAGCGCTTTAACAGCCTTTATCCGCAAAACAGTCAAAGTGCCAACGCCCTTTATCTGGTGGCACAATGTCAGACTCATTTACAGCAGCAGGATATTGCCCGCCTTACTTATCAGCACATTATCAGTAGTTATCCCAACAGTAATGCCGCTGTTAAAGCCAGGCATCAATTAAAAAACCTGTTACCAATCAAAAAAGGAACTCGATGAACACTCCGCAAATTGGCATTATTATGGGTAGCAATAGTGACTATCCGGTTATGCAACAGGCAGAGCAGTTTTTGCAACAATTCAGTATTCCTTATGAAATACAGGTTGTATCCGCACACCGTACTCCGGATTTAATGTTTGAATACGCTGAAACCGCCCGTTCCCGCGGCTTGAAAGCGATTATAGCCGGCGCCGGCGGGGCTGCTCATCTACCGGGCATGGTTGCTGCCAAAACCACCGTTCCTGTTCTGGGCGTACCTGTACCAAGTAAATATCTGCGCGGTGAAGATTCACTACTGTCTATTGTTCAAATGCCTAAAGGCGTACCAGTAGCCACTTTTGCTATTGGTGAAGCTGGTGCAGCCAATGCTGCTTTATTTGCCATTTCCATGCTAGCCAATGACAATCCGCAGCTGGCACAAAAACTGGCAGAATTTCGTGAAAGCCAGAAACAAAGTGTTCTGGATATGAATTTACCCAGCATTCCAGCCTGATTACTACTTAATTCAGACATATTTGCTGCATAAATATACTGAATAATATCATTATGCTATTGATATTAATTGTATTCAAATAAGAAAGAAAATTGACTATTATCCTCAGTAGCATTTTACATGATTAGAATTAGCTCTAGAAAGCAATATCAGTTTTTTAGTTATCAACTTAATCTAAAGAATTTCTGCTAAGTAACTGAAAGTAGAATACAGATTTAAAATTAAAAATAAAATTCCAGCTTTCTTATTATTGCCAACAACAAGTACTAAAAATATTCATTCTAAATTAAATATTCTATTTGAATTACAATCAAAATTGGACTGATTTACGATTCAGTTTAACAACAAATTAAGCTAAAAAATAAGTAAATTCATTTATTTATTCCAATCAGACCGAATTTAGATATTAAACAAATAAAACCTATAAATATGTTTATATCATTTATTGTACTTTGTACCCATAATAAATTATTACATTTTATTTACTGAATAAAAAACGGATACTGCTCCTATATTAGCAGTATCCGTTTTTTAATAACAAAATATTAATTTTCTGTTCGCAAATCCTTACGCAAAATTTTTCCTACAGCAGATTTGGGCAATTCTGAACAAAACTCTATATCTTTAGGCACCTTATAACCGGTCAGATTCTGGCGACAATAGGCAATAATTTGTTCACGAGTCAGATTCGGATCCCGTTTTACTACAAATAACTTGATTGCTTCGCCTGATTTTTCATTAGGTACACCGATACAAGCCACTTCCAGCACCTCTGGCATAGCGGCTACAACCTCTTCTACCTCATTCGGATATACATTAAAACCCGATACCAGAATCATATCTTTTTTGCGATCTACCAGTTTTACATAACCTTTAGCATCAATTTCAGCCATATCACCGGTAGCTACAAAACCACGGCTATCAAGAACTTTAGCTGTTTCTTCCGGTCGGTTCCAGTAGCCTTTCATTACCTGCGGCCCCTGAACCCATAACTCACCTACTTCACCAACCCCGAGAACCTTGCCGTTATCATCACGAATTTCAATATCTGTATTCGAAACCGGTAAACCGGCAGTACCCGTATATTCAGGATTATTCAGCGGATTAGCGCAAACGCCGGGGCTGGCCTCGGTTAGACCATAAGCATCAATAATGGGCACACCCGTAATGGCTTTCCATTCCTGCGCCACCATTTTCTGAGTTGCCATTCCTCCACCCAGCACAAGCTTCCAGGTTGAAAAATCAATCGTTTTAAATTCTTCATTATGAATCAGTGCATTAAATAGAGTATTAACGCCACTCATTACCGTTACCCGATTGTTTTTCAAAACTTTAACCAAAGCTTTGATATCACGCGGGTTAGTAATCAGAATATTTTTGGAACCGGCATTAGCAAAAATCATAATATTCACAGTAAGTGAAAAAATATGATATAGCGGCAATGGTGTTACTACTACTTCCTTTCCGGGCACCAGATTTGCCTTAATCCATTCTGATGCCTGCTGCATATTGGCCACAATATTACCGTGCGTCAGCATTGCGCCCTTGGACATACCGGTTGTCCCGCCGGTATATTGCAACAAAGCCAAATCTTCCAACTCAAGCGGTACCGGAGTAAAACGTTGTTTTTTCCCTAATTCCAGAGCATGAAGAAAAGTAACTGACCGCTCAATCTGAAAAGGCTTCACCATTTTTTTGACTTTGCGCAGCATGAAGTTCACTACAGCACCCTTCAGCCAGCCAAGCATATCACCCATACTGGCCACTATCACCTGCCTGATTGCAGTCTGCTCCAGTACCTGAGCCACAGTATGCGCAAAATTTTCCAGTACGATAATCGCAGTCGCACCGGAATCAATCAACTGATGAGCTAATTCCCTCGGCGTATACAGAGGATTGACGTTCACAACTACGCCGCCAGCCTGTAACACCCCGAATACCGCAATCGGATACTGCAATACATTAGGCATCATAATTGCTACCCGCTCACCTTTTTGCAGATTCAGTACATTCTGCAAATATGAGGTGAACTGATTTACAAAAGTAGCAGTTTGAGTATACGTGAGTGTAGTACCCATATTGGAAAAGCTTGGCTGCGGGCCGAATTTCTTCACACTGGTGTCAAGAACGTCAATAATTGACGAATATGCACGCACATCTACTTCTGCCCGCACCCCTTCCTGATAACTTTGTAACCAGATTTTTTCCATTATCTTTTTCCTCTGCAACAATGCGTCTAATTTAAAGTGAAGTAAGGAAATATCAGTCAAAACAGACTGCAAAGAAAACATCAAATCAGAACATCAGCATTGTCTGCAAGATGACTGACTGTAGCCAGCCAGTCTGTTGATATAAGTGATTAAATTAATTATTTTGAATACTATGACTGTCGGTATCTCTGATAATACCACCACCCAGACACACAGCGCTAGCATACAGTACAGCAGACTGACCGGGCGTCACTGCCCATTGTGGTTCATCAAATACCAGTTCCGCGCAATCATCAGCCAGATAACGCAATTGAGCCGCCGCATCAGGCATGCGATAACGTGTTTTCACGCCATAGCGCCCTTCTGCCGGACGCTCTGGTGTCGTAAAACTTAAATCATGCATAATCAGGCTGCGACTGAACAACAGTGGATGATCATGTCCCTGCACAACCAGAAGCTCATTATTCGGCAAATTTTTTCCGGCAACAAACCACGGCTCACCGTCGCCTCCGATACCCAAACCTTTGCGCTGCCCCAGTGTGTAATACATCAGTCCTTCATGCTCACCTACAATTTTACCTTCCGGTGTCACCATTGCACCCGGATTAGTAGGCAGATAACGCTGTAAAAATTGTCTGAAAGGTCGTTCACCAATAAAGCAGATACCCGTACTGTCTTTTTTTCCGGCTGTGGGTAGCTGAGCCTGCTCCGCCAATCGGCGTACTTCAGATTTTTCCAGGTCACCGAGCGGAAACAATGCACGTTGTAATTGGTATGGTTGCAGTCGATACAGAAAATAGCTTTGGTCTTTATTCCGATCCAGCCCCTTGAGCAGATAATGTACGCCATCGCGTACATCCTTACGTGCATAATGTCCTGTTGCAATCAGATCTGCACCACCGTTCAGGGCATGTTCCAGAAAACATTTGAATTTAATTTCTGCATTACACAATACATCAGGATTGGGTGTGCGACCAGCCTGATACTCCTGAAGAAAATATGCAAAGACATTATCTTTATACTGACCTGCAAAATTAACAATATCAATATCCATATCAATCAGATCAGCTACTGCTACTGCATCCAGTGAATCCTGCTTGATAGAACAATATTCGTCATCGTTATCGTCTTCCCAGTTTTGCATGAAGACACCGCGCACATCATAACCGCCCTGCTTGAGCAGCCAGGCTGTAACCGATGAATCCACTCCACCGGACATGCCAACAACAATACGTTGTGATAAATTTGCTTTTGTATTCATTTACATTCATCCAAAACCGGCGCAGATTGTGCCACAGGCAGAGCATAGCAGCAACCTGCCGGCATAATTAATTGTGTATCAAACTTACACAAAAAAGCCATAAATACACAATTTACATCCATAATCAGCTTTTTATTTACACACAAAAAATTTTTACTCAATATTATCAGCCTAAATAACACAGGCTGCCGGCACTGTAATATCTGTCTCAAGACAAATAATCACAAGACCGGCAGCCTGTGTAAATGCAAATCAAACTCAGTTCTGACGCAGACGGTGCAATACCTCATCGCGCCCTAATAAAGCCAGCACCTGATCAATCGACGGGGTTTTTCCAGTACCACATACAGCCAGACGTAAAGGCATACCCAATTTACCCATTTTAATATTTTCTGCTTCACAAAATGGTGCAAAAAGAGCGTGAATACTTTCCGCATCCCATTGTGATAACTGTTCAAGTCGGGCTGCAAAGCGCTGCATACGTGCCGGAGCATCAGCATCCCAGTGTTTAGCTACTTCCTTTTCTCCGGGAGTGGCTTTAGCATAAAAATATCTGCATTCTTCAGCTAGCTGATTTAAATCCTGAGCACGTTCTTTAACCAGTGCTATCACTTCAGCCAAATCCGGCTGCTCAGTCACTTCAATGCCCTGCTGTGCCAGACGCGGACGCACCAGCTCAGCCAGACGGGAATTATCACTGGCTTTAATATGCTGCGCATTCAGCCACAACAGCTTTTCATGATCAAAACGGCTGGCTGAAGGGCTGACATCTTTTAAATCAAACCATTCAACAAACTGTTCCATCGTGAAGAATTCATCATCACCATGTCCCCAGCCGAGTCGTGCCAGATAATTCAGTAAAGCTTCCGGTAAAATACCTTGCCGGTCATAATCAACTACACTAACTGCATCACGGCGCTTACTCATTTTTGCGCCTTTTTCATTCAGAATCATCGGCAAATGAGCATATTGAGGCAAAGATGCACCCATAGCCAAAAGAATATTAATCTGTTTAGGCGTATTGTTGACATGGTCATCACCTCGGATAACCTGCGTAATACCCATATCATAATCATCTACAACTACACAGAAATTATAAGTAGGCGTACCATCGGCACGTGCAATAATCAGATCATCCAGATCCTGATTGGCAATGGCAATATGACCTTTAACCAAATCATCCCATGCAGTTTCACCAGTTAGCGGCATTTTAAAACGTACAACCGGCTGAACACCTTCGGGTACAGGTGGCAGTGTTTTGCCTTCATCCGGCCGCCAGCGGCGGTCATACCAGAAGTGTTCACCACGTGCCTCAGCTTCCTGCCGCATTGCTTCCAGCTCTTCACGACTAGTATAGTCATAATAGGCATGACCGGAAGCCACTAACTCACGTAAAACTTCAGCATAACGGTCAAAGCGCTTTGTCTGGTAAAACGGACCCTCATCATAGTCCAGACCAACCCAGTGCATACCGTCCATAATCGCCTGCACTGATTCAGCCGTAGAACGTTCTAGATCCGTGTCTTCAATTCGTAATATAAACTTACCATGATGTTTACGTGCAAATGCCCAAGAGAACAAAGCAGTGCGCACACCACCAATATGCAAAAAACCGGTAGGACTGGGAGCAAAACGAGTACGAATCATGATTACCATTCTACAGACACAGAAAAAACCTTATTGTACGCGTAAGCCAGAGTAAACAAAACCCGTTCGTGATATGCTTGCACTAATACCAGTAACCGTATGAAAGGCAGCATATATGAACTCCCCGAAACATCTGGCTGTTTACTACACTGGCGGAACCATTGGTATGCAGCAAACACCGGCCGGACTGGCTCCGGCTGCCAATCTTGCCAGCCTGGCTGCGCCCATATTTCAGGAATACAGTCACCAGCTCAAATGCGACTGGTTTATTTGTGAACCACTGATTGATTCTTCAGCGATTACCCTGTCAAACTGGGAGACATGGATTAACTGGATAGACAGCAAAGCTGAAAATTATGATGGTCTGCTCATTCTGCATGGTACCGATACCATGGCCTACAGTGCCAATATAATTGCGCTAGCACGGCCGCAACTGAATATCCCCATTATTCTTACCGGAGCCATGCTACCCCTGGAAGCTGATAACAGTGATGCACCACAAAATCTGCGAACTGCATTAGCTGCATTCAGCCTGCCGGGTTTTTCCCAAACTGCCATTGCCTTTAACAGACAGCTCTGGCCGGCTGTCGGCAGCAGCAAAATCAGTACAGAACAGGCAGACGCATTTGCCAATCCCCAGTTTGGTTCACTCGCACAATGGTCTGAATCTGAAGGATGGTTTAATACTAATCTGCCTGTTGCCGGCAATTCAGACCTATCTGCACAATATGACATCAGTACATCAGCCAGAATTCACTGCTTTACTCTGACTCCGGGTGCTAATCTGGCAATGATTACCGCCAGTCTTACTCACAATCCGCCTGACGGAGTAATTTTACAAAGCTATGGCAATGGCAATACCCCTAATGATAGGAATTTTCTGGCTGCAATCAGACAGATTAGTGAGCAATCTATACCTATTCTGAATATCAGTCAGGTTTTACAGGGATGTGCCTCTGCTGTTTACGCACAAGGACATGAATTGCGTGCAGCCGGCGTCATCAACGGCGGTAAATGTAATCTGGAAACTGCTGTGGCTATCATGACTCTGGCTGTAAGCAATAACTGGAATAAAGAACAAATTGAAAATCTGCTGCATACACAGAAATTGATTTAAAAATTTACTTTTGCAGGATTACCCGGCTTACTCTATAACCGATTAATCCTGCACAATTTTTGTTAATAAACAGCTTCTGATAGCTTAGTCCGGTATCGTCGAACCAGAAAAAGCTATTAACAATTTTTGTATCCTCGATTACTTGAAACTTTCGTTGAAAAATTATTCAAATTCCTCAAAAAATTTCATTTTAAATTAATCGTATAAACTAAATTGTGATAATCAAATATTTTTTATACAAACGCTGGTCTCTGCCAACTATTTTTAGATAAAAGTTTACGGCTTTTATAATCATATTGCTAATTTTTATCAAACACGATTTCATATATACTGCATTTATATTTATTATTAATAAATTCAAATTAAATAAATATCCACAATTTGAAATTTAATTAATAAATTAACAATAACTTATGTACTTTATTAGAAAAAATATGATATTTTTATTAAGAGTTTTAAATACCTATAACCATGAATTATGATATAACTCTTTCTTTTCAGAATAGAAAAGTCAGTTATGGAAGAAAACCTTGCGATAAAACAAAAGGCTTATATTATTCTGGGTTCTTTTCTAGTTGCCGCATTTATTATTGGTATTGCCGGTGCATTGCAGGCACCGACACTCAGCCGTTATCTTGCCGAAGATGTGAAGGTTAATCCATATCAGGTAGGTTTGTTTTACTCAATCAATGCCGTTGCCGGCATTGTCGTCAGCTTTCTGCTGGCACAATATTCAGATAATAAAGGCGTTCGACGGAATATTATTCTATTTTGTTGTCTGATGGGCATAGGAAATTGCATTACATTTGCATTTTCGCGCCAATACTTTATCCTCGTTACCGTAGGCATATTTTTTTCAGCTTTTACCTCTGCAGCTATGCCGCAAATTTTTGCATCTGCACGTGAATATACAGATAAAACCGGCCGCAACGTTGTCGTTTTCAATGGCATTTTACGGGCGCAATTGTCACTGGCCTGGGTAATCGGTCCGCCATTATCATTTGCATTAGCCGTGAATTACGGATTTACCATTATGTATCTGAGTGCGGCAGCTATGTTTTTTGTAGCCATGCTGATCGTTTTTCTGTGCTTTCCTGTCATAAAACATCCGGCATCTGTTACTAAAAAACAAGAGCCAAAAGAAAAGATTTTCAATAATTCTAATGTCATTTTGCTGTTTATCGCTTCAATCAGTATGGGTACAGCCAATATGATGTATTTGATTGATATGCCTTTATATATTGATGATATTTTGTCCGGTTCACCTTCACTGCCCGGACATTTGATGGGCATAGCTGCTGCCATTGAAATTCCCGCTATGCTGATTGCCAGCATGCTGGTACCGCGCTTTGGTAATAAAAATCTGATTTGTTTTGCAGTCATTTGCGGCATCATATTTTATATCGGTATGGTTTCTACCCAAAACGAATGGATGCTGATTGGTTTACAATTCTTTAATGGTTTATTTATCGGCATAATAGCCAGTATCGGTCTGATTTATTTTCAGGATTTATTACCTAAACGTACGGGTGTTGCTTCTACATTGTTTAATAACTGTATTTCTAGCAGTATTATTCTTGCCGGTATGTTGCAGGGTGTTATTTCGGCCAACTTCGGACATCAGAGTATCTATACCATTTCTTTAGCCATGGTAATTTTATCTTTCATCTTGTGCCTGATTATTCAGCCACCGCCTTCAACAATTAAATCGCCCTCAAAGGTTAATCACTGATCGGCACCGTAATCACCGTTCTAATAAGGTTCTAAAACTGACTATAGGCTTATCTTAAAACATCTATTATCAATATAAATAAAGCACTGTAGTAATAAATAAATTCATACCGCCAAAATCCGCATTAACAAACAAATATTTTCCTAAACTATCCGGCATAATCATATTATCGTTTAACAGTTGTAAACGTTTAAATAGTCATATTTCAGGGAAAATAAAACGCAGTTGTATGATTCTAAATTATTCAAAACCCGGTGCTAAGTTGATGGTGAATGGTTAAATGCTGATGATAAAAAATCATACCCGTATCCAATCCTTCAATCGGTGAAAAACTGGCTGATAATCCTAAAATGGTTGCCACAGAAGCTGTATGTGCGGTAACTGCCGCCCGGATTACTTTAAAAACGAAGTTGGAAAAAACTTATTGCGTAATAAGCATTTTCAGTAAAAAAGTTTCTATAGAACTTGGGGAAAGCTCTATCTATTGTTTTCAATGATACAGATATTGATGCAGCGGTAACCAGCGCCGTAATTTTCAAATTCCACAATGACGGACCTAAGTCTGTACCAATCATATTTATGTGCAAAACGCTGTCAACGACCAGTGTGACTAAATTCTAACAAACTATCAACAATTTGACATTAGTAACGGTATGGATGCGGGTGTTACCCTAAGCCCTTTGATAGATACTCAGGCAGTAGCAAAATTACTGAATACACTCAAGATGCTGTCACTGAAGGCGCTAAATAGTTACAGGTTTGGTCGCAATGTGGGTGTTTGGGGAAAATCATATATTAACAAAAGTTATTATCAAAAGAATAATAGGAGCTTCTCTGAATTACTCAGACAATTTAAAAAGAAAAACAAATTCTTCGTCATTTAGTGATAAAATCCTAATTAAATTTAACGTATTGTTTTTTTTATTTACATTAATATACATAATATTGCAAATAGAACAGAGAGAGTTTACAATCTGCATGGTACAAAACCAATTGATAAACCCGTAATTTTTGCTTGGTTCTACTTTGATATTAAGCATATACATTTGTAAATAGCCGGATAATTTCAAAAAGAGGAAGATTAATGAAAAGAATCATCCTAACAGTAGTAGCATCTTGTGCCCTGTGTTTTGCGGGTTATCAATGGCATAAAAGCATACAAGAAAAAAGAATATTTGTTCAGGATATCAAATCCAGAACAGATCAATATGGTTTTCTGGATATATCAGATAATCTTCCCGAAAGTAAGGGAATTATCATTGTAGCTCCAGTCAATTGTCCGTCACAGCAGGCAAAGGTTGCTGATTATCTGGTCACAGAACTAAATAAACAGAATATTCCTGCGACCCGAACTAATAGTTACAATTTCAGACAGAAAAACATTATGTCAGAAAGAGAAATAAATCAGATGATTAAAAGATATCAATATGTCAGAACAATGGCTCCACCGCTGGTATTTGTAAATGGTAAAATAAAGTCTAATCCATCAATTGAAGCCATCAAAAAAGAGTGGGAGTTACAATAGTTGTTTCGTTAACCAAACTTACTTCAACATGTTCAATAAAAATTAAAATTAATCAAGTGTGCCAATGTCTGCATCTTGTATTTTCAGGATCAGCTTCCCAGTTGAACTGTTTAATTTCTAATTTGTTTAACAATTGCCTTTATACAGTACTATTCTGCCTAGTTTGTTACAGGAGGTAATTTCTGCCAACTTCGGTCATCACATTATTTATGTGATTGCACTTGCAATGGTGTCTGTTTCATTTATTTTTTGTCTGATTATTACTAAACCAGTTCATACCAAAATTGTTTCTTAACAACAGTATTGATTAGTTTTAACTGAATAACACTACACAACACCAATTTCTATCAGACTAAATCCAACCGGTTTAGCCTTTTTAATTAACACTGACATCTATACATCATTGAAATCAATAATCAAATAAGGCAGCACTTTATTTGCCTGCCTGCAGACGCTCAGCAATTAAGAATATACGCATAAATTAAGCAATTAATTCTTAAAATAATATTTATAATTAATATTAATTGCCAATAATACCAATTATAAAAACATTTAATTTCATTCTTATTGAATTTTTTTCAATATTCTACCTTAACAGAATATTTATCCAGATTGACAGTATAAATTTAATCCCGTAATTTAACCGAATAAACCAATCAATTATAAGACTGATAGATTCAGTCAGTTAATTATATTGTCAGAACATATATCATACCGTTGATATTAGTAAAAACCTGCTTAGGCCGGTCTGCACTTTTTTGGAGAAAATATTATGAGTCAAACAAGCAATGTTCGTCAGCGTCAACTGGCCGCAGCCCCTCGTGGCGTCGGTTTCATGTGCGATTTTTATATTGATCACGCTAAAAATGCTGAGTTCTGGACTCCTGAAGGTAAACGTTATATTGACTTTGCCGGAGGTATCGGCGTTCTGAATACTGGTCATCTGCATCCCAAAGTACAAAAAGCAGTAGCTGATCAACTGCAGAAATTTTCGCATACCTGTTTTAATACTGTTCCATATGAGCTGTATGCTAAGGTTGCCGAAAAAATTAATGCCAGAGCACCTATTGCCGGCGACAAACGCACAATGTTTGTTACCTCTGGTGCTGAAGCTGTTGAAAATGCCATTAAAATTGCCCGTGCCTATACCAAAAGACGTGGTGTAATCGCATTTAACGGTGCCTTTCATGGCCGTACCAATCTCACTATGGCTTTAACCGGCAAAATCGCACCCTATAAA
Organism: Snodgrassella sp. M0351; assembly: GCF_016100575.1. Taxonomy (NCBI): domain Bacteria; kingdom Pseudomonadati; phylum Pseudomonadota; class Betaproteobacteria; order Neisseriales; family Neisseriaceae; genus Snodgrassella; species Snodgrassella sp. M0351. The sequence continues at coordinate 384,341 of NZ_JACFSG010000001.1, read as the reverse complement.
GTAGATTTCGGGCCGTTCCCTGCTGATATCGTACATGCACCTTATCCGAATGCACTGCATGGCGTTAGCATTGAAGATGCATTGCACGGTCTTCATAATATTTTCAAATGCCATCTGGCGCCCAGCGATGTTGCTGCTATTATTATCGAAGTAGTTCAGGGTGAAGGCGGCTTTAATGTTACACCAAATGAATTTCTGCGTGCCTTACGCCAGCTGGCGGATGAACACGGAATCGTGCTGATTTTTGATGAAATTCAGTCCGGCTTTGCCCGTAGCGGAAAAATGTTTGCTACCGAACTGACCGGCGTACAGCCAGATTTAATGACCATTGCCAAATCTTTGGCCGGCGGTTTTCCGCTTTCCGGTGTAGTAGGCAAAGAAGCCATAATGAATGCTCCTGTAGTAGGCGGCCTGGGCGGCACTTACGCCGGTAATCCGCTGGGACTGGCTGCTGCTGATGCAGTTATTGATGTTATCGAAGAAGAAAAACTGTGTGAGCGCGCCAATATTCTGGGGAACAGATTAAAAGAACGCTTTAACAATTTAAAAGAAGTTATTCCGTCTATTACAGAAGTACGCGGACCGGGCTCTATGGTCGCCATTGAATTAGTTAAACCCGGCACCTCAGAACCAGATGCTGAACGTACCAAAAAAGTACAGCAACTGGCGCTGGAAAACGGTCTGATGATTCTGACCTGCGGACAGTATTACAATGTAATTCGTTGTCTCTATCCGCTTACTATTGAAGATCATGTATTTGATGAAGCATTGAATATACTTGAAACTGCCCTGCGTCAGGCTCAATAATATTCATTGTCTGCAGGCTGCTCCGGTAGAATATTTTACCGGCAGCCTGTCATGTCTGTTTCAGTTTTTTAGGAAAAAACTATGCAATTGCATGATTCTGCATTATTAAAAACCCAGTGTTATATAAATGGACAATGGCTGAACGCCGATAATGGCGCAGTTATTTCAGTTATCAATCCGGCTACCGGAAACAATCTGGCAGACGTGCCCCGCATGGGTACAGCAGAAGCTGAACGTGCTGTAGCAGCAGCACATGCAGCATTGAAACCATGGCAAGCCAAATCAGCCAAAGAGCGCAGTAATCTTCTGCGCCGCTGGTTTGAACTAATGATGCAGCATCAGGAAGATCTGGGCATTATCCTGACTTCAGAACAGGGAAAGCCGCTGGCTGAGGCTAAAGGTGAAATTGCCTATGGTGCATCTTATCTGGAATGGTATTCAGAAGAAGCCAAACGTATTTATGGTGATACCATACCCGCACCGTCAAATGACAAACGGATTATGGTACTTAAGCAGCCAATCGGTGTATGTGCAGCCATTACGCCGTGGAATTTTCCGAATGCGATGATTACCCGCAAGATTGCTCCGGCTCTGGCTGCCGGCTGTACTTTTGTTATTCGCCCGGCTTCACAAACACCATTATCTGCACTAGCCATTGCTGAGCTGGCACAGCGTGCCGGCATCCCGCCCGGAGTAGTCAATGTCATTACCGGCAGCTCCAGTGATATCGGTAAAGTATTAACTGAAGACGATCGGGTAAAAAAATTCAGTTTTACCGGTTCTACAGAAGTAGGTCGTAAACTGATTGCTCAGTGCGCCGGTACTGTAAAAAAAGTATCTATGGAACTGGGTGGTAATGCACCATTTATCGTCTTCAATGACGCTGATATCGACGCAGCCGTAGAAGGTGCGATGATTTCCAAATTCCGCAATGCCGGCCAGACCTGCGTATGTGCCAACCGGTTATACGTACAAAGTGCTGTATATGATGAATTCGTGGATAAACTGGCTCAGGCCATTGCCAAACTGAAAATAGGCAACGGACTGGATCAGGGTGTAACTGTCGGACCATTAATCGATGCAGGTGCGGTTAACAAAGTTCAGGAACATATTACTGATGCTATTGGCAAAGGTGCGGAAATCGTTACCGGCGGAACCGCAGATAATCACGGTGAATTATTCTTCCAGCCTACATTACTGAAAAATGTTACTCAGGACATGAAAGTTGCTCGTGAGGAAACTTTCGGTCCGCTGGCGCCGGTATTTCGTTTTGAAAGCGAAGAAGAAGTTGTCAGCTGGGCTAATGACACTGAATTCGGCCTGGCCAGTTATTTCTACAGCCGTGATATCGGCAGAATAGTACGTGTCAGCGAAAATCTGGATTATGGCATGGTAGCCATCAATACAGGACTGCTGTCAAATGAAGCAGCACCTTTTGGCGGCGTCAAGCAATCCGGTCTTGGTCGGGAAGGTTCTAAATACGGTATAGAAGATTACGTTGAAATTAAATATGTACTTCTTGCCGGCATTGACCAGTAATTCCTGAATCCGCGGCAGCCATAATCTGCTTTGCTGCCGCTTTCTTCATAATTATAAAAATCCTGAATGCACTGCATAAATCAGGTTGGGGCATTGTTGACTGAATTCAGCCAGCTAAAGGTGTTTCAGTCTGATATTACTCTTTCCAAAGGAGAATTAATTTGAGCACATCATCCACACTGAAAAACGGACTTAAATCACGCCATCTGACTATGATTTCTATTGCTGGCGTGATCGGAGGGGCTTTATTTATTGGCTCCGGCTCTGTAATTTACCATACGGGACCCGCAGCCATTCTTGCCTATGGTGCCGGCGGTCTTTTGGTCATGCTGATTATGCGCATGTTAGGAGAAATGGCTGTAGCTCATCCGGATAGCGGTTCTTTTTCCACATATGCCGATACTGCTATCGGCCGCTGGGCAGGTTTCAGCATTGGCTGGTTATACTGGTTTTTCTGGGCATTGCTCATGGGCTGGGAAGCCTATGTAGCCGGTAAAATTCTTAATAACTGGTTTCCTGTATTTCCCATCTGGAGCTATATGCTGGCAGTAACCGTAGCTCTGGTTGTTATCAATCTGATGGATGTTAAAAATTACGGGGAATTTGAATTCTGGTTTGCTTTAATCAAAGTAGTCGCCATTGTATTGTTTCTGATTGTAGGCAGTCTGGCTATTATCTATTTATGGCCGTGGGGTCAGGCAGATGCAAAAGGCTGGACACACTTAACTGATCAGGGATTCATGCCTAAAGGATCATCATCTGTGGTAACAGCATTGCTGGGTGTTATGTTTGCCTATATTGGTGCTGAGATCGTTACTGTTGCTGCTGCAGAATCCAACCATCCGGCTACAGAAATTCGTAAAGCCACAAAATCTGTTGTCTGGCGCATCATCCTGTTTTATGTAGGTTCGATTTTTATTACCGTTTGTCTGATTCCGTATAACGACCCGCGGCTGAATGATGCCACATGGGGAACATACAGTGTAGTATTAACCTCTCTGGGAATTCCTCAGGCACGTCATATCGTCAACTTTGTTGTCCTTACTTCGGTTTTAAGCTGTTTTAATTCAGCTCTGTATACCTGTTCGCGCATGTTATATTCATTGGCAAAACGCGGCGATGCTCATCGGATCATGTCCTATACCTCGAAAAATGGCAGTCCGCAAATTGGCGTGCTTATTTCCTGTATCTTTACCCTGTTTGCAGTGTATCTCACCGCTACCTCCAAAATGGATGTTTACGATGTACTGATGACTGCTACCGGTACGATTGCCCTGTATGTTTATCTCGCTATCAGCTGCTCACAATTATTTCTGCGTAAAAAACTGGAAAAACAAGGGCAGACACTGACATTTAAAATGTGGTGCTTTCCATGGCTGACTTATCTGGTTATCGGGCTGATTATTGCTTCGATTATTATTATGATTATCGAAGGAACCTATAAATATGAAGTAATATATACCAGCATACTGGCGGCTATCATCCTGATAATGGGTATAGTGGCACAAATATTTAAAATCGGCAGCCAGCAGAATAAAACAGAATAATATTTATCTATCTTGACACAGATTGATTAAGATAAATATTCGGATAAATTAATTTAAATTTTATTCGCCATAACTGGCAACAATTCAGTACACTATTCATTTTGAAATTCAACCGGCACAAAATGATTACACTAGAACAATGTCAGCAATGGGATGCCGCCGATATTCTGGCTCCCCTAAAAAATCAGTTTGAATTACCACAAGGGGTTATATATCTGGATGGTAACTCTTTGGGTGCGAAACCCAGAAAAGCTGCAGAAAATGCTCAGGCAGTGATTAATCAGCAATGGGGTACCGATCTGATTAATAGCTGGAATAAAGCCGGCTGGTGGGATTTACCGGTACGATTAGGCAATAAAGTCGGTCAGCTGATTGGTGCTCAGGAAAATGAAACCGTTGTTACCGATACAACCAGCCTGAATCTGTTTAAAGTATTGGCCACAGCCATCCATATTCAGCAGAATAATGACAATAATCGTAAAATCATTATCGCTGAGCGTGATTCTTTCCCTACCGATATTTATATGATTGAAGGTTTCATGGCTCTGATTAATCAGGGTTATCAGCTTCATCTAATAGATACACCGGCAGATCTGCCCGTCCGTATTAATGAAAACACTGCTGTTGTAGTGTTATCTCATGTTAACTATCGTACCGGTTACCTGCACGACATGGAAGAAATTAATGCACTGGTACATTCGCATGGTGCATTACTTATCTGGGATTTGTGTCATTCAATCGGTGCTGTACCTATTGATCTAAATGCCAGTAACAGTGATTTTGCTATTGGTTGTACTTACAAATATTTGAACGGCGGTCCCGGCGCACCTGCTATGCTGTGGGTAAATGAGCGTTATCAGACTGCATTCAGCCAGCCATTATCCGGCTGGTGGGGTCATGCGCGGCCGTTTGATATGGCTGAAAGCTATACACCTGCAGATAATATCCGTCGCTATTTATGCGGTACACAGCCAATTGTATCTATGAGTTTAATAGAAAGCGGCGTAGATATCTTTTTACAAACAGATATGCAGTCACTGCGGCACAAATCTCTGCAACTTACTGATTTACTGATTGCTCTTACTGAGCAGGAATGTGCCGGACATAACTTAACACTGATTACACCGCGTGAACATGCTCACCGTGGCAGCCATGTCAGCCTGCGTCACCCTCATGGTTATGCCATAGTTCAGGCTCTGATTGCCCGCGGTGTAATCGGAGATTATCGCGAACCGGAAGTGATTCGCCTGGGAGTTACACCTTTGTATCTGAGCTATACCGATATCTGGCATGCTGTTCAGCATCTGAAACAGGTATTAATTAATGAGGAGTGGGCACAGCCACAGTTTCACACGCGCGGACAGGTAACCTGATTTGCATTTCTTTAATCCACACAGGTACAGGCCGGGCATGAATATTCTGCTCGGCTTATGCTTCTCATCTTAAGGAAAAACGATGGGTAATTTCGAGCGTATTCAGTCTCGGGAAACAGGATTACACAAAAAGCTATCCGCCAGTCAGATGAGCATGATTGCCATTGGCGGAGCAATAGGAACCGGCTTATTTCTAGGCAGCAAATTTGCCATTGGCTTTGCCGGCCCTGCTGTTATCATCAGTTATGCACTGGGCGGCATGATTGCACTGGCTTTAATGGGATGTCTGGCAGAAATGACTGTGCAGCACCCTACTTCGGGTTCTTTTGGTGCTTATGCAGAATTTTATCTGCATCCTCTGGCTGGTTTTCTGGTGCGTTACAGTTACTGGGCCTGTATTGTTCTGGCTGTGGGTACAGAAGTCACTGCCATTGCTGAATACATGAAATTCTGGTTTCCACAGATTGATTCATGGATATGGATTGCACTGTTTTCATGCTGCCTGATCGGCGTTAATGCCTATAGTGTCAAAGCTTTCGGTTCAGTTGAATACTGGTTTTCCACCATTAAAATTTTTGCCATTATCGTATTTATTGTACTGGCCATCAGTGTATTACTAACGCAAAGCAGTATCAGCAGAATTGAACAAAACATGTTTAGCGGCGGTTTTGCTCCGCATGGATTTTCCGGTATCTGGACCGGTGTGATTATTTCCATTTTCAGCTATCTGGGTATTGAAATGATCGCTATAGCTGCAGGTGAAACCACCAATCCTGAACAGGCAGTTAAAACCGCGTTTAAAGGAACTTTTGCAAGGCTATTGATATTTTATCTGCTTGCACTCAGTCTGATTGTCATGCTGGTACCGTGGCAGGAATTAATTAAAGAAGGAAGCACCAGCCCGTTTGTCAGCGTAATGAAAAATGTAGGTATACCATTTGCCGACAGTATTCTGAACTTTATTGTCATTGTTGCTGCACTTTCAGCCATGAACAGTATGCTCTATATTGCCACTCGTATGATGTTCAGCCTGTCTCGTGCTAACGAAGCACCACAAATATTCGGTAAAGTAAAAAGTAATGGCGTACCACTGAATGCACTGGCTTTATCCTCTGCCGGTATCGCTGTCGCCGCACTGGTTTATATTTTAAATCCGGAAACGGCTTTTCCGGTTATGATAGCTTTGTCTATGTTTGGTGCATTATTCAGCTGGGGGGCTGTATTTCTGACACATCTGTGTTTTCGCATCCGAATGCAGCGGATGCAGCTAAAACTGAAATTTCGTGTACCCGGTTTTCCATTTGTCACTATAGCCGGTTTATTGGCCATAATCAGCATCATGATTACCACATGGTTTACCCCGATATTCCATGCTACTTTATTATTTGGCGTGCCTTTTCTGGCATTTTTAATTCTGGCATATTTTATTCAAATATACCATAAAAAGTACAAATAAATAAATAAATAAATACTAAGTGTATATACCCTCACAGCATCAATGCCAGCGGGCATTGATGCTGTTATTAAATTAATAGAATGCCATTTGTAATATCAGACTGGAAAAATCCGAGCCAGATAAAAATTTATATATTAAAAAATATATTTTCATATTGATAATAAAATGACTATTTACTGAGATTCAGTAAATAGTCATTTTAGAAATTAGAAATTGTTTAGATTATTAAATTATTTAATATAATCCTTCAAAAATATTGAAAGTTTTAGATTTTTTACTTTATGTAAGTAATAAGAAAATTAACCCGAAATCCAAAAAAACATTCTGGCTGAAAAGTCGCCCACACTAATACCAGTAGAAGGTTTAAACAGAATAAACATCGCTATAATAAAATAAAGCATCATTAAACAGAATGTCATTGAAATAGCTTTACGCCACAAATCTAAATATAAAAAAATACCATGGACCAAAAATGCCAATATATTTCTATTTAACTTAAACTTTAATTCACACGGTAAATTATTATAATTTTTCTGAAACTGCTCAGTGGGTTTAAATTTAGGTAATCCATTTTCTTCATAGAACTTAAATCCAAACAGCCATGCTTCACTAAGTGCCATATCGGAAGAATCACATAATTTTTAAATACTATTATTATCCATAAATAATTTATAAGTATGCTAAAACCAAAAAACTTCATTTTTTACAAAAAGTTGTTAATTATAATATAAATAATTATTTTTAAGAATGTTTGAACATTTTGTTTAAAATTTTTATTAATGAATTGAAAGAGCTGCTTTTATGAAAGCAGCTCTTTTGGTCTGATAAAAACAATATTACTGATTTAGTGTCAGCAATAAATGATTCATGCGTTTTACAAATGCCGCCGGATTTTCCAGTTTACCGCCTTCAGCCAGCAAAGCCTGATCATATACCAGCTCAGCCAGTTCATTGCGCTGTACTTCGTCCTGTTCAGAAGCAATTTTTTTAATCAAAGGATGATCCGGATTAATTTCCAATGTTGGTTTGGTCTGCGGAATTTGACCGGCTGCACCGGAAGCTTCCAGCATTCTTGCCAGATGCTGGCTCATATCATGCTCACCAACAACCAGACATGCCGGACTTTCTGTCAAACGGGCAGTGGCACGAACAGCCTCAACTTTATCACCCAGAGCAGTTTTAATCTGCTCTACCAGTTCCTTGTTGTCTTCTTCTGTTTTAGCCTGAGCTGCTTTTTCTTCCTCATCAGCCAGATTACCTAAGTCCAGTGAACCCTTGGCTACACTTACCAAACCCTTGCCGTCAAATTCAGATAAACTGTTAACCACCCATTCATCCACACGATCAGTCAGCAACAATACCTCAACACCTTTTTTCAGGAAAATTTCCAGATGCGGGCTATTTTTGGCAGCAGCATAACTATCGGCAGTAATATAGTAAATTTTTTCCTGCCCCTCTTTCATCCGGCCAATATAATCAGTCAAGGTAACATTTTGCTCACTACTATCATTATGCGTAGAGGCAAACCGGCATAAACCGGCTATTTTGTCTTTATTTGTGAAATCTTCAGCAATACCTTCTTTCAGTGTATTACCGAATACCTGCCAGAATTCTGTATATTTTTCCGGCTGATTTTTCTTCAGATCTTCTAAAAGAGACAATACTTTTTTAACACTGCCAGAGCGAATTGCATCCAGATCACGGCTTTCCTGCAAAATTTCACGGGATACATTCAAAGGCAAATCGCTGCTGTCGATCACTCCGCGAATAAAACGCAGATAAGAAGGCATCAACTTTTTCGCATCATCCATAATGAATACACGTTTTACATATAACTGTACACCATGCTTAGGTTCACGCTCATATAAATCAAATGGTGCATGTTTCGGAATGTACAGCAATCCGGTGTATTCATGCCGTCCTTCCACACGAAAATGTGTCCACGCTAAAGCATCATCATAATCGTGTGATACATGACGATAGAAAGTCTGGTACTGCTCATCGGTAATTTCATTTTTCGGCCGCTGCCATAAAGCCTGAGCCTGATTAACCACTTCCAGCTCATCTGAAACTTTTACATTACCTTCTTCATCATATTCAGGCGCTTTCTTCATATAAATCGGCACAGAAATATGATCACTATAAGTCGTTACAATCCGGCGCAGAGTCCAGTCAGACAACAAATCTTTTTCATCATCTTTAAGATGCAGAATTACATCTGTACCACGGGCAGACTTACTAATCGGTTCAACAGTAAATTCGCCGTCACCAGCACTCACCCAGCGTACAGCTTGATTTTCAGCAGCACCTGCCCTGCGGCTTTCAACAGTTACCTTATCAGCCACGATAAATGCAGAATAAAAACCAACACCAAACTGCCCAATAAGATTAGCATCTTTTTTATCGTCACCAGTCAGTTTTTCCAGAAATGCTTTGGTACCGGATTTAGCAATGGTGCCCAGATGTTCAATAATATCGGCTTCAGTCATACCGATACCATTATCAGATACAGTAATGGTTTTAGCTTCTGCATCAGCAGTAACCTTAATCCTGAATTCTGCATCATCTCCCAGCAAAGAAGCATCATTCAGAGACTCAAAGCGCAATTTATCGCACGCATCGGCAGCATTGGAAATCAGTTCCCGCAAAAAGATTTCTTTATTGCTGTATAAAGAATGAATCATCAACTGTAACAACTGTTTTACTTCAGTCTGAAAACTGTGTGTCTGTTTCATAATTTTCTCAAAAGCCCAAATATATGATTGTTGTTAATTTAAAATATGGGCAGCACATTTCAGTTTCAAGCCGGATAGTCATATGTTTGCTTGTTGTACAGCTTTTGCCGCAAGCACAAAATATCAGACAAATATCAGTATATACATTTCAGACAAAGCTAATTTGTTACAATAGAATATTTACTAAGCCTACTAAATAAAACCGATCAAACGTCATGAACACCCATCATTGTTTGCCTGATACCCGCGCATTTCCTACCGATCAGGTTAAAAACGAACTGCTGCTGCATGCAGCTAGTCTAGTAACACCTACATCAAAAGCACAAACTACCCTTGCCCGTGAGAGCCTGCAAACTGAAATCAGCCGTATGCTGGCACAAAATCACTATACCAACCTTTCTGTAGCACTGGCTATGGCTGCCAATAGTGATGTTTACAATGCACTGTGGAACAGTATGGAAACTGTATTACAAGCACGTAATCAGACAGAAGTACAATGGCTGGCCTTGCCCGTGATAATAGTAGGTGGTGCTAAAGAAAATATCTCTCTGCCAGACAGTATACCCGCAGAAGCCATTGCTGAAATCTTCAAAAACCGTCCATGGTCTGATGAATGGAATAAAATTCAATGGGCATCTCATCTTGTGAGTGATACTACCCTGCCCCATATCAAAGCCAGTCAATGGTATGCTGCTAAACAAAATCAACAAATGGCCGCAGATTTTCTCGGTCAGTTACCTAAAACACCACTGATAGTTGAAAGCGGACAATCAGTACAGGTTTTTTATGCCCTTGGTTTTTCCGGACCAGGCATTCAGTCTGCCCTTAACTGCAATCTGGCAGATACTGCCCTGCCGCTCATGCAAGTCTGGCAAACTCATCTGGCTACAGCCGGTGCTACGTTGTTTATCAACCCACTTGCGCCACAATCACCATTAAACGCCTTACGCTCTGGCAGTGCCATGCGTCTGCGAATGGCCTGTGATGTCTTTACGACTAATGCTATCCGGGCGATTCGCCTGCAAAGTCCACGAGTTGGCGTAGTTATTGCTGCTCAGGAAGGCGGGAATATATTATTTGGTTTCAACGCAACCGACAGTGTATTTGAACTTCAGCCACAAATTTTCCGCTGGCCGCTGACACAGGCAGACAACATTGACAGCATAATACAAAATTTCATTGATCTTCTGGCTGAGTGCAATGTTGAAAATATTCGTCTGTTACATGAACCAATCAGTGCGCAGGCCCAATTGCCTAATTATGCCCAATCTATCAATATGGTCGGGCATAACCCACTTTTCCCACGGAGTCATTGATGGCTGCAACTAAAGTATTATTTGTCTGTCTGGGTAATATTTGCCGTTCTCCCATGGCAGAATACATTCTGCGCGACCTAGTAACAAAAAAAGGTCTGAGTGAACAGATTGAAATTGCCAGCGCTGGCACTTCCGGCTGGCACAATGGTGAAGACATGCACTCAGGCACCAAAGAAATTTTGCATGCAAAACAAATCAGTACTAATGATTTTCAAAGTAGTGAAGTAAGGCCGGAGGATATTGCCATTTACGATCATATTATTGCTATGGATGATAAAAACCTGCAAGACTTATCCCGTATTTTTGGGTGTAGCCGTCCGGATAAAGTCTACAAAATTACCGATTTATTACCAGACAGCGAATATGACTACGTACCAGACCCTTATTTCAGCGGTAATTTTACAGAAACCTGCACCATTATCCATGCCGGCTGCGAGGCATGGCTCAAATACTGGCAAACCGCAGCAGGCAAACAGTAATCCAGATTACCCGCCGTTTATACTATCCGGATAGAATCTACTCAATAAAAGAGCAATATGGTAAAATTAATACCATATTTCAATTATTTGATGGTATTAAAACTTGCCAAAGCGCTCAGCTTTGGCATTGTTTTGGTACGTAAAATCAACACAGCAATAAGGAATTTAAAATGGCAGGACATAGTAAGTGGGCCAATATCCAGCATCGTAAAGGTCGTCAGGATGCCAAACGCGGCAAAATCTTCACCCGCCTGATTAAAGAAATTACCATTGCAGCCCGTCTGGGCGGTGGCGATCCGAATGCCAATCCACGCCTGCGTCTGGCAATGGATAAAGCCACTGATGCCAACATGCCCAAAGATAATATTCAGCGGGCAATAGATAAAGGTACAGGTAATCTTGAAGGTGTTGAATATGTAGAACTGCGTTACGAAGGTTATGGCATTGGCGGAGCGGCAGTAATGGTAGACTGCCTGACCGACAATAAAACCCGTACCGTAGCCGATGTACGCCATGCCTTCACCAAATATGGCGGCAATCTTGGTACAGACGGCTCAGTAGCTTTTCAGTTTGTTCATCAGGGCTATTTACTTTTCAGCCCGGAAGTAGATGAAGATACTCTGATGGAGGCTGCTCTCGAAGCAGGTGCTGAAGACGTTATCGTACAGGAAGATGGTTCTAAAGAAGTCATCACCGAGCCCTATCAGTACAGCAGTGTTAAAGAAGCACTGGAAGCAGCGGGTTTGCACGCGGCCGATGGCGAAGTAACCATGCGTGCAGTTAATGAAACCGTTCTGCAAGGAGCAGAAGCTGAAAAAATGCAGCGTTTATTAGACGCACTTGAAGATCTTGATGATGTTCAGAACGTTTATACTACAGCCGTATTGGAAACTGAATAAACATAAAACGGACTGTTACTCAGTCCGTTTTTATCATTAACAGCATATTATTACCATTGATTCATGCAAGCTATAACCGAACTTTTTCAAACAGCTTCTGCCGGTGAATGCGCTGAAATTTTAGATTTCTGGCTCAACGAATGCAGCCTTGATGAAGCACCAGATGTACATACAGTAAAATTATGGCAACAATTGTTTCAACAGCGCGGCAGTAAATTTAACCGTCTGGCTACCCTGTGTCAGCAATGGCTAATTGAAACAGACTCATTATGAAATCATCATGGATGAATAAATGGCTGTTCCTTGCCGCCATCTGGTTTCTGGCCAGCCTGTATTTTTTATTCTTCAAAGCAAGCGGTAATCCAGTACCTATTCCGCAATTTGATAAAATCTGTCACTTTGGCTTATTTTTCGGCCAATTCTGGTTCCTGTCCAAATCCTGCTTCAGTGCCGGCATCACAATTCCGCTACGCCTGTTAATTATAACTGCCATTATCTGGGCTGCTTCCAGCGAAATCATTCAGGCGCTGTTCACTAAACGTGAGGGCGATATAATGGATGCAATGGCCGATCTCATCGGTGCCGCACTGGCACTTTGGCTGGCTCGTCAAATACAAACAGCTCGCCGCAACATCAGCAGGGAGAAATATTAAAATGGATATTACCGTTTATCAGCAACGCCGTCAGACTGTACTGAATAAAATCGGCGAAGATGGCATTGCCATTATGTTTGCCGCTCCGGAACAACGCCGCAGTAATGACACAGAATACCCCTTCAGACAGGATAGCTACTTTCATTACCTGACCGGTTTTCCTGAGCCCGGAGCAGCATTGATACTGAATGGACGTGAACACACTTCCACTCTTCTGTGCCGCAATAAAGACCCTGAACACGAAATCTGGAACGGTTTCCGTTATGGTTATACAGCTGCACGAGAGCAATTTGCTTTCGACTCAGCCGATGATATCAACCAGTGGCCGGTTTTGCTTAAACAAGCACTGACTGGTCACCGACGACTCTTCGCATTGTGGGGACTATATCCTGAAAATGACCCTAAGCTCATTGAATTATGGTATGAAGTTGCCCGTATAGCCAATTATCGCAGTGCTAATGGCAGTACGATTGCACCTGACAGCCTGGTAAATCTGGCCAGCATCCTTGATCCGATGCGTCTTATCAAAGATAAACATGAACAGTCGATCATGCGCATTGCCGCAGAAATCAGCGCACAAGCTCATATTCGTGCCATGCAGACTACTCGTGCCGGTCAGTATGAATATCAGGTAGAGGCAGAAATTCTGCATGAATTCATGCAACGCGGAGCACGCTATCCATCGTACAACAGCATAGTTGCCGGGGGCAAAAATGCCTGTTGTCTGCATTATGTCAGCAATAACTGTCAGTTGCAGCAAAATGATTTACTCATGATTGATGCAGGTGCCGAATACCAGATGTATGCTGGTGATATTAGCCGCACCTTTCCCGTCAGCGGGCGTTTCAGCAGTGCACAAAAAGATATCTACGATATAGTACTGGCTGTTAACCAGGCGAGCATTGCCTCTACTGTAAAACAAGCAAATTGGCAGAATATCAGTGCTACAGCCATCAGCATGCTAACCCAGGGGCTGATTGATCTGGGCATCCTCCATGGCAGTCTCGAACAGAATATTGAAACTCAGACTTATCGGCGTTTTTATATGCATGGGCTCGGACACTGGCTCGGACTGGATGTTCATGATGTTGGTGGCCGTTTTGACAGCAATGAACAGCCTATTTTGCTTCAGGCGGGAATGGTAACGACCATAGAGCCTGGTTTATATATCAGCGCAGCAGATGATATACCTCAGGCATTTCATAATATTGGTATCCGCATTGAAGACAACGTTCTGATTACAGAAACCGGTAATGAAGTACTCACTGCTTCTGTACCTAAAACTACCGCAGAAATCGAAACATTGATGCAGCACTAAATCAGAATTTAATCAGTATTAGCCATTAAAATAGCCGGATAACATTTATCCGGCTATTTTTTATAAATGTACATTTAATGATTAAGCTGACGTGCGGCCAGTTCCTCCTGCGCAGTAGCCACAATATCAGTACCAAACAAAGAATTCACATCTGCCTCATCAAATACATAGCGTGCATGACAAAAATCACAGTTCACCTCAATACTACCCTGCTCCGCTACAGCCTCACCTACTTCCTGCCCGCCAAGCAATAGCAGCATATCACCAACCTTAGCGCGCGAGCAGGTACAGGAAAATTCAACATTCTGTGGTGTAAACACCCTTAGCTCATGCTCATGAAACAGCCTGTATAACAATGTCTGCACATCCAGCCGCAACAACTCATCCGCTGTAAGTGTCTCAGATAAAGCTGATAACTCTGTCCAGCTATCTTCATCTATATCTTGTTCGGGTAACTTTTGCAGTAATAGACCGCTGGCATGCTCATCATCCGCAGCAAGCATAATATACGTAGCCAGCTGTTCGGAACGCGCCATATAATTCATCAGCATCTGAGCAATACTGCTACCACTAAGCTCCACCATACCCTGCCAGGATTCACCCTGAGAGGGCTGCAAAGTCAGTACAAACATTCCTCCTTCACCAAGCAAATCTACCAGTGTCATATTGTCATCAATGACAGCAGATTCATCCCAGCGTGCTGTTGCTCGGCAGGTTGCTGCCGATGTGGCTTCCGCTACCAGCATTTTCAAAATGCCCTTACCCTGCACCTGTACTATCAGATTACCGTCAAATTTCAGATTACTGGCCAACAATACCGCAGCCACAGTCAGCTCACCCAGAGCTTGATGAATTGCCTTAGGATAAACTTTATTTGCTGCCACATGCCGCCATACCTGCTGCAAATTCACATGCAGACCACGTACAGGACAGTCATCAAACATAAACCTCGTTAACTGATCTGCTTGCACCATCTTATTTTCTGTCATCATTCCAATCCCGGCAAAATAATCAGACAATATGGCCTCATCCGACCAAAAATCAAGTAAAAGAAATTTGCGTTTGCATTAATATATATTTGACCTGACAAATCAGTTTATACCAAAAATATAAAATTAAACTCAGATATATATAAATTAAATTTTAATTATCATTTAATAATTTCAACCCAAAAATTAACTATAACACTGTAATAAACTATTTATAAATATACATACTTAACTTAAAAACAATATTAAAAGCAAAAATGCATAAAATATGAATACTATTATTGCAACTAAGTAACTATCAATTTGCAGAAGTGGCAATGATTGTCATATATAGAAATAATAATAATTGTATCCTGATTGAAGGTAAGAGTCTTAATTCTCTCTGGGAACAACCAAAAATAACATCTACTTTTTATAGCAGGATCCGGGCTGGATGAAATAGTAGAAAATACCATTCTTCCTGATAATATAAAAACCATCTTTGTCTCCGGCTGCGCCAGCAATGAACTTTGTTTAGCTTAAATTCTAATGAATTAATCATTAATCACATAGATACCTCAGATTAAATAAACATTAGTTCATAAGGCTCAATTACCTAACATTTTAATATCACAACTTCCGATACAAACAAATAGGTGCAGCTCAGCTCAGATAACTAATTAATGCTTTATCTGGATATTATAATACCAATGAAATAAATATAACTGATATTTGAATAAATAAGTATAATTGTTCTTCCTCTACCTGTTTTAATCCAGAAATAATCAACTAAATGCTGTAGTTTAATTCGTATGTAAACTTAGCTGCCATATAAGATTAATTAATAGATTTAGCTCTGCTTGTTTTTGTATAAACACCCCTGCCATTCAATAGCTTGCGGGTGTTTTTTATTTGGAAATGGTTTCTTTTTTCAATAACCTGTATTAAAAAGTTAATATAAATCAAATTTAAAGACAATATTTGATTTATATTAACTTTTTAACTCTTTGATACAGTATAATTTTCTTTCGAGAGATGAAAATTAAATTGTCACAATATCCTAGAATATAAAATTATAATTAATTCTATATTCTATTACTAATAAAAATATTTTTTAATTTATAAAGGAGAAGCATATAGATAATCAAATTCATTATGAGCAGTAAATATATGGCGATCATATTAATATTATACAAAATATGATCAGAATAATTTTATTTTATATTGAAATGATTACATTTAGGAGATAATAATGCCCCAATCTCAAAATACATCAACCGTTAATACTGTTGTTAGCACTTCAAAAAATGAATTTCTGAAAGGTACAGATAATAAAAAAGATCGTTATATTTTTCAGAAAGGTCACGGACAAGATATTATTGAAGATATTGGCTTTGCAAGCCGCCCGGATAATACTCTGGAATACTATGAAGAATCTGATGAGCAAAAACAATTAGAAAATTTTGAAAATGAAATTAACGAATTAATTTTCAAAGATTCAAATTCGGTTAATACTGCATTTATCAGGTCCGGAAATGATCTGATTATTAAAGCTTATGGCGAAAAAGATTCAGTCACTTTACGTAATTTTTTCATTGATCCTACTAATCCGGAAGACAACAATAGATATAGAAACTATAAATTTATATTTCAGGATAAAACAATTACGCTGAATGACATTAGTCATATGCCTTTTGAAACTCCATATAATCCCTTATTTAATGCTTATACAGGCTGGCTGGGAACTGACATTATCAAAGGTAGTTCAAAAGCAGATATTTTGTTTGGTTACGACGGTGATGACATTCTTTATGGCTATGATGGTGATGACGACTTGAACGGAGGAATGGGTAATGACACTATTTACGGAGGAGATGGTAATGATATTCTCTATGGAGGAAATTACTATCCTGATGCTAACAGGGATGGCGACGACTATCTTGACGGTGGTAACGGAGACGATGAAATTTATGGAGGTGGTGGACACGACACCCTGATTGGAGGAGCCGGCAACGATTATCTGGCTGGCGGTGACTGGGAAAGTGATTCTTACATTTTTCATAAAGGTCATGGGCAAGACATTATAGAAGATAAGGGCTACGATCAGTTGCCATTCTTATCCCAGAGCAATCAGCTCAAATTTACAGAGGCTAAAAGCACTGATGTAGTATTCAAACGTGACGGAGAAGATTTATTAGTTTATGCATACAAAAATGATGACTGTGTCAGACTAAAAGATTATTTTAAAGATGCTTTCCATCGGGCATTTATCTTTTGTTTTGAGGATCAGACATTGGATATTAGTGGTATTGCGCAGAAACTGTCAGAGCAAAGTGGTGAAAGCATGGCAGAGATACTTGATAATTTCATTTCTCAGGGTATACAGACTGCTTCAAAACCCGGTGATGTTTTATCAGGCGAAAATTCGGAAACCGGTGAATTGTATAATCAGCTAATCGGCAGCAATGGTAATGATAGATTATCTGGAGAAAATGAATATAACTTCATAGATGCCGGTGATGGTGATGACACTCTGATTGCAAACGGTGAATATAATATTCTGATTAGTGGTCGTGGTAACGATTACATGATTGGTTCTGAAGATTGTAAGGATATCTATATTTTTGAAGAAGGTCATGGTCAGGATACCATCGAAGATGGAGGTGAAAATAGTACTCTTAAAGATGGAGCCTTAACCAATGAACTGATATTTAAAGGTGCTCAAAAAGATAATATCCAATTTTACCGTGAATTCAATGATTTAATTATTCATGCATATAACAGTAATGATTCAATTAGATTAAAAAAATTCTTTTATGCTGAATATTATCAGGATTACAGATTGATATTTGAAGATGGTACTATATCAAGTATTGATATTCCTAAAAACCTACCAACTAATGGTACCAGCGATGATGATTACATCCTGGGTGACGAAACAAATGATATTATTTACGGGGGTGCAGGTGATGATACTATTTTCGGAGATGAAGGTGATGATATTATCTATGGAGATGCTGGAGATGATGATATTACAGGAGATGAAGGTAACGACATTTTAATCGGTGGCAGTGGAAATGATCTTCTTGATGGAGGAAGCGGAAGTGATCGTTATATATTTGAAGCTGGTCATGGACAGGATACGGTTACAGAATGGGATGTAAATCCTAAAGACATCAACTCACTTGAATTTACAGAATATAATAGTAATGAATTATGGTTCAGAGAGGATGGATCTGATTTGATTATCAGTCATATCGGAACAAACGATCAGGTAACAGTTACTTCATGGTTTGAAGATACTGATTATCAACACTATAATGTAATTACTGCTGATGGTAAAAAGATAAATTCAAATCAGATACAACAACTGGTTGAAGCCATGGCTGCATTTACAAATGATTGCGACTTTAACTCTCCAGATATTGCCAGTCAGATGCAGCAATTTATACAAAAAGCAAATGTTGCTGCCTATTGGGGTTAGTCAACCGATTTAATTAACTTTAATTATTACCTGCCAGCTTTAAACTGACAGGTAATTTTTTTCTTTCAAAGTTAGATTTTTATTTTATTTACATATTTAACAATTTTTCATTTAATCAGTTCATTAATGATCAAAAATAAACAATTAATTCGCTCAAATATAAAACAATTATGAATTTGATTTCTACTATGAATAAATATCTATATTGAGTATTTAAATATACAATTTTTTATATAGAGTAATTTTATTGTAGTATCTTTAAGAATATTCAGTTGATAAAAAGCTAATTTAAATTGGATTTAAGGCTTACTAGTTTAATATGTATGCTGCTGAAAATCTGCTACCGATATAAACATTTAAAAGAAATTTAACATACCAACAACCTCCCCCAGTTCGCCATCAGGGTTAATAATGTGATTTTATAGTTAAATTAAGTTTTAATTACACTTATTTTAAATTGATAATAATTCTGACATCATATTTAATATTGGCCATAGCCGTATTTATTCAAAGCTTTGTCTGAAAAAAAAAAATATTCTTAATAGTTGAATAGTTACAAATGAAAGTAAATTAATAAAAAAACATATTGGAAAATATAAAAATAATAACTATATTATGCAAACAGCCTGGATCTGAACATCATAAATCTTAAATATTATAAAAGCAATATGTGTTAATATTTGTATATATTACTGTTTATTTTAAATTATATTTATGGTAATTTGTACCTTGTCTTCAAAGGAAGTTCAGCTTATGAGAAACTCATTCAATTTGCACCTCAGGCTGGTCTGTTTAAACTGCATGCGGCTGATAGCCGGCTGTTCCGATAATAATCACTCTGAAAAAAATGTGGTACAGCAACAACCCGCCCCTATTCGCCATCAGGATAGATTTGGTCGTTATGACTCTATCGGTAATCTGGGCGGAAAACCGGTTAGCATTCCCAGTGGTGTGGTTTTTACCTGGGTTCGCTATATCGGCGATCCGGGTGATTTTGATAGCAGCATAAAAGCACAGCTGTATAATCGTCCGCCAGTTACCTATCAGCTGCCTATTGAAAGCTTTGGCTTTCAATACCGACTTACTGACGGAGCAGTTAAAGCCAGCTCAGAACAAACAGATGCAGATTATATGCATGATAATATTACACTAATCCCTAAAATGAAACCTTTTCCATGGGGGCATGTTATTGTTTACAATATTGTTGATCTCAATAAACCTCGAAATTACAATTTGGCACTTGAAGAAAGTTTACAAGCAACTAAAAAAGTCTACCATTTTAATTATATTGAACAATCTGATCCGGTATATGGCTTAATTTATTTGAAAGCCAATAATGGAATTGATCCCAGTACCAATAAACCCTGGCAAGAAGATACTTCAGGACCGGATATTTTTATTTCGAAAAATAAGAATGGTGAAATTAAGACTTATATTAAATGTGATTTTATAGGTAAGGTTCAGTATTGTTATCACCTATTTTATATAGATAATAATATGCATGTCACAATTTATATAAGCTATAACCGTGTTTATTTAAAACTCTGGCAACAAACAGAAAAAAACATAACAGCTATTCTGAATAGCTGGATTGTCACAAATGACGGCAAATTAATTAAAAAACAGGCAGGCAAAATATAGAAACACTAATTGATTTTTTATAAGTCAACAACTGATGAAAGGGTAGAAAAATGTCTCAACCGCAAATATTAACTAAAGAACAACTTAATTCATGGTACCAAAAAATTAAAACTGGTAATTTATCTGCAATAGGAGAAGTTTATCAGACACTGCAAGAAAAAGGTTATGACTATGCAGCATGGGCAATTGGTGTAGCAACAGGCGATAGCATTACCGGAAATGGCGCCTTAGAATTTATGCAAACTGTAGCTAAAGATCATAAACAAATTCTTACTCAGGCCAGAATTGACAGTGTACGGCGTGACATGGCTTTGGGATATTTAGCTATGCTACAAAAAAAGTTAAATGACGGTCAAGGCGGGGAAGATATTACGTATCAAGAAATGTTTATCTTTCATGAGGAGGTTTTTAAAAAAAACAATCTAGATCTCAGTTACTGGACATTGTATACCCCGATGTTAATTATTCAGAATAATGCATCTGTATCAAACAATAATGGTTATACTATTGATGGTAAGCAAATTGTAGAAAATATGTGGCAAGATATACGTGCTACTAAGGGAGAATTTTTGAAGGGTCCAGTAGTCAGTTTACTGTTATATGGAATAATGAAAGATGCTCAGAAAGGTTATATTTATATTAACAAATCTACCGGTGAAGCTGTCCCAACAGATTATATTATTAAAACAATTGCAGCTACTTATAGCATTAAGCTTGATTTAATTGGCATGACTGGCATTTTTGATCCAGCAGTAGATAAATTAGCGAATTTACTAGGTTATCAGAAAGTAGGGATTTCCATTTCTGATCAACAACTGGCACAACAATGGTGTAAGGATACTGATATCGTATCAACGATAAAAGAAGTAATGGCTGAATCAGCAAATCACAATTTATATAATCTCAGTAAACATTCTCCGTATAAAAATTATGTTACGTCTGAAGAAAAAATTACAGGTAATTTTTTTTCTAATCATAATACGCCTCAGTCCACCCGACAACAGCTAACCAATAACTGGCAACTTGTCGGCGGAGTAAATATGACTAAATGGATTATTGCAGCAGTATTAAATGAAAATATCAGTGATACGCTTAATACAACGATATCTTCTATTAATGAGAAAAACTTTTTAGATAAAGGTATAGAGTTTGTGTTTGATTCTCAAACCGGGCACCGAAAACCAGTTATGGGCTTATCAGATATATATGAGTTCAAATATCAACTGGAATATATTGATGGTTCTCCAGATAGAATACTAAATATATTGCAGGATTTAACCTGTAAACAGGAAACAAAAAAAGTATCACAATATTTACATGCACTAATGCAATTAAATCCCGTAGTGGTATTAAATCCAGACTCTCCTCCACAAGAATGCACTATCGCAGATGTCGGAGAAGATTGGATCAGAATCCGCTGCTGGATAATACAAGAGATGAAATATGCCAAAAGTGTAGAGCTATTTAATTACATACAGGATCAGGTGAATGCACTTAATGCGCTGTTACCTACACCGCTTCCCGTAAATAATAATCTGTCAATATCCAAACTTCTGAATCAACAAAAAGAATTAATTGAAATCATTCGAGCCGCATACGGATTTGGTAAAGATGATGTCATTTGTTTTCGTGACCAGAATACGGGAATAAGCTGGGTTACGGATAATAATATTAACAAACCCGGACATGTTGTACTGATGCTTTCAGACAAAGCCAGTGGTACATATTCTGGCGGTGATATGGCTGATGTAATTGTTGGTGATAAATGTGATGATGTCATTAATGGTGGCGAGGGAGATGACTATTTATACGGAGGTGATGGTAATGACATCTTAACAGGCGGCAAAGGTAATGATATTTTAAACGGCGGCAATGGTTTGGATTATTATTATTTTAATTCAGGAGATGGCAAGGATGAAATCTATGACGATGATGGTAACGGCATAATCTATCTGAATAATAAAAAATTTTCTGAATATAAATGGCGAGTTATAGCAAAAAATCTATGGCAGTCTGAAGATGATAAATGGCGACTAAAATTAGAAAACAATGGTGACTTAAATATTCAGTCATCAACTGATAAAAATAATTCGCTTACTATTAGACAATGGGACATCATGCATGGAAACAAGCTGGGGATTTCTTTTAGCGGCGGTGGGGATCCCTCCTCTACCGGCAAAAATAAAATTCTAGGAGACTGGCGTACTAAAATCATCCGAGTAGAAGGTTATTTTGATATGGATGAAAATAAAACGGGCCTATATTATCCAAATTGGAAAAATCGCAATACAGACGGCAGTATTGTAAACGGTGTAAAAGAAAATGGTTTTGAGGATGTAATTCACGGTACAGATGAGGATGATGAAATTTATGGTATGGGTGGTGGCGATGCCATTGATGGCGGTTTCGGTAATGATCTGATTTTTGGTGGTGATGGTAATGACCTGCTGACCGGAGGAGGCGGATCAGATACGATTAAAGGTGGTAATGGAAATGATTATATATATGCAAATAGCAAATTAAATGCATCAAATCGGTATCGCCCCGGCGAACGCTGGCAGATGCCGGCATTAGGTAAAGAGCTTATTTATGCAGGTCCTAACTGGGGAGTATATATTAGCTATGAAAATACTAGGATCACTAGTGGGATCACCAATGCCATTAATGACGCAGCAGATACAGGTGGAGATTTTCTCTATGGAGGAGATGGTAATGATCACATTATAGGCAGTAATCTGAATGATTATATTGAGGGAGATTCAGAGGTTTCCGAGCAGGGGGATGATACAGTTTTTGGAATGGGTGGAAATGATCATATTATTGGCGGTAATGGTAATGATTATTTATATGGCGATGGTATTATTGGTTATGGATTATTAAATTCACTGGATGGTGCTGATCATGGTGATGACTATATTGATGGTGGAGACGGCAATGATGTAATAGTCGGAGGTGGCGGCAATGATGTGATCATCGGTGGGAATGGTGATGACAGCCTTTATGGTGATATTGATGACTATATGGAAGCCCGATATCATGGTAGCGATACCATTGATGGCGGTGCAGGAAATGATGAAATAATTGGCGGCGGCGGAGACGATTATCTGCATGGCGGTTTTGGCAACGATAAAATCTGGGGGGATGATGGAGATAAAGCCGGTCGCCATTCCGAACTAAATGGTAACGACCACATCTGGGGTGATGACGGCGATGACTATCTGGATGGAGGTTATGGTAATGATAATATACATGGCGGAGAAGATAATGATTTGATTTTTGGTGGTGCCGATAATGATGAACTTTATGGTGATAATGGCGATGATATAATTTGTGGAGATAATCTAGATGAAAACGTCGCTGTACATGGTAATGATTACATTGATGGCGGCGAAGGAAATGATTATTTAGTTGGGGGCGGAGGCGATGATTGGATTATTGGAGGTGAAGGAAACGATACATTATACGGAGATGACTGTCAGCCAGGTTATCAGCTAAACACTGTAATGGCTGGCGATGATTATCTTTCAGGCGGTGCAGGCAATGATATTTTAATTGGCGGATACGGTAATGATACGCTGGATGGCGGTACTGGCGATGATCTGATTTACGGTGGTGGCGGATGCGATATTATTTATGGTGGTGAGGGAAATGATCAGATAGCAGGTGATTTCAGTCTGGCTGCCGATACTCATATCGACGCTACAAATAATGAATATAACGATGTAATTTATGCCGGTTCAGGTGATGATCTGGTTCTCGGTCAGCTTGGTGATGATCTGATTTATGGTGGTGAAGGTAATGATCAATTATATGGAGATATGGAAGAAAACGCATCAGAACATCATCCGCAAAATAATGGTAATGATACGATTTTCGGAGAAAGTGGTAACGATTATATAGATGGTGGATATGGCAATGATTACCTTGATGGCGGTACTGATGATGATACTATTTTTGGAGGCGGCGGAAACGATTTAATTTATGGTGGTGATGGTGACGATAAATTAATTGGTGATGCATCTAATGAATTTGATATAGATAATAATGGCGATGGAGATGATGTTATTTACGGTGGTAATGGCAATGACACAATCTATGGCGGAGGCGGTAATGATTTATTACAAGGTGATAATGGAGATGATGTTATCTATGGCGGTAGCGGCGATGACAAATTATTTGGCGGTGATGGAGATGACTGGCTTTACGGAGGTAAAGGAAATGATTATCTGAACGGTGGTCTGGGTAATGATATTTTTATTTTCAAAAACGGAGATGGTATAACCACTATAGAGGATTATAGTGGTAAGTCTGCTATCATAGTAGATAATTTAGATCAACTGAGTTTTACACAATATGAAAAAGGGATAATAATCCATACCAGTATACCTGGAGATGCTATTTATCTGATAGGCTGTTTTACTGATGGTCGAAAGAATAGTCTTCCTTTGGATCAGATTATATTCACCGACAATAAAAAAACTCAGACCTTGTCCAATCTGCTTTCATCAAATCTTAACACCATTGCGCAAAAATATAATCAAATTATTGATGGAGACTCTACTGACAACATTATATGGGGTACAGAAAATAATGATCTCATCTACGGCTATACAGGTAATGATACTTTACATGGTGGTGCAGGCAATGATGATCTTGAAGGTGGAGATGGTAACGATATTTTATATGGTGAAGATGGCGATGATATTTTAAATGGCGGACTGGGAGAGGATACACTCATCGGAGGTTCAGGTAGTGATATTCTGACTGGCGGAGATTATGAAAAGGACATATATATTTTTCAGAAAGGGCATGGACATGACACTGTTAACGATCGGGGGGAACAAACAGATCCCAATAATGTAATTTTTGAAAATGCCAGTTATTCACAGGCTAAGTTCAGTCGTACCGGTGTCGATCTGATAATTAAAGCTTACGGAACCGAAGATTCTGTCACATTTACCAATTATTTTGCTGGCAAACTTTATCAGAATTTTATTTTTAATTTTACAGATAAGACTCTGAATTTCGAAGATATAAATAAAATCGATTATGATAGAAATAATAATCATCAGAAATCGATAATTAAAGGCTGGAAAGGAAAAGACATCCTCTACGGTTCAGACGGTGAAGATGAGCTATACGGTGGTGATGGTGATGATGAACTGCATGGTGGTGATGGTAATGATGAATTAACCGGAGGAAGTGGTTACGATATTGTAGATGGAGGAAAAGGTGATGATATTATTTGGGATGATTTAGGTCCTGATTTGTATATTTTTCAAAAAGGTCATGGACATGATGTGATTTATGGTGAAGGTAAATCAGATGAAGATGATGAAGGATGGGAAAGTGCTGATCCTGATTTTGAAGACTTTATTGATACAATAAAATTTCAGGGAGCTATTTTTAATCAGGCCAGATTTATACGCGGCGGAACAGATGGAGATGATTTAATTATTTATGCATATGGAACAGATGATTCTCTCACGATCGCTGATTTCTTTTCTTATCCTACAAACAGAAGTTTTAAGTTTATCTTTAATGACAAGACTCTAACGCTTGATGATATCGCACAAATGCCTTGGATTCAGACAGTTTCAGAAAATAATACTTTTCTGAATGGATGGCGAGGAGTTGATTATCTTGAAGGCGGTAAAAATGATGATTACTTTATGGGTTATGACGGCAATGATATTTTAAATGGTTATGACGGCGATGATAGTTTAAATGGAGGATGTGGTAATGACATAATCAATGGTGGTGATGGTAATGATATTCTATGTGGAAATTTTGAAAACGTACACTTTATGGAAGATATTGATGGTGATGATATTTTAGACGGAGGCAGTGGTAATGATTACTTGTACGGTAACAGAGGAAATGACACTCTGATTGGTGGTGAAGGTAATGATTACATGGAGGGAGGAGACTGGGAAAAAGATTATTATATTTTCACAATAAATCATGGGCAAGACATAATTAATGATTTAGGATTTGATGATATAAATGAACACTTTAAATGTAATGAATTAATATTTAAGGGTAGTAATAGTGAAAATGCTGTTTTTAATCGTATAGGAGACAATCTGATTATTAAAGCTTACGGAGAAAACGATTCTGTCACTCTAACCGATTTTTTCAAAGACCGTTTTCATCGTGCATTTAGCTATAAATTTGATGACAAAACTCTTTATCTCGAAGATGTAATAATAAAATTAACAAAAAATAGCGGTGAAAATGCAGATAGTTTACTTAATCAATTATGGAATCAAAATGCTCATCAGTTTGATCCTAATTTAAGTGAAGATGAAAATAGTTTTATTTCACATGAATTTGATAATGAACAAAATACAGATGAAGAAATTTATGATGATGATGGTGCTCCATATGATAAAATCCTGGGAACTTCTGAATCAGAAACTATAAAAGGTTGGGCTGATGCTAATATTTTGATTGGCTATGATGGCGATGATCAGTTGTATGGTTCTGGTTATTATAACTTTTTCAATGGAGGGAAAGGTAACGATATAATGTATGGAATGAAATATCAGAAAGATACATACTTATTTGAAAAAGGTCATGGTCAGGATATTATTTATGATAAAGATTATAAATATAAATATGCAAATATTGTAAATAATGAATTAATCTTCAGGGGTGGACATTCTGAAAATGTTGAGTTTTCTCGTATTGAGGAGGATCTGATAATAAAAGCTTATGGAACAAATGATTCTGTGATGCTTAAGAATTTTTTTGTTAATGAAGATAATCAGGCCTATAAATATATTTTTGATGACAAAACAATATATTTTGATGATATTCCCAAATCAATTTTTCCAGAAAAAAAACCAGAGGAGCAATTAAATGAAAATCTTTTCGAGTCAGATTTTCAAAATCATAAACTTAATCAATCATACCCAGGGATTTCAATTGGAAATAGTAACAAAACCCACGATTATCAATCATATGAAGACGTCAATATAAATATTGATGCATTAATAAATTTAATGTCAATTTCAAAAACTAAATATTACGATGGTACTTTGGATGGAAAAACTGATCGTCCACTAGGTTCAGATAATTTATACTTTCATTTCTCTCATATTGAAATGTAGAATTATGGATTTTTAAGCATAGCAATTTATAAATCAATTTAGTTGCGATATTAGTTTATAATAACAATGTCTGTTAATAAAATAGCAGGCATTGTTTTTTTATACTTAATATTTTAAAATTTATAAAATTGATATTAAAATAAGCAGCTAATAATACTTAGATAACTTCAGTTAAGGAGAAATAATAAATGTGCCAGTTGTTAGGCATGGATTGCAATACCCCTACTGATATTGTCTTTTCTTTTGAAGGTTTTCGTTTGCGGGGAGGTCTGACTGACAGCCATGCAGATGGTTTCGGCATTGCTTTTTTCGAGGGGCACGGAGTGCGACTGCTTCAGGATGATAAGCCTTGTGCCAGCTCACCTGTAGCGGATTTGGTGCAGCAATATAAAATCAAATCGGAAAATGTAATAGCCCATATTCGCAAAGCTACTCAGGGACAAGTGCACTTAGTAAATACACATCCGTTTGTACGCGAGTTATGGGGAGAATACTGGGTGTTTGCACATAATGGCAATTTGCGCCGTTTTAATCCTTCTGAAGGTGAATATTTCAACCCGGTAGGCTCTACGGATTCAGAGCAGGCCTTCTGCTATCTTCTTGAGCAGCTACGCCAGCGCTTTCGTCACAAGCCTTCTCGGGAAATTTTATTTAATGCTATAGCAGAAATTACTGGTGAGCTGCGTCAGTATGGTTTATTTAATTATATGCTTTCGAATGGTGACTGGTTAATTGCCCATGCCAGTACCCTGCTTTTTTATATTATCCGGCAGGCGCCTTTTGGTAAGGCTGTTCTGGCAGATGAAGACGTGGCTATTGATTTTTCCGCGGTTACTACACCACATGATCGTGTAGCAGTAATTGCCACATTACCGCTTACCTGTAATGAGCAGTGGCAACAACTGGCGGTTAATGAACTGGTGATGTTCAGCCAGGGAGAAATTGTTTTGCGCGATTGTATCCAGCCGGCTCAATATATGAGTGTAGAAGATGGTCTGGCCATCGCACGCAAAGCCGGCGTTAGCATGTAACAGATTAAATTGAACTAAGAAACTAAAATTTTAGAAAATCTGTTATTAACTGAACTATCTTATGTTATTTATCCAGAATGGATTGAAATCAGATTAAAGTATAGTAACAATCGCAGATATTTGATGCAAATCCAAATATTCATTAAATATCTATATCTGCTTTCAGGCATTTTCTATAGTAATTGGCGAATCCATAAAAGAAAATCCCGGATAATTCCGGGATTTTTTGTTACTCAGATATGAGAATATTAACTATATATTGATTACATAAATCCATAAATCAGAATTGCTATTACAGCTATCGGAATAACATAACGGCATAGCACTTTCCAACAAGCAAATACAGCCGGGCCTAAATTCAGCTCCTGACGAATTCTTTCCTGATTCATCATCCAGCCGGCAAATACAATCGTACCAAGACCGGTTAACGGTAGCATAAGCTTACTGGTCAGATAGTCGAGAGAATCAAAAATATTTTTGCCGAAAATTGTAATATCCTGCCACTCATTAAAAGAAAGCAGGCAGGCAATACCCAATGCCCAGATAAACAAACTACTTACTAAAGTCGCTGATTTACGTCCCAAATGGGTTTTTTCTTCCAGTAATTCAACTGTCGGCTCCAGCAATGAAATTGAGGAAGTCAGGGCGGCAAAGGTCAGGAAAATAAAGAATACGACACCAATAATAGTACCACCGGCCATATTGCCGAAAGCGATAGGTAAGGTAACAAAAATCAGACCCGGACCTTCTCCCGGTTGCAGACCATTGGCAAATACCAGCGGGAAAATGGCCATACCGGATAACATGGCAACAATAACGTCCAGAATAACTACAGTACGTGCTGTAGAAATCAGATTCACATCTTTACCCAGATAGGAACCGTAAGCCATCATAATACCCATGCCCAGAGACAGACTGAAAAATGCATGCCCCAATGCCGCCAGTACTGCCTTACCGGTAATAGCAGACCAGTTAGGAGTAAATAGGAAAGCAAAAGCCTTACCAAATGAAGGTCCGCTGACAACAGCCGCATAAACTACCAGACCAATCAGTAAAAGACCCAGCCCTGGCATCATCACTTTACAAGAACGTTCCAAACCGGCACCAACACCCATGGCTACAATCAAAGCGGTAGCAAACATGAAGACGGTATGCCATGTAAGTAAATGGCTTACACTACCAAGAAATTGCTGGAAGACCTGACCGGTACCCTCGCCATTTAAACCTTTAAAAGTACCAGTACCGGCAAGAAAAATGTAATCAGCAGCCCACCCGCCAATAACGCTGTAAAAAGAAAGAATCAGGAATGAACCAAGTACGCCGATAATACCTACCCAGCGCCATGATTTAGATTGCCCTTCATCAGCAGCTACATCTTCCATGGTGTGAATCGGATTTTTCTGCCCGCGACGGCCAATCAGCCACTCAGCCACCAGAATAGGCAAACCAATCACAAACATGCAAATCAGGTAGGTAAGCACAAATGCTGAACCGCCCATCTGACCGGCCATATAGGGAAATTTCCAGATATTACCCAAACCAACTGCTGAACCTGCTGCGGCGAGCATAAACCCCATCCGCGAGCTCCACTGAGAATGCGACTTTTTCTTTGTTCCGCCACTCATCGCTACTGCCCCTTACTTCTTAATTCAAACTTTAATCAATAATCATGCCATGAATCGCATTTTTGGACAAGAAATGATTGTGAATGTACCGTTTTTGAGACCATTAAGCCCATTATTCAGACATTATGTCCAAATAATGAGCTTAAATATGGATTAAATTCAGGTTAGTTCCAAAAAGTACTAACTTAAAAAAACATATTTACAACAGTCGATGCTGTAGTGCCGGTAGCTTAGTACGTACTGATTGCAGAAATTCGGTATCCAGCTCTGCACAAATAACCCCCTCTCCTTCTGGCAAAGAAGCTAGGATTTCTCCCCAAGGATTAATAATCATACTATGGCCATATGTACGGCGGCCATTCTGATGTTGCCCACCCTGTGCAGACGCCAGCACATAACACTGATTTTCAATTGCTCTGGCAGTTAATAATGTGTTCCAGTGTGCTTTACCCGTGGTATAAGTAAATGCTGCCGGTAACACCAGTACTTCAAACGGAAGCTGGGCACGGAAAAATTCAGGAAAACGTAAATCGTAACAAATACCCTGTGCCACAGCGATATTATCAACTCTCAGCTCGGGTACATCCATGCCCCGAAGTATTGTATCGGCTTCTGCGTAAGACTCATTGGCACCAATGTAACCAAACAAGTGCATTTTATGGTAGAAACCCAGCAATTCTCCTGAGCGTCCGTACACCAGCATGGTATTAAATATTTTGGTTTTATCTGTACTTTGTAAAGGTATGGTACCACCAAATAATATGATCCCCAGTTCAGCAGCAAGAGTTTTCAAAGCGGTTTGCAATTGGCCATCTCCAAAAACCTCAGCTATAGCTACTTTATCTGTTTCGTCTTTACCCATTATCGGCCAGTATTCAGGTAATACTACCCATTCCGCACCTGCATTGGCAGCTTGCCGAACCAGACGCTGCATGGTTTGAATATTCTCAGCAATATCAGTACCAGAAACCATTTGTACGATGCCAACTTTGATACCATTCATGTATTACTCCTTCAATACTTTTGCCATAACTTTGTCAGTTGGGTTATTTATAGTCTTAACTATTTCAATAGGCAAATAATTTGTCTTGGTAAATTACAAACTAAAAGTTGTTCAAAACAAAATCAATAGCAAATAAAAACAATTCATACATTAATTAATTCATTTTGACTTTAGCATAAATTATTCACTACAATAAGTATTTACTTTAACAAAATTAAACTTTAACGCCACCTAAATAACATATTAACAGGATCATAAATGCGAACCAAATACCAGACACTATTATTTAAACAAGATAACCTGATTGGCAGCCTGTGAGTAATTTTCACTCTGCTAGATAAAATAATTGAATAGAAATTAAGAATAATCTTGAAATTATTCTAATTTACTCAGGAATAATCATAATGTATCTACAAAGCTTCACTATTAAAAATTTTCGTAAATTCGGGGATCAAGACAATGAACTACAATTTGTCAGCTCTAATAAAATAAATTATCAGAATCGGGATGGTATAACACAACCACTGGTTTCTCCGTCCAGTACATTAATTATCGGCAAAAATAATACTGGTAAAACAACTATTACTAATGCATTAAGTATGCTATCTGAAAATAAGTTGTCTATAAAATCCAGTGATTTTAATTTATCTTATCTTAAAAAATTGATTGAAAGCTATATAGAGGCTTTCCAGAATGATAAAAACGACTCTCAAAAACATCTAGAAACACCAAAACTGGAATTCCGATTAAAAATCAAATTAGATGATCTTAATGAAGATTTAATCACAAATCTATCTGAGTTTACTCCGATTAATGATTTCTCCCGCAATAAAGAAATTATTATCAATGCTACATATACACTGAAAGAAGAAGCTAATTTTCTTCAGCAGGTTAAAGATCTGATTCAAAACAATCGGATTACGTCTGAGAATAGTGACTCAGGACAGTCTGAACATAATATAAAATTAAATAATAAACTGCTGGAAGAAATCTGTAAATTACTGGACAATAGAAATGAAACAGAATACAAATTAAGCTTTACAAATAATCTCAATAGAGAAGTCAAAAATTTTTCTTTGCGCGATCTTCTGGAAATTAAATGTATCAAAGCTAATCGCCATCTTGATGAAAATGTTCTGTCTAATGTTTTCCAGCGTATTGTTAATTCTTTATTTACCAAAAATATTAAAAATAACAGTGAAGAATTATTTATCGACGAAATAACAAAAATTAATACTATTATCACAGATACTGTTAAAAATAAAAATGATTCTGTAAGTGGAATATTAGGAGAAATTGAATAGTTAAATCATATTGACATGAAACTGAGCGGAAATGTCAGTAAAAAAGATATTTTAAAAAAGCTGATTAAATACAGCTTTAGTGATGGCTATGACTATATTCCAGAAGATCAGTTTGGTTTGGGCTATATTAATTTAGTTAATATTATCGGCGAAATTATCTATTATATTAGCTCATATGAAGAAAACAGTCACAGAAGCAGAATTAATATACTGGTTATAGAAGAACCAGAGGTTTTTATGCATCCGCAGATGCAAGAATTTTTTATTAAACGCATTGATTTAGCGGTAAACAAGGCCATCAGGGAAATAAAACCTGATGCAGATGCAGCAGATTACATGTCTCTTAAGTGTCAGATTATAATAACTACTCATTCTTCACATATAGTAAACAGTAAAATACACAGTTCCAGTTCATTTGATAATATTAATTATTTAACTTTAAAGAATAAATGTAGCAAGGTAATACCATTATATGACGCATTATTTATTCAAGACTTTTCTAAAAAAAGTTCTCAGAAAACTGGTCAACAAATAAATCCTAAATTAGATCAAAAAGATTTATTATTTCTTAAAAAACACATTAAATATAAAATATCTGAATTATTTTTTTCAGATGCAATCATTGTGGTTGAAGGAACAACTGAAGAAATTTTACTCAATTATTATCTGGAAAAAGAAAAAAAATTAAGAAATTATTATATTTCAATATTTAGAATTGATGGTGCTTATGCTCATATTTATTTCCCACTATTACAACAAATACAAATACCTTGTGTAATCATTACTGATATAGATATTAAACGCAATAACACTAAGCCATGTGAATCTACAAGTTCTAAACAAATTAGAAGTTTAAAAAATCGAAAAACTACCAACAATACATTGAAAATATTATGTGGAATTGAAGAACTGGATGATAATTTACAATATAAAAAAATCAAAAATACTTATATTGTTTTTCAAAAAGACCCTATCAACGAGCAATATGCTACCAGTCTGGAAGAAGCAATTATTTTAACCAATTATGATAACCAGTTGGTTATCGAATCACTTAAATCAACTTTATCCACAAAAATGTACAATAGTATAATAACTAATAATAGGATTAATCCTAATAGTTCTTTTGAAATACAGAAAAAACTCAATACGAACGGGAATAAAACTAAATTTGCTAGCACGCTCCTTTATAATATGATTACTGTTACTGCTAATATAAATGCAGACTCATCGAATACCATACCTAAATTACCTCATTATATTACTGATGGTTTTAAATGGTTAAAAAGACAATTGGAAAATAATAAAGGGAAATAAATATGGGTCTGGAAGAAAATCTGAATCAAGAAATTCAGCAACAGCAGAAAATATTTACAGCCATTGATAAGTTTGAAAGTTTTATTGTTTATGCTGGTGCCGGTGCTGGTAAAACCTACACGCTGATTGAAGCAATCAAATATATTTTGAGTCATCATTTAGATACTTTGCACAGGCATAATCAAAAAATTATCTGTATTACCTATACTAATGTGGCCGTTAATGAAATCCGCCAACGCTTAGGAGAAAGCCAATATATTCAGGTGTCAACTATTCACGAAATGCTTTGGCAACAAATCAGATTGTATAAACAAGATGAATTGATCGAGTTACATAAAAATAAACTTGAGAAAGAGCTTAGAAAAAATGAATTGAAAATAATAGAACAAGTTAATCATCCTAATCTTTCTTGTCTGAATACTGAGGAAAATAAAGAGTTATTTAAACAGTTTGTGAAAAAAAACAAAAAGCTATTTTTTAATCTGGAAAAAGTGCTAAACACAACCCAACTCAGAAAAGAAAAGATATTGGAAATAAATCAAACAAATCCAATATTAAATCAGGAAATTTTAGAAAAATCCTTAAAAAATTTTGCTATTTTCAAAAAATATTTTAATCTTGTCGATAGAAATATTACTTTTCAACAAGCAATAGAAAAAATAAATAATTCTCAAAACAATAATAATATTTTATCTGTAGAATATGACAGTAACTCTAACAGTGACCGTTTGGCTTCAATGAAATTTAGCCACGATACTCTGCTTGAATATAGCTTACAGCTAGTAGAAAAATATGATATGTTTAAAAAATTACTGACAGATAAATATCCTTATATGTTTATTGACGAATATCAGGATACAAATGAATCTGTTGTAAGAATACTGGCAAATTTACACCAGTATACCTATCAGCGAAAGCAGAAATGGCTTGCTGGATATTTTGGTGATAGTAAACAAAGTATTTATGATACTGGTATTGGTGATAATATCGAGAATATATATAAGGAAATATCGGGAAATAAGGAAATACCGGAAATTAAATTAAAAAAAATTATTAAAAATTTTAACAGACGCTCAGAAAATCAGATTATTGATTTAATTAATAAAATTAGAAATGATACTGTAAAACAAAAGCCAATTGATCCGGCTAAGAAAAATGGCATAGTTGAATTTTATTTTCTGAAGAACCAAGAATCAATCAGAAATGAAGAAAATGATGCTTTAGTAATTAATCAATTTATTAACAAATATATTACCACTTTAAACTGTAACAGACCTGTTGATTGTCTGCTGTTACTTAATCGTTCAGTTGCTTTTATGAGCGGTCTGCAACAAATTTATAGCGCTATTGAAAAAGCAGAATTTATCTACTGGGATAATATGAATGTTATGATATTTTCACACTTACTCAATAAATTGCATCCAGCTATACTACGTCTGTATCAGCTGGTAACAGCCTATAATACATTGAATAATCAAAATACTACTCTTTATGATTTGTTCGGAAATACTCAGCATAAGGTTACTTTTGCTGAAGCAAGTAAATTAGTTGAAATTTTTACAAACGGACACCCTCAAACTTTAGATGATTTAATAAGATATTTTTCAGCCAATTTAAAGATTTTCAGAGACCAAAAAGAAAATAAAGCAATCACATTTTGGTTGAAAAACTGCTTTGGAATTAATATCTCTGACGTATTTCAAAGCCACAATAAAGATTCAGATGACTCTGCTTTTGCCGATTATATATACGATAATTTATATGAAGAAATGTACGGCAATTCAGATTTGATAAACTTAGAAAGTGAAAACGCAAATAAAATTATTCAAGATAATCGAGATAAAATCCAAAATATATTAAATATAGAATTAATTCAATGGCAGCGCTGGATAGCTTTTATTAATGAAGAACATGATGAAGATGATCCGGTAATTTATCATACTTATCATGGTACAAAAGGAGAGGAATATGAAAATGTAGTTATCATTATGGAAAACAGTTTTGGGCAAAGGGAAAAAAATAAA
The DNA here is from genome assembly GCF_016100575.1 of Snodgrassella sp. M0351. NCBI lineage: Bacteria > Pseudomonadati > Pseudomonadota > Betaproteobacteria > Neisseriales > Neisseriaceae > Snodgrassella > Snodgrassella sp. M0351. The sequence goes on along the minus strand of NZ_JACFSG010000001.1, from coordinate 348,710 downwards.
TTTAAAGATTATTTTTCTAGTCTATCTTCTGATACAGTACTGGAAAAGAAACAGGAGCTGGAAAATACACGTAATTTAATTTATACAGCATGTTCCAGAGCACGTAAAAATCTATGGATACTTTATCTGGATGACATTACTGATATCAAAAAAGAGATTGAATCTTTATTCGGCACAATTAAAACGTTTGTCCCAGAATTAAATTAGTCTGCTTTTACTATTTATTAGTCAGTAAAAAAATTAATGAACAATTCATACCCAATAAAAGATTCCAGATATATGCTTAATTCAAAAAAACAGATATCCAGAATTTTTGTATCAATCAAACTGAATACTTATGTCAGTTTAGTTTGGCAATGTGTACAGATACCTGTTAGCACGATATGCTCATCATTAAGCATAAATCCATTATCTGCAGCACGCTGCCGTAATGCTGCCCATTCTGAGCTGAGACTTTGTTCATCTACAGCTCCGCACTGGTTGCATACCAGAACAAAATCACTGTGATGAACGGTATTGTCCTGACAGTGACTATCGCACTCATGCTGTACATGACGGCAAAGTATATAGCCGTTAACAGCAGGTATTTTATGTAATACACCCTGCTCAGCCCAGAAATCCAGTGCCCGGTAAGCAGTAGGCGGAGCAACCGTACTGTTACTGTGCTGTTGCATAGATGCCAGTACCTGGTAGGCTTTAATAACACCACTCATATTTAATACAATATCCAGCACCTGAGTACGCAGTTGGGTAACAGTAACTCCTTGCTGAGCACACTGTGCCATGATACGTGCTTTTTCTTCGGCTTTGGATTGCCATACTGTAGGGTTAGACATACCTGTAAATCTTAAGCCAAATCACGGGTTACACTCAGACCGGCGAAGGTTTGTGATACCGGCATAATTTCAATATGGTTAACATTCATATGTGCCGGAGTCTGATACAGCCATAATACGGTGTTGGCAATATCTGCCGGTTGCAGATAGCTGATATTTTCATATACGGCAGCAGCCTGTTTATCATCGCCGCGAAAGCGTACATTGGAAAATTCAGTATCACCGCATAAACCGGGGGCAATATTGGTTACTCGTATACGTGTACCAGCCAGATCAGTACGCAAATTCAGGCTGAACTGGCGTACAAAAGCTTTGGTAGCACCGTAAACATTGCCACCTTTATATGGCCATGAGCCGGCAGTAGAACCCAGATTAATGATATAGCCGCTATTTTTGGCTACCATACGTGGCAATATTTGCCGGGTGACATAAGTTAAACCCAGAACATTGGTATGAATCATGGTTTCCCAGTCAGCAAAGTTTGCTTCCTGAGCCGGCTCCATGCCCAGTGCCAGCCCGGCATTGTTCACGAGTAAATCAATATCCGCCCAAGTACCCTGTAAGGATGCTAATGCATTATCTACACTGCTTTTATCGGCTACATCCATTTGTAATGGTAAAAACTGTGCACCCAGTTCTGTCTGTAAATGTTGCAGCTTATCCAGCCGCCGTGCGGCACCAATAACCTGGTAACCGGCATGAACCAGCACACGACACATTTCTGCGCCAAATCCTGCAGAAGCACCTGTAATTAATATTGCCATGTCAGTATCTTTCTCTGTTTAAAGATAACACCTCTATTTGTCCCTTATGAGATAAATCTATATTTATTCCATTTCCAATATTATGGTATTACATTTCTATTTTGCTACGACCGGGTCTTGTTTATCAACCGGTGACATCCATTCATACCTCAGGAATATTTATCTGTCTGAGAACCAATATTTTACACTGATGATTAAGCTTTTTACTCAGTACTATTCTCAGTAACTATGCCTTGCCTATTATTTTCAAATAAAAGATGCAGACGAATCAACTGGTACATTTATAAAAACGCTATTAATCATATCTGTTAAATTACTTTAGATTGCTGATGTTCACAGGCTATGTCTGGCTTTCTATCATGTTCATTAACTGCTTTGACAGTTACATTACGATATAAACGGATTGATTTATTGATAAAAAACCCCGTTATCGCTAACGGGGCTCTTTGATAACAGATATATGGTTTATAAAGATTGCTGCATTGCCCATGAACGTAAAGCTCGGGCATCGCTTACGCGGGTTGTTGAACTGGGAGAGTTCAGTAAGACAATGGTTACCGGCTGGTTCTGCACACTGGTCAGCAGCACCATAGACCGACCTGCTTCACGAATATATCCGGTTTTTTGCAGCGCGATCGGCCATAAACCTTCGCGTACCAGTGCATTGGAGTTGTGATATTGCTCTACTCTGCCATTACTGGTGTATACCGAACCGGAATTGTCAGTTGAATATTGTCTGATAAGCGGATACTGACTGGCACCACGCACCAGTAAAGCCAAATCCCGTGCAGTGGACTGATTGCGCGGATCAAGCCCGGTTGGTTCGTAAAAACGTGAATTAGTCATTCCCAGCTCAGCCGCCTTATTATTCATGGCTTCTACAAATGCCGGCATACCGCCCGGATAAGTACGTGCCAGAGCATGGATTGCCCGGTTTTCACTACTCATTAAACCAATATGCAATAGCTCACGCCGGGTCATTACTGTACCAACAGACAGACGGCTGGTTGAATTTTTCAGCCGGTCAATTTCGGCATCTGTGATGGTAATCTGATCATTCATGTTCTGATTGGCATCCAGCACTACCATTGCTGAAACCAGCTTAGAAATGGATGCAATTGAACGTACCTGATTGATATTTTTCTGGTAAAGAATTTCACCGGTCTGATTATTCATAATCAGAGCCGATTGTGAGCTTAATAAAGGACCGGCAATCTGTGCACGGGTTTCCAGATTGGCATCGGGATGGTTGCTGATAAATGTGCTGAGTGTGTCAGACTGACCACCTGTCTGCTTTTGTTCGATAAACTGGCCGAGAACATCAAGGTCTCCGGCTACAGCAGGTACTGCAAAAAACAGACTACTGCTTAACAGGCTTACCCACTGCCAGCGACGCAGACGTGATAAACATGACATGATAACTTCCTTTTTGACCCTGAATCAGGGTAATTTATTTCTCAAGAAAATACTACTCAAACTGAACGTAATAAAGAGACAGACATAATTATCGTCTGTGTTTGAAAGAAGTTTTTAACGTCCAATTATTCAATAAATATATTGTTTCTCAATCTAATTATAAGACAAATTTGCTTATGTCCGGTATTTTCTTATTATATTTGGCTAAAAAAGGTGTTTATAAACGATATTTTAATCAGATTTTCATTATCAAACTGATTTCTTCAGTGATTAAAACCACACTAGCATTCAGTTTGATATCAGCCTGATAAAACTATATACTCGTTTTTTGGCTGAATCCGATACGATATCATCTATGTATTTGGTCCGGCATTCAATATAAGCTCTATTTTCTTGATGAAATCCTGTTTATGAGTAAAGAAATTCGTTATTGTTCGTTTTGCGGTAAACCTGAAAACGAAGTTAAAAATTTAATTGAAGGTGAAAACGCATTAATCTGTAATGAGTGCGTGGATACATGCAATGAAATGCTACATAATCCGGGTGCTTCTTCTACAGAGAATGGCATGCCGGCAACTGACGGAGACGGTCAGGAAAAACTACCTACTCCGGCAGAGATTGTTGCTAATCTTGACCAGTATGTAATCGGACAAGAAACAGCAAAAAAATCACTGGCTGTAGCGGTATATAATCATTACAAACGCTTGCGTCTGGGTAAGGAAGAAGGTCAGGTAGAGCTGTCTAAATCCAATATTCTGCTGATTGGACCTACCGGTTCGGGTAAAACTCTGCTCGCTCAGACTCTGGCGCGCAAACTGGATGTTCCGTTTGTGATGGCTGATGCCACCACACTTACCGAAGCCGGATATGTTGGTGAGGATGTGGAACAGATTATCACTAAATTATTGGGTAAATGCGATTTTGATGTACAAAAAGCACAAAAAGGCATTGTATACATTGATGAAATCGATAAAATCTCCCGCAAAAGTGATAATCCCTCTATCACCCGCGATGTATCCGGTGAGGGTGTTCAGCAGGCTTTACTTAAACTGATAGAAGGAACTGTTGCATCTGTGCCGCCACAGGGTGGGCGCAAACATCCTAATCAGGAATTTATTAATGTAGACACTACTAATATTCTATTTATCTGTGGTGGTGCATTTGCCGGACTGGAAAAAGTTATCCGTCAGCGTACTGAAAAAGGTGGTATCGGCTTTGGTGCTGCGGTACACAGCAAAGACGAAAATACCAATGTAAGCGAGTTGTTTCAGACGGTAGAACCGGAAGACCTGATTAAATTCGGTTTGATTCCAGAGCTGATCGGTCGTCTGCCAGTTATTGCAACGCTTACTGAGCTGGATGAAGATGCATTGATTAATATCCTTACCGAACCTAAAAATGCATTAATCAAGCAGTTTCAGGCTCTGTTTGCGATGGAAGGTGTGGAGCTACAGGTACAACCCTCTGCATTACGGGCAATTGCCAAGCTGGCCATGGCGCGCAAAACCGGTGCCCGCGGCTTACGCTCAATTGTAGAAAAAGCGTTGCTTAATACTATGTATGCTTTGCCGGATTTAAACGATGTAAAAAAAGTGGTTGTTAATCAGGATGTAATTGATAAAGGTGCTGAACCTGAATGGTTACTGGCTGATGGCAGTGCTTATAAAGGCTAAAACCATAAGCTGAATTTTACGTACATAAAAAAACCGTCTGAATTCCAAAATTCAGACGGTTTTTTTATGTCCAGAATAAATGAGTTAACCGGTTAATAATGTGTCCGCAGTAATACCCGGATTATCAAACCGACTCTTCAGTATAAAATTTTATCATCAGAACATTATAGATAACGGCCAAACCACAATACTTTACCGATGATTTGTACATCATCACTTTCACTATCCAGCCGGATTTCAAAACTCGGATAGGCTTCATTAGCAGAAATAACATTCACTACATTACCCGGCATCAGCTGTAAACGCTTAACCAGCAGATTATCGTTAATACGCAATACATACAAACCATCACGGCGTATATGATTCATTTGCTGTACCAGAATGGTGTCTCCGTCATTGAGCACACCTTCCATTGAATCGCCTTTGACCGAAATCACTGACAAGCCACTAACTTCAGGGCTAATCATTGAATTTATCCAGTCCTTGCGGAACGCCATGGTAAACATCGGTTTTTCATTAGCAACTAAACTACCATGTCCGGCAGCTGCTTCAATTGCATAACGCGGTACATAAACAAAATCTTCAGTATTCACCGGATTACCCAGCGTATCATGTGCTGCCTGAGTTTGCTGTTCAGGAAAGGGCTCCCCTTCTCCGGTCAGCAGCCAGTCAATACTGCAACCTTTTAATTCTTTGATACGTTTCAGGGTTTCTGCTTTGGGTAACCCGCCTTCATGCCAGATACGGCTGAAACCGGCCATAGTCATATCAATGTCTGTAGCAATTTTAGACTGGCGCTCACCCGGCCACAGTGAAGCCAGACGATCTTTAAATGTTTGCATGCACAAATTCCGGCAATTTCTTAGAAATAACGTCAATAAATTTGTTTTTATTATACTTCATTTTTAGAAAAATGAAAAGTAACTAAATATTTAAGAAACAAATTCCTTGAATATTTATTTTTTTCTAATTAATATAATAAAAATTAAACAATTTATTAGATTTTTCTAAATAAGGAATGGATTATGAAATTATTAAAAATATATGGGTTAATGGCTTTATTATTGTTGCTGGGCAATTTTCATTCAGTACCAGCTCGTGCTACAGCTCCTGCGGCATTGATTTCGCAAACGCTGGACTGCAAGCATCTGGCGAATTTAACTTATACTGAAATGAATCCAACCCAGATTAAAGTAGCCAAAAACTGTGACCAGCGTGAAGCTGCACAAAGCTGGCAGAATGCATACGGAAAAATGAATCATACTGAAATGGCAAAAGCTACGGTTTATGAGGCTTCCTGAAATATTGTATCGCTCTGCTTCTGTTGTACTATTAATCACGTAATTTCATTATTTTTTATATTTACCCTGATACTGCACTGTTTGAAAACGCACATAAAATAAAAGCCTGAGTACCTGAAATAACAGATAGCTCCGGCCTTTAGAAAATCTGAACCAGGGGTTATTGTTTTAACTTGAATTCAGTACAAAAATAATTAATTATTTGCTTTGTGTTGTAACTTAGTCAGTAATTGCTGATGAATACCACCAAAGCCGCCATTACTCATGACCAGAATATGATCCCCCTGCTCTGCCTGTGCAGTGATAGCTTCAACCAGTGACTGCATATCCTGAAAAACTGCTACTTTATCCTGTAACGGACTTAGTGCAGCCGCAACATCCCAGTCAACCCCGCCAGCATAACAGAATACTTTATCAGCTTCCGCCAGACTGGCAGGTAAAGCAGCTTTCATGGTACCCAGCTTCATAGTATTGGAGCGTGGTTCAAGCACAGCCAGAATACGTGCATTAACAACTTTCTGACGCAAACCGGCAATAGTTGTGGCAATGGCTGTCGGATGATGAGCAAAATCATCATAAACAGTAATATCGTTAACTACACCTTTGACTTCCATGCGCCGTTTAACATTCTCAAAACGAGACAATGCTGCACAGGATTGCCGGATCGAAACACCTGCATGACGTGCTGCAGCAATCACTGCCAGTGCATTCATGCGGTTATGTTGCCCCAGTAGTTTCCACTCTATATGTCCCACCTTTTGTTGCTGATAGAGTACATCGAAGCCACCGGTTGCAGAAATTTCACCAATCTGCCAATCCTTATTCAGACCAAAACCTTCTACTTCTGACCAGCAGCCTTGCTGTAAAACTTCGTCCAGTGCAGCAGATTGTTCATTAACGACAATCAGCCCTTCACTGGGAATTGTACGAATCAAATGATGAAACTGAGTCTGAATTGCTGCGAGATTGGGGAAAATATCCGCATGATCATATTCCAGATTGTTCAGAATTGCCGTACGCGGACGATAATGGACAAACTTACTGCGTTTATCAAAAAAAGCTGTGTCATACTCATCTGCCTCGATGACAAAAAACGGACTGCACTCTGGTTCAGATGCGGATTGCTCAGCAGGTGGTACCTGAGGCAGGCGCGCTGATACAGCAAAATTTTGCGGCACCCCGCCAATCAGAAATCCGGGAGCCAGACCAGCATCTTCAAGCACCCATGCCAGCATACTGGCTGTCGTTGTCTTACCATGAGTGCCGGCTACTGCCAGTACCCAGTGCTGTTGAAGGATATTTTCTGCCAGCCATTGCGGGCCGGAAGTATAAGGTAAGTTACGATTGAGGATGGCCTCAATGACAGGCATGCCGCGACGGGCAACATTACCAATTACATAGACATCAGCAGGATAACTGTCCAGCTGTGCTGCTTCGAATCCTTCCACCACATCAATGCCCAAATCAGCCAGCTGTGTACTCATGGGCGGATACATTTTGGCATCACAACCAGTTACATGATAGCCTGCCTGTTTGGCTATAGCGGCAATTCCTCCCATAAATGTTCCGCCGATACCAATGATGTGGATATGCTGCATTTCTCTGTCTCTATGCGATGAAAACCAGCATTATAGACTTTCCTCATATTTACTACATGGATGTTTTGTATTTTCTATACACTATCACCACTGAAATTAAATTCAAAATACAAACAGGCACTGAAAAACAGAAAACAGACTATTATGATTAATTTAAAAGGGTTTGTATTGAATCATTATAAATATTTGATTATGAGATATATTATTATCTGCTAATACTGAGAAATAATTATTTGGTGTTTTTATGAATATTTAATAATGTAACGCTGAAGGATATTTTTCAAATTTCTTTTTTGCCATTTCGCGACAAGAATAAAGTTCGGGACTTTTATAAGATATTCCTTTTGTTTAAATTTAAATGTCAGCTTGCCTCTGATAAAGCCTGATTTGAAGCTTAGTTCAGAAACTTCTGTCATAGGAATAACAGTAATTGCATCTGTTAAATTTGTATTCAAGGTTAAACCAATCAGAATTATTTTTTCTGCATTAAAATAAATAAGCAGATGTTTAATAAATAATCCAGAAAATTCAGTTATTACAATCTTTAGCCATAATTTTGCATCTATTGATCCATACAATATTGATGAACTGTCGAATTTTGGTAATTTATGCTCTGCAAAATATGCTTCGATATTTTCTAACTTTAAACCATTACTCATATAAGATATCCGTAATTTTTAAAAAATTCAAAATTTCTTTAATCCTGTCAATATAATAAATATATTTTAGTTTATCCACAATCATAATACCTGATATTGTTTTCCCCAGTTTTTATCCACGTATCTGTCAGTGTATGCGATAAGATGAATAAATACACATTATTCCTGTGATTATTGGGATGGTGTTGCACATAAACTGTGGATAAGTAATTTATAGCCTTGTTATATATAAATTAAATTTAACTGCCTATTTTTTAATCAGCAAATTATAACTGAATCAATTTTCCTTGATTCCGTTGCATAAACTGCTCTGACAATATCTGTTTGCAAACAGCAGTATAGCCCTCATACCTATAATAGACATAACTGCTAGGACATATCAAATTCACTATTGTCTTGTTGAACTCGCTGATTATTTTGAAATGCTGATAAGTTTCCACCGTTATGATGTTAATCGGAATGGTTTTCTGAAAAGCTGATTATCTTTGTCATAAAAAACAAGTAAACGCTGAATTTTATATTCATTTCCGGATTTGAATTTGATTTATATAACGGAATATTGAGCATTGATTACTGCTTTGATAATGGCTTTGATTTATTCCTTATTATATTATTTGAAATTATTATAACAACACTCCCTTATTAAAGAGGGATGCTATGATTAAATTACTTTTTTGCCTTATCAATTCATTTATTTTACTTTTTCCACTTATCTCCAACGCTTCAGAACATATTGGTTTTAAGCGAATTCACTATGATATACATGATGGAAGACCATTAGATATTGCTGTTTGGTATGCCACTAATAATAAGCAAAATTCAATAACTATAGCTGATAATGCTATTTTTGATGGTTCTGAAGTTATTGCTGATGCGGTACCGGAAGTAAAGAATACTAAATCGCCATTAATTTTACTTTCACATGGTTACGGTGGGAGCTGGCGAAATTTAAGCTGGCTTGCACATGCATTAGCTACAAAGGGATATATTGTTGCAGCTCCTAATCATCCGGGGACAACTGGATTTGATCAGAATACTGAGCAGTCAGCCAAACTATGGTTACGGCCGCAAGATTTAAGTAAAACTATTGATGCGCTGGCTGAAAATCAAACATTCTCAAATATCATTAATTTAAATCAGATTTCCGCTATAGGCCATTCGCTTGGTGGTTGGTCAGTAATTGCACTTTCCGGAGCCAGATTTGATACAGAATCCTTTAAGAAAGATTGTAATAAATATTCATATTTAAAAGCTTGTCATTTGATATCTGAACTTGGTTTGGCAAATTCAGAGCTTAATAGGAATATGTCAGACCCCAGGATAAAAGCATTCGTATCATTGGATGCTGGTTTGACAAGAGGGTTTACCATTGAAAGCTTACAAAAAATCAAAATACCATCTCTTATTATTGGTGCAGGAGTTGATATAGGTGATACAAATACACAACTTGAATCGGGTTATGTACAAGAATTTCTACCAAAATCGTCCTCAACTTATATTATTATTCCAGATGCAATGCATTTTAGTTTTATCCAAATTTGTAAATCTGATGCAATTGATATATTGAATCAAGAAAAAGAAGGAGAAGGAATTATTTGTAAAGATGGCGGCAGTCGGAATAGAAGTGAGATTCATCGTGAAATTACTCATCTCATTGTTGATTTTTTATCTAAGACATTTTCAAATTATAAAAACTGATTTCAAAAAGCTGCTTTAAATGATGCGGTTTCTTATTATTCTTATAATGGGTTATACCCCTAATAAATGATGTAATACTTCTATTTTGCTACAAAAAAGACTGCCTTACATGTAAGGCAGTCTTGAATACTCAATATTAACGATTAATTTTCAGCCGGTTTTGGTTCTTGCGGTGCCTTTTCAAGCAAAGCTTTGATTGACAGGCGTACACGGCCGCGATCATCAATTTCCAACGCTTTTACTTTAACCTGCTGACCAATTTGCAGGTAATCGCTTACATTTTTCACACGATCATGTGAAATCTGGCTGATGTGTACCAAGCCGTCTTTACCCGGCATAACTGATACGATAGCACCAACATTGTTATCCAGAATCTTGATTACTGTGCCTTCGTATACTTTACCTACTTCTACTTCAGCAGTAATTTCCTCAATACGGCGTTTGGCCGCTTCTCCTGCTTCACTGGTGCTGGCAGCAATGGTAATCGTACCATCTTCGGCAATATTAATTTCAGTACCGGTTTCTGCGGTTAATGCACGGATAGTTTCACCACCTTTACCAATAACATCACGAATCTTGTCCTGATGAATTTTCATGGTAAATAAACGTGGTGCATGTGCAGATAATTCTTGCGGACCTTTTACTGCTTCCTGCATTTGTCCGAGAATATTCAAACGAGCTTCTTTCGCCTGAGCCAGTGCAATCTGCATGATTTCCTTGGTAATTCCCTGAATTTTGATATCCATTTGCAGAGCAGTCACACCTGTAGTGGTACCGGCAACTTTAAAGTCCATATCACCAAGGTGGTCTTCATCGCCCAGAATATCAGTCAGTACAGCAAATTTATTGCCATCCAGGATTAAACCCATGGCTATACCGGCAACATGACTTTTCAGAGGAACGCCGGCATTTAGCAGACTCAGACATCCGGCACATACGCTGGCCATGGAAGAAGAACCATTGGATTCAGTAATTTCAGACACCACACGCATGGTGTAGCTGAAATCTTCAACATCAGGCAATACAGCCAGCAGTGCGCGTTTTGCCAGACGGCCGTGCCCGATTTCACGGCGTTTTGGTGCACCCATACGGCCTACTTCACCGGTTGAGTATGGCGGGAAATTGTAATGCAGCATAAAGCGGTCGGTATATTCACCACTCAGAGCATCGATAATCTGTTCATCACGCTGGGTGCCCAGTGTTGCTGTAGCCAGTGACTGAGTTTCACCACGGGTAAATAAGGCAGAACCATGTGTACGCGGTAATACGCCGGTCCGGATATTAATAGGTCGAACAGTACGGGTATCACGGCCGTCAATACGCGGCTGACCTTCCAGAATCTGGCCACGAACTACTTCTTTTTCCAGATCTTTGAAAATACCGCGAATCTGGTTAGCCAGTAATGTATCAGTTTCTTCGGTAATCAAAGCCGCTTCAACAGCAGCCCATGCTTCATCTAGTTTTGCTGTACGGGCTTGTTTTTGCTTGATTTTGAATGCTTCATCAATTGTTGCACCAGCCAGCTCACGCACTTTGGCAATCAGGCTTTCATCAGCAACAGGAGCCTGCCAGTCCCACATTTCCGGATTAACTTCATCAGCAAATTCATTGATGGCACGGATGGCTGCCTGCATTTGTTCATGACCGAATACTACTGCACCCAGCATGGTTTCTTCAGACAGTACATCTGCTTCAGATTCCACCATCAATACGGCTTTTTCTGTACCAGCAACAACTAAATCCAGTTGTGACTGAGCCAGCTGAGTTTTAGTCGGATTAAGAACATATTCACCATTGACATAGCCGACACGGGCTGCACCAATCGGACCGGCAAAAGGAACACCTGTTAGTAGTAGTGCAGCTGAAGCACCTAGCATAGCCGGAATATCTGAATCAATTTCCGGATCAACTGAAACTACCATGGCAACTATCTGAATATCGTTGTAGAAACCTTCCGGAAATAAAGGACGAATCGGACGGTCAATCAGGCGGCTGGTAAGGATTTCTTTTTCACTCTGTTTGCCTTCCCGCTTAAAAAATCCGCCCGGAATTTTACCGGCTGCATAGGTGCGTTCCAGATAGTCTACGGTCAGCGGAAAGAAATCCTGACCAGGTTTAACTTCTTTAGCAGCTGTAACGGCTACCAGTACCACAGTATCGCCCATGGAAATTTTTACTGCACCGGCTGCCTGACGGGCAATTTCACCAGTTTCCAAAGTAACTGTCTGATTGCCGTATTGAAAGGTTTTAATGTGTTTATCAAACATATTGTTTTTCCATTCTAATTTTTTGCAGATACCGCACCTGCTAAAAAACCTAACAATGTACACGTAACTGGCATATACATAGGTAGGGTTTCTGGCCGGGCGTGATTTGCAAAATGATTATTGATGAGGTTTTAATCAAGCCTGTAACAGGCTATAAATACATTTTGTATTATGGTCAAATTCTAACATATATTTTTTACCTTATCGCAAACTCAATAACTATCCCGACGCCGGTTAAGCTCAGGGTATGCATTTTTGGTCTTTTTCAATTCGCCATAAAAAATATTTCTATTGACCATACATTTTTTCTTTACCAAAAATCATTAATATTAAAACTATTTGCTTGTATGTTAGAATTGATTTTATTAAGGTAAATTATCATATTGGTTCAACCGGATCTGGCTGTACCTGTATTATTGAGGACAAAGTAATGTCTGAATTTTTATATAAAAAACCAACTGACAGTGATGTACTGTTATCTGTTGTGATGCATCCGGAAGATACCAACGCAAACAACACTATTTTTGGCGGACGTATTCTGGCTTTAATGGATCAGGCCGCGTATGCATGTGCCTGTAAACACTCACGTTCTGTAACGGTAACAGCAGCTATTAATACTGTTAATTTCCGTACGCCAATTTATGTGGGTGATTTGGTCTCAATTAAAGCACGAGTCAATTATGTAGGTAAATCGTCCATGATGATTGGTATTCGTGTAGAAGCGGAAAATCTGGTTACCGGAGAAATTCGTCATAGTAATTCCAGTTATTTCACCATGGTCGCCATTGATTCTGCCACCGGTAAGCCACAGTCGGTACCCGGCCTGATTCTGGAAACATCCAATGAAGTACGCCGTTTTGTACGCTCATATACTCGCAAGATAGAACAGCAGGAAGCTTTGAAAGAATTTCAGGCAAAAGCTTTTCATTTAAATAAGGATCATCTGGACTGGTGTCAGACACAGAATGCGCGTTTAAATCCGGATTTATATAACGAAATAGGATAATCAAATATTGCCTGAATGGTTTTAGTTTGATGTATAAAAAAAGCCGCCTCTTTTAAAAGGCGGCTTTTTTTCAGATGGAGAATGCTTATTTACGCAGACCCAGACGTGCAATCAATTCGCGGTAGGTATCCGGTTTAGTGCGGCGGATGTACGCCAGCAAACGACGACGGGAGCTAACCATTTTCAACAGACCACGACGGCTGTGATGGTCTTTCGGGTTAGCTTTAAAGTGACCAGTCAGATCATTAATACGGAAAGTCAATAACGCGATTTGTACTTCAGAAGAACCAGTGTCCCCTTCGGCACGTTGATAATCTTTAATAATTTGTGCTTTTTGTTCAACAGATAACATGTAATTTACTCTTAAAAAAAGCCTTACGGCAGACAAGTTGGCCAAGCTAATATATGTCATTAACAAATACCAACTCCGGATACATATTTAACTGATATAAGCCGTATTCATCAGACGCAGCACTTTCAAACGCCTGCTGGGAGCCTGATATTGCACCAGCCCGATAAAGCGGCCATCAACAGCATAAATACGCAAGGGGCACATTGTGCCATAATTTTGCTCAGAATGCACGGCTATACCATGCTGTAACTGCAAAATATCTTTATCATTCAGAGTGACAGCCGGAAAATGTTGTACGAGTACATCACAAGGCAAAAGCCAGTTATCCCGTGCAGCTTCATCCAGATTACTGATTGCTGCAAGTGAATGAGTCTGTTCAATGGTAAAGCCGGCAGTAGCAGTGCGGCGTAATGCAGTCAGATGCGCTACAGTTCCCATATGTTTGGCCATATCTTCAGCCAGAGTACGTATATACGTTCCCTTACTGCAACGTACATTGATGACAAGCCGCGGGAAAGTAAATTCAATAATATCTATCTGATAAATCGTTACCTGACGGCTTTTACGTTCGATGGTGATACCCGCACGGGCATATTCATATAATGGCTTACCCTGATATTTAATAGCTGAATACATAGGCGGTGTCTGAGTAATTTCACCACTAAAAGCAGAAATGGCTGCCTGTACCTGCGCCAGTGTAATCACTGTATCGGCAGTGGCAACGATTTCACCTTCAGCATCACCTGTGCTGGTAGCCGCACCCAGCTGTAAAGTCGCTATATAAGCTTTATCTGCATCCAGAAGATACTGAGCAAATTTAGTTGCTTCTCCAAAGCATACGGGTAACAAACCTGTTGCCAGCGGATCCAGTACACCGGTATGCCCTGCTTTGGCCGCACCATATAAAAAGCGTGCCCGCTGCAAAGCACTGTTACTACTCATTCCGCTGTCTTTATCGAGTAACAGCACACCATTAAGAACGCGTTTGCGCCGGCTAGTCTGGGTATTCATGATGTTGTTTATCTAATTTCAGTTTCAAGGTCATTAGGCGAGCGCATCATAACATGCTTTATCCGGCCTATTCAGGATTAGTCGCTTTTTCGATCAGAAACAGGCTTGAGAACCGGTACTGGCTTTTAAAATTACCGGCTCTGCCGATAACAGAACTTCGGACATCTATATTTTCAAACTTAAAAACTGACTATAAAAGCATCTTATCAGGATGCACACAGATGACATAATTACCAGATTTCACTATCAGTGAAATCTGCGAACCCAGATAGGTGTATGAATCAGATGTATATGCCGGTAGTCATACTATTCATGATTTCCAGCGATGTTTACCCATGTGATAGTTAATTTTGCATACTGTTTTATTGTCTTAATTTAGGTGTGCAGCCTCTATGCAGATTTTATGTTTTCTTACCTGAGCAGATCTGATTAGTAGGATAATAGCAAAAAGGAATCATTGAAATTTATTAAAATTTCTTATAAGTATATGGTATTTTGCTGCAATTAAGTCTTACGCAGATGCTTTATTTAGAGTTACAATTATTTTATATACCAGTGCTGGTACTGCACTGATATATCTGTCAGAATAACTGGTAGAAAATAAATATTTTAATCCTGTTTTAAATGACATTTAATGGGTAATATGAGGTACATTTACACCTCTGAATAATTTTCTGTCATTTTTATTCAGGATTATATTTATACCGGTATCGATTTTATCCGGTAAATGATTTTCTGGTTGTACCGGTCTGTTTATCTGAGAACAGAAACTAACAGACTAAACACTTCTTCTTTACTGATGAAAAGGGTTCATTATGAAAGCAGCCGTAGTAACAAAAGACAAAAAAGTTGCCATCCAGGATAAAGCTGTACGCCCGCTGAAAGCCAATGAAGCATTGCTGAAAATGGAATGCTGTGGCGTTTGCCATACCGACTTGCATGTAAAAAATGCGGATTTTGGCGACGTAACTGGTGTAACACTGGGACATGAAGGTATTGGGGTTGTAACTGCTGTAGGTGAAGATGTTACTTCTTTAAAAGTGGGTGACCGTGCCAGTGTTGCCTGGTTCTTTGAAGGCTGCGGACATTGTGAATATTGCAACAGTGGTCGCGAAACCTTCTGCCGTGAAGTTAAAAATGCCGGCTATACTGTAGACGGTGGTATGGCTGAAGAATGTATCGTTGTAGCAGATTATGCAGTTAAAGTACCGGACGGACTGAGTTCTGAAGCAGCCAGCAGTATTACCTGTGCCGGTGTGACAACCTACAAGGCAATCAAAGTATCACACATCCAGCCGGGTCAGTGGATTGCGATTTATGGTCTTGGCGGTTTGGGTAATCTGGCGTTGCAGTATGCCAAAAACGTGTTTAATGCTAAAGTAATTGCTATTGATGTTAATGAAAAACAACTTGAGCTGGCACGCGAAATGGGCGCAGATATGACTCTGAACCCTGCTAAAGAAAAAGTAGAAGAAATCATTCAGGAAAAAGTAGGTGGTGCTTATGCTGCTGTGGTTACAGCTGTAGCTAAATCTGCTTTCAATTCAGCCGTAGCTTCTGTACGTGCCGGCGGACGTATTGTTGCGGTAGCATTGCCAGTTGACACTATGGATCTGAATATTCCGCGTCTGGTTCTGGATGGTATTGAAGTGGTAGGTTCACTGGTAGGTACACGTGAAGATTTGCGTGAAGCATTCCAGTTTGGTGCAGAAGGTAAAGTAGTACCAAAAGTAACTATGCGCCCTCTGGAAGATATCAATGATATTTTCGATGAAATGACTGCCGGTAAGTTTACTGGTCGTATGGTAATCGACTTTAAAAATGCCTGATATCTGTTAGGCAGTTTAAAAAAGCCATAGTCTGACTATGGCTTTTTTGTTGTCCGGAGAAATAATTAGCAGGCTTCGCCTACCTGAACACCATTGAGAGTGTCCTGAGCAGAGGCCAGACTGGCTACCAGTTGCTGAGCTGCCTGAAATTCAGGTGTCTGCATAGTAGCAACATATTCTGTTGCACTCCCCTTACCGGCAATCATCTGCCAGCGCTGTGCCAGCCGGCTGATATCCGGCCAGACAAAATCGGTCAGCAGATTATCTACCCAGTCTGGTTTATTACATACCAGAGCAATATCACAGCCGGCACCAAAAGCCTGCGCTGTACGTGCATGGATATCACCGGCGCAGCTGGCTCCTTCCATAGTTAAATCATCAGAGAAAATCACTCCGTCAAACTGCATTTTATCGCGTAAAACACCCTCCAGCCAGATAGTGGAGAATCCTGCCGGTTCTGTCGGATCAACTTTAGGATATACCACGTGTGCGGGCATGAGTGCCGGCATACCATTATGAATTAAATCTTTAAATGGCTGTATATCATCAGCCCATAATTCTTCCCAGCTGCGGTTATCTTCCGGCAAGGTAAGATGGCTATCACCACTGACTGCCCCATGCCCGGGAAAATGTTTGCCACAGCAAGCCATACCACCACGAGCCAGACCACGTTGCAAAGCTACTGCCAGAGAGCTGACTACAGCCGGCTGCTGATGAAAACTGCGATTACCGATAACAGCACATTCACCCCAGTCCAAATCCAGAACAGGCGTAAATGATAAATCTATGCCACAGGCACGTAATTCAGTAGCCAGCACCCAGCCTACTGTTTCGGCCATTTTGTCGGCCATTGCTGCACCATGCTGTTCCCAGCACTGTCCCAGAGTACGCATGGCCGGCAATCGGGTAAATTCGGGAATAAAGCGCTGTACCCGCCCGCCTTCATGATCAACAGCGACAATAAGCTCCGGTGTTCTTAATGCTTTAATTTCCGCAACCAGCTCGGTTAACTGAGCACGGGACTGATAATTGCGCCGGAACAGAATCACACCGCCAATGGCCGGATGACATAAACGTTCACGTTCGGTATCACTTAACCTGAACTCTGCCATATCAGCCATAACCGGACCACGTGCTAATGCTTTGGGATGTACTGACAACATAAATTATTCCAAAATTTTTCTGAATGAATCGCGTGGTCTGACCAGAAAGTGATCCATCATTAACAATGGAACAATTAAAAAAACCTGCATAATGGTGTAAACGACCTGTACGATTAACTAATAACCCAACTAGAACATATCCTAAAAACAATATCTTTATGAAAAAATTACGGCAACATCATAGCAATAAACAAGGTATTGTTTGCACGCCTGATTAACAGAGGTACATTTTTTCCACTGGCTGCTACTGCATTATCAAAATCTTTTTCGTCATGTACCAGTTTCTGACCAACGGCGATAATAATATCGCCACGACGTAAATCTACCTGTGCAGCCAGCCCGCTGATGTCTTCAATAATCAGCCCCTGAGCTGTTGCCCGCAATACCAGACCGAGACGGTGTTCGGCAAAACTGGTTCCGTCAGTTGGCATAATGGTACTACTGGCAGAACTGGCCGGATTAGCTACAGCCGGAGACACATTATCCAGCGTTACCTTGATTTCTTCTTTTTGACCTTTACGCCAGATACCCAGAACGATTTGCTTACCTGGTGGCAGTAAACCAACTTTCACCGGCAAATCGCTTGAATTTTTTAGCTCATCACCATTCACACTTTGTACGATATCACCGGATAATAAGCCTGCTTTAGCAGCCGGTCCGCCGGCAACAACTTGCGTAATCAGTGCACCATTAGCTTTATCCAGACCAAAAGATTTGGCCAGATTATAGTTGACTTCCTGAATAACTACCCCAAGCCGGCCACGCTGTACCTTACCTGATGTTTTCAATTGTTCGGCTACATTCATAGCCACATCAATCGGAATGGCAAAAGAAATACCCATAAAACCACCACTGCGGCTGTATATCTGTGAGTTAATTCCTACTACCTGTCCCTTAAGATTAAATAATGGTCCGCCTGAATTTCCGGGATTAATAGCCACATCAGTCTGGATAAACGGCGTATAGTTTTCTTCCGGCAGACTCCGTCCTTTGGCTGAAACGATGCCGGCAGTCACACTATTATCAAAACCAAACGGCGCACCAATGGCCGCTACCCATTCTCCGACTTTTAATTCTTCAGGATTACCCAGTTCTACAACCGGTAATTCATCGGCATTGATTTTTAATAATGCAACATCAGACTGAGCATCAGCACCAATCAGTTTTGCCTGAAATTCACGTTTGTCATTCAGTAAAACCTTAATATTATTCATACCGTTGACTACATGAGTGTTGGTAAGAATATAACCATCCTTACTGATAATAAAACCTGAACCAAAATTATATTCATCATCATTTGCCTGCGGGGTTTGCGGTACATTTGGCAAAAGGCGTTTGAAGTATTCGTAAAACGGATCATTGTCAGGCAAAGCATCCGTACCGGCTTCATTATCGATATTACGGTTATTGCGTGTAGCCTGAATATTGACTACTGCCGGACCTTGCTGGTCGACCAGCCGGGTAAAATCGGGCAACAACATAGCTACCTGATTGCTGTTCCCATCAGTACCGGCAGGTATTTCCTTCACAAAACCCTGACCGTCCTTATTTTTGCCAAACCATTGTTCCAGCCTGTCACAACCTGCTGCTACCAACAACACTGACAAAATTGCCGTCAACATATATTTGCGATTTATCCGCATCCACTTCCCTAACTTTTTTGTTTTCTTACACAAGCAAAGATTAATAATATTGTAACGAAAAGAGGCGTTAAGTTACACAATCAGACGGTTAAAGTCGTCTTTGCCGGGTACTCGCACAAATCATTTATCAGACATTGCTCACACAGCGGTTTACGCGCTTTACATATGTAACGTCCGTGTAAAATAAGCCAGTGATGTGCATTAAGTCTGAACTGTTCCGGCACCACCTGCATTAATTTATCCTCAACTTCACGTACCGTTTTACCCGGTGCCAGACCAGTACGATTACATACTCGGAAAATATGCGTATCTACTGCAATCGTTGGATGACCAAAAGCTGTATTCAACACGACATTAGCCGTTTTTCTCCCTACTCCCGGCAATGCCTCCAGCTCTTCTCTGGTTTGCGGTACATCTCCGTTATACTGCTGTACCAGAATCCGGCAAGTTTCCATCACATGTTTGGCTTTGGTTTTATATAAACCGATGGTCCTAATACACTCCATAACTTTATCTATTCCTAACTCCAGCATAGCTTGTGCCGTGGGTGCCATTCGGAATAAATGTACAGTGCATTTATTGACAGAAACATCCGTTGCCTGTGCCGAGAGCATAACAGCTATCAATAATTCAAATGGTGAATGATATATCAGCTCTGTAGTCGGATTCTGACAGACGGCCTGCAAACAAGTGAATATTTTCTTGCGCTTTTGTGCATTCATGAAATTAAACCATTATCGGTTTTTTTGTTGCTGACGAAACTGCCACGGTGCTATTGCACTGGCATTGTGCCATAAACCGAGACGATTTTGGCGCGCCTGTATCTGAACACTCTGATAACGGCCAAAACCTAATCGATCCTGCTGCTTTTTAGCAATTGAGTCGTAATGCCATGCATATCCCTGCTGAACCATCCATAAGTTAATATCTGCATTATTTAATATAATCTGACCAACCTCACGCTGATACTGATCTATAGCAACCACATTGACATCAACATACTTACCCTCAATACGTGTTTTTAAGGCATCACGACTGGCTATACCATAAGCTTGTTTGATTTCCGGCGCATCAATATTAGCCAGACGAACTTTATGCGTATGCCCGTCCTTGTCTCTGATATGCACAGTATCTCCGTCATGCACACTGTCAACATTACCGGAATAGCGTCCTTTACTGGCTACTGCCCACTTTTTTCCTCTTACAGGCGGCTTACCATTAAGCAAATCCTGTACAGAGCGCACAATACTGTCCGCTTTCTGTGTCCATTCCGCTAAAGGTGCAATTATACTTTCCGGCAACCACACTTTAGCGATGGTCAGAATAACAGCCACCCAGACCAGAATTTTACGCCAGTTAGTCAGAATTTTTTGTCTTTTATGCATTTATCAGAAAACCACATTGTTAAATATACCCGGCCTGAACAGAATAAATCACAGACAGTAAAATAAACCCTTAAAACAACAGCAGCCAGCTACCCTTTTTTCAGGTAACTGGCTGCGCAGATATTAATTAATTGTAATATTAAATACTTCTGTGCAGCGAATTCAGACTCTGGCAGTTAATACCTTGACACCATCGCTGCAACCCAGCACCAGTAAATCAGCCGGATGGTGAGTAAACAAACCATTTTCCACTACACCGGGTATCTTATTAATGGCATCTTCCATTTTAATCGGCTCATCAAAGTTCAAATTAGCTACATCCAGTATCTGATTACCATGATCAGAAGTAAAACCCAGACGCAGTTCAGGCTCTCCGCCAAGTTTCAGTAGCCGGCGCGCTACCAGTGAACGAGCATTGGGCGTCACTTCAACTGGTAACGATACATGACCAAGACGACTGGTATATTTACTTTCATCAGCAATACAAATGAATTTCTCAGCAGCACTGGCAACAATTTTTTCATTTAACAATGCACCGCCGCCACCTTTAATCATCTGCAATAAATGATTGATTTCATCAGCTCCATCAATATACAGTGGTAAACCATTCACTTCATTGAGTGTTACTTCTGGAATACCAAATTTTTTCAAAGTTTCACTGGTCAGGGCAGATGTGGATACTGCACCTTTAATCTGCTTTTTACTTTGTGCCAGTGCCTCAATAAAAAAATACACGGTAGAACCGGTACCAATACCCAGATACTCGTTTTCATTGACATATTCAACTGCTTTTTGCGCTGCCTGACGTTTCAACTCATCCTGTGTGGCCATTCTACTGCTCCTCGATCAGCTTAACTTTAAGTACATTTCAAACAATAATTATTCCTGCACGAAATTATAACTGATGCCGCAACAGGATTAAACTGCCGTCAACAATACGACTGCCTGAGCCTCAATAGCTTCCTTCCGCCCCAGATAGCCTAATTTTTCATTGGTTTTACCCTTAACATTTACTGCATCCACAGCTATATTCAAATCAGCTGCAATATTTATGCGCATCTGATCTATATAAGGACGCAATTTCGGCTCCTGAGCAATAACCGTACTATCAACATTGACCACACGCCAGCCGGCAGCCCGAACGGCAGCACAGGCACCGCGTAACAGTACACGGCTATCGGCATCTTTATTTGCAGCAGCTGTATCCGGATAAAGCTTGCCAATATCACCTAAAGCGGCTGCACCCAGCAGTGCATCGGTAATCGCATGCAATAGCGCATCTGCATCAGAATGACCAAGCAAACCTTTATCAAAAGGAATTTTTACGCCGCCAAGTAACAATGGTCGTCCGCTAACGAGCTGATGCACATCATAACCCTGACCAATTCTTAAAGAACTCATTTAATGGTATCCTGCTGTAAAAAATAGCTAGCCAGTAACGCATCCTGTGCACTGGTGAGTTTCAGATTGCGTATATCCCCTGCTACCAGTAATGGAGCCAGACCAAGCTCCTCTACGGCAGAAGATTCGTCTGTAATCACATCCAAATCTGCCTGTGCCAGTGCTCTGGCCAGAATATCGGTACGAAACATTTGTGGAGTCTGAGCCTGCCATAAACCTGTCCTGTTCACTGTCCGGCTTACCTGCTGTTGTTCATCTGCCTGTTTAAGCGTATCTGCTACGGGAAGCGCCAGTAACCCGCCTACCGCATGATTTTGCACAGCAGCTAATAAACGTTTTACAGAATCCGTACTCACACAGCAGCGAGCGGCATCATGTACCAAGATCCAGTCGTTATCCTGTACATTAAAATATTTTTGCGCCTGCACAATCCCATTGCGCACAGTTTGCGCCCGAGTCGCTCCGCCACAACGCAGGATATGCACATTCGGAGGTAATAAATCTGCCGGATAGACAGCATCGATATATTCATCCTGTTCTGATACAACAATCAAAAACAGATCAATTGCACTGATTTGTGCCAGTCGCGACACTGTGTGCTGTAATACAGTCTGACCAGCTAAAGTAACATATTGTTTCGGACATCCGGCACCAAAGCGTGCTCCGACACCTGCGGCAGGAATCAGTACTACATGCCGGGTCATACAGATTTATCTCCGTTATTTTCCTGCCATTTCCGCCATATACAGGGTTCACCAACTATTTTATCCAGTGACTGCAAATAAGCTTCATGTTCAGCCAGTTCTTCTGCACTGGGTTCCACTATTGTTAACCCAGTATGTTTTATCTGATATTTGCTGTCTGCAATCTGATTTTCACTGGCAGCAGCAGTAGCCATCAGTTCATCTACCAGACTGAACTGGCTTCGGGTCATGGCCAGATAAACTTCACCAAGTAATTCACAGTCAATCAGTGCACCATGCAGTACACGCTTACTGCGGTCTACTTCCAGCCGCGTACATAAAGCATCCAGTGAATTTTTCTGTCCCGGATATTTATCACGAGCCATTTTGAGCGTATCAACTGTCCCACTGGTAATCGTTTTAATTTTGGACATACCCAGACGCTCAAACTCCATATCCAGAAAGCCTTCATCAAACACAGCATTATGAATAATCAGTTCGGCACCATGCAGGTAGTCGGCAATCTGCTGAGCCACACCGGCAAACACCGGAGCATTCATTTCCTGTAGCTTTTCCAGTGTAATTCCGTGTACTGCCACAGCTTCGTCTGGTATATCGCGCTCAGGATTAATATACAGATGCAGATTATTTCCGGTGAGGCGCCGGTCTACCATTTCTACACCGGCAAATTCAATCAGGCGATCACCATTGTTTGCATACAGTCCGGTGGTTTCAGTATCAAGAATAATTTGACGCATATTGATTCAATGCTTTATGCGGTTGAACACCGCTGACTTAAAACTCCGATAATACTAAAAAATCAACTCCGGTGCATAACAGCCGTCCGTGCCGGTAAAACAAATCACTCAGCAGGCAAACCCAGCAGATGACTATTACAAAC
Source organism: Snodgrassella sp. M0351 (assembly GCF_016100575.1). Lineage (NCBI taxonomy): Bacteria > Pseudomonadati > Pseudomonadota > Betaproteobacteria > Neisseriales > Neisseriaceae > Snodgrassella > Snodgrassella sp. M0351. The sequence goes on along the minus strand of NZ_JACFSG010000001.1, from coordinate 325,124 downwards.
TAATAGTTATCAAGCGGTTTTATCCGGATAAAACATTATTTTTGGGTATTTTTTGTCATAGTCTCTATTAACGGGTATATATACCACTATTTATTTTTCTTTTAAAAACAAAACTATAAATAAAATTCTCATTTATTTTTGCAAATAATAATAACTATCATTTGCAATTAGAAAATATTTTGTTTATGATGCATCTATGTTCACGAAACGACACAAATATTCACAAATATTTTGCAGCCATTTCTGAACATATTCACAGATTTAAAATAGATTGTTTTTGTTCAACAATTTATTTAGCACTTTTCTATTGGTAGTGGTTTGTGTTCCTTTTTGCGCCCCCTTTTTGAGGGGCGATTTTTTTTGTTAGTCATTAGTGTAATAAAAACAGAAAAATAATTCAATTATCAACTAACCTATAAAAAGCCGGCCTGTATATTTTCAAACAGGCCGGCTTGAATATTATTGCGGCTGATAGCGTCCGGCCATAGCCTGATAAATCAGATTTTCATTTTGCAGGACACTATAACGGTTGTTTAACACATTTTGTGCCGAAGAATACTGAGTATTCAATGCATCCAGCCAGTCACTAAGCGGATTAGTACCGTATTGATAGCGGGCATGGTAGTAGCGACTGTTTTTTAAATCGTACTGGTATTTTTGTTCATTATTGGCCAGTGTATTGCGGCTAAGCGTGTATTGCCGGTAATAGCGTTCAACTTCATTAAGGGCGGTAGTCAGAGATTGTTCAAAAGTCAGTTTTGCACTTTCAAAATCTGCCTTAGCCTGTTTGTTTTGCCAATACAGAGTCTGCCAGTCGAGAAAAGGCAAATTTACATTAACACTTGCCGTACCGACTGGAAAATGTAAAGCCGAAGAAGCAGCCTCAGAACGCGAATTAACCGCACCATTCAGACTAATACTCGGATACCAGCTACGTTTAGTTGCCTGCTGACTGGAAAAAGCAGATTGCAAACGATATTCTGCCGCACGTAAATCAGGGCGATTAGCCAGTACAGACAATGGCACATTCAGATTCACTTCACTCAAATGAATCTGATTTAAAGGTGTTGGCTGAATATCCGTTACCTCACCCGGACGCTGATTGAGTAAATTATGCAGATTCTGCAATACTTCCAGCCGGTTCTGCTGCAATGAGGTCAGATTATTCTCTGCGCTCAGTAACGATTGTTTGGCATTAGTAGCATTAATGCTGCTGACTTTACCTACCTGATACTGTGCCTGAGAGATTCTGGCAATCTGCCGGTATTGTTCAATACTGTCTTTAGTTAAACTGATTGCACCATCAATGTAGGCAAGATGAAAATAATTATCGACGACACTATTAATCAGTGAGAGTCTGCTGGCGGCCAGATCCTCTTCACTGGCCTGATATTTCCAGCGTGCCGCATTGGTATTGGCACGAATCTTCTGCCATACGTCCAGCTCATAACTTAATCCGAGCTGGCCGGTAAAATTACGGCTGGACACCCCGCCATGTTTCAAATCTTTGGAGCTGCTGGCGCCAAGAGAACCACTTGCATTCGGTACCAGGTCTACTGCTGTCAGACGGGCACTATAACGTGCTTTTTCAGCTGTCAGTGCTGCCTGACGCAAATCAACATTATTAGCCAGCGCAGTATTTACCAGCTGATTCAGAGTGTCATCATGGTAGATTTCCCACCAGTTAGCATTAACCTGATACTGGGCAGCAATTTCTGCACTGCTTAGCATTCCGGCTTTATGCATGCTTTGCTGCGGATAGGAACTATGCGTAGCACAGGCGGTTAACAGCAGACTCAGACTGAGCATCCATACTACGCTGCGTTTTTTCACAAAATTATCTCTCATCATCGTAACTTTTTATTCTGACGCTTACTGCATTTATCAATGCAGTACAGCCATTTCCGCCAGATTTAAATTTCAGCATCAACACAATTAATCGCGTGACAGCGCGTCAATAGGATTAAGCTGCGAAGCACGTTTTGCCGGCATAAAACCAAACAGCACACCAATTACACTTGAACAAACTACAGCCATCACAATAGAGATGGTTGAAAATGACATGGCAAAATCTGTTGCCAGCAAATTAAATAGCATACTGATGGCAAACGAAAACAGTACACCAACCAACCCGCCAATCAGACAAATCAGCACCGCTTCAATCAGAAACTGTTCAAGAATATTGTGCTGACGTGCACCGATAGCCATGCGTATACCAATCTCCTTCACCCGCTCGGTTACCGATACCAGCATGATATTCATCACCCCGATACCGCCTACGACCAGAGATATCAGCGCAATACTTGATATCAGCAGAGTCATGGTGCCGGTAGTACTTTCAATTGTCTGCTTAATAGTGTCACTGTTACGGGTAAAAAAGTCCTCTGTACCATGACGTACTTTCAGTAATTCAATAATGCCTTTTTCTGCCGTTTGTGAATTGACATTATCTTTTACCTTCACCGTAACTGAAGTAATGTATTTAGAGCCGGAAATCCGGTTCATCAGCGTGGTATAAGGAGTAAACAGTTGTAAACTGTCACTGTCCGAAAAGCCGTTATTATTGGGTTCTGTTACTCCGATAATACGCAATGGCCGTTTATTAAACAGAATAACCTTTCCCAGCGGATTAGTACTATCTGCAAACAATTTGTTTTTGGTATTGTCATCAATTACGACTACCTGACTGTTCTGAGTTACATCATCCTCATTAAACAGCCGGCCAAAAGCAAGCTTGATACCACGTACATCAAAATACTGGTCACCTACACCGTATAGCTGAGCTGAAAGAGACTGATTATCATAAGTCAGCGTACCACTGGTATTAACACCCGGAGTGACACTGTCAACATAGTCCTGTTGCTTCAGAACCTCTGCATCACCAACAGTCAGCGTTTTAATACGGGAAGAACGGCGATCCCCATATCCGTAACCCGGATATACGGAAACCGTGTTTGTGCCCATAGCATTGATATTTTCAAGAATTTTTTCCTGCGACCCTCTTCCCAGTGCAACTACCGACACCACTGAAGCAATACCGATAATAATGCCGAGCATCGTAAGAAACGAGCGCATCTTATGCGCCATAATCGCCTGAATAGACATCAGAAAAGATTCAAAAAACTGATCACGGTAAAAATGCCATGAATTACGCTCTTCAATACTCTCAATATTGCTGGGCGGTATATCTGTATTCTTACTGTGGTCAGCGATAATCCGTCCGTCACTAATTTCAATTACCCGGTTAGCATTAGCAGCAATTGTCGGATCATGTGTAACCATCACAATGGTATGACCGGCATCATGCAGTTTATGCAGGATTTCCATCACGTTTTTTCCGCTACCGGTATCCAGCGCACCTGTTGGCTCGTCCGCCAGAATAATTTCACCGCCGTTCATCAGCGCACGGGCAATACTTACCCTCTGCTGCTGACCACCGGACAGTTCACTGGGACGGTTTTCTTCCTTACCGGCAAGCCCGAGCTGAGCCAGCAACTCATCCGCCCGTTTCATTCGTTCATCGTATTCCATACCGGCATATACAGCCGGCAGGGCTACATTTTCACGTGCTGTTAATGTGCCGAGCAGGTTATAGCGCTGAAAAATAAAACCAAAGCTGCGACGGCGCAAAGCGGCCTGTTCATCTGCGGTCATAGCAGCAGTTTCTACGCCATCAATTTTGTACGAACCGCTGGACGGCACATCCAGACAGCCAATGATGTTCATCAGAGTAGACTTACCCGAACCAGACTGACCGATAATAGCTACAAAATCGCCTTTTTCTATGCTCAGATTAATATCTTTGAGCACCTGAACCCGGTTTTCACCAGTGCCGAACCAGCGATTGATTGCCTTAATTTCCAATAAACTCATGGCTTACATTCTCGGACCGCGCATTTTCGGCTCTTTGCTGACACCATTTTTGGCGTCTGCCTTGCTCAGCGCAGATAAAACTACCCGGTCACCCTCTTTTAGGCCTGATTTCACTTCTGTGCGCATACCGTCTGTAATACCAGTCTCAATCTGTTTTTCCTGAACCTGCTGATTATCGCCCAGCACTTTCACCACTTTTTTACCACGGTTATGCCTGATTGCCTGATTCGATACAGTCAGTACATTTCTGACAGATTTCACAAAAATATTATTCTGAGTAGTCATCCCAATGTGCAGTGTGCCGTCATCATTCGGAACCAGAGCCCGGGCATAGTAATAAATAGCTGTATCAGTTGTATCCGTACTGGTGTCATAACTTCCCTGAGACATCTTGGTTAACCCCGGATCTACTGCTTCAAGAGTAGCTTTACGCACTTTGTTATTGTCCGCCAGCGTAGTAAAAGTTAAATGCATTCCTGCCTTAACCTTACTCATGTCGCCCTCGGCAATCTGCATTTTATTCAGCATTTTGCTTAAGTCAGCCAGCTGTACAATCGTAGGGGTATTCTGGCTGGAGTTCACAGTTTGTCCCTCTTCTACCGGAATGGATACAACTGTACCGTCCATTGGAGCAGTAATGCGGGTATAGCCTAAATCTGCTTCTGAAGTATTAATGGCAATCTGTGTTTGCCGGATTTGTGACTTCAGCTCAGCCACGTTAGCCCGTGCTGCGGCCAGATTATCCTGAGCATTATCAAAATCTGCTTTAGAGGTAGCATCCTGCCCCATCAGCGCGCGTTCACGGTCAAATGCACGCTGCTTCATTTTCAATGCAATTTGAGCAGATACCAGCTGAGCACGATAAGTATCTAGCTTAGCTTTATTAGTGTTGAGGGTATTTAACTGGGTAGTGGAATCAATATCAGCAATCAAATCACCTTTTTTAACCTGCTGACCCAGTTTGACATACAGTTTTTTGATCTGGCCGGAAGCCTGAGCACCGACATCAACCAATTGTGCCGCCGCAATTTCTCCTGTGGCATTAACTGTCTGCATGATATCGCTGCGGCGAACATCATCTGTCACAAAATTCATCTGGTCTTTAGGTTTAAAAAACAGGCTCCATACAATAGCAGCCAGCACCACCACAACTAACAACCATACAAACCTTTTAACCCATTTTTTTTTCATTTGCTTAATAATCCGTATATCACTCAAATTTTGCTCTAATTAATAAATTTAATAAATAGCGGCAAAAGATTAAGATTGTAAAGGATGAAAACCATTCTCATCAATATATCATGTTAGTTATTAATATCTGATATCCATTATCAATTTATGAATATTAAATAATAATCCAAGATCATTATAAAATCATATATATTAAATCGTTAGCTCGCTTAAAAAAAATAATGATAAAATTTTAAATGATTTCAACCAAATAAACATTTTACTGATACTCAAATATGAATAAGAGTCTGAAAATATATTTAACTGTTCATTGGCTACAGGGTCGCTGCTCCATATCGAAATTCTGCTAATAAAAACATATAGTAGTTATTAAGAAAAACCACCACTACAAATACAGCAGAAAAAATTAAAGGATTCCTCTTTTTTAAGTATTTTTTAATAAAATCAATATAAAAAATTATATAAATAGAAATTAAAAAAACTCCTCTTTTTATATGAACCGTTAAAATAAAATGACGAAATCTCATCTGAATATTCACATATGGCAAAATTAAGCAGGCAAACTACTTACTATTTACACTATTAAAACAAAAGTGATTATTTTATAATATTTCATATTATTCTTTTGAATTCTTTACCTTTATTCGGCTTAATATTTCTTTCCCTCATAAAAAAACATTTATGTTTTGACAATGCACACACAACTGATTAAGCTGCGCAGCTTTGTATTAACGACATTGAATAAAATAATAACTGTTTACAGTTAAATCAATCATGTTCAGCAGATAATATCTGCATACTGGTTATTTTCCGGCACATGAAAAAGCAGTTTGGAATAAGCAACAATGACTAATTCAACTACCCGCCGTGCAGTCTATGCCGGCAGCTTTGATCCCCCTACCAATGGTCACTTATGGATGATTCGTGAAGCACAACCATTATTTGATGAACTAATCGTCGCTATTGGTGTTAATCCGGAAAAAAATGCCACATATTCAGTTGAAGAGCGCAAAGAAATGCTTCAGGCTATCACGGCAAATTTTCCCAATGTTAAAATCTCCAGTTTTCAAAATCAGTATCTGGTTAATTATGCGCGCAGTATTGGTGCAGATTTCATTATCCGCGGTATCCGTACCGCTTCTGATTATGAGTATGAGCGTTCCATGCGCCATATCAATCATGACTTACAACCGGAAATTTCCACTATCTTCCTGATACCGCCGCGTGAATATGCCGAAGTGTCATCAACCATGATAAAAGGCATGGTCGGCCCGCAAAACTGGCAGGCCATGATTCGCCGTTATGTCCCTGATGCAGTTTATGAAAAAATTATGCAAGACCATATGTACACTGAGAATTGAACAGACAGAATGATCCGGACAGTCGCAACCTGCGTGCCCGGTTCAGAGACTGATTTTGCATTAATCTTGATTCTTGAATAATAGGATAGCTGATTATCAGCTACCCTATTCCATCTGGTTTTAAAACAGAGGATTCAAAAAATTTTTCATATTCAATTTTGCAAATACGAATTGAATATTCTTCGTACCATTGTTTAATACCCATTTTTTTCCCTTCTATATGCAGAGTATGGTTTTTCCATTTATCAATAGCCTCTAGTGTTCGCCAGTATGAAACTGTAATACCAATTCCTTCTGTATCTCTGACACTGTCCGCTCCCAAAAATCCTTTTATTTTTTCGGCTTCAATTAATAAATTTTGTGCCATCTCTGAGTAGCCAAAATCTCCCGAGCTGCGTTTAGAGGTAAAAATAACGGCATAATAGGGTAATTCAAATACTTTACTGATCATTTAAAACCTCTTTATTCTTGATTGCCGTATTGTGTAAGGGAAAGTGATAAAAGAGATTTTTCGATTATTATATAAATTTATCCCCAGCTAATTTTTACAATAACTCTTTGTAAAAAGATAAATCGTTATCATTCTGCAAACAATAAAGCCAGCTATATTTCAGGCTGCTGTTTGTCATTGGTTACTTTTTTCTGCATTTTCCAATACTCTGCTTACTTATACGTTGAACAGTTATTTGGAAAATTCCTCTCTGATAACTTTAAGCCATGCTTTTACAGCCGGTGTCAGTTTTTTGTGACGAGGCCACGCCATAGACAAACTCCAGTTAATTGCCGGATCGGTTAACGGAACTGCTGCAAATATTTTATCGTCAAATTCATCCGTATAATAACTGGGCAGTAAAGCAATGCCCATTTCTTTTGCTACCATATCACGCAAAAGTTCCCACTGGCTGGTACAGCAAACCACATTTGGCTCAAATCCCTGATCACGACAACCATTAACAACACGTTCAAATAAAACAAAACCGCGACTAAACAAAATAAAAGACTCATCACGCAAACTACGCAAAGACATAGATGCAGGTATCTTTGCTAACCGTTTACGCGGAAACAGTACCATCATCGGGTAATCGCATAAAGGAATATAATCAAATTCATCACTTACCGGTAACAGTAACTGACCTACATCCAGACGGTTATCCAGCAAGGCTGCTTCAATATCACGAGTACCGGCTTCAATAAAAGCCAGCTCAATATCCGGACATTGCTGATGGAAATTAAAAAAAGCCGGTGTTAGCAAACGGCTCCCTAGTAACGACATACCGATACGCAATGTACCCAATTTTAGTTCACGATAATCTTCTACCTCCTGTTTCAGCAACGACACCTGATTAAGTATCTGTAGGGAATATTCATATACACGCTTACCAATTTCAGTTGGCAGTACCTGACGCTTGCGTCCATTTTCTCCTTTCTGCAGTAAGGCTACATTTAAATCATTTTCCAGTGCGTGAATTATTTTGCTGATACTCGGTTGGGATAATGCCAGTTTTTCAGCAGTAACTGAAAAGCTGTGATTTTGAACCAGAGTGACCCAGCATTGAAGTGCTTTTATATCAATCATAAATATTCAAAAAAAGAATAATAATAAAATTATAATTCATATTATGCCTAATAAGGCTAATTATAATGAGTGGTTTCCAATAATTGGCTATAAGGAACAGCCATAATGAATATGTTACACCTTCGCATGGCAAACTGCTTACATATATGCGCACAAATTTTACTAATCATTTTATTTTGGCTGATAGGGCTTGGTATCGAAAAAGCTGCCCATATCCCTTTATCTGCCGGTGTAATCGGATTGTTTCTGGTATTGCTGTTATTACAGCTTAACATATTGAAATTATCATGGATCGCCAGTGGCGCACAGGTTTTGCTGGGTGAATTAATGTTGTATTTTATGCCTGTTCTTATTGCAGTGGTTCAATACAAGGCATTGTTTGCTGCTGAAGGATGGCAATTGGTTATTAGTATCGTAACAGGTACATTTCTGGTAATGAGCAGTACTGCTCTGACCTTAAAATACTGCTATCGTCTGCGCCGTGTATGGATTAAACATCGCCATGTCTGAACTGGCCATATTTAATTTCTAACTGGATATCTGTTATGAATATAATTGCTGCCGGCTGTTTTATCTGGACAATTGCATTGTATGCACTGGCAAAAAAATGCTATCGCGCCAAGCCAGTTATATTTTTGTCACCCGCCATTACTTTTAGTGTATTAACCATATCCCTCATGCAATGGCTGGATATCAGTTATACACAATATAATCAATATACACGTTATATTTCCGGCTTACTTGGTCCTGCCACTGTTGCTTTTGCCATTCCGATTTATCAATATCGTGATGTAATGAAACGTCAGTTACCGATTCTGATGACAGCTATTATTGTGGGAATGTTTGTCGGAGTGGGTAGTGCTTATCTGATGGCTCGACTATTTCATTTTAACCACGAAGTGACTTACAGCCTCATGGCACGTTCCGTATCTACTCCGTTTGCCATTGAACTCGCAGACAAAATTCATGGTTCAGCCGCGCTGGTATCCGTATTCACCATCATAACCGGACTGGTAGGCATGCTGTTTGGTGATATCACACTAGCTTTCAGTCGCAGCCGGCTGCATCTGGCCAATGGTGCTGCTTTTGGTAATGCCGCACATGGATTTGGTACTTCGCGAGCAATTCAGCGTAATGCCGACGAAGGTGTGGTTGCCAGCCTGACTATGATTCTGGCAGGTTTATTTATGGTGCTGGCCGGACCTTTAATAGTGAAAATCATAGTCTGGTTATAATAAAGATAAGCTGCTTTACATAAACTTTACCGCTGCCGTACAATCATTAGCGGCTTCTGTTACTATTTCTTAATTGCGTTAAAGCTGTTCGGGCATGATTCGGACAGCCGCTTTCTTCTGCTCTGCATTTTTACAGACAAATTACTCTTATCTATTACATCTGTGGAGGATAGCTAAATATGGCTTATCAATCTATCAATCCGTTTACTGGCGAGCTGGCCAGAACTTTTTCCAATCATACTAATGCTGAGGTAGAAAACGCACTGACTCAGGCTCATACTCTGTACAAGTCTGAATGGTCGCAACCGGAAAACATCGGCGAAAGACAGGCATTACTACAACGCCTGGCTGAAATTATGACACGGCATCAGGAAAAAATTGCCCGTATTATCACATTGGATATGGGTAAGCGTATTGCAGAGAGCCGTAACGAAATTGTTAATTGCATTGAAATTGTCCAGTACTATGCAAAACAGGCTGCAGAATTGCTAAAACCGGCAGCCTATCCGAGCAAACTAGGCAAAGGCTGGGTGGAACATCATCCAATTGGTATCATTCTGGCAGTTGAACCATGGAATTTTCCTATTTACCAGCTTATCCGGGTTATTGCACCGGCTATTGCTGTAGGCAATCCGGTTGTAGCCAAACATGCAAGTAATGTTCCGCAATGTGCGCAACTAGTGGAAGATCTGCTGCATGAAGCCCAGGCACCAGCCGGTACTTATACCAATCTGTTTGTAACTCCGGAGCAGATAGAAACCATTATCGGTGACAAACGTGTACAGGGTGTGGCTCTGACAGGCTCAGAAGGTGCCGGCAGTATTGTAGCCGGACAGGCTGGCAATAAACTGAAAAAATCTACTATGGAACTGGGCGGTAACGATGTATTCGTTGTCACAGATGATGCAGATGTAGTAGCCGCCGCACATACCGCAGTAGCAGGTCGCTTGTTTAACGCCGGTCAGGTATGTATTGCAGCAAAACGTTTTATCGTGCACGAAAAAGTGGCTGAACAATTCACCCGGATTGTTCAGGAAGATTTTGCCCAGGTAGTGATGGGCGATCCGCTGGATGAAAATACGACACTGGCACCACTTTCATCTCGTAAAAGCAAGGATACATTACAAGAGCAGCTTGATGCTGCCATTGCCCATGGTGCTAAAGTATTATGTGGTAACAAACCTGCTGAAGGCAATTTCTTTACCCCTACACTGATTACAGATATCAGCCGGGATAATCCGGCCTACTTTGAAGAGTTTTTCGGTCCCGTGGCACAGTTATATATTGTAAAAAATGACGAAGAGGCAATTACACTGGCTAATGATTCTAATTTTGGTCTGGGCGGAACTGTTTTCAGTAAAGATATTGAACGCGCTAAAAAACTGGCTTCGCGAATTGAAACCGGCATGGTGTTTATTAACCGCTTCGGTGATTCCGTGGCTGAATTGCCGTTTGGCGGAATTAAACGTTCAGGCTTCGGACGTGAACTAAGTGATCTGGGCATTAAAGAATTTGTTAATCACAAACTTGTGGTACTTGCACAGGACTAATCATCCTATTTATGCAAAAAGCAGTCTGTTTATACAGACTGCTTTTTTTAGATAATAATCAGTTACTGGCCATAAAACACCAACTATATCTTTACTGCTTATGGTTGTAGCAATTTGAATTCCACTTTATCAGGTAAGTTTTTAGGCACAATCAATAGTATAAACGGATGCATCTGATAACTTTGTCTTGCTCCAGAACGAATGCGTACATCTAATACCAGCTTATCCTGAGCATAATTTAACGTTAAAGGCGTGATTTCCAGCTGCTTTTGCACGATTCCAGCATCATATATAATTACATCATGAGCTGCAAAATCAATAGGAGTTGGTTTCCCATTTTTCCCCATAGTTGCAGCCATACCGAAATAACGGGTAAATTCAGCAGATGATCTAATGTGTCTCGGGACTAATCCGGTTACATTATTTTTAATAAAGTAATTATTGGCCAGCTGATAAGTAACTGGTGTCACTGACTGGTTGAAAACCTGAGCAGAACCATTAGCTGTGACAGCTGCTGAATGACTACAAGCACACAGACAGACTGCCAGCAAGAAACTCATTATCATTGAATAAACATTACCGCGCATAGCTACCTCCAGTCAGGTTCCCTAAATTTTACTGCTGCTTAAAAGCCAGCCATGCCAGAGTCAGCCAGCCGGCAATCATTAAAACACCGCCAACGGGGGTAATTGCACCGAGCCAGCGTGGCAAACCTAAAGCCATCAGATACAGTGAGCCACAAAAAATAATCAATCCCAGTTGTAGTAAAGAAAACGGCATTTTTACCGTAAATGCCGGTACGGCTTTTGCCAGTACCCCTAATACCAGTAATCCCAGTGCATGCCAGAAAAAATACTGTGTTGCTGTATGCCACCATTCCAGTTGCTGCGTACTGGCCATATGTTTTAATCCGTGTGCACCAAACGCACCCAGCATTACTGCCAAAGCCAGATTAACTGCTGCAATACCTAACCACATATCAATTCCCCATTATTCAATTAATTAAACCGTAGATGTGCCTGTTTTATTACCAACAGACTATTCAGCTAAGCGCAGTATAAAGGTCGGTTTACTGAATCTCAAATTACTTACACAAATACAATCATGGCAAATTTTCATTTTCTGCCCTTCATGCAAGTAAAAACCAAAATAAAAGCTGATGGAAAGATTCTATTGCTGAAAATAAAATTTATAAAAACCAATCGAAAGAGTAAATTTTTCTCCAAGATACATTGATCTTTTCACTCTTTATTCTAATTTTCATCATGCTATTACCGATAAAAAAACTGACCCAATTACTATGAACAGGTCAGTTTTTCATCTTTTGATTGTAATAGCTGTTTTCTATTTATTTACAGCTGATACCGCTAATTTGTGGCGTTTTTGCCGTACCTACTTTAAATATACATTTAGTGTCACTACTGCCGGTAACAATGAGATTACCGGAAGCAACATTCATATTCAGAGGTTCTTTTACCCCCATTTTTACTGCTGTATTGGCCAGTTTCTGTATTTCTTCCGGCGTATATACAGTGTTATTACTAGCTACTTTGATTTCCTTAGCACTAACACTTGCGGCTACAACCAGCCCAATAGCAAAAATCAGACTATTACGCATAGATTTATTCATTCGGATTCCTTTCCGAAGATTATATTCATTAATTATACTAATACAAAAAACCAGCACTTTCCAGCAAAATACATCAAATTTACTGTAAATCAAACAATAATGAACAAATCATTTCAATAAATATAATTGTTATCTTTGTATTAACCTTAGTATAAAAGAAAAAGCTGTATACCAAGCAAACTGGTATACAGCAAACCAAAGGAACTTTTTTAAAATTAATTAATTCAGTAACAGAATGTATCGGATTGGCATACACTATTTCATTGTTGTGATTGCTGATCTAGCTTATCTCTATCTTGCTGATATTCACCCCATAATGCATTTACTACTCCAAGCAATATGGCAAAACCAATACCTAAACACCAGGCAAAATACCACATAAAATACTCCTTGTTTTACTGGCTTGTCTGCCGGCTAAAATACCAGCGGCAGACTAAGCCGAATTTAATACAGGCTATGGTCGTTCTTGCGAATCATGTCGGTCGTTACCTTACCGCGCATCACCCGATAACACCAGCTGGTATAACACAACATCAGCGGCACGAAAATTAATGCCACCACCAGCATAATTTTAAGAGTAAATTCACTCGAACTGGCATCCCATACCGTCAGGCTGGAGCGCAAATCTGTGCTTGAAGGCATGATAAAGGGGAACATGGATACACCAGCGGTACTGATTACGCCGCCAAGACCCAATGCTGAAAACCAGAATGCTACAAAATTCTTCCCGCCTTTTGCCAGAAGCCATGCCACTATAAAACCAACATAAGCCAGTACCGGTATCACTAACAGCAGCGGATATTGCTGATAGTTATTCATCCATGCACCAGTGGCACTGACCACCTGTTTATTCAGCGGATCAGGTGAAGCTCCGGGCAAATAACTGCCCTCAACCATGCTGTAACCATTAATTCCCATATTGACCCAGATACCGGCCAGTGAGAATGCGATTACCACAACAATCAGAGCAATTGTGCTGGCACGCAGTGCACGTTGTCTTACCTGTTCATCTGTGCGCAATGCCAGATAAATCGCACCATGAAAGGTAATCATTGCAGCCGATACCACACCACACAACAAACTGAAAGGATTGAGCAAAGCCCAGAATGAGCCTGTGTAGAAAGAACGCAAATCATCATCAAAATGAAATGGCACACCCAGCAGCAGATTACCAAAAGCCACACCGAAAATCAGCGGCGGCACAAAACTGCCGACAAACAGTAACCAGTCCCAGGTAGTACGCCAGCGGGCATTATTGATTTTACTGCGATAGTCAAATCCTACCGGACGGAAAAACATTGCCCACAGCACAGCCATCATTGCCCAGTAAAAGCCGGAAAATGCTGTTGCATAAGCATATGGCCATGCTGCAAAAATAGCACCACCACCAGTAAGAAACCACACCTGATTACCATCCCAGTGCGGGGCTACTGAATTAATAATGACACGGCGCTCGTTATCGTTTCTGCCAACAAACGGAAGCAGAGAACCTGCCCCCATATCCTGCCCGTCCATGATGGCAAAGCCAATCAGCAGAACACCCAGCAACAACCACCAGATGAATTTTAATACCGAATAATCCAAGAATTCCATGGTCTACTCCTAATGTTCTGCTTCATTAGCATAACGCCCTGTACCCAGTGAACCCGGGCCCTGACGGGAAAACCGTACCATCAGATACACTTCCACAATTAATAAGATTGTGTACAGTGTTACAAAACCGAAAATTGATCCCCAGAGACTAGCAGCCGTCAGCGAAGAAGCCGAAAGATTAGTCGGTAGTACACCATATACTGTCCATGGCTGGCGTCCATACTCCGCAACAAACCATCCTGCCTCACAGGCCAGCCAGGGCAATGGTAAACTCCAGAACACCCATTTAAGCAACCAGCGTTTATCTGCAAAACTATTTCTAACCGAAGTATAAAATGCTACAACCATCAGCAACAGCAGCAGACAGCCACACAATACCATAATGCGGAAACTCCAGAACATCGGAGCGACACGCGGAATTGTTTCCCGAGCTGCATGTGCGATATCAGATTCAGTAGCCTGACGTACATCCGGCACATAGGATTTAAGCAGTAAGCCAAAGCCCAGATCATCGCCATATTTTTTCATGGCAGCCTGTGCTTGTGCATCTGTACGGTCTTTACGCAATGTTTCCAGCGCAATCACAGCTTCCCGGCCATTGCGAATACGCTCCGTATTCTCAGCAATGATTTCCTTAATTCCCGGAATCTGTTTATCCAGTGACCGGGTACCGATTAAACCCATTACCCATGGAATTTCGATAGCGAAATCATTTTCCATTTTCTGCTCATTTGGCAGAGCAATCAGATTAAACGAAGCCGGAGCCGGTTCTGTTTCCCACATGGCTTCCAGTGTCGCCATTTTAGTTTGCTGTGATTTTCCCACGGTATAACCGGATTCATCACCCAGGATAATAACTGACAGAATTGAAGCTACACCAAAAGCTACGGCAATACGAAAGCTTTTCTTGGCAAATTCGACATCCTGACGTTTCAGCATATACCACGCAGAAATAGACATCACGAAAACCGCAGCGGTTACATAACCGGCAGAGACTGTATGTACAAATTTATTCTGCGCTACTTCATTCAGGAAAATTTCAGTAAAACTGGTCATTTCCATACGCATTGATTCAAAATTGAAATGCGCTCCTACCGGATCCTGCATCCAGCCATTGGCTACCAGAATCCACAATGCAGACAGATTGGAACCAAGTGCCATAAGAATGGTAACTAACAGATGGCCTGGCCGGCTCAGTCTCTCCCAGCCAAAAAAGAACAGGCCTACAAAAGTGGATTCCAGAAAAAAAGCCATCAGCGCTTCAATAGCCAATGGCGCACCAAAAATATCCCCCACATAATGCGAATAATATGACCAGTTGGTACCAAACTGGAATTCCATTGTTATACCGGTAGTTACACCCAGAGCAAAATTGATGCCGAACAATTTGCCCCAGAATCGCGTCATATCTTTATATATCTGCTTACCGGTTAACACATAAGTGGATTCCATTATTACCAGAATCCATACTATCCCCAATGTTAGCGGTACAAACAAAAAATGATAAAGCGCGACCAGCGCAAACTGCAGCCTTGACAGTTCCACTAAATCCATGGCTTTGTTCCTGTAATTTATATTAATAAAAATTATATTTATCTTTAAACCGGCATTGATAAATATTTCAATTTAATAGAATTTAATATACTATACAAATCGAAAATATTAAACTAATGCATAAATTTAACAAATAAATATAGTTATTTAAGTTTACATTAAATATGTAAAATTAAAAATAAACTAAACTTCTATTGTTAAAAATATTATATATTTTACTTTTACATTATAAATGCTAAAAATATATATTTAGAAATTATAATACAATGTCTTTGTTAAAATTTGTTATTAGTTATTTTTTTGATCCAGATCAAATAAAGGCAGCCACAAAATGGCTGCCAGAAAAGTAAATCAGCTAAAAATTTATTCAGAATTTATTCAATTTATTTGCAAAATCTGAGCCTCAGACCACGGATTAGTCTGATGGCTTGCTACAATCAGAATACCTTGCCGCTGATGCTGTTGCAGCACAGAAGCCAGCTCTGCCTGTGCCTGCTCATCAATACCGGCAAACGGTTCATCCAGTATCAGTATTTTATAAGGACGCAGCAGTAAACGTGCCAGAGCAATGCGACGAGCCTGCCCTCCGGACACAGCTGCTCCATACTCTCCTAGACGTGTCTCCAGAAGCTGGGGCTGATTTTCAGCCCATACAGCCAGCCCGACGCTGGAAAGCACTGACCATAGCTCATCCTCAGTAGCATCAGCTTTACCCAAACGCAGATTCTCAGCCAGAGTTAAATCAAATATATCAAGTTGCTGAGCCAGATAACCCACCTCTCCCTGCCACTGCCATACTGAAAACGGTTGCTGATTACAACACAATTCCCCTGCTGCTGGTTCCAGTTCCCCCGCTAATACTGCCAGCAAAGTTGATTTCCCGGCACCAGATGCTCCTTGCAGCAACAAAATATTACCGTTAACCAAATCAAAACTGACATTTTCCGCTCCGTTCAGCGCATCCGGCCAGCGTGCCTGTAATGCACGCGCCTGTAAATGCAGTTGTGCCGATAAAGGCTTTTTATCTGATTCTTCAACAGTCAGTGCGGGCGTAATTGCATTAAGACGTATGCATGCAGCCTGACACAGACCATAGGTCATCATATTCATACCCAGTACCAGCACCAGTTCTGTAAAACCAAATACAGCCAGCACCAGCGCCAGCAACATGGCTACTGAAAGGTTTGCATCGCCACCGAAACGCTCACTTCCCAACCATAACAAAACAGCCACTGCTGCAGCCATCAATACCTGCTGTAACAATACTACTCTTCCTGCCAGTTGCTGCTGATGCAGCTGACCAGAGACATAATATTGATCTTCGGCATGAAAAACCGTTGCAAAGCGTGACCATTGCTGCCATTGCAGCAAAGCTGTTATTGCTTCAAGCGGTTGCAATAAAGCTGTACGCCGCTTTTCAGCCAATCCTGCCTGCTGTTTGCCCCAGTTTTGTCCGTACAGTGCAGCCAATGCCGGAACCACGACAGTTGCCAGAAATAATGGAATAGACAGATACAATGTCAGTTTGCTGCCGGCCACAATTAAAGTTAGCCCCAGAATGCCCAGCAACATGAATAATGCCCATAACCATGGCAATACAACATTAAGCGGCCAGTTATTCAGCAATTCAATATCACTCAGTAAAGAATGCATCTGCCGCAGAGCGTTCTGTTGCTGCTGTTTACCTGTAGCCAGACGAGAAAACAGCCCGCTGCGTAAATCAGCCAGAAGACCCAGTACTGCATCATGTGAACCAAGACGCTCACCATAGCGCCCCGCGGTACGCACAATCGCCAGCAAACGGATCACCCCTGCCGGAGTAAAATAGTTAAAGGTGTAAGCTGTTGCCAGACTTATTATTCCGGCCAACCCGGCAGCAGTAATAAACCAGCCGGACAGAGCCAGCAGTCCGATACTGGCTATAGCCGTTACCTGCCCTAATAACCATGCCAGTAACCAGGCACGCTTGCGACTCAGCAATAAATTAGACAGTTTCAGCTGCTGTTGTGACCATAACAAATGATAACGCTTCATCGTAATTGCTCCTGCCGGTCAGTCAGCATGATTTCCCTATCAACCCATCCGGCAAAACTAATATCATGACTAACGAGTATCACCGTTTTACCGATACTCAGCTGCGCCAGCAACTGCATAATTTCCGATGCTGTTTGCGCATCCAGATGAGCGGTTGGTTCATCCAGCAGCCATAACGGTGCTTTTCGTAACAGCATTTGTGCCAGCGCCAGTCGTTGTAACTGTCCGCCGGACATTCCACGACCACGCTCACCCAGTTGTGTATCCATTTGATGAGGTAAACGCTGAATTAATACCCACAGTCCTACTTGTTGCAGTACCTGCTGCAATTCTTCATCCGTAGCATCCAGGCTGGCCAGCCGCAAATTTTCGGCAACTGATAGTGACAATATTGGTGGTGTCTGTGCCAGATAAGCCACCGACTGTCGTAATAGCGGTAAATTTAATTCAGCATAATTATGCTGATTGATCCATAAAGTACCAGAGTAAGGAGCAAACCCCAGTAAGGCCTGCAGCAGACTGGATTTTCCACTGCCACTCGCTCCTCTGAGCAGAACACGTTCTCCGGCTTCTATGCAAAAACTGAATTGCGGCAGACGGATACGTTCATCACGTCCGTATACCACCAGATAATCTGCGCGCAAACTGGGAGGTGTTTGCAATACAAAATCAACTTCTTCAGAAACAGCAGGAATATTTTCGACCACTTTATATAGTGGCATTAATGTCTCGGCTGCTGCCTCTGCCTTAGCTTTATCATGATAATCAGCACCAAGCTGACGCAATGGTGCATAAAATTCCGGCGCCAGCAATAAAATAAATAATGCCCCCTGATAAGGTACCGGTATTTGTCCGTTTGCCCAGGGCAATACACCCAGCAGTCCGAGACCCAGATAGACAGCCACCAGTGCGATTGCCAGTGAAGCAAACAGTTCCAGAACGGCTGTAGACAGAAATGCCAGCCGTAATACCGCCATTGTTCGCACCCGATAAGATTCAGCAGCGGCATCAATAGTCTTCTGTGCCTGCAACTGAGCACCTAAACGACGTAACGTGGGCAGACCCCGCAACAAATCCAGAAAACGTCCGCTTAAAGCCGCCAGTGCTGAAAACTGCGCACGATTTTTACGTGCTGCCGCCTGTCCGAGCAAAATCATAAAAATCGGAACCAGTGGCGCAGTCAGCAATAATAGCGCAGCAGCAAATGGACTATAAAAACAGGTAGCCGCGGCAATCAGTACCGGCATCAGTGCTGCAAGTTGCTGTTGCAGAACATAACGGCTTAAATATCCATCCAGAGCATCTACCTGTTCCAGAACCATTGTAGACAGAGCTCCATCACTGCCATACTGGCTGCGCTCCGGTCCCAGCAATGCCAGTGCCTTCATTAACTGGCTGCGCAACTGTAATCTGATTGCCACACTCGCCCGTAATAGCAAACGGTCTTTAAAATAATTCAGTAACGGCCGCAACAGCCAGCAGATTAATAGATAAGGTAAAAACTGGAATAAAGTCTCAGTTACATTCTCTCCATTAAGCCACAAAGCAAAAAGGTTAGCCAGTAGAGCACTCTGTACAATAATTAATACGGCTGCGGTAACCATCAGCACCCATGCCAGCCGGTATGAGCGGCGCTGTTGTTTTTGCCATAAGCGCAGATAAAATCGCGGAGCAGATACATGTAAGTTACTTCGAACCAACCCTTTTCTCCCTCGTTGTCTAAAACTTTCTATCAGCATTAATTTGTTGCAATTGCCTGTGGTGAAACACGCTTAAGCTGCCAGTGCTGCACCGCCCAGCTCAGCAAATCGGACAGACTATCCACTTCTGGTGCCTGCGGCTGCCCGAGATAAGTGAGAACCTGCCGCAGTAAAGTTTCACGCCGGCGCAAATCTAATGCAGGTGCCTGCGTCTGTTTTGACCATTTTTGTCCCAGCGTATTAGTCAGCAATGGTAAATGAGCATAAGCCGGCTGTGCAAAACCCAGTAACTGCTGTAAATAAATCTGACGGGGAGTAGATAATAACAAATCCTGACCGCGTACTACATGATTGATTCCCTGATCCGCATCATCAACTACGACCGCCAGTTGATAAGCCCAGAAACCATCTGCCCGCAACAAAACAAAATCGCCCACATCTCTGGATAGACACTGTTGCTTATAACCTTGTATTGCATCCGAAAAACCGGTTATATCTGCATCAGTCCGCAAACGCCATGCCGGCATTTTCTCTGAACAGACAGACTTATCTGCATTCAAAGATGAACAATGCCCGCCATAAATAAAACCATCCACACCCATGCCCTGTGCTTCAGCCTGTATCGTTTTCCGGCTGCAAAAGCATGGATATACCATTCCTTGCGCCTTTAACTGCGCCAAAGCCGCAGCATAAAGGTGATGACGCTTGCTCTGATAAACAACTTCACCATCCCAGTGCAGTTCAAAAGCTTCCAGTGCAGATAAAATAGCTGCTGCCGCACCCGGCATTTCACGTGGCGGATCCAGATCTTCCATCCGCACAAGCCAGCGTCCCTGCCGGCTGCGCGCATCCAGATAAGAAGCTACCGCAGTAAGCAGCGAACCAATATGCAACAAACCGGTAGGGCTGGGGGCAAAACGCCCTACATACAACTCATCCACAAACAACTTCCATTCTTAATTCAATTTCACAGCCGGCACAGCTAATATAACTTAACATCACACCCGAAAAAGTACAAACCAGCCGTGATAATTAATCACTAAATCTAGAATATAAACAATTATTTATCAAAAAATTACCCAAAAATAGCATTTATTACCCTTACCTATAACTTTACTCTGGCACAATATTTAACCTAAAAAATAAAGGCATAAAACGGTATAATTCAATTTATCCGAATACATTAACACATCATGATTAGCAATGATTCACGTCTGCTTGTAATCGATACCAGCACCAGTTATCTGTCACTGGGACTGCATCACAACGGACATACTGACAGCATCTGCGAAGCAGCCGGTGCAAAACAGTCTGAACTGATATTACCGCGTATACAGCAGTTACTGGCAGAATCCGGACTGATACTGTCTCAGCTGGATGCCATCATTTACGCACAAGGCCCCGGTGCTTTCACCGGATTACGCATTGGTCTAGGTGTAGCTACTGGTTTAGCATTGCCATTCAGTCTGCCACTGATTGGCATTCCCTGTCTGGATGCTGTAGCTGCTCTTGCACCGGATCAGCCTTGCGTACTGGCCGCAACAGACGCACGTATGAACGAACTATTCTATGCATGGTATGACACCCATAATCATAAACGTCTGAGTGATTATCTGGTGGGTACTGCCGAAAGCATCTGTCTGCCGGCCGGTCAGCATCAGGCTACAGGTATCGGTAATGCTTACGGGCTGAATATCAATTTACCCGTATCAGGGCAGAATCTTATGCCCGGAGCTCAGGAGTATGTGCAACTGGCCTTATCCGGTCGTTACAAAGCAACTGATGCTGCTCATGCCAGCCTGCATTATGTCCGCAATAAAATTGCTCTGACAGCTGCCGAACAGGCTGCCAGACGAACTGCGAGTCAGATAGCATGAATATCCGTGCCGCCACTCTCGCTGATGTCGCCGCTTTACATGAGCTTGAACAACAGTGTAATCCGGCGCCATGGTCAGCAACACAACTGGCCAATACGGTTTATGCGCCACAGCCTGTATGGGTAATCGACCTGCCTGTGCATGGAATTGTCAGCATGCTGGTCTGGCAAAAACTGCCAGAGGAAGCCGAAATTCATTTGCTTGACACCCAGCCTGATTTCAGACGGCAGGGTTATGCACAACAATTACTGGAACATTTATTCCAGCATGCAAAGCAACAGCATCTGAGCCGGATATTGCTTGAAGTGCGTGCCGGCAATTCCGGTGCACTGCAACTGTATACAAACAATGGTTTTGTATCCTGTGGCATACGTAAAAATTATTACCAGAATGGTGATGATGCTGTATTAATGGAAAAACCATGCTAGACAGCCGCTATCTTTATCTGCACGAAGCGCTGGGTCTCGGCCCCATGTGGTTATCACAAACTGCTTATCTGATACCTTCCGAGATTACAGAAACAAATACGCCAGTAAAAAACGATACCCGGCCTGTTGCACGTTCTGCTCCGGACAATTCTGTCCGTATACAACCAGTGAGAACTTCTCACCAGACGTCACCGGCTGATATTACTGCAACTCAGCCAGCCAACCGGCATCGTGACGCACTTCGGCAAATTATCAATCAGCCGGCAACTGAATCTGTAACACAGATTACCAAAGAAGATAACACTAGCAAAGTCAGTCACATTACCACACATGATAAATTAAATATCAGCTTCGAATCCATTCCAGCAACACTGACCGCATGCACCCGCTGCAATTTGCATCAGGAGCGCTGCACCCCACTGCCGGGGTATGGTGCAAGCAATGCACGGCTTCTGGTTATCAGCTCTAATCCTGCACCGCCGGACGACAGCAGCAGGCAGCTTTTCAGCGGAGAAGTCGGCAAATTGCTCAGCAATATGCTGGCAGCCATCAATATTACTGCTGAAGAAGTTTTTTTTACCAGTCAGGTGAAGTGTGCGCCTAATGTCAGCCTGCGTATTACTGATGAGCATCTGCAAGCCTGTTTGCCTTATCTGAGTGCTCAGATCGAACATATCCGGCCTCAGGCTATTCTGCTGCTCGGGCAGATATTCAGCCAGCTCGACCAGACAATACTGGCACAGAATCTGCACAATATTCCTTACGTAATATCGCCCCACCCTGCACGATTATTGCGTCAAAGCCATTTAAAAGCCAATGCATGGACAGCACTTAAACAATTGCGCAATTTCTTACAATAATCTGTTAAAAAATGTATCTTTATAAGGTATAAGTCCGCACAAGCCAAAACATCTATGTTAAAATATGATAATAAAATTTTAATTAAATAAAATCAATATATTATGCATATTTCTCTTGGCCCTGTCGTGATGATTCTTTTGGTGGCCGTTTTGGCCTCTATCATCTGCCGACGTTTACACATTCCCGCCATGCTAGGCTACCTGGTAGTTGGCTTCATAGCCGGTCCTGGCTGGCTGCATTTAATTAATCAGAGTCATGCCACCGAATTTATCGGAGAAATCGGCATTACTTTTCTTATGTTCAGCATCGGGCTTGAGTTTTCCATCGGCAAACTTAAAGCCATGCGCAGGCTGGTGCTTGGTTTAGGCGGATTACAGGTCGCACTTACCCTGTTGATACTTTTTATCCTGTTTGCAGCTATGCGTATTCAGCTGACATGGGCGTTTACCCTTGCCGCAGCCATGACTATGTCTTCTACGGCTATTGTCAGCCGCATTATGGTAGAAAAAAACGAACTGGGACAGCATTACGGCCACATGATTATGGGCGTACTGCTGATGCAGGATATTGCCGTCGTTCCATTGATGATTTTATTACCTGCTCTGGCTCACAGCAGTGACGGTCTGATCCTGCAAATGGGCAAAGCCCTGCTTACCATGGCACTTGCCTTAGGTCTGCTGCTGGTGGTCGGCAGTAAAATCATGCCTATGTGGTTCCGTCTGATTGCCCGCACCAAATCCAGCGAACTCTTCATGATTAACGTTTTGCTGGTCACTCTGGGGGTTGCTTATCTTACTCAGCTGGCCGGTCTGTCACTGGCACTGGGCGCCTTTGTTGCCGGTATGCTGATATCAGAAACCGAATACCGCTATCAGGTAGAAGATGACATTCGCCCCTTCCGGGACATTCTGCTCGGCTTCTTCTTCATTACCATCGGCATGAAACTGAATATACAAGTTTTACAATCAAGCTGGTTAATGATACTGATACTGGGAGCACTGCTGGTTATTCTGAAAGCAGCGGTACTATTTGGCATTAGCCGCTACATGAAAGAAAATACCGGCGACAGCATTAAAACAGCTTTGTATCTCGCTCAGGGCGGTGAATTCGGCTTTGTTATGCTGGCCATTAGCGGCGCATTAAAACTCATTTCTCTTGAGCTGCAACAGGCAGCCATTGCCGCCATTCTGCTTTCCATGATACTGGCGCCCTTTATTATGCGAAGTGCAGATAAAATCAACAAACTGCTGGTTAAACGCAGCTGGGACGAACAGGCAGTTGATTTACAGAGCATACTGGTAGATACCATGAGCAAATCTGACCATATCCTCATTATCGGTTTCGGCCGCTGCGGTCAGAGCATTGCCCGCATCCTGCAACAGGAGGAGACACCCTACTATGCCATTGATCTGGATGCTGAGCGGGTTGCCACAGCCAAAGCTGCCGGAGAACCAGTCACCTTCGGTGATGCCAAACGGCAGGAAGTATTACAGGCAGCCGGATTAAAACGTGCCAATACCGTACTGATTACCATCAACAACATGACAGAGGCCAAGCATATTCTCAATAATATTATGCTGATTGCCCCTACCATGCCGGTAATCGTGCGCGTTACCAACGACGACAACATTCCTGTGCTAACCAATATGGGTGCAGACGATATCGTTTCTGATGAGAAAGAATCCAGCCTTACACTCGCTAGTCAGGCATTATTAAGCTCAGGCAAACCGTTTGATGAAGTCTATCAAATCATGCAGCGTATTCGTCAAAATCGTTATCAGGCACTTGAAGGTTTATTTGCCGGCAGCGATGACACCGTCTCTGATGAGAATATCCATTATTTCCGTCAGGCTTTCACTCTGCCGCCAGATGCTTTTCTGGTAGGTAAAAGTGTAGACGACCTTCCGCTGGACAAATTGAAAGTAAAACTGCTCTCAGTACGCCGCAATGCTCATCAATTACGCAAATTTGACTCTGAATTCCGTTTTAAAAATGCAGATACTCTGGTTGTACTCGGCCCCAGAGACAAAGTAATTCTTTTTGAAAACTGGTCACTACAGGGAACGAACTAATTTTTTCATCACTAGTACTTGCCAGCGAACAGCATATCTGGTTTAATAGCGTCTTTCCCAAGCAGGGGTGATTAGCTCAGTTGGTAGAGCGTCTGCCTTACAAGCAGAATGTCGGCGGTTCGACTCCGTCATCACCCACCAGTTTTCTGTTTTATGCGTTGCATAAAACTTGCGCGGTGGTAGCTCAGTTGGTTAGAGTACCGGCCTGTCACGCCGGGGGTCGCGGGTTCGAGCCCCGTCCGCCGCGCCAAATAAAATAAAAAAAGCACAGCATAAGCTGTGCTTTTTTTATTATTCATTATATACAAACATTTTTCAGACAACCTATTACGGCAAACTTGAATATTCAAATACATAATCCTTATAGAACAGATATCCTTTAATCAGACCATTTATACATCATTCCAGAATTTTTCTGGTAGATAATTTCGATTACAGCAAAAATTATTTCAGTCAGATTTTTTTCTGCTTAGCTATTTATCTGATTCATTATATAAAAAAGATTCAAAAGCAACACTCAACTTATATTCAGCATGTCCAGCTGAATAAACCACCAATAAACCAGACATTTTAATATTGTTAAATTATGTATAATACATTATTATAAATAAGGAAAATAAAAATTCCGTATACCATAAAGACAGGTATTGCTTTACTCATATAACATCGACAAAATCAATAAATTTAACTCCCTGAACAAGAAAGGTTTAGAGTGGGAAAAATCAATTATCTCATTGAAGTTAAAAATGTTAGCAAAAAGATTAAAAACAGGAAGATTCTGGATAACATTTCTTTCAAGATTGCACCCGGTCGGATTATGGGCTTTTTAGGCCCCAATGGTGCCGGCAAAACCACTATGCTGAAAATACTCACAGGTCTGATGTTTCCCACTTCCGGAGATATTAAAATCTGTGGGCACAATATACAAAAAGACTTTGAAAAAGCAGCTTTTAATCTTGGTACCATCATTGAAAATCCGGAATTTTATAATTACATGTCCGGTTTTAATAATCTGCAAATCTTTGCTGATATGAGCCGTAAGTCAATCAGTAAAGATGATTTAATGCAAACATTAACCAGAACCGGGCTTAAAGGTGCAGAACACCAAAAAGTCAAAGGCTATTCTCTGGGTATGCGCCAAAGATTAGGCGTCGCAAACGCAACTATTCATCAGCCTAAAGTATTAATTCTGGATGAACCCATGAATGGTCTTGATCCGGAAGGAATGAAAGATTTTCGTACATTGATGAAAAATTTTGTCCAGCATGGAAACAGTATTATTATTTCCAGCCATCTGCTTTCTGAGCTTCAGGAAATTGTTAATGATATTTTTATCGTTAATCAGGGCAGACAGGTCTATGCGGGAACAATGAGTGATTTTCTGGGTAAATCCAATAACATTATTCATATCGAAGTAGACGGAGATTTAGCACCGGCAGAAAAAATTTTGCTAAACAACGGGTATCAGGTTACCCGTCAGCTCAATAATCTTGAAATTGCAACTGATTCAACTGACCACGATCCGCGTGCAGAAATTGCCAGACTTCTTGTTCAACATGATATTCCCTTAATTGGTTTGAAGCTGACTCATTACTCTCTGGAAAATTCTTTTCTGCAAAGCATAAAAAACGATAATCAACAAAAGGCCAACAAATGAAATTACTAATTAATGAATGGCGTAAATACCTTAAAAAAAACCGAAATATCATTATCATACCCATAATATTATTATTGATATTAATTATTTATTTCAGCACTATAACTCATACATCACATCCAATTTCTAAAGATGATAGTGACCGCGTCTTTTTATTTAGTATCACTATTTGTTACAAATTTATTAATTTTATCTCTATTATTTATGCATCTAATATTCTAAGTTCTGAAATATCCAAAGGAACAGTTAAATTTATTCTGACCCGTCCTTATCAGCGCTACAAAATATTACTGGCTAAACTTGCAGCGATTACTATATTAATGCCTGTGTTTCTGATTATATCTGTAATCATTTCCCTATTATTACATATACTGACAATTCACCAAATGCCGGAAATTAGCATCATATTAAAGTACACTGGAATACACGGCATATTCATATTAGCCATTACAATATTTTTTACTGCTTTTGCTCTGATGCTTTCTTCTGTATTTAACAGCAGTGCACTCATAACCGGTAGCTGTATTGTGTATTATTTCTTTGCTAGTGGTCTGTGGAGAATAATCAACTTTTACTACCTTGATTTACCTGAAGACGGATGGATATACAAATTAAGCCCATTAAATGTAAACAGCTATTTGATTGAGTTAATTTCTAAAACAGTTGATCAGTCTGTCCAGAGTGAATTTTTTATTATCTTGGCAGCCAATATTGTTTATGCATTGATTTTTTTCCTGATAGCCACATTGATATTCAGACGGCGTGATATTTCATTATCCAATTAACTGTTAACACTAAAATTTTAAAGGTCAGGCTTCAAAATATTATTTAATAATTCAGTAATTTAACTGACATTTTCAGTCTGACCTTTATGCTATTTTGCAATTTATCAACCTCAATCAGATTAGTATGATTGAGGTCTTTGCTTTTTGCATTGGTTTATCTTGTTTTTCTACAATACGAATTTCGTATAACAAATTATATATTTCTCAATTCTTATTTTGTTAGTTAACCTGTCTTGAACTCAATCACTCGCTAATCAGGATTTTGTTCATGGAAGCAAAGTCTAAAGAAAATTTTGTACAGACAAAACCGAATTTAATGTTATCAGCATTATTAATCATGCTGTTAGTCGGGTCGGTTTATATCAGCCAACTTATTTTTCAAGAGATCTCTCAAAGCTATCATATTGATATTTTAGCAGCGAGAAATGTATTCAGCTTATCTTGCTTTTTTTATGCCATTTCTTTTTTTATTTATGGTCCGCTTTCGGACAAAGTTTCGACAAAGTTGTTAGTTTTGGTCGGTAGTATTGGAACTGTTTGTTGTTTATTTTTATCGGTGATTGTTGATTCTTTTACGTTGTATTTGGTCACCATGTCATTAATCGGTTTTTTTGCCGCTGCTGTTCCTGCGGCATTATTCGCTTATACAGCTAAAAACACGCCTAACCATAAGTTACCACAAGCAATGGGAATGATGATTTCAGCTTCTATTGTGGGCATGATTTTTAGTCGAAGTATAGTCGCAATGCTGACCGATCTTTGGTCCTGGCAAGTTGCATTTATTATTTATGCAGGTTTGATAACTGCAACATGTCTTTTTGTCCCTTACGGTATAAAACGCTCAATAATTCAACCTTCAACTAATAGTGTACGGGGTACTTATCTAGCGGCAATTAAATTATTACTTGATAAAACGGTAGTTATTTTTTTATTAGTCGGCTTTTTGCTATTTTTTGTTTATTTAGGATTATCTTCATTACTTACTTTTTATTTGAAAAGTTCACCTTTTTATTTGTCTGCAACAACTTTAGGCTGGCTTAATTTTACCGGTCTAAGTGCGGTTATTGGCACCATAATTACTGGTAAATTATCACAGATTATCAAAGAACGGTCTCTCTTAATCATCTGTTTGCTAGCTGTATGTATATCGGTTGTGACTATTGGTTATAGCTCAGCAATATATATTATCGGATTCGGGATTTTTGCTTTGTTTTTATTTGTATTTGGCATTCAGCCATTAGTTATAGCCATGCTTAATAAAATTGTGCCAATTAATTCGCGCGGTGCGATTTCGTCTTTATATTTACTCTCGTGTTTGGCAGGAGGCAGTATTGGCACTTATCTATTAGGTATAGTTTATCAAAACATGACCTGGAATGGAGTAATAGCCATTTGTGTTCTGTTATCAACGTTAAATCTAATCTTAGCGTTAGTTGGTATTCAACTTATTAACAATAATCATAAATAATAAAAATACAGGAATTTATTAATAAGGAAACTCGTTATGAAATAAGATGATCACCTACAAGCTCAATGCTCCGATAGCAATTGCCTTTGGTAGCGCAGAGCTTATGTATATAACAGATTAGTCAAATAATTCAATAATCAAAGTAAACACCAACGGTGAAAAAAAGATTTTCTTTGACATCATACATAAACACTTAAATACAGATATGCAGACAATCTTTGGGATTCTGCCATTAAATAAAATAGCTAAACGAATTCATAAGTGAAACTGACACAACTTATTTTCAACAATATCTGTTTTCTGCTGATCCAGCCAATGCATAATTGATAATCAGCTTAGCCGATATCTCTAAACCATATATTTAGTTTTCCATACGATTGTTACACCAGATTATTTGGTATTATTTCTCTCATTATTAGTTTCTATAGATTTAATTAATATTTTCTCGTTAACTTTCATACTAACATTAACTATATCTTTTCTGTTATGATTCCCGACGATATCAATAATTACCTGCAGATAATTTAATTTTAGATTTGATTTTTTTAAATCATTTCCATTAAACATTCGCATGATGTGCTTTTCCAGTCTGATTGACGAAAATATTGCGCTTATACTGTTTAATTACGAACGGATGCACAACAATGAATTAGGGGAAATATGTATAATCAATTACCTGCTCAGACAGAACATAATCTCGATAACTCAGCCATTTACAGCCGGCATCTGCCAACAGTCCGACAATTGCAATATTTTCTGGCAGTATGTGAAGAAGGCAATTTTCGCAAGGCTGCCAGCAGACTGGGTATTAGTCAGCCTCCGTTATCGATGCAAATCAAAGAGCTGGAAGAAAAGCTGCAAACTACTTTATTAGTACGTAATACCCGCTATGTAATGCTTACAGAACAGGGAAGACAATTCAGAGACAAAGCCAGAAACTGGCTGGAAGGCTTATCTCTGGCCATAACCAATGTTAATAATTATTCAACAGACAGAATAACTGTTGGCATAACTAAAATTCTGGGTTTTAATTTTATTCCGCTATTCAGCGAATTTATTAATAAATTCCAGCCAAACATCGATCTTTTGCAGCAGGACTACTCTTCAAAAGAGCTATTGGCTGAATTTAATAAAAGTAATATTGATCTGGTTATTATTTCAGATTATAAAAAGAATAATGATCAGGCAAATAGTTTATTAGTTTATCAGGAAAAACTGGTACTGGCCTTACCTGAAAACCACCCTGCCTGTTCACGGGATGAAATAGATTTAAATACAGTAATAGACTTACCTCTGTACTGGTGTAAACGTTACCAAAATCCGGGATTGTATGATCAACTGCAAAAAGTCATCAGCAACTTAACCGCTTCTCTGGTTTTACAACCGAAATTACCTAATTTTTTAACCATGCTGATGGAAATTGCCATGGGCAGAGGCATGTTATTACTTCCGGCTTCTATGGCACAGGCACATATCCCGGGAGTGGTATATAAAAAATTAACTACTGAATATGAACAGCAACTATCAATCGATATACATCTGCTCTGGCATCAGCAGGCTGAAAATACTGTGATACAAACTATTATTGAGTATTTTAAGCACCATAATACAGTTGATACCCAATTGTGACATGTATATTTCCGGAAGGTTGTGAAATTCAAATCATTGATATATTTTTTATATCAATGATTTTATATTTCTCTTAGCAAGGTTAATTATTTACTATCACTATCAGTAATTAACAATTATCTGACCGCAGTCGAATAAAAGCATTATTTGATTAAGCGTTTCAGATATAACTAATCTGAGGATAGAAAATAATGAGCCATTCTTTACCACAACGAAAACTTGGACAAAACATTACCGTATCTGCAATGGGCTATGGAGCAATGGGTCTGAGCGAATTTTATGGTGATATGGATACAGCACATGCCCGCACAATGATGCACAAAGTTATTGATAGCGGTGTTACGCTGATTGACACAGCAGATATGTATGGTCGGGGTGAAAACGAAAAACTGATCGGTGCAGTATTGAAAACTCTGCCTGCTTCAGTACGGGCACAACTTACTATCGCAACCAAATGCGGTATTGATAGAAACAATACTTCCGGCTATAACCGCAGCATTAATAACCACCCTGAATATATTAAACAATGCTGCGATGACTCTCTGGCCAGACTCGGCATTGAACAGATCGATTTATTTTATATTCATCGTTTAGATCCTAATGCTGCAATTGAAGATACGATGCAGACTCTGGCAGAACTGGTACAGGCAGGGAAAATAGCCCATGTCGGTTTATGTGAAGTTTCTGCCCCTGTTTTGCAGCGTGCCCATGCAGTTCATCCGGTTGATGTGGTGCAAACAGAATATTCTCTGTGGACACGTCATATAGAAGATGATTCAGTGCTGCCATTACTAAAAGAATTGAATATCGGTCTTGTACCCTACTCACCTCTCGGGCGCGGTTTTCTGACCGGTAAAATTCAGAATAAAAATGAATTGGCTGAAAATGATTTCCGCCGTACCAACCCACGTTTTCAAGATGATAATCTGGAACATAACAAACGTTTGCTTCAGGCATTAGAACCCATGACTGTTAAATATAATTGCACTATGGGTCAAATCGCACTGGCCTGGCTGCTCGCTCAATGGGAACATATTGTACCGATACCGGGAACCAAAAGTGAAAAATACCTGAATGAAAATAATCAGGCTTGCCAGTTAAAACTGGATACAGCAGATATTCAGACATTGAACGAGCTGAAAAATCATATCAATATTCAGGGTGAACGCTATACACCGGAAGGTATGAAGGGAATTTTCTGATCAGATAGATAGAATAAGCGTTGCCGTTCATACAGATAACTCTCGCAGCTTGTTAAGCTGCGAGAGTTATCTATTATTCATGGCTGACAATAACTAATGATTTAATTGCCTGACGCTGATCCATAGCCTGATAGGCAGCCTGAATATCGGTTAAATCAAACCGATGGGTAAATACTTTCCCCGGCTGAATTTCTTCATTTAACACAGCTTGCAGTAATAAATTTTTATCATAAGTGGTGACACTGGCAATACCGCCGCGTAATCCAATATTCCGCCAGAAAACATCGCTAGTTTTAATTTCTGTGTCATGCTGTATACCAACACAACCAACAATTGCTCCGGGACGGGCTACTGCAACTGCTGTTTGCAGTGATTGCTGAGTTCCCACACATTCCAATACTGCATCAGCACCAGCCTGCCGGGTAAGCGACAACACTTTTTCTACCGCTTCATCGCCACGCTCAGGCACAATATCAGTTGCTCCGAACTCCTCTGCCAGTTTTGCTCGGTCAGGATGGCGGCTCATTGCAATAATTCGTTCAGCGCCGCGCAGTTTCGCCGCGATGACTCCGCACAGCCCAACCGCTCCATCGCCCATCACCACTACCGTATCTCCCGGCTTTACTTCAGCACTGGCAGCAGCATGATAACCGGTAGCCATAACATCGGCCAAGGTAAGTAACGAATTCAAAACAGCATCTGAATAATCCTGCGGCTGACCAGGAATTTTCACCAAAGCCCAGTTTGCATTAGTAAAGCGCAGATATTCACCCTGATACCCGCCGTTGCGCTCATCTTCTTTATTCTGACAATTACCGTCAAAACCTGCCTTACAGGCAGCACAATGACCACAACCATGCGTAAACGGTACAATAACAAAATCACCATTACGGACATGAGTTACTGCACTGCCGGTAGCTTCAACAACACCAATAGCTTCATGGCCGACAATTCGTTCCGGCTCACAGGTACTGATTCCGCGATACCACCATAAATCAGAACCGCAAACACAGGCACGAACAATGCGAATAATGGCATCAGTAGGTTTCTGAATAACCGGCTTTTCCATTTCCCGTATAGCTACTTTTCCAGGTTCAACGAATACTGCTACTTTCATAGTTATTTTCCCAGATTACTGTGATTTACCTGTTTCTGACAGCCAAATCACTTTATATAACATAGTGAATCAGTACTATTCAGATTAAGCCGGAAGGAGCCAAAGAATTTTTCCAGCTTTTTCTGTATTGTTTAGCAATAACTCTTTGCTATCATTATTTTTTTCATTAAAAAATATTAAGACAAGATTATTTTACGCTATTTACTGAGTTTTTCATCAGGCAATGCACAGTAGCAACCGGTTTGGTCATAACCTATATTATTTATTCGTTATTTCATAACGTTAGCTATTTTTATACATTTAATGGTGTTCAGTTATTTGATACTGTGATCCCGTTTACTCTTTCAGGCTCTTCTGACAGTAAAGGGGATCAGTCAGTTTGACAGGCATTGTATCTATGCCTGGATTCAAGTGGCTATGTAAACCGGCAAAAATCAAATGACAGAATGCTTTTGGTTTAATTATCATTTACCAATGGTACAAATAAAGTCTGTTGCACACAGGTTTCCTGAAAACCTTCAGCAGTTTTGTCGATTACCCATAAAAACTGCACCCCGCCTTCATCCAGAGGTAAAACCATACGCCCACCAATTGAAAGTTGCTGTAATAAAGGCAAAGGCACCTCTTTCGGCGCAGCTGTCAGTATAATGCCATCAAAAGGTGCTTCCTGCGGCAAACCCAGATAACCATCTCCACAGACCAGCCGTGCATGAGCCAGTAAACGTACTGCACGTAAATTCTGTTTGGCACGCTCATGTAACGGACGCAAACGCTCTATTGAGTAAATTTCACGTAAACCCAGTGCCTGTAAAATAGCTGTCTGATAACCGCAACCGGTACCGATTTCCAGTATCCGCAGATTATTTTGTATTGGCCGTCTGGCAAACAATAACTGCGTCATGACTGCGACCGTATATGGCTGGGAAATAGTTTGCCCTAAACCCAGCGGCAGAGACATATCATCATAAGCATGAGAGCGCAAAGCCTCTTCAACGAATACATGCCGGGGCACAGCAGACATAGCAGACAATACTTCAGCACGGGTAATACCCATCTGTTTCAGCCGTTCTACCATTCGTGCACGCCGGAATTCATATCCGGTCCAGCTTACGCCCTGTCCCACTTCTGTCACCATTGTATGTCGTGTAAAAATGTACTGACTGCACCCATTTGCTGATAATTAGTTAAGTCCAGCGATAATGGCGTAATGGTAATAAAACCTGCTTCGTTATCACTAAAATCAGTTTCCTGCCAGCGAGTATCAGCGGCACCTACGCCACCAATCCAATATAGGGTTTCGCCGCGAGGACTGCTATACGGCACGATACACTGGTCATGGTGTCGGCGCCCCAGTTTAGCCACACGATAGCCCTGCACTGATTCTGCTTTTACAGCCGGAATATTAACATTCCATAAAACTGGTTCAGCCGGGGGCTGTACACATACTTTTTCCAGAATAGTCATGACGGCTTTTTCAGCCGTTGCCCAATACTCACCGCTGCGATCATTAATTGAAAATGCCAGTGCGGGTATACCCATCAGAAAGGCTTCAGTAGCCGCAGCCACTGTACCGGAATACAGCACATCATCACCCATATTGGCACCATGATTAATACCGGACAAAACCAAATCAGGTTTAAAGTCAGTCATGGTATGCATAGCTACATGGATACAGTCGGTTGGTGTGCCATTAACATAATAAAATCCGTTTGCGGCTTTTTTAATCGACAGAGGCCGGTTCAGAGTAAATGAATTGCTTACGCCGCTCTGATCACTTTCCGGAGCAACAACTCTTATTTCAGCAAATTTAGATGCTACCTGTGCCAGTAAAGCGATCCCATCTGATAAATAACCGTCATCATTACAAATTAAAATTTTCATAACCATCCAATTTAAAACTTTAAAACCTTTATCCCGCTAACGCTGCTGCCCTTTACACTTTTTATCCGGCCGTGAGCAGCCAGTCAGACTAAAGGTTAAACGTAAAAATTTCAGAACAAACTTTTATTTTAAATGAATAAAAAACCATTACTTCCGATAATGACTGATAATTTCATTGATTTACTATTTGCTATATGAAAATATGCTGATATTCACTCTCAAATTTTGTCTGACCTTCAACAATCAGAACTGGCGCTGTAGCCTCTGATTATAAGTGTTTACCCATATTCTGACAGCTAATATCTATAACGATTCTGCCATTACCAGCATACTACACTCTTACAAAGAGTGTTATGTTCCGATGATTCTCCAAGATAAACTAATCATCCTAAATAAAAAACGAACCGGAACGATTCGTTTTTTATTGAAACCTGCATGTGCGTATATCAAACAACTACTGCCCTGCTTTTACCTGCTGGAACAGGCGCACAGCCAGACGCACAGCATCCTGTGATTTCGGTGATACGATAAAACTCTTATCCAGTACTTCCTGAGTAGGAAATATGCTGGGGTCGCTACCAATTTCACTTCTCATCAGTGCCCGTGCCGGTTTGCTGGCTGGTGCAAAAGTCACATAATTACCGTTTTTCGCTGCAACTTTAGGTTCGAGTGTGTAATTGATGTATTTCAGAGCATTGGCTACATTCTGGGCATCTTTAGGAATCATAAACGAATCAACCCAGATTCCAACCCCTTCTTTCGGTGCCAGCACCTGTAAATGCACGCCACTTTTGGCATCCTCAGCACGTTTTTTAGCGATGTTTAAATCACCACCGTAACCGGTAGCCACACACAGATCACCGCGAGCCATATCATCAATATAGCCTGATGAGCTAAAACGTTTCACATCATTACGTACAGATTTAATCAGATTGGTTGCAGCACGGATATCATCCGGTTCACTGCTGTTCGGATCTTTACCTAAATAATGCAAAGCCAGCGGATACAGCTCTGTAGGGCTGTCAAACAGAGAAATACCGCAATTTTTCAGCTTATGCGTATATTCCGGATTAAATACCAGATCCCAGAGATTATCCGGTAATTTGCCATCAAGTGCTTTCTCTACCATAGCGGTATTGATACCGATAGTATTAATACCCCAGAAATAAGGCACTGCATATTTATTACCCGGATCTACCTTATCCATCATTTTCAACAGATTCGGGTCGATATTATTGTAATAGGACAGCTGGCTTTTATCTACCGGCCGGTAAGCACCGGCTTTAATTTCCCGGCCGACATTGGCAATGGATGGTACAACCAGATCATAGCCGGAACGACCAATCAGAATCTTGGCCTCTAATGTTTCGTTACTATCATAATAATCGTAACGAACCTTGATATTATTTTCTTTTTCAAAATTTTTTACTGTATCGGGATCAACATAGTCAGACCAGTTATAGATATTAAGCTGATCAGTTGGATTCATGACTCCGTTATTGGAAGCAGCATCTTTATTTGCTGTACCGGCATCCGAGCAGGCAACTATCAGCAAGCTTACGATAGCTGACAATACCAGTAATTTTTTCATACACGATTTCCAATTTGTATGCCCCGTAATAACGGGAGGAAGCAAGTATCTATGACGTGCACCAGCACAGCCACCACTAAACCGACATTAAACTGTGAAATACCGTACCATGCAAGAGCATTTGGCAAATTATTACAGAGTTTATAACCACTCAGAACACAAATAGTAATACATACTCAGAAAATCATCCGAAAAAACCAGAATAAGCCTCCGGCCAGCAGAATGGAAACCGGCAGAGTAAGCACCCATGCCATCACCAGATTACGAATTGTGGATTTTTGCAGGCCACTTTTATTGGCAGCCATCGTACCGGCTATACCGGAAGTCAGTACATGTGTTGTGCTTACTGGCAGACCAAAGCGATCAGCAGCAAAAATCAGCGCGGCCGTTACCAATTCCGCAGAAGCACCCTGTGCATAGGACAAATGGGTTTTGCCGATTTTTTCACCCACTGTTACCACAATCCGTTTCCAACCAACCAGGGTACCCAGTCCGAGTGCCAGTGCAACCAGTACCTTTACCCAAACCGGAATATACTTAGTGGCATGATCAATTGACGTGTGATATGTCTTTAAACTGTCCATCTGTATCGGATTAAGACTGTATTGATGAACCAGGGCATTTTTTTGCAACAAGGTCATTGATTCAGACACCAGATACATATCGTTGCGGATATTACCTACCTGTTCAGGCGGTAAATTACGCAGACTGTCGCTTTTACTCACATCATGCGCCACAATTTCTACCAACTGAGCCAGTGCGTCCAGTTGTTGCGGCGTACCCTGTTTATTTTCCACTAAAGCTGTGACCTGTGCCCGCACATCTGTACCTTGTTGCAACACAAAGCCCGCTGGCAGCAAATCATGGATGGTTTTCTGTGCAGCCACTGAATGAGCTGAAAATTTTGCCCATTCTTCCTTGGGTACAGTATGGTTAAGAGCATACGCCATGGGCACGGTACCAATCAGAATCAGCATAATCAGACCCATACCCTTTTGTCCGTCATTTGAGCCATGGGCAAAACTTACTGTAGTACAGGTAAAAATCAGCAGCAGACGAATCGGCCAGGGTGGTGGCATATCATTTTCCGGTGCTTTATATAAAGCAGGGATACGCAATAATTTTTTAGACAGAATTAACAGTAAAGCAGCCAGAATAAAACCGAGTAACGGCGAAAATAATAACGATTCCCCAACATTAATTACCTGATTCCAGCTTACGCCGCTGGTTCCCTGATGTGCCGACATCAGCTGATTAGCCACCCCTACACCGATGATTGAGCCAATCAGGGTATGCGAGCTGGAAGCCGGTAAGCCAAGCCACCAAGTGCTCAGATTCCAGATAATGGCTGCTGAGAGCAAAGCAAAAATCATCGCGTAGCCAACATCACTGCCCATATGCAGAATCAGCTCCACCGGCAGTAAAGAAATCACACCATAAGCCACGGCACCGGTAGACAGCATTACCCCGAGAAAATTGAACGTTCCGGACCAGATTACCGCAGTATTAGGTTTAAGCGAACGTGTATAGATAACACTGGCCACTGCATTAGCGGTGTCATGAAAACCATTCACAAACTCAAACGCCAGCGCAATCAGAAGTGCCACTGTTAATAAGGCATATACCAGCAATGAAGAAGTGGGAATTCCCTGCAAATCATGATAAATACAAATGCCGGCATAGGTCAGACCGCCCATAAGTATCAGCAGGAATAAAATTTTACTTACTTTACTGGTTTTACTAGATACAGACATAATTGCCCCAGACGACGAAGCCGCAGACGAAGCAGACACAGCTTTCTCCCTAATTTTAGGAATTATCCTGACTTATTGTAAAAGACCAACATGACAACTTTGTGACAAACACAATTTTATTGCCAGTGCCGGAATTCTCCTTATTACCTAAATTTGGCTGATAAAAGACAATCGGTATACAAACAGCTGCATTTCTGCGCCAGCACAATATTCATATTATTCTTGCCGTACAGCAATCAAGTACTGTACATCTATCATTCTGCTGTATCAGTATACAGACAGTAATTAAACTCTACTATCACTAGCATACATCAAATTAACAATATAGTTATAAATCACCTGATCAAACCAGACCATAATTAAAAATAATCTGCTTTCTCAGATACTAAAATCAAACAAAATAAATAATTAATATATTATCATTGAAAATTTATCTTCTGGTTGAGCAGAAAAAAGACTTATTCAGCCGCATCGGCTTTAATTACAAAGATTAAAATATAAAATACAAACATTGACGTTAACATTTTTATTTTTTAAAGTAACAGCCTGCAAGGCATTATG
Organism: Snodgrassella sp. M0351; assembly: GCF_016100575.1. Classification (NCBI taxonomy): domain Bacteria; kingdom Pseudomonadati; phylum Pseudomonadota; class Betaproteobacteria; order Neisseriales; family Neisseriaceae; genus Snodgrassella; species Snodgrassella sp. M0351. The sequence continues at coordinate 286,944 of NZ_JACFSG010000001.1, read as the reverse complement.
CATTAGTTAGCATTAAAAAAATTAATAGTACTCAGCATTTTCAAAAACGCACATACCAATCAACTTATCACACACAGACTCATACATTGAGGAGAAATATATGCACCAATGGGTACAAAGTTACTCGGCATTAGGTAACAGCATTTATCTCACATTGCTGGCAGCCCTTTTACCAATTATATTTTTTTTTGCAGCACTCACTGTTTTGCGCATGAAAGGCCACGTTGCCGGAGCCATTACGCTGATTCTGTCGATTATCGTGGCTGTTGCCGCATATAAAATGCCGGTTGCTCTCGCCCTGTCCTCAGCCTTGTATGGTTTCTTTTATGGTCTGTGGCCAATTGCCTGGATTATTATTACCGCTGTTTTTCTCTATAATCTTACGGTTAAAAGCGGGCAGTTTGACATCATTCGCTCATCTATTCTGTCCATTACTAAAGATCAGCGTTTGCAATTGCTGCTGATTGGTTTTTGCTTTGGTTCTTTTCTGGAAGGTGCAGCCGGATTTGGTGCACCTGTTGCCATCAGTGCAGCACTACTCGTAGGTCTTGGTTTCAAACCATTATATGCAGCCGGCCTGTGTCTGATTGCCGATACTGCACCAGTAGCATTCGGCGCACTGGGCATTCCGATTCTGGTTGGCGGACAAGTATCAGGTATTGACCCATTTCATATCGGCCAGCTTGCCGGCCGGCAGTTACCTATGATGTCTGTCGTTATTCCGTTTTATCTGATATTCATCATGGACGGGATGCGCGGTATTCGTCAGACATGGCCTGCTTTACTGGTTTCCGGTGTTTCTTTTGCCGCTACCCAGTTCATCACAGCCAATTTTGTCGGGCCTGAATTGCCGGATGTTACATCTGCCCTGGTTAGTATGGTGTGTCTGGCACTGTTTCTTCGGGTCTGGCAGCCGAAACAGATATTTACGTTCAGCGGCATGCAGCAGCCTGAAAAACAACGCAGTACTTCAGAATACTGCGCCAAACAAATTGCCCTGGCCTGGTCGCCTTTCATTATTCTGACCGTTTGTGTTGCAGTCTGGACAATCAAACCACTGCAAGAATGGTTTAACTCATTCAGCCTGATTAAAATTCAATGGCCGTGGCTTGATAATCTGGTGATTAAAACCGCACCTATCGTAACGGAAAACACCCCTATCGCAGCCGAATTTAAACTTAATCTGTTAGGAGCAGTGGGCACATCCATACTGCTGGCTGCCATTATTTCCATATTGCTATTAAAAATAAAACCACGTCTGGCTGTCGACACATTCAAACATACTCTGTACGACTTACGCTATCCGGTACTGTCTATCGGATTAGTACTGGCTTTTGCATACGTGGTTAATTATTCCGGTCTTTCCTCCACTCTGGCTCTGGCACTGGCTGATACCGGCAAAGCATTTCCGTTTTTCTCACCATTCCTTGGCTGGGTAGGCGTTTTCCTCACCGGTTCAGACACATCTGCCAATGCTCTGTTTGGCGCCCTGCAGGCTAATACTGCTATGCAGGTAGGTATGGATCCGGTACTGGCTGTAGCAGTTAACTCAGTTGGTGGTGTAACCGGTAAAATGATTTCACCGCAGTCTATTGCCATTGCCTGCGCTGCTGTAGGTCTGGCCGGTAAAGAATCAGATCTGTTCCGCTTTACTGTACGTCATAGCCTGCTTTTCTGTGTAATCGCCGGCTTATTTACCGTCGTACAAACTTATCTGTTACCGTGGACACTCATCCTGTTCTGATTTATTTCTAAAACAAAAGCCCGCTCTCCTGAGCGGGCTTTTGTTTTCCGGTAACTGCAATAACCAAGATACTAACCACCGGTTTTGGCCATAATGCGCACAATTTTATCCGGTTTTTCATTGAATTCATGTTTTTCCGGTTTTAAATCCACTGCCTGCTGAATTGCCTGCTCCAGCAGAGCATCAGAACAATTTGCCATTAATAAAGGTTTTAATGCCATACTCTGTTCCTGCCCCAGACACAAATACAATGTCCCATCAACAGACATACGTACCCGGTTACAGGTGGCACAGAAATGCTGGGAACGTGGCGTAATCAGTCCTAAAGTAAATCGGCCATCCGCACTTTCCCAGTATTTAGCCGGCCCGCCGCCATAGACACGTTTACTTTCATGCAACTGATATTTCGGGCGCAAATTTTCAATCAGTTCCAGTAAATTAAAATAATCCAGTCCGCGGGCGCTTACACCCATCGGCATTACTTCAATCAGGCGCAGAATAAAGCCATTGGCAATACAGAACGCCACCATATCCTCTATATCACCGGTATTAACCCCCGGCAGCGGCACCATATTAATTTTAATCTGCTCAAAGCCTGCATCGCGTGCCGTCTGAAGACTATTTATTACCTTATCAAAGCTATCCTTACCGGAAATCTCCTGTACACATTCACGCCGCAGTGAATCCAGACTCACATTCAGCCGGTTTAGTCCCGCTTTGCGTAAATCATAGGCAAACCTGTCCAGTTGCGTGCCATTGGTGGTTAACGACAAATCTGAAACCCCAGGCAATGCCGCCAGCCGTGCAACCAGATCGGGCAGATTTTTGCGCAATAGCGGTTCACCGCCGGTTAAACGGAAACGTGACACGCCCATACGGGCAAATGCGCCGGCAACACGCTCAATCTCAGCAAACGACAGCCAGTTGACCGGTTTTTCAAACTCTGTAAATCCCTGCGGAATACAATAAGTACAGCGCAAATCACATTTATCCGTTACCGAAATTCGTAAATAATCAATACGTCTGTTGAAGCGGTCAATCAGCATGAGATAGGTAAAAGCCTGTTATCAGAAAAAATTTCAGAATAAGGCAAATGATTGGAATAATTAAGAAAAGAACGGCATTTTATCCTAAATTATTACTTAAATCCAATAGCATTGGCAGCAGCTATCTGCCATAAAAAGAAAAAACACGGCATAATAAACGATTATTGGTTTAACTATGTCTTTATCATGATTACGGTTATTTATCTGGCACGCTTTGCCGAAGAACTGGGCATGGCACAGGAAGAGCTTGCATGCAGTTTTGATGACAGCAATACTCTGCTCGCCTATCTGCGGCAGCGCGGAATACCGTTCTCCGAGGTATTAGCCGAGGGAAAAGTATATAAAATTGCTGTAAATAATATTATTCAGCATGGCAACACAGTTATTAGAGACGGAGACAGCATCGCACTGCTACCACCAGTAACCGGAGGTTAAAATGCAGACACGCATACAAATACAGACAGAAGACTTCAACCTCAGTCAGGAACTGGCACTGGCTGAAAAAAGTGCTCCGGATTGCGGAGCTGTAGTCAGTTTTATTGGTAAAGTGCGCGGCAACGATAACCCGCAGCAACCACTGAGTCATCTGTATCTCACTCATATGCCGGAAGTAACCGAGCATGAAATCAGCAAAATCATCACCCGTGCCAGCGAACGCTGGTCTTTACCCTACGCCTGCGTCATTCATCGTGTGGGTGAATTACCAATAGGCGCACAAATAGTACTGGTACTTACTGCCAGCGGCCATCGCGAACATGCTTATCAGGCCAATCATTTTATTATGGACTACCTCAAAACCGAAGCACCATTCTGGAAAAAAGAATGTTTTGCCAATGGTCTGCAGCACTGGGTAGAAATGAAACATACAGACCGGCTGCGCACACAGTCATGGGAATAAATGCAAATCTCGGGCTGATTATTCTGGCCGGCGGACTCGGTACCCGTGTAGGTGGTGCCAATAAAGCCCTGCTGACACTAAATGGTCAGCCATTGCTGGAACATATTCTGCATCAGCTTGGTCACTGCAGCGAGCACATTATTATCAGTGCCAACCGGGATATTGCCCGAATAGAAAAATACGGCTATCCCGTATATTCTGATTTGCCGGCCTATAGCGGGATGGGGCCACTTGCCGGTATCATCAGTGCTGCACAACATTTACCGGAAGCTATTGAATATCTGCAAATAGTACCGTGTGACCTGCCATTACTCAACACCGATATCATTGCCGGTTTGTATCAGAAACTATCCAGCCAGCCTGAACTTGATATTGTTTGCGCCGCAGATTCTTTCACTCTGCACCCTGTCGTTTGTCAGATGCGGCGTCGTCACTTACAGCATATCCGGCAACAGCTTAACAGCACTGGCAAACACAGTGTCCGCTCCGTCATTCTGCCATACCGGCATGCTATCGTTACTTTTGCCGACGATATTCCGTTTACCAACTATAACAGCAGCGCAATGTTTACCAGCATGCGCAGCGGAGAAACAACCTTATGATGGATTTTTACCAAGGGCAGGAAACCCTGTTGCAACAGGCAAGCCGCATAGTCGAAACTGAAACCGTACCGCTTAACCATGCTGCCGGGCGCATTCTCGCCCAAAGTATTATAGCTACTACAGACTCTCCCGCATTCGACAACAGCGCTATGGACGGCTATGCGATATGCGGACTCGATTGCTCTGAATGGCAACTAACCGATATAGCCGCAGCAGGAGATACACGACAGCTAACACTGCAACACGGTCAGGCTATGCGTATCTACACTGGTGCCGGAATTCCGGTCAATACTGATGCAGTAATTATGCAGGAGAACACCTGCGTTGAAGGACTCACCCTCAGCTGCACCAGCACACCCGTTGCCAATGAAAATATTCGCCGTCAGGGCGAAGAGCTGAAACAAGGGACAACTTTACTGGAAAAAGGTGCATTACTTAATGCTCAGGCAATCGGACTGGCAGCCTCACAGGGATTCAGTGAACTACAGGTTTACCAAAAACTGCGTGTAAGTGTATTTACCACCGGTGATGAACTAGTAAGCGGCAATAGCCAGTTACAGCAGCATCAGATATATGATAGTAACCGCCCCATGTTGCTGGCCTGTCTTCAAACTTACACATTTATTGAAATCATTGACGGCGGTATTCTGCCGGATAATCTCGATATCATCACCGAAACCCTTTCCAAAGCCGCCACCAGCAGCCACAGCATTATTATTTCCGGTGGCGCTTCTGTAGGTGATCGTGACCTGGTTAAACCGGCACTGCAACAATTAGGCAGTATAGAACACTGGAAACTGGCGATAAAACCGGGTAAGCCCTTCGGTTGGGGCAGTATCGGTGAATGTCGTGTCATGCTTCTGCCCGGCAATCCGGTAGCCAGCTTTGTTACCTTCAAACTGCTTGGACTACCGGCACTGCAAACAGCCGCCGGGCGCCATATTCTGCAAGCACTACCCGAATGCTATCAGGCCAAAGCTGCTTTCAGCATAACCCCGAACCGGCAAAAACGACGCGAATTCCTGCGCGGAACCTTGCGCTTTACCAATATTGGTCCGGAGGTTATTCCATTAAATAAACAGGGTTCACATATGCTTTCCGGTTGCGTGAATGCACAGGTATTAATCGATATTCCCGCACAAACTGATATTCAGCAGGGACAGTGGCTGACAGTTTATCCGATATAAAAAATAAATTATTCAGCAAAAATAAGGCCGGAAAGAGCAAGAGAGCTTTTTCCGGCTTTCATATAATCAGGATTTTTCTGATTTTATTATCTGATTAGCCAAATAATCTGATAACCTGAGCAGAATTTCAATTTGCTAATGGCCGACTATATTTGGTTTAAATTACTGCTCAATTTGTTTTATAAATATATTGCGCATCGTGATCAGGTGCTGCTGATAATCAGATTAATCGTATGCAGTAAATCTGCCTTAATTGTATCCAACTCAATGCCTGAGCGTTTTTTCCCCGCAACCACCCATATACCTTCGAGCAAGCTAACAATGATTAATGCACGCCGCTGTATTTCATCATTATTGAGTAAAGTATTCTGTGATTGGACGAAACAAGCTATTTTTTTTAAATATTCCTGATAAAACAAATCAATAGCATGATGAGCTTCTGTGGTTCGTTCAGATAGTGCCCAGATTTCCCACATTAACTGACAATTGTAAACATCATCAAGTTCTGAGCAAATGATATCTATCAGTACACTCATCGTTTCAGCATCACTTTTTAGCGCAAGATTTATTTTCCGCTCAACCAGTAGCAGCATATTTTCAACCAGCGCGCTAAAGAGTTTTTCCAGCGTAGGGAAATAATATTGCAGATTACTTAGCCGTATTCCCATTTCATCTGCCACTATCCGCATACTGAAATTCACCCCGCCCCGTGTCGCCAGCAACCGCGCGGCAGTAGTCAGTATTTGTTCTTTTTTTGGAGATAATTTAGCCATCAATATTCTCTGTCAAAGAAAGTTTTTATAAGCTAATTAACAATTTTTCCGAAATTAATTTAGATTTCAATGTAATAAGTTTACTAAAATTCGATAGAAACAGTTATGTTATTAGAATAAATAAAACGATAAATTCAAAATTCACTCATGGATTGACTATTAAAGGATTCAATGTAACCATACCGACATCCATCATTACATTGTTACTAGAATCCAATTCTAGTTGAATAAATTAACTTTAAACATCCTTGCTACACATAGAAATCAAAAGCGGAACCGCAATTAAACAAAGAAATAATAAAAATAGCATTTGATATTCAGAAACATCTAATACCAAACTTCCCAGGTAAGTACCAATCCCCCCTCCGCCAAAAATGGCGACACCAATTATACCTGATGATAGACCTTTATCATTTAACGCAAGCTCAAGCGCTCTACTCGCAAGAATTGATTGAACTAAAATATATCCCATTCCAAGAAACATTGTTGCGAAATAAGTCAGAAGTATGTTATGGCACATGAGCATAAGTAACAAGATTACCGAACAAAAAAACCCTGATATTAATACTTTCCTATTTGCAATATTTTTCAAAAAAAATCTATTAAGAAACCCCGTCATAAAGCAAATAATACCAAATAACATAAGACCAATACCGACATATCTATAATCAACACTAAGAGAAGTTGAAAAATAAGCACCAATATAAGAATATGTCCCAAGCACAATAAAACCATTACAGAATGCAAGAAAGTAAATTTTACGTAATGTATTCTGTGCTAGTAATGAACAAATAGCTTTGATAAATGCCGATTTTTTTGTATTTATATAGCCACTTGAAGGTAAGCAAAAGATGGAAAAAAATGACAATAAGGATAATATTGAAAATAATATAAATATATTTCTCCAATTGCTTATTTCAATTAACCACCCACCAACTGCTGAACTTAATCCCTGGCCTAAAAATATTAAACCAAGAAAAATTCCAACAAATTTAGTTAAAATTTCTTTTTCGTATAACTCTCCTAAAATCCCTAATGAAACTGCAATAATCCCTGCTGCAAATAACCCTGTGATAAATCGACATACAGTAAGTAGAGCAATATTGGGCGCTATCGAACACAATAGAGTGGAGATTGATAAGCAAAGCATGAGTAGTAATAGTATTTTTTTTCTACCATACCGATCGCTATAATAACCATAGACAGGTTGAAGTACCCCATATGGAATTAAATAGGCAGTTAAAACTATACTTACTTGAGAAATTGAAATACCGAAATCTTCAGATATGTCAGGTAAAAGAAGTGAAGCAACCCAATTATCTGCGGCGGAGATAAAACCAGCAAATCCGACTAAAACAAGAACAAAATAATTTTTCATGAATTTATAATCGAATCCCGTTTATTTGATAATTTCATATTTAAAATAATTAGTAAACTAAATATTAATATGTCTGGCCGTCAGAGGCCAGTGGTTCGACCATGCGCAAGCGCCGCCAGCGGGTGCGCGAGGCGTTGCCGGAGCTGGTCGCGCTGGGCTGGACGGTAACCGAGTTCGCGGCGGGCAAGTACGACATCACCCGGCCCAAGGCGGCAGGCTGACCCCCCCCACTCTATTGTAAACAAGACATTTTTATCTTTTATATTCAATGGCTTATTTTCCTGCTAATTGGTAATACCATGAAAAATACCATGCTCAGAAAAGGCTTAACAATATTTTGAAAAATTGCCTACTGAGCGCTGCCGCACAGCTCCATAGGCCGCTTTCCTGGCTTTGCTTCCAGATGTATGCTATTCTGCTCCTGCAGCTAATGGATCACCGCAAACAGGTTACTCGCCTGGGGATTCCCTTTCGACCCGAGCATCCGTATGAGACTCATGCTCGATTATTATTATTATAGAAGCCCCCATGAATAAATCGCTCATCATTTTCGGCATCGTCAACATAACCTCGGACAGTTTCTCCGATGGAGGCCGGTATCTGGCGCCAGACGCAGCCATTGCGCAGGCGCGTAAGCTGATGGCCGAGGGGGCAGATGTGATCGACCTCGGTCCGGCATCCAGCAATCCCGACGCCGCGCCTGTTTCGTCCGACACAGAAATCGCGCGTATCGCGCCGGTGCTGGACGCGCTCAAGGCAGATGGCATTCCCGTCTCGCTCGACAGTTATCAACCCGCGACGCAAGCCTATGCCTTGTCGCGTGGTGTGGCCTATCTCAATGATATTCGCGGTTTTCCAGACGCTGCGTTCTATCCGCAATTGGCGAAATCATCTGCCAAACTCGTCGTTATGCATTCGGTGCAAGACGGGCAGGCAGATCGGCGCGAGGCACCCGCTGGCGACATCATGGATCACATTGCGGCGTTCTTTGACGCGCGCATCGCGGCGCTGACGGGTGCCGGTATCAAACGCAACCGCCTTGTCCTTGATCCCGGCATGGGGTTTTTTCTGGGGGCTGCTCCCGAAACCTCGCTCTCGGTGCTGGCGCGGTTCGATGAATTGCGGCTGCGCTTCGATTTGCCGGTGCTTCTGTCTGTTTCGCGCAAATCCTTTCTGCGCGCGCTCACAGGCCGTGGTCCGGGGGATGTCGGGGCCGCGACACTCGCTGCAGAGCTTGCCGCCGCCGCAGGTGGAGCTGACTTCATCCGCACACACGAGCCGCGCCCCTTGCGCGACGGGCTGGCGGTATTGGCGGCGCTGAAAGAAACCGCAAGAATTCGTTAACTGCACATTCGGGATATTTCTCTATATTCGCGCTTCATCAGAAAACTGAAGGAACCTCCATTGAATCGAACTAATATTTTTTTTGGTGAATCGCATTCTGACTGGTTGCCTGTCAGAGGCGGAGAATCTGGTGATTTTGTTTTTCGACGTGGTGACGGGCATGCCTTCGCGAAAATCGCACCTGCTTCCCGCCGCGGTGAGCTCGCTGGAGAGCGTGACCGCCTCATTTGGCTCAAAGGTCGAGGTGTGGCTTGCCCCGAGGTCATCAACTGGCAGGAGGAACAGGAGGGTGCATGCTTGGTGATAACGGCAATTCCGGGAGTACCGGCGGCTGATCTGTCTGGAGCGGATTTGCTCAAAGCGTGGCCGTCAATGGGGCAGCAACTTGGCGCTGTTCACAGCCTATCGGTTGATCAATGTCCGTTTGAGCGCAGGCTGTCGCGAATGTTCGGACGCGCCGTTGATGTGGTGTCCCGCAATGCCGTCAATCCCGACTTCTTACCGGACGAGGACAAGAGTACGCCGCAGCTCGATCTTTTGGCTCGTGTCGAACGAGAGCTACCGGTGCGGCTCGACCAAGAGCGCACCGATATGGTTGTTTGCCATGGTGATCCCTGCATGCCGAACTTCATGGTGGACCCTAAAACTCTTCAATGCACGGGTCTGATCGACCTTGGGCGGCTCGGAACAGCAGATCGCTATGCCGATTTGGCACTCATGATTGCTAACGCCGAAGAGAACTGGGCAGCGCCAGATGAAGCAGAGCGCGCCTTCGCTGTCCTATTCAATGTATTGGGGATCGAAGCCCCCGACCGCGAACGCCTTGCCTTCTATCTGCGATTGGACCCTCTGACTTGGGGTTGATGTTCATGCCGCCTGTTTTTCCTGCTCATTGGCACGTTTCGCAACCTGTTCTCATTGCGGACACCTTTTCCAGCCTCGTTTGGAAAGTTTCATTGCCAGACGGGACTCCTGCAATCGTCAAGGGATTGAAACCTATAGAAGACATTGCTGATGAACTGCGCGGGGCCGACTATCTGGTATGGCGCAATGGGAGGGGAGCAGTCCGGTTGCTCGGTCGTGAGAACAATCTGATGTTGCTCGAATATGCCGGGGAGCGAATGCTCTCTCACATCGTTGCCGAGCACGGCGACTACCAGGCGACCGAAATTGCAGCGGAACTAATGGCGAAGCTGTATGCCGCATCTGAGGAACCCCTGCCTTCTGCCCTTCTCCCGATCCGGGATCGCTTTGCAGCTTTGTTTCAGCGGGCGCGCGATGATCAAAACGCAGGTTGTCAAACTGACTACGTCCACGCGGCGATTATAGCCGATCAAATGATGAGCAATGCCTCGGAACTGCGTGGGCTACATGGCGATCTGCATCATGAAAACATCATGTTCTCCAGTCGCGGCTGGCTGGTGATAGATCCCGTCGGTCTGGTCGGTGAAGTGGGCTTTGGCGCCGCCAATATGTTCTACGATCCGGCTGACAGAGACGACCTTTGTCTCGATCCTAGACGCATTGCACAGATGGCGGACGCATTCTCTCGTGCGCTGGACGTCGATCCGCGTCGCCTGCTCGACCAGGCGTACGCTTATGGGTGCCTTTCCGCAGCTTGGAACGCGGATGGAGAAGAGGAGCAACGCGATCTAGCTATCGCGGCCGCGATCAAGCAGGTGCGACAGACGTCATACTAGATATCAAGCGACTTCTCCTATCCCCTGGGAACACATCAATCTCACCGGAGAATATCGCTGGCCAAAGCCTTAGCGTAGGATTCCGCCCCTTCCCGCAAACGACCCCAAACAGGAAACGCAGCTGAAACGGGAAGCTCAACACCCACTGACGCATGGGTTGTTCAGGCAGTACTTCATCAACCAGCAAGGCGGCACTTTCGGCCATCCGCCGCGCCCCACAGCTCGGGCAGAAACCGCGACGCTTACAGCTGAAAGCGACCAGGTGCTCGGCGTGGCAAGACTCGCAGCGAACCCGTAGAAAGCCATGCTCCAGCCGCCCGCATTGGAGAAATTCTTCAAATTCCCGTTGCACATAGCCCGGCAATTCCTTTCCCTGCTCTGCCATAAGCGCAGCGAATGCCGGGTAATACTCGTCAACGATCTGATAGAGAAGGGTTTGCTCGGGTCGGTGGCTCTGGTAACGACCAGTATCCCGATCCCGGCTGGCCGTCCTGGCCGCCACATGAGGCATGTTCCGCGTCCTTGCAATACTGTGTTTACATTACGTATATTAACAACAAATCTTTCAACGATCCCCTTGTCAGTCATTTATAATCAACTTTATAGAATCAACATATTTAAAGCTCTAATCAAACTTTCTGAAAATGTGTGTACACTATTAGCATTACAAAGGTCATGTTGATATAAAATATCAATATAAACATTTGAATTGAACGGCTCAATATTAACTCTAACACCATGTACATTACCAGGATTACTACTTGAACCAAGCCATAAGTTGGTATTTTCGAGATTTAAAAAAATCATTCGTGGAGGAACCTAAACTAATATGATTATTCATAATCATATTAGGATAAATAATTTCAAAATCATCCGGTAAATTCATTTCTAAAAGATGTGGTAATGATTTGACAAAAAGTGAGTTAAGTTTATCTTTTTTAATATCTGAAATACATTATGATTTTTATAAATAGGTCAATTGACCAAAAATAAATTATTTAGTATATTATTTTAGGTCAATCAACCTAAAATAGAAAGTCTGCATGAACAATCAGCTGTCAGTATTATTAATCGGTGGCTATGGTGTAGTAGGCAAACAAGTAGCGGCACTGTTAAATCTATATTATCCGGATGTACATATTATTATTGGCGGGCGCAATATACATACTTCAACTGCATTTGCCAGTACCTTATCCAGAGCATCTGCAATACAATTCGATATTAATGCACCACAGCTTCCAGACAATATCCGACCCCAATTAATCGTAACCCTGGCCAATGATCCCGATAACCGCGTACTGCATTTTGCCATCAAAAATCAGATTGCCTATCTTGATATTACTCGCTGGACGGATAAATTAAAAACAGCGATTACCTATACCCATACATTCGACCAGTTGCATGCTCCCATAGTATTTTCTTCCACATGGATGGCTGGCGTAGCTGCCAGCCTGATAATCCGGCACACACTTAAATTCAAGCAGATAAACAGCATAGATATTAATATTCTCTATTCTATGCAAGATAACGCAGGAATCAATTCTGTAGATTATATGGACAGAATGCTGATTCCTTTTGAAGTCGTCGCCAAGAGACACACTCAAAGCTGTATGCCATTTTCAGACAGCAGACTGGTCAGCTTTACAGAAAAAAAACGTTTTCGGGTTTATCGCTTTGATACACCTGATCAGTTAACCTTGCCAATGTTAACCCAAGCCAGATCAGTATCCACACGAATTGGTTTTAACAGCAATATAACCAACCGCCTTTTCTATGTATTAATTCATAGTGGCTTCTGGCGTTTAATCTCAACGCAACGTTTTAAAACATTTCGCCAGAAACTGCTATACAATCCGGGTAAAGGTGATGAGCACCGTATTTTAATCAATATCACAGGTACAGATTCGACCAACCGGCCAACTCAATCCGTCTTATCCATTACAGATCCTAAAGGTCAGTCCCATCTCACCGCTATTGGTGCATTTAATCAGATACATTCGATATTCACTCAGCAATTATCTAATCGGGTTTACTTCGGCGAAACACTGCCGGATATGAATATTGCAACTAATATACTTAAAAAAGAAGGCGTGAAAATCGATTTCGACTAATATCTATCTGAAGTTTATCGAAGTCTTCAGACAATAAATTCTGAAATATTTTTATTAAACAAAAGATTATGATTCATTAATCAGTACATGAAAAGATTAATAAATCATTTCAACTAAGATTTTTTTAACAGCTGATTCAGCGGATATTACGAGCTTATCATAAGCTGATATACACTGGATTACCTTATCTTCTGACCAATTTTCTGCGCCAAAAAAGTATCACACAGTTTTTTCAATTTACTGATAACAACATGATAGGTTTATTATTATTTTTCCTTTTCTTTAAAGAGTGCCAGCCAATAGACAGGCCAATGCGTTTTATTAAAAAGATTATTAACTAAATAAGCAATTGCTACCAATATTACTGACCCGGACAGCACTGGAAATAATAGAAAAGTAAAATCATAATCTATTTTATCTGCTGTTAATAAAATGACTAATGGATTAGCACCGGCTGGTGGATGCACTGCCCGAAAATATTGCATAGCGATAATTGCTATGCCTACAGCCAAAGCAATAATAATAACATCATGACCGAATAGCTTTAAAAACAGTAACCCGCAAAAAGCTGAAATTAAATGTCCCAGAATAACATTTCTTGGCTGCGCAAGTGGTGACTGAGATACAGCAAACAAGATCACACAACTTGCTCCAAATGGCGCCATTATTAAAGTATAGCCGGTTACCCGACTAAACCAGATCAGAAAAAATATAGCTACGAAACCACCGGTCAGACTTTGCAATAATTCACTATTTGTAGGCTTTGGTGGCAGTTTCTCCTTGCCGAAAAAAAATGGTTTCATTATTCTTTATATCCTATAAGATTAGCTTGAGTGTTAGCAATTAGTGCCAGCACAAAAGTGAACAAATCTGTTCACTTTTATAATAGTACAGATCTGTCCACTTATCAAACACTTTGGATAATAAATGAAAAAAACATACAGATTAATTGCTGATACAGCAGAACAACTCTTTTATCAAAAAGGTTTTGGCAACGTAGGAGTTGATGAAATAAGAGACCAGTCAGGTTGCTCTAAAACAACGCTATATAAACATTTTGGCAACAAAGACAATTTAATCTTTGAAGTTTTAAAACTAAGAGACTTGCGATTTAAACAAGAACTTACCGAAGCAATAGCTGATCTTGACCAGCAACAGTCTATTATTCAGATACTTAAATGGCATTTAGACTGGTATAATCAAGACAATTTTAATGGCTGCTTATTTGTCAGAGCAAGAGAAGAAATCCATAACGACAATGCAATAAAAGAGCTGGTTATGGAGCATAAAGAATTTATTCGAAATTTAATCCGCGATAAACTCCGGCAAAACCCACAAAATGAGGCAATAACCAATCAATTAATGGTTATATTAGAAGGTCTGAGTAATATCAGTCTTATTTATAAAGATAATAAATTACTTTACGATGAAATAATAAAAAATAGTTTTAATTGGGTATCAGAAATACTTCTTTAATTATTTATCAAGCCTGTTTTTTAAAAAAATTTTATTCCAATAGCTGATTAGAGTAAGAATAATTCCCCCTATAATAATAAAAAAACCTTCAAAAAAGCCATAAGGGCTGGGAATCTCATGAAGAACTTTTGCATATGTCGCGGGTAAATTTATATTTGGATTAGCCGGGTCAAAAATGATTTCTTCTGAAAAAAATTCAGCTGAGTTCAGGCCTCCTGCAGGAAAATAGCGCAGTCCGGTTTTGGTAAAACCAAAACCTTCACTAAAAACACGCAAATCATCATTAATATAGGTTTTATCTGCTATCCGGAAATAATAGCGAAAATGATAAATTGGTGTACTGATGGATTTAGCGGATATATTTTCCGGATGGTTATATATCATTCTCCCCTGTGTAGTACATTGGTTTGGTGCACAATTCAATGATAAAAGATATTTAGCTTTATTTTGCAAAGGAAGATAATAGTGCTGGTGATTGCTTTTACTTTCAGCTAAACAGATTATCCCCAATACGATAATTAAAGGACCAATTACTCTAGAAAAAAATTTCTCCGTTTTCTTCATCTTTATTATCCATCTGTTTGATCAGATTTTCTTATTTAAGCTGTTTGACTCCCTATTATTTATTCAAGCCAAACAGCTTTAGCTTAATTTAATGTCTGGGTATTTTTCCCATCAGTAAAAACGGATTAGCTCCGCCACGCTGCCATCCCTCTTCATTCAACAGAATATCTAGAGCTAAAGAGGCCAAATCATCAGCAATCGGATCAGCATATTGTTGCTTGGACAGGCGATAACGTTTGCGGTAAGCATGGCAGCTGGGACAGCATTCCGCCTCTGCACCAGCCAATACACCTTCTTTTACCTGTTCAATCCGGTGTACGCCCAGATCACGGCTATTATCACAAAAACTACAGCGTGCCCGTACACTGTGCCAGCGACTATTGCATACACCACAACACAAATAGCGCAGCCCTTCAAGCTCACCCTGTCCGACTATTACTGAACCCACAGCATCAGTACCACAGCAGGGGCAAAAACCCGGTTCAGACAGAGGTTTTACCGTTGTAGCCGCCAGATTTAACGCTGCATGAGTATAAACAATCTGCACCACTGCATTTACCCAGACCTGATAATCCTGCTGAGCTATTCCGAGCTGCTGATTAAATGCATGCTGGCATAACTGGTTGCGGCTTTCACTGTCGAGCTGCAATAACTCTTTCCATACCTGCTGAGCAGTTGGTGACAAATCTGCTTGCAGTAAAGCATGTAAATCGGTAAACAGACGCTCTATCAGGCCTCTATTGGCACTTAGTAATGCCAGTGTAAGCGGAACTTCATCTTTATCAGTATCAGGAATTACCCAGGCTTCCTGTGCATATTGCTCAAGTAAATTTTGCTGAGCATTATTGATAACAGCCAGAAGCTGTAAGTATGGTTGCCAGTCACTATTGTCTTCTGCAGCCAATTCATTCAGCCGCAATGCGCGCCGGCTGAAAATATCAACAGGAGGCTGCTGCCAGAACGGGATGTGAAAAAATTCCTGTGCTTGTATGGTTTCTGGTGTTGCTTGTGTTTTCATGTATCAATGCGGTTATATAACGATATTACTTGTTCAGGTAATGGTACCGTTATCATTATCAACAAATTAAATAACCAAGTTTAACCAAAAATAGGTATTCTGTCTGGATTTACTGTCTATGATTTTCTATATGCCATCAATAGAGAAAGATAATGTCTCTTATCAATTTGTTTTTCAAAATGTGATAAATCGGATAACAAAAAAGGTTCAGAAATTTCTGAACCTTTTTATTACTGAAAACTAATTATTTAATACCAAGTGATTTCTCATATTCCCGCGCTTTTTCATCATCAAAATCATGTTCCCAGCGCGAAATAACCAATGAAGCCAGAGCATTACCGATTACATTAACTACAGTACGTCCCATATCCAGAATACGGTCGATACCCAGAATAAAGCCCAGACCTTCTAACGGAATGGATGTTGTAGCCAGCGTGGCAGACAGTACCAGAAACGATACACCCGGTACACCGGCAATACCTTTAGAAGCCACCATCAGCGTAATCACAATCATTACCTGATCACTAACCGACAGAGAAATACCGTATAACTGCGCCAGAAAGATAACTGCAATACTCTGATACAGCGTAGAACCATCCAGATTAAATGAATATCCGGTAGGAATCACAAAGCTGGTAATAGATTTCGGCGCGCCATATGCTTCCATTTTCTCAATCATTTTTGGCAGCGCAGTTTCTGAGCTGGAGGTTGAGAAAGCCACTATCAGCTCATCTTTCAGGATTTTGATAATAGTGAAAATGTTAAAGCGGCAGAAATAGGCCACGCCACCCAGAATCACCAGAGTAAATACTATCATCGCCAGATAAACTATTAAAATCAGTTTCATCAGCGGAATCAGCGAACCGAAACCGAATTTACTGATGGTAACAGTCATCAGACCAAATACCCCGATAGGTGCGTAACGCATAATCATATTGGTGATTTTGAACATTACGTCTGAAATCACTTTCAGAAAATCTGAAAAGAACAGGCGCTGATTATCAGGTAGCTTAGTTAAGCCCAGACCAAAAAACACACAGAAAAAGATAACCGGCAGAATTTCACCGCTGCTAAGCGAATCAAATATATTATGCGGAATCATGTCCAGAATCATTATAACCAGACCATGAGGCTTCTCGGCCAGTGCTTCACTTTTTTGTACGTACTGACTGACATTGCTGTGGTGCAGATTGGAAATATCAATGCCGCTACCCGGGTGAAACAGATTACCGAAAAGTAAACCCACACCAATGGCGATAGTAGTGATAATTTCAAAATACAGAATGGTTTTACCGCCCAGTCGACCCAGACTTTTGGAGTTACCCAGTCCGGCAATACCCAATGTCAGCGTACTGAGAATGATGGGCAGCACAATCATTTTAATCAGGCGGATAAAAATATCCCCCATCGGTTGTAATACATTGATTACCCACGACTGATAGGTTTTGTAGTAGGGATGAGAAGGATCTGAAAAAGTATGCAGATATAATCCCAGTGCTACCCCCATAATCAGTGCGATTAAAATTTGCCAGGCCAAATTACGGCTATATCGTTTGATAATCGATAACATAGTCGTCCTTACTGTAAGTGGTAATATAGTTCTTATTCAATCTAAAAAGCGAAACAAAAACAATAGAGTATATTCTATTATTTTTTGTTTTAAACATGCGTTAAGGATGAAAAAATTGAGGATGGGTATAAATTACTTGGCGATTATGACGCGCAAAACCCACCAGCGTGATATTAGCCTTGTGAGCCAAATCAATGGCATAGGTGGTGGGCGCAGATACGGCCACGATACACCCGATACCGGTTATTGCTGATTTCATTACCATTTCAAAACTAGCGCGACTGGACAATACCACAAAACCATGCTTCCAATCCACTTTTGCATGCAATCCCCAGCCAATAAGCTTGTCTAAAGCATTGTGCCGGCCAATATCTTCACGGACGGTTACAATCTTACCTGCCTTGTCAGCCCACGCCACGCCGTGAACTGAACCAGTTTGCGCCCGCAGCTGCTGATGATGGTTAAAATCGGTCAAAGCACGCCCGATTATGCTAAATTCTACATGCCAATCGCGTAAAACCGGTTCTATTTCTGGCTGAACAGCTGCCAGACTGTCAATACCGCACAGTCCGCAACCAGTGCGTCCGCTCATCTGGCGACGGCGACTTTTCAAACGTGCAAATGCTGCGCTGGCCAGCTCAATCTCAGCCACAATTCCATGAAGATGTTCAGTAATTTCAATCGCATAAATTTGCTCTGCATTTTCAATGATGCCTTCACTCAGGCTGAAACCCAATGCCAGTTCGGCAATATTAGCGGGCGTAGCCATTAATACGACATGGGAGATATTGTTATAAACAAGTGCTACTGGGATTTCGGCACTGATATTATCACTGGTACTACTGCATTCTCCAGCCTGTGCCACCCAGACAGTGCGATTTTGGGCGGGGGTGTAATTCATGAGGTTTCTGTATTTATGAACCGGTAACAGCCGGAAAAGACTTGTACCGACATATTAACCGAATCACGCAAGAAGATAAAATTTTACTGTCTGTATGACAATACGCCATACAGACAGCACTACAGATGATGATTATTTAAATTATTCAGTTGTCTGTGAAGTGGAATTTTGCTGCGCTTTGGCTTCTTTTTTTGCCATCATTTCGCGGTACCAGCGTGGATGGTGCTTTTTCGCCCATTCCTGACTAACCACTCCTTCCACCATCGCCGGAATTGTGCCTTTAATCCACAATGCGGCATACACATGAATAATAATACCGACAATCAGCAGGATAGCAGAGGCAGAATGCACTAGCAAAGCGATACGTACCACCCAAATTGGAAAATATCCGGAAAAAAACTGCCGCCAGGCAATCAGCCCGCTGATAAGCAGCAGTGCCATACTGATGGTCATCAGCCAGAACATACATTTTTGTCCGGCATTATATTTGCCAGTATCGCCAATTTCTCTTCCCAGCAGAATATGCTTAATTCCCAGTAACCATTTAATATCATCCCGCTCAAAAAAATTATATTTTACATAGCGGAAAAACTGGATAAAAAAGCCCAGAAACATCACCACTCCGATGAACGGATGCAGGATGCGTGCCAGTTGGGGAGAACCGAAAACTTCAGTAAGCCAGAAAAAAGACGGATAGAAAAAACCCAGACCGGAAACAGCCAGCAGCACAAAGCAGCCGGCTACTACCCAGTGATTAAACCGCTCGGATTTTTTATATCGCTGAATTAATAATCTTTTCATTATGCGTCCCCTTTATCTTTGAGGATTTCGCCTTCGCGATTCAGAACCTGTTCTTCATCATCGTCAGGGCGATTCGGACCAATGGTAATGTAGTGCAGCCAGCCAGCAAAAGCAGCGGTAGCAATACCGAATGCTGCTATCGGTTTGAGCATACTCTTCCACAATTTAACGGTGGTACTGATACGCGGATTGTCCGGCAGACCATGGTACAAGCTGGGTTTATCCGCATGATGCAGTACATACATAACATGGGTACCGCCCACACCCTGCGGGTCGTAGAGTCCTGCCTGCTCAAAACCGCGCTGTTTTAAGTCTTTTATACGCTCCCCGGCCAAAGACTTCATGTCTTCTTTGCTGCCGAAATGAATAGCGCCGGTAGGACAAGTTTTCACACAGGCCGGTTCCTGCCCGACGGCCACACGGTCGGAACACAGGGTACATTTGTAAGCGCGGTTATCTTTTTTCGAAATACGCGGAATATTAAACGGGCAGCCGGAAATACAGTAACCGCAACCAATACAGTTTTCCTGATGGAAATCGACGATACCATTTTCATACTGAATGATTGCACCCGGTGACGGGCAGGCTTTCAGACAGCCCGGGTCAGAACAGTGCATACAGCCGTCCTTACGAATCAGCCACTCCAGCTTGCCGTATTGCTCGGTTTCAGAAAACCGCATTACCGTCCAGCTATCCGCACTCAGGTCAATCGGGTTATCGTATACACCATGATTGGTGCCAACTTCATCGCGAATGTCGTTCCATTCTGAACATGCAGCCTGACAGGCTTTGCAGCCTATACAGGTCGAAACATCAATCAGTTTGGCAATTTCAATTGGTTTTCTTGCCTGTGGTAGCGGCGTGAGCTGATTAGTAGCCGAACGACGTTTTATATCCAAAGATTGTAAAGCCATGACTTATTCCCCTCACGCTTTTTCGATATTGCATAAAAAGGTTTTGTATTCTGGTGTCTGTGTATTGCAGTCACCAACAAATGGTGTGAGTGTGTTAATGAGAAACTGTTTTTTCTCACCAACATTCACCCAGCCACCATGCAGGGGAATACCTATCTGATGGACGGTCTGCCCGTTAATTTCTAACGGACGCAGGCGTTTGGTTACCACGGCTTTAGCCTCTACCCAGCCGCGCTTAGTACTGATTTTAACTGTATCGCCTTTAGCAATATTTTTTTGTGCTGCCAGCTCTTCGCTGATTTCAACAAACTGTTCAGGCTGAGCAATCATCAGCAATTTCACGGATTTCGTCCAGAACTGAAAATGCTCTGTCAGACGATATGTAGTGCCGACACAAGGAAATTCATCTTTATTGCCGATACGACCTTTAACGCTGTCAAACAAGCGCACTGCGGGTGTATTCAGCACTTTAGGATAAAGCAGGTTTTTGCCAACCGGTGATTCAGTAGGCTCATAGAATGTCGGAAACGGACCATCTACCAGTTTTTTGGTACAGAACAGACGACCAACACCCTCTTCATTCATAATAAACGGATTCATATTGGTATCAGGTGCCTGATCTGCCTTGTAGTCAGCCACATCCGCACCAATCCATTTGCTGCCGTCCCAGTGAATTAATATTCTGTCAGGATCCCAGGCTTTACCGGACGGATCACAGGAAGCGCGGTTATACAGAATACGGCGGTTTGCCGGCCAGGCCCACGCCCAGCCCGGGGTATTACCCAGTCCGGCATTGCTGTTATCACGCCGTGCCATCTGGTTACCGTTTTTAGTCCAGGAACCGGCAAAAATCCAGCAGGCGCAGGCCGTTGTGCCGTCATCGCGTAACTGAGCAAAGCTATCCAGTTGCCCGCCTTTAGGCACGATAATATTACCCTTCTCGTCTTTAATATCCGTCAGTGCCCAGCCGTTGGATTCCTGTGCCATTTCTTCCGGCGTCGGTGAATGCGGCACTTTATACGGCCAGCTCAGGTTCAGAATCGGCTCAGGTACTTTACCACCCTCTTTCTCATACAGAGCTTTAATACGTAAATGCAAATCAGCCAGAATCTCAAGATCGGCTCTGGCTTCTTCCGGAGCTTCGGCTCCGGCATAATGCCATTGCAGCCAGCGTGAAGAATTGACAATCGAACCATTTTCTTCTGCAAAACAAGGGACAGGC
The DNA here is from genome assembly GCF_016100575.1 of Snodgrassella sp. M0351. Lineage (NCBI taxonomy): Bacteria > Pseudomonadati > Pseudomonadota > Betaproteobacteria > Neisseriales > Neisseriaceae > Snodgrassella > Snodgrassella sp. M0351. The sequence goes on along the minus strand of NZ_JACFSG010000001.1, from coordinate 265,695 downwards.
AGACGGAACACTGTCGTCATGATAGAGCGGGAATCTACGTCATGCGCATCACCATGATTTTCCCAGAAGGTAGCCGTTTCGGTATTAAGCGGATCCATTACTACCATCCACTTGAGGCGGGAAAATGCTTCGATGATACGGTTGGAATCCGGAAAGGAACCCATAGCATTGAAACCCTGTACCAGTAATCCGTGCATCTGACCCTGATACATCATTTCGGTCATTTGCAGCACATCATACATTTTGTCCCACTTCGGCAGCCAGTCATAGCCCCAGTCATTTTCTTTGGTAGCCTTATCACCAAAAAACCATTTGAGCAGGCTTACCATAAATTTGGGCGTATTGCTCCAGTAATTAAGCTGTCCCGGACGCATGGCTGCAGGTGTCTGAACTTTAAGATAATCAGCAAAAGTCGGATTTTTCTTTTCGTTAGGCAGGCTCAGATAGCCCGGAAGACTGGTAGACAGCAAACCAAGATCAGACAATCCCTGAATATTGGAATGGCCGCGTAAAGCATTCACACCCCCACCGGGCATACCGATATTACCCAGAATCAGCTGAATCATGGCCATGGTACGGATATTCTGCGAACCATAAGTATGCTGAGTCCAGCCCAGTGCATACAGAATTGTACCGGCTTTGTTTTTTGCCGAGGTTGCCCCCAGAGCTTCACACACCAGCAGAAAATCTTTAATCGGGGTACCGGTAATTTTGTGCATCATTTCCAGGGTGTACTGGGCATAATGCTTTTTCATTATCTGCCAGACGCAACGCGGATTTTCCAAAGTCGGGTCTACTTTGGCATAACCGTTTTCATCCAGCTCGTATGTCCAGCTGGCATTATTATAAACAGCCCCGCCTTTGGCACCTTTCGGAGCCGCTTCCGGTGCTGCGCTGCCGTCTTCAGTCGTGTAATCGGCATGTCCGGAAAACAGACCTTCATGAAAACCATAGCCATCAGCTAGAATAAAGGCAGCATTGGTATAGTTTTTAACATAATCCCATTGCACTTTATCATTTTTAATCAGCCAGTTGATTACCGCTCCGAGGAAAGCTATGTCGGTACCGGAACGAATTGGCAGGTAATGATCGGCTACAGAGGCAGTACGGTTAAAACGCGGGTCGCAAACAATCAGTTTAGTGCCTTTTTGTTTTTTGGCTTCAATAACCCATTTAAAACCTACCGGATGTGCTTCCGCGGCATTACCACCCATAACCAGAATAAAATCGGCGTTCTGGATATCAGTCCAGGTATTGGTCATGGCTCCACGACCAAACGTAGCAGCCAGTGCAGATACCGTCGGGCCATGACAAACCCGTGCCTGTGAATCAGCACCAACCAGCCCGAGCGAACGCATGAATTTCTGAGTCAGAATACCGGTTTCATTGGAGCTGGCAGAAGCGCACAGCATACCCACACTTTCCAGCCGGTTAACCGTAACACCATCAGCATTTTTTTCAATAATATTGGCATCACGTTCTTCTTTAATCAGGCGGGCAATACGCTCCAGTGCCTCATCCCAGCTGATGTCTTTCCACTCTGTGCTTCCGGCTTCACGAACCTGCGGATGCAGTACACGGTTCGGGCTGTTAACAAAGTCAATCAGTGAGGCGCCTTTGGGACATAAGCTGCCGCGGCTGACCGGATGATCGGGATCACCTTCTATGTGAAAAATTTTCTTTTTGGCGTTTTTGGCACCGTCACCCAGACTATACAACAACGTACCACAACCAACTGAGCAATATGTGCAGTTATTACGTGTTTCTGTAGCCCTCAACAGTTTGTACTGGCGGACTTCAGCAAAGGCTGTGGCAGGAGCCATGCCCATCACTGCCAGTCCTGTCGCGCCGGCACCCGCTGCGGTAACCTTGAAAAACTGGCGTCTTGTCAGGTTCATGTGTGTATGTTCCTAATAAAATTTTTATTATTTATTTGCAGGAAATCCATCCCCGCACTGCTTACTAATTATGCTAGAAAGTTAATTTATACTAACATTTAATCCTATTATAATACCTTATTTAAACTATTATAAAATTTTATCAGTATTTTCTACTTTAAATAAATAATTACAATTTCATTTAAATTCCAAATTTAATTAGTATAAAGGTTAAAATACAAGTTATTACATTAGCAATAAATAGAAATAATTTATTCAATAAATTATTTCTATTAATCATGAATATTTTGCATACAAATTGATTTATAAATTATTTATTTGCTATGACATATATGTTGTATCGCACATCTCTATGACTGTCTATCGCTATATACTTATATATATTTCGAAACAATTTTCCTTTATAATCGGTATTGCCTGACCTGGCGCCGGATAATAATTTATTTCAAATAGGGATAAGAATATGCGCTTTGACTACATTCGTCTGACTACTATCATTACTGCAATCAGCCTGAGTGTAATGAGCACTGCTTCACTTGCCGCCAATATCACAGTTTCAGCGGCTGCCAGTCTGACCAATGCATTTAATGACATTGCCAAAGCATATCAGCAGCAATATCCTCAGGATAAAGTACTGCTTAATTTCGGAGCTTCAGGCTCTCTGCTTCAGCAGATGCAAAACGGTGCGCCAGTAGATGTATTTGCTTCTGCTGATCAGCAAACTATGGATCAGGCTCAGACCAAGAATCTTGTGCGGGCACAGGACAGAATTAATTTTGTAAATAACAGTCTGGTACTGATTATTCCGAAAAAAAGCAGTCTGAATGTACGCGGACTGAAAGATCTGCAGCAACCAGGTATTAAACATATTGCACTGGGCAACCCCGCTTTTACACCGGCCGGACGTTATGCTCAGGCAGCAATGGAGCAGGCAAAAGTATGGAGTACGGTAAAGCCTAAAATTGTGAATGTGAATAATGTCCGTCAGGCTCTGGATTATGTAGCTAATCAGTCAGCGGAAGCCGGTTTCGTATTTGGCACAGATGCGGCCATTATGCCGGATAAAGTTAGTGTAGCTGCAACCATCCCGACCAGTAAGCCAATCAGCTATCCGATTGCTAAGACAGTAGCCAGTAAAGAACCGGCAGCTGCCAGCCGCTTTATTAATTTTATCCAGTCGCCAAAGGGTCAGAAAATTCTTAAGCGTTACGGTTTTCAAAACGCACGCTGAGTATTTTTCCACCGGCAGTTATCCTCCCGCAATTCTGTCTGAATTTTTATTTCAAGGAGTAGATAATGGCTGCGGCCTGGATTGCTCTTGCCCTGTCACTTAAAATCGCCCTGTGGGCAACTGCTATCAATCTGGTTCTGGGGGTTGGTATAGGTTATGTACTTGCCCGTAAAGCTGTCTGGGGTAAGGAGCTGATTGATACCATTCTCACTTTGCCAATGGTAATGCCGCCAACGGTACTGGGATACTACTTACTGGTTCTGATTGGAAAAAATGGCTTTATTGGTCAGTGGCTGGAACGTTATCTGGGTATTAATCTGATTTTCACCTGGCAGGGTGCTGTTGTAGCGGCAACAATCGTATCGTTTCCCCTGGTATTTAAACCGGCACGTGCTGCATTTGAAAGCCTGGATTCCCAACTGGAGCAGGCAGCGCGTGTTCTGGGTATCAGTAATGCCGGGGTGTTTCTGCGCATTACTTTGCCGCTGGCCTGGAGAGGGATTCTGGCCGGCGTATTACTGGCATTTGCACGCAGTATGGGTGAATTCGGTGCTACGCTGATGGTGGCAGGCAGCATTCCAGGGCAGACACAAACCCTGTCGATTGCCGTATATGAAGCAGTACAGGCCGGAGATGATTATCTGGCCAATACTCTGGTCTTGATTATATCTGTAGTCTGTATTCTGATATTACTAATTACCGGCAAACTTTTATCCGGCAAAGTACCTATGACCAATCTTAAATAATCCGATACCTGAATCAAACAATATTGTTTTCCGATATTGCTTTGCCTGTTTTTAATCCGGCCAATGGTTTTTATGTTAGATTTTAATTTTCAGAAAACCCTTCAGCGTAATGACGGAAGTCATTTTACTCTGGATATCCGCCTGTGCTGTCAGTCACAGCGTACAGTTATTATGGGAGCCTCAGGCAGCGGTAAAAGTCTGATGCTAAAGGCTGTTGCCGGTCTGCTGACTCCTGAACAGGGTCATATTAATGTGAATGGTGTTACTCTGTTTCAGGCACAGCAGCATATTAATCTCAGCCCGCAACAACGTAAACTGGCCTTTGTATTTCAGGATTATGCCCTCTTTCCTCATTTAAATGTCCGGCAGAATATTGCCTGCGGTATTTGTCATGGCTTATTCAATCCGAAAAAACGCAGCCGGTATACAGAAGTTGAACACTGGCTGACTGCTATGCATCTCAATTCGGTAGCTGAACAATATCCGGCTCATCTGTCCGGCGGGCAGCGCCAGCGTGTGGCTCTGGCTCGTGCATTGATTGCTCAGCCGCGGGCTATTCTGCTGGATGAACCATTTTCTGCACTGGATACTCAGCTACGGGCTCAAATGCGTTCTGAGTTATCTGCCTGGCAGCAGAAATTAAATTTACCCATGCTACTGATTACTCACGATCCGGAAGATGCAGCTGCTTTTGACGCTCAAATCTGGCATATGGATAATGGGTGTCTGTACTCAGCTCCCCGTAACAATCGCAATGAATCAATTTAATCTTAACAGCGAACTGATTCCCACTATTAACGGCCAGCGAATTGGCAACAGTAAACGGATTACTTTACTGGAAAATATCCGGCGTTTCGGTTCTATTACTCAGGCAGCTAAAGCGGTACCTATGAGTTATAAAGCAGCATGGGATGCCATAGATGCAATGAATAATCTGGCGCCTGAACCTTTAGTCTTACGGCAAACCGGTGGTCAGGGTGGCGGAAACAGCGTATTAACAGCTTTTGGTGAAGCTTTTTTAAATTATTATCACACTATGCAGCAACGTCATCAGCAGCTCATCAGGCAACTGGAAGCTGACGCTGACAATAGTCATCATGGTTTATGGCAAAAAATGAATCTGGATTTAAGTGCTGATAACCAACTTGCCGGAAGAATCAGCCAAATCATTGAAGGAGCTGTTAATAATGAGGTTCATCTGCAACTGAGCAACGGACAGGAACTGGTTGCCATACTTACCAGACACAGTTGTGAACAGATGGAACTGGCTGTAGGCGTTGATGCACTGGCACTCATTCAGGCATCAGCCATTATGCTTGCGCGTCCCGATCCGAATTTACAAATATCCGCTCGTAACCAGCTAACTGGTCAAATACGCCACATAGATACTGGTACTGTAAACAGTGTGATTACTGTGGATTTAGGCGCAGCTGTCAGCCTGACCGCTAGTATTACCTGTCATAGTGCACAAACTATGCAATTAAAAAATGAAGATAAAATCATGCTGTTAATCAAGGCGCCGAACATTATTATCGGACGTTTGCGCTGAATGTGCATTCATCAGACAAACTGAAGCCAGAATAACCCTGTCATGCAATATCAGATTATTCCGGCTTATGCTTACGTGCGATAGTCAAACTACCTGCGGCCATGCACATTCCCTCTTTGTCAATCTGTCCTTTTGAGCCGCAGATATATTATAGACCTTATATATTTGTATTTTAATATTATTAAATAAATTTAATTCAAAAAAACTATTTATGGCGTTTTATCCCGAAATATTAATAATTAATTCCACATCTTTTGTAATTATGGGCTAATTTACTGAAAATACTGCACACTGATAACTTAATTGAATATTAAGCCGTTACAGTACCTTGAAAATTTACTTATATAAATACTTAGTTTTTCAAAACTAGCGCAGAATAACTTCATCAGCCAGTTCATTAGTACCGGCATGTGTACGCGGAAAATACTGCACAAGTAATTCCGTCAGCTCATCCAGTCCGGCAGTTAAACCATCCATATATCGTTGATGCTGAAATGCCTGAGTAATGCGATTACATATCTGCTGCCAATGCAGCATACTGACACAGGTATTAATACCCCGGTCTGCAATAATTTCTACTGCGCGATCAGCAAAAAGTACATAAACCAAAATACCACTTTTTTCAGCAGTATCCCATATACCCAGATTTCCGAACCAATACTGTGCACGCTGGCGTGCCGTAGTGTGATGACACAAATTCGCTGTATCAAGGCTGGATTCAATCACAAACCGAAGCTGTCCGGTATGACGTTGCTCGGATAATGTAATTTGTTCAGTTAGCTGTTGCAATGCAAGAGCAGGAAAATATTTACTTACCCGCTGACGCGGATTTACCCAGTGGCGCCAGATACGTGGTAATAATTGCATATTGAGTTTATTTAAGCTCGTACATTCTGCTTTTTCCTGTATATCTGATTTCATCGTTAGCACCACAGATTTATTAAAAAGTATATATTGAGTTACTTAATTAATTTCATAATAATCAGCATTTTACTTACACTACCATAAATTTTCTTAATAAGAAAATGCTGCTGTTACCAGGCTGATAACAAAAACAATATATATCATATAAAAACAGAAAACCGGAAAATCAGATATAACGGATATTATTGCTGACGGCACCAGTTAACATATATTTTGATGATAACGATACTAATCAATTTATCAGGAAAATTAGCCTGTACAGTAAAAATCCAGATATTGCCAGAGAACAAAAATGATTTCTAACATAAAAACCAACCTATTATCAGAGCCAGCTCTGACAAATTCTCAGATTGGGAAATTAGAGATTATTCAAATTTTTGACGGTTATATATTTTGAAATAAATATAGATTCTATAGGCCTTATCTATTATCTAAACAAATCCGCGTAACTGTTTCACATAAGCATAGGCTGCCTGTATACGCTGAGCATGTTCAGTTGCCTGCTGCATCTTAGTTTCCGACAAATTTTGTTTAATGAGTTTATCCGGATGATATTTATTCATCAGGCGGCGATATGCCTGTTTAATTTCCTGCGGGCTCGATTTTGCTGAGATACCCAGTACCCGATAAGGATCACTACCAAACGGTTCTTCAGGCTGTTGTTGCTGATTATGGTGTTGTTGCTGGTATTGCTGCTGATATTGCTTCTGCTGTTGCTGATATTGTTGCCGGCGTTGCTCTGAACGCGCACGCTGACGCTGCTGTTTCCATTGTTCGTTGGTCTGCCAGTAATGCCGGTATTCATTTTCCTGATGAATAGTCTGGCTGGCAAAAATAAGCATTTGTGCATAAGGAATATGAAATTCATCCGCTATGATATTCAGAATGCGCCGTTCATTATTATGCAGCCGTCCGTCAATCAGCGCTAATTCCAGCATATTTTTACAAAACAGCATTAAACCGCGCTTGTCATCACTATAAGCCCGGTATAGTTGTTTAAGTCTGGTTCTGAGCGGATAATTTTTTGTCTGCCCCATATTAAAAGCATAACGCGACAAAACTTCAGTTTCTGCATCCAACTGCATTTTTTTAATCATGTCATAGACACGCGACCGATCTTCATCAGAAACATGTCCTTTGGCTGCACAAATCTGACCGGCCACTTCAAACATAACAACAATATAAAGATTATTGTCGGCAGCAATAGATGCTTCAGTACCATCATCTACAATCTGCACGGCCCGAAGATAAAACATAATCAGTATGATTAGTACAATATCAATCAGCACTCCGAACACGCTATAACGCATGACTAAAAAGTACATCAGCAGAAAACAGATACCATAACCGACTTTAGACATGTATGCCCACCAGAAACGAAATGCTAAATAATCATAATCATATAAATAAATAACTATACATTATTTTACGTAAAATTTACAAATTGTCAGTATTTAACGGGGAATTCAATTATGACTGCCAGTATTACCAGCTACCAGAGGCTCCGCCACCACCATAGCCGCCGCCTCCTCCGCTAAACCCTCCGCCTCCTGAACCACCGCCAAAACCGCCCCTACCACCGCCAGAGCCGCCAATAAAAATATTACCGGCAAAAATGAGTGCTATTATGAATGCCAGAATTGCACCAATAATCGCTGCAAACAGGCTCCAGCCCGAATACCAGCCAAAACTTAATACCAGAAATCCAACTATTGCACTGCCCAGCGTATTACCAAATATATTTTTCAAAAATGAACCGGCTATAAATATCAGTAACAGAATTCCAAAAATTGTTGAGCCTGAATCATCAGATTCCTGATGTGCAGATTGCTGTGCCGGTAATTTTTCACCGTTAATCAGCTTCTCCAGCTGATTTACAGCCTCACGTACACCGCCGTCTGCATTATTTGCCTGTAACTGCGGACGAAGCACATCATCCAGAATTCTTTTAGCATAAACATCAGGAATAGCCCCTTCCAATCCGCGACCGGGTGCCAGAAACGTTTTATGCTCATCGCGCACCAGCAACAACAGTACACCGTCATCAATTCCTTTACGCCCCGGCTTCCAGCTATCCATAACACGCGTAGCATAGTCAAAAGGTGTTTCCGGTAAGATAGCCGGAACTGTCAATACTATAATCTGGCTGCCATGCTGCCGGCTGAACTCCAGTAACTGCTGGTTTAATTCTGCACGGGTAGCCGGCTGTAACATATTAGCTGTATCCATTACCGGATCAGTCAGCGCTGTTACAGGAACCAAACCATCGGCAGCGAGCAAATGCATTGCAAAAAAACAGCCCATAAAAAGACCGAGTAGCCTGTGGACAGATAAGCGTATTGTGTTCATCTTTGCAACCTTAGTGCCATATAAGCAAATTTGCTTGTATTTTAGTTCATACTAACCTTTTGATTGTCAAGATAAAAGACCACTATTATCTGACTCCATACTTTCAGACAAACAGATTCTGTTATTACAACAGAATACAAGTATTCAGTCCGATACAGGAAATTTCCTCAGTTATCATTGCAAGTTTTTATCGGACTGCTGTTATGTTTAACAGTTACCCCTGTCTGTTCGGAAAACAGCCGCAACCATATAAACTTTTATTTTCCATTTTGTCATATTCTGCAAATAAACAATTTGCACAATAGTAGCAGCTGCTTACTATACTGATATGCAAACAGCCAGTTCTGACAAACTGGCTGTTTAATTAATCACATAAAATAACAACAGAAAACAAATTAAAATTCTACCTGCGGCGCCTGTTTTACCGCCGCTTCATTTTCCGGTACAAAATTCGGGCGAACATGCATTCCGAAAATTTTGGCTGTGATATTGTTCGGGAAAGAACGCAAAGTAGTGTTGTAAACCTGTACTGTCTGAATATAGCGGTTTCGTGCCAGAGCAATACGGTTTTCTGTGCCTTCAAGCTGCGCTTGTAAATCCCGGAAACTCTGATCAGCTTTCAGATCAGGATAATTTTCTGTTACTACCAGCAAGCGGCTCAGAGCACTGCTCAGATTTCCCTGTGCCTGTGAAAACTGTTCCATTTTTGCCGGATTATCAGCATCACTGCTGGTCATATTCAGACTGCCTACACGTGAACGGGCATTAGTAACGTCGGTTAAAACTTGTTGTTCATGTTTGGCATAGCCTTTAACTGTATTCACAAGATTGGGTACCAGATCAGCACGACGCTGATACTGATTCAACACTTCCGACCAGGCAGCATTTGCAGCTTCATCCTGTGACTGCATTGTATTATAGCCACACCCGCTGAGGCTTAAAACCAGAATAAATGCGCCTATCCAACCCATTAACCGTTTATACATTATAAACTCCCGTATGTATTATTGTGCCAGTTTAACATGCTCTTGTTACTTTTTACGTCATAACTAGCGCAATCTTATATACCTTAAGCTATAATTAATGCAAAATAATAAAAATCATTTTAACCAACTGTAAAGGATGTTATATGTTTCCTGAATATCGCGACTTGATTACCAAATTAAAGGCGGAAAATACCCATTTTGCTAATATATTCGAAGAACACAACCGACTGGACGATAAAATTACAGGTCTGACTAATAACCCGGTAACCAGTGGTCTGGATAATCTGGACGAACTGAAACGGGAAAAATTGCGCCTGAAAGATGAAATTTACGCCATGCTGCGTGAAGCTGACGGTAAAGCCTGATAGTGGTTGAGTTAAGTCAGTAAAAAACCCTGCCAAGCGCAGGGTTTTTTACTGACTTAACTTATATTGTTACCTGATAGCATTAAATCGTTCTTGTATCGCAGCAGGAAAAGAAATTGCTTTATTGCTTTGCTGATCGAAAGCCATAAACGTCACCACAGCCTGCACAACTGTCTGTCCTGTATTTTTAAGAGTAATCGTTTGATTAACTTCTACTTTGCGCGGTTGTATTTTGCTCAAAGCAGTAGATATCAGCAAATCATCTCCGAAACCGGCACTGCACCGGTAACTGATATTGATATTTATCACAGCCATTCCACAACCGGCTTCAGTAAACATTGGCGTTAAGCCGGCTTCATCAAAATAATGCCAGCGTGCCTCTTCCAGAAATTCCAGATAGCGTGCATTATTAACATGGCGGTATACATCTATGTGAAAGCCGCGCACCCGAATTTCGGTTTGATGTGCTTGTACTGATAGCCGGTCTGTAATTTGAGTTGAATCTTGCATATTTAATTATTTACCACACTCCAGCTAATGGTCTGATTAGCACGCAACGGAATCAGTCGTTCATGATTACCATACGGATAGTATGGTGGCACTGTGCGATTTATTTTTTCCAGTGTAATGGTTTCCTTATTGATTTCCAGACCATAAAACCGCGGACCGTTTTCTGCTGCAAAAGCCTGTAATTTATCCAGTGCTCCCGCCTGCTCAAAAGCTTCCGCATATAACTCAATAGCAGCAAAGGCACTGAATATACCCGCACATCCGCAAGCACATTCTTTACTGTGCTGAGCATGCGGCGCACTATCGGTACCGAGAAAAAATTTATGTGACTGTGTACCGCTTACAGCCTGTAACAGTGCCTGACGATGGGTTTCGCGCTTTAGTACCGGCAAACAGTAATGATGAGGCTGGATTCCCCCAACCAGTAAAGCATTGCGATTGTAGAGCAAGTGCTGGGGTGTTACCGTAGCAGCCACATTTTCACCAGCCTGAATTACCAGCTCAGCAGCTTGTGCAGTAGTGATATGCTCAAATACTAATTTCAGTTCAGTCAGACGTTGTAACAGCGGCTGTAAAAGTTCATCAATAAATACTGCTTCACGGTCAAAAATATCAATTTCACTTTTGGTTACTTCACCATGCACCAGTAATGGCATGCCTGTTTCAGCCATAGTTTCCAATACCGGCAATAAAGCCCACAAATCACTGACACCAGCCGCAGAGTTAGTTGTGGCACCGGCAGGATAAAGCTTACACGCAATAATACCTGCTTCTCTGGCTTCGCGTATCAGTGCCGGCGTAGTCTGGTCAGTCAGATATAAAGTCATCAATGGCTGAAAATGACTGCCCGCAGGTACTGCAGCAAGTATACGTTCACGATAAGCCAGTGCTGCTGCAACTGAGGTTACCGGTGGTTTCAGATTTGGCATAATCAGGGCTCGCCCCATCTGCCGTGCACTGAAAGGTACTACTGCTTTTAATGCTGCACCATCACGCACATGAAGATGCCAGTCATCCGGACGGGTTATAGTGAGAGTCTGCATCTGTATCCGTTCTATCAGCGTGTGTTACACAGCTAAAAAATAATAGGTTAATGTACTATTCTGTCGCAGCTTCTACAACCTGAACCTGAATAAAGTTAACAAAATATTGTAATTAATTGTAATAAATTACCGTCTGAAAAACTTAGCGGTGTTTTACCCACATCATTATTACATCATCATTTCTGATTTGCTGATGCAATAATTCATGACCTGTCTGCCGGCAGAAAGCTGCAAAATCATCAGGAGCAGTTTTATCTGTTGCCAGTACTAGCAATACTTCTCCGCTATCCATAGCTGCCAGCGCCTTTTTTGCACGTAAAATCGGCATTGGACAATTTAAATCGATAACATCTAGTGTTCTATCACTGTGTGGTTCACTCATCAGCAGCTCATCATAGAAAATTGAAAGTTATCATTATACATCGCGCATGAAACAGACTGAATCTATACACCTTGCTCAGGCTAAAGCAGCCCGTTCCAGTCTATATCAGTCATATATTATAAAAATGCACGCTGACAGGAAAATTATCAGAATATGTTTTGTTATTAAAACCGTTGTAATCAAGAACAGCATGCATAAAACATAAGCAGATAAACGTTATTTTATAATTATTTACTTAAATAAATATCATTTCGGCTTTTGCAGTAATGACATATATGCATTGAAAAATCAGAGAGCTTGCAGATAAATTCGTAATAGCAGAATTAACTTTGCGCCAGCTCCAGCATTTCCCTGGCATGATTACGTGTGGTATCGGTAATGGTTTCGCCGCCAAGCATTCGTGCAATCTCATTCACCCGATCTGTCGCAGCCAGTACGTTTATTTCACTTACAGTCTGCCCTTTGCTGTTATGCTTTCGCACCTGCCAGTGCTGCTGACCACAAGCTGCGACCTGCGGCAGATGAGTAACAGCCAGCACCTGACGATTCTGCCCCAGACTACGCAGTGCATGACCAACAACATCAGCTACAGCTCCGCCAATACCGGTATCCACCTCATCGAAAATCAATGTAGGTACCGCATTATACTGACTGGTAACCATTTGCAGAGCCAGACTGATACGTGCCAACTCACCACCGGAAGCAACTTTGCTCATTGCACGTAAAGGCGTGCCCTGATTGGCAGCTACCTGATACTGTACCTGCTCCAGACCATGCACAGATGGTGAGGCACTTAACAATTCAATATGAAAACGTGCACCTTGCATTGATAAATTTTGCATGTGAGCCGTGGTTTGTTTCGCCAGCTTTTTCGCAGCCTGATGGCGTTTCACTGATAATTGCTGTGCTGCATGCATATATTCATTTTCGCGTTCTGCTACCCGTGCCTGTAACGCTTCAATATCCGCAGCCGCCTCCAGTTCATTAAGAGCTGATTCAACTTTTGCAAGCTCTTCAGGCAATTGTGGTGGCTCGATCCGGTATTTACGCGCAACACTCATTAACTCCTGCATGCGCTGTCCCTGCTGTGCTAATAAATTTTCATCAGTCTCTACACTGGCAGTGGCTTCACGCAAATACGCACTGACTTCACTCAATTCTGCTTCTACTGATTCCAGTAATGCCACACTGTCTGCAAAAGCAGGAGCTGCTTTAATCAGTGCAGCCAGTTGTTGCCGGCAGTGATACAAACGGCTTTGTAAACCCTCATCACCATTGAGAACTTCTTCTACATTTTCCGCTGTTTGCAGTATTTCCGCCGCATGTACTAATGAATCATGACTCTGACTGAGATTTTCCCACTCATGCTCTTGAAGATTCAGGGCATTTAGCTCATCAAAGCGCCATTGCAAGCGCTCACGCTCAATATTCAGACTATCAGCCTGTGTTTGCGCTTTTTCCAGCTCTTTTTTGGCTTCATGCCAACGCTGATAGGCTTCACGTACTTGAGCAACTTCTCTATCAGCACCCGCAAATGCATCCAGTAATATACGTTGCGCGGATTCACTGTTTAAAGAGTGGTGAGCATTCTGACCATGTATATCAATTAATAATTCACCTATCTGCCGCAACTGACTCAAAGTAACCGCCTGATTATTAATGAAACTACGACTTTTTCCCTTTACATCAATTATACGTCGGATACTTAATTGCGTTTCGTTTTCATCCAGTAATCCCTGTTCCTGTAGTAAGGTACGGGCATGTGTTACATCACTGACATCAAACAGTGCTGATAACTGGGCTTCTTTGGCACCATGTCTTATCTGACCATAATCAGCTTTATCACCTAACAACAGACCTAATGCATCCAGCGTGATTGATTTACCCGCCCCGGTTTCACCTGTCAGAACGGTAAAGCCGCTTTGAAAACTCAGATTCAGCTCATCAACAATGACAAAGTCACGCAAAGACAGCGCCAGAAGCATAAACAACCTTTCTTAGAGAAAGTATTAATGATTTATGCCGGATTTTAGTATTTTTTAGGAAAATAAGAAACCATTTTTTAGAAAAATCTAAAATAATTGATAATAAATTTCGGTTTTATTAATTTTTATTGTGTTTTTTCCACCAATAGCAACATAAACATTATTTTTTCAGAGATTATGTCAGGCTACAAAAATTATTTAAAATCTGATTAACGGATTAAGTTTGTTTTACAGCACATAGCTATACCAGCTGGTCACCCCAATGCAGTTTCTGACGCAGAGTTTTGTAATATTGATAATTAACCGGATGTAAAATCCTCAGAGAATTGCGATAGCGGCAAATACGGATTTTATCCATAGTATGTAAATCAAAAAACGCCTGTCCGTCAAAATGAGCCCGGGCATCGCTGCCTTTGGTAATCAGCACTTCTATTTCACTGGTATCACTGACAGCAATCGGCCGGTTGGACATGGATTGCGGGCATATAGGCACCAAACTGAATGCACGCAGAGTTGGCTGTAAAATAGGACCACCGGCAGCCAGAGCATATGCCGTCGAACCAGTAGGTGTAGACACAATCAAACCGTCTGAACGCTGGGTATAAACAAACTCTTTATTGATGAATACCTCAAATTCAATCATCTGCCCCAGTGCACCACGGCTGAGTACAACGTCGTTTAGTGCCAGTGAATGATAAACTTCTTCACCTGCACGTACTACTGTCGCTTCCAGCAAAATACGTTCTTCGGGCAGATATTTGCCAGTCAGCATGCCGGTTAATTCAGTTACCATTTGAGCACGCGGTACTTGTGTCAGAAAACCAAGATGTCCCTGATGAATACCAATCAGTGGTACCCGGTAAGGTGCCAGTTTACGGGCAACAGACAATAAAGTACCGTCACCACCCAGTACCATAACGAGATCACAGCGCCGCCCCATTTCACATTTATTAATAATATTACAGCGTTGCAGCAATACCGGACTAATCTGGTTATCCGCTTGCGCCTCACTATCCAGATACACCGAAATTTCTTCTTCACATAAAAAAGTAATGAGTTCGTCCAGTACTTCACTCATCATTGGTGTTTGCGGCCGTGTCACAATTCCGATATGGTTAAACTGGCTATTCATGTAAACATTTATTCCTAACTAAGTTACTCTCTCTAAATAACTACCATAACTTTATTTGGCTATTATAAAGGTTAGTGTAACAATAAACTTATATTATGTGCATTTTCATGCCGAATGCAAATATTATGCAAATGCACTGATAGTGAATTTGAAAAGGTATAGATATAGGATATTACTTTCATAGTTGCAGATATCCGCAGCACTTATTCTTTTAGCTGGCTGAAATGTCTGCTACTGAGGTATCTGGATATTCCGAATCATAAAATTAAATCTTAACTTAAAACAAAATATTAATTACTAGCAGAATGCTTCTTGCACAACAGTTATATTAATTTGCCGTCACAGATCAATTTTAAAGTCGTTTGGCTGACATCTGATTAGAAATACACCCGTATTATGCAAGTAAATATCATTGCTTTCGTACAATAGCTGTTTTCTTCTCAATTCAGCTAATCAACAATTGAAATTACTCGCTAATTTTTGGTTACTTTATTGCTTCAAATATCTTCGAATAAAAGAAAATTTTAAAATATCTAATGTACAAAAAATAATCTTCATATTTATGCTTTGATTTTCTTTAACTGCTTTAACAGATTACATCACATTATGCTGCTTATCCCGATTTATACTCTTATCTAACTATCTATCGCTCAATTGAGCGTAAATCGCTACAATAACTGTTTAAACTACGGTAGCCACTATGTCTGCATCTCTGCCAAAAGTTTTTGCTCTACTTGGTCCAACAGCGTCAGGCAAGACCAGTCTGGCTCTGAGTCTGGCTGAGCAGTTTCCGATTGAAATTATCAGTCTGGATTCCGCCCTGATTTATCGTGATATGAATATTGGTACGGCTAAACCCAGTGCAGAAGAGTTAGAAGCAGTGCCCCATCATCTGATTGATATTATTTCACCGCTTGAAAGCTACAGTGCTGCCCAGTTTGTCAGTGATTGTGTGGATTTAGTCGAGGAAATTCATACACACGGTCACCTGCCTTTGCTCGTGGGCGGTACCATGATGTATTACCATGCCCTGACACAGGGACTGAACAGCCTGCCCGAAGCCAATCCGCAAATCCGTGCCGAACTGGATAAACTTAAACAACAGCATGGTACAGACTTTCTGTATGCACAATTACAGCGGGTGGATCCCATTACTGCTGCCCGCTTGCCTGCCGGTGATAGCCAGCGTATTGAACGTGCACTTGAAATCTATCACATCACCGGTGTCCCCATGAGCAGCCATCTGGCTAAACAGGAAAACCGGCAGAGTCCTTTGAATGTATGTACGCTGGCACTTTTACCGGCCGACCGTGCCCGTCTGCATACACAGATTGCCACCCGCTTTCATTCGATGCTGGCACAGGGTTTTGTGGAAGAAGTGGAAGCACTTCGTCTGCAATACCCGGAATTGCATCCTGATTTGCCTTCAATTCGCTGTGTAGGCTATCGGCAGGCTTTTGATTATCTTAATGGCACAACTAACTACAGTACATTTGTTGAACGTGGGATTACTGCCACCCGGCAACTGGCAAAACGTCAGCTTACATGGTTGCGTAAACTGAATCCCGAACATGTATGCGATCCGTTTAATCCAGCAGGGCTGCAAGAACATGCGCAGCAATTAATACAGCAGTTTTTTGCTGAAACTGATTTAATTTAGAAAATTCTCCGGCAATGAAACCTTAGGCAATACTATTAAAATATTGTGTAAACATTGTCTAATCTGATAGTCTGTTTATTTTGCAACTTAATGTATTAATTCAAATTCTTAATTATTAATTTGTAATTATTTATCTTTATCTGCTGTTCTGCACTTTTTCAGTACAAAGACAGAACAGCAAAACAAAATTATTTACAGTAAAATGCAGTCCGTTGTTAGAGTCATTATGTCATAGCATTCGTACTGAATTGAATATACGGCAAAGACAAACACTTATCTTCTACGCCTCACTCTGACCAGGCAAGGGTCAGGCATTTTTGATTTAATAAGGAGAAAACACGATGTCCGTACAGGATCGCATTCGTTATACCTCACTTCATTCCCGCCTTATGTCTGCTGAGCAAGCTGCTACCCTGATAGATAATAATGCCAATGTCGGCATGAGCGGATTTACCGGCGCCAGCTATCCTAAAGTTTTGCCGAAAGCTATTGCTGATTTTGCCCGTGCTGAACATGCTGCCGGTCGGCCATATAAAATTAATGTATGGACTGGTGCTTCCACTGCGCCGGAATGTGATGGCGCACTAGCTGAGGCACATGCAATAAATCAGCGTTTACCATTTAATACTGATCGCCATATGCGTCAGGAAATCAACAATGGCGATGTCAATTTTATTGACATGCATTTATCGCATGTTGCCCAGCAGGCATGGTTTGGTTTTCTGGGTCACATGCATGTAGCCATTATCGAAGTACTGGGCATTACTGAAGACGGACATCTGATTCCGTCTACCGCAATCGGTAATAATCAGACATGGCTGGATATGGCGGACAAGGTTATTCTGGAAATCAATACCGGTTTGCCGATACAAATGGAAGGCATGCATGATATTCCTATGGATAATGCTATTCCGCCCCACCGCAAACCAATTAACATGACTCGCGCTGATGATCGCATCGGTGAAAAATACTTGAAAGTTGATTTAAACAAAATAGTCGCTATTGTTGAATCCAATGCTCCGGATCGCGACAATGTTTTCAGCGAACCTGATGACAAATCCAAACAGATTGCCGCTTATATTGTTGATTTCCTGTCTCACGAAATCAAAATGGGGCGTCTGCCTAAAGAAATGCTGCCAATTCAGTCTGGCGTTGGTAACGTGGCAAATGCCGTACTGGCAGGTCTGTTAACCGGTCCGTTTGAAAATCTGTATGGATATACCGA
The DNA here is from genome assembly GCF_016100575.1 of Snodgrassella sp. M0351. NCBI lineage: Bacteria > Pseudomonadati > Pseudomonadota > Betaproteobacteria > Neisseriales > Neisseriaceae > Snodgrassella > Snodgrassella sp. M0351. Next base: position 247,710 of record NZ_JACFSG010000001.1, on the reverse strand, counting down.
AGTATTGCAGGACGGTATGCTGGATCTGATACGTGCCGGTAAAATGGCTACTGCATCTGCTACCGCTATTTCCCTGTCTGCTAAGGCATTCCAGGATTTTGCAGACAATATTGATTTTTACCGTGAACGCATTATTCTGCGCCCGCAGGAAATCTCCAATCACCCGGAACTGGTGCGCCGTCTGGGTATCATTGGAATGAATTCAATGATTGAAGCCGATATTTACGGCAACATCAATTCTACCCATGTAATGGGTACCAGTATGATGAATGGTATCGGCGGTTCAGGTGACTTTGCACGCAACAGTTTCCTGAATTTCTTTGTTACCCCGTCTACTGCTAAAGATGACAAGATTTCCTGCATCGTGCCGATGGTTTCACATGTTGACCATACCGAACACGATACACAGATTATTGTTACTGAGCAGGGACTGGCTGATTTACGCGGTCTGGCTCCGCGGCAGAGAGCAAAAGTGATGATTGAAAAATGTGCTCATCCGGATTATCGCGATCAGTTGCAGGATTACTACGACCGTGCTTTGCAAACGGCAAAAGGTATTCATACACCTCATATTCTCACTGAAGCTTTAAGCTGGCATGAACAATTCCTGAAAACCGGTTCTATGAAAATGTAATTGATTCCGGATAATGTCAAGCAGCCCTGTTTCCAACAGGGCTGTTTTTATCAGACAGCATCACTTCTCTACCAGATAATTTATTTTCGGTTCAGCATCCGCAATTGATTTACTGAAACCTATAAACAGGTTATTACCCTTACCAGACTGAAATCCAGTGCTACATCGTCAGAATGTGTATTTATGAATATACTTCATCATCACACATTATCAAATTCAGCCACATACACATTACTATCAGTTAAAATAGCCACCACTCACTCTCTGCTGCATTCAGCAAATTCTTTATTTCTTCATCCTCAAAAGGAACAACCACCATGTTTTCCAAAGCGTTAACCATCGAAAAATTTGATCCGGAACTGGCCGGTGCCATTGCCCGAGAAGATCAGCGCCAGCAAGATCACGTAGAACTAATTGCATCAGAAAACTACGTAAGCTGCGCCGTAATGGAGGCTCAGGGCAGCCAGTTAACCAATAAATATGCCGAAGGCTATCCGGGTAAACGTTATTATGGTGGCTGCGAATATGTTGATGAAGTAGAACAGCTGGCTATCGACCGCCTGAAAGAATTATTTGGCGCCAGTTATGTCAATGTACAGCCTCATTCCGGCTCTCAGGCCAATCAGGCTGTTTATGCCAGCGTATTACAACCGGGTGACACTATTCTGGGTATGTCTCTGGCACATGGGGGTCATCTGACTCACGGAGCCAGTGTCAATATTTCCGGTCGCCTGTATAACGCCATTACCTATGGTCTGGATGAAAATGAAATCCTCGACTACAAACAGGTGGAACAGCTGGCACTGGAGCATAAGCCGAAAATGATTGTGGCCGGTGCTTCCGCTTATGCACTGGAAATAGACTGGGCACGTTTCCGTGAGATTGCAGATAAAGTAGGTGCTTATCTGTTTGTAGACATGGCGCATTACGCCGGTCTGGTCGCTGGCGGAGAGTATCCGAATCCGGTACCTTTTGCTGATTTTGTGACCACTACTACCCATAAAACTCTGCGCGGACCGCGCGGCGGTGTGATTATGTGCCGCAGCGATGAACACGCAAAAGCACTGAATTCAGCTATTTTCCCGTGCCTGCAAGGTGGTCCGTTAATGCATGTGATTGCAGCCAAAGCAGTAGCCTTCAAAGAAGCCTTACAGCCGGAATTCAAACAATATGCCCGTCAGATTAAAGCCAATGCCAAAGTACTGGCAGAAACCTTGATTGAACGTGGCTTGCGTATTGTTTCAGGCCGTACTGAAAGCCATGTATTTCTGGTAGACCTGCAACCAAAAAAACTTACCGGTAAAACGGCGGAAGCGGTGCTGGGCAAAGCACATATTACTGTTAATAAAAATGCCATCCCTAATGATCCGGAAAAACCATTTGTCACTTCCGGTATCCGTTTAGGCACGGCAGCCATTACTACTCGCGGCTTTACTGAAACAGATACGCGTGAACTTGGTCATCTGATTGCTGATGTTCTGGATAATGCAGACAATGAAAAAGTTATTTCAGAAGTCTCAGAAAAAATACAGAAAATTTGCAATCGTTTACCTGTATATGGTAAATAAACCACAATATTATAGTATTAATATAATTTCCAATCATTCCTGTTGATTGACTATAAAATAGTACTTATACTCAAAGCAGACTTTTTCATCATTGAATCAATGATGTTTTAGTCTGTTTTTTATTGACATTAAACATCGCCATTGAGTTTCTCAATAAGAAATTCATCTTTAACTAATCAGGTATTATCAAAATACTAATAAAGTATTAATATAACCATATTGCAAAAGCAAAAATAACAATTTGGCGTTTAAATTTAAAATATTTTGATAATTCATTTTGAAAGGAAACAAAAATGAAAAAATTAGTTTCTTCCGCTTTACTGGCTGCTTCTTTAGCTATGACTGCAGGTTTCGCTATGGCTAATAGTAACAACGATGATACTGATGTTCGTCATTTCAGCGAATCTACTGCTCAAAATGGCCAGAACACTCATGTTTCTGACTCTACACCAGAAAATACTCCTTTCCGTACTGTTAATACCTATGCTGGTAACCACTAACAGTCTGGCAATAAAAAAAGCATAACTTATTGTTATGCTTTTTTTACTTATCTATTTTCATGCAAAATACTATTCTCTCAGAGAGTAAACTTAGAATTATCCTACACTTTTTTTCACACTGCTTAAATCTTCCGTCAGTTGTTCTTGTGTTTATCTTTAAAATATAACTTACTGATTACATATATTTATTTAAAAAATCATAATTAATATTGATTTTACTTAATAACTCAACTTTTATTATAGCCACAGGATTAAGATAAAGCTTCCTTATTCTCAGGAGTACAACATCATGGGGTTACTCTGGACAATTATAGTTGGCTTTATCATTGGTTTAATTGCCAAACTAATCTATCCGGGCAAACAGCAACTTGGCATAGTGATCACCACTTTACTCGGTATCGGCGGCTCATTACTGGCCGGATATGTTGGTCAGGCATTTGGCTGGTACCATGCAGGTGAAAAAGCCGGTTTAATAGCTTCGATTATTTTTGCCTGCATTATTCTGTTTATTTACGGCAAAATTAAAAACAGACAGATATAATGAAACGGTGATGGATATTCAATCCATCACCGTTTTTTTGCTCAAATAAATGCATTATTTATTGATCTGCACTTTACCCAAACCTTTATCACGTAACTGAGCAATAGTTGCATCAATACCCTGTTTCTGAATCAATTGATCAAACTGACTGCGGTATACCGTTACCAGACTGGTACCGTTGACCCGGAAATTATAAATTTTAAAGACACCATTAGCATAATACATCTGATAACCCACCGTGTAGTGCTTATTACCAGCACTAACAATTTCGGTAAATGTTTCCAGCCGGTTATTACCCTGATTCACTACCTTAGGTATAACCTTCACAGATGCATTACTGGCACCCATCAATGCTGAATGTGCATAAATGCGCACAATCATATTCTTAAAGGCCGCACTGAAATCCTGTCTTTGCTGTGCAGTAAACTGTCGCCATTGCATACCTACAGCCAAAGCTGAAATACGCTCATAATCCAGATACTGATCTGCATAACGTTCTATCTGACTAATACGCTGTTGTTCATTCAGGCTTTTGTCACGAGCCACTGATAACACCATATCCACATTTTGCTGTAACTGTTGTTGTGCCAGCTGTTCCTGCGTTGCAGCGAACGAACATACTGCAACCATCAGCATCCAGCCTGCCAAACAAGCTTTTACATACCTCTGCATTGTATTCTCCTGTGAATAAGCAAAAAAAACGGCTTATGTTTTTTTATCATCCATAAACCGCTTGCTGTTTTCATTTACTAAGTCTTTATCCTAATTTGGAAGCTAACCAGTCAGTTACACTGGCGAGCGCCGGTTCTAATGCAGCTATATCCTGACCGCCGGCTTGTGCCAGTTCGGGACGACCGCCACCCTTACCACCAACCTGACCGGCAACATAATTAACCAGCTCACCAGCCTTGATTGTTTTAGTTAATGCTTTTGATACTCCTGCTATGATGGCAATTTTACCATCATTTACTGCTGCCAGCAGAACGATAATATTATCACCCTGTGCAATTAAATCAGCAGCAATATCTCTCAGAGCACTGCTTTCTGCCTCAATTTGTCCCAGCACCAGACGAGCTGTACCAATAGTTCTGGCCTGAGCCAGCAAAGCGGTACCTGCCTGTCTGGCCAGTTCACTTCTGGCTTCAGTTAATGCCTTTTCCAACTGCTTGGTTTGAGTATGTATTGCCTGAAGTTTAGGCAGCAAATCTTCAGCAGTCTGTGCTTTTACTTCGGCAACCGCCGCCTTAAGCAGCTCTTCCTGCTGCTGAACAAACTGTAAAGCATTCAATCCGGTCACAGCTTCAATACGCCGTACTCCGGCAGCAATACCACTTTCAGAAATAATTTTGAAAAGACCAATATCTCCAGTCCGTGCAACATGGGTACCGCCGCATAATTCGGTAGAAAATTCGCCCATGCTCAGTACACGTACCTCGTCACCGTATTTTTCTCCGAACAGCGCCATCGCACCGGCAGCAATGGCTTCATCAAAGCTCATATTCTGCGCACATACAGGAACATTAGCCACAATTGCCTGATTTACCCGACGTTCAACTTCGGTCAGTTGTGCAGCGGTAACCGGCTGTGGATGTGAAAAGTCAAAGCGGGTGCGCTCAGCATTAACCAGAGAACCTTTCTGCTCAACGTGTGTACCCAATACTTCACGCAAGGCGCGATGCATCAGGTGAGTGGCACTGTGATTACGCATACTGGCTTCGCGCAGTACACTATCTACCTGAGCGGTAACAGCATCACCCACTTTCAGACTGCCGGACAGCATTTCGCCAAACTGACCAAATACTTTAGCTTTGATTTTTTGCGTATCTTCCACCTGAAAGCGGTTTTCACCGGCAAAAATATAGCCAATATCACCAGTCTGGCCACCAGACTCTGCATAAAACGGTGTAAAGTCAATCACGACCACACCTGATTCACCAGCATTTAACTGCTCAACAGCTTCACCATTCTGATACAAAGCCAGAACTTTGCTTTCATTCTGGCGTTGCTGATAGCCGGTAAATTCTGTGTCAGCACCTTCATAGGTAAGCTGAGTATTGGCTTTAAAATTCTGCGCTGCACGGGCACGGGCACGCTGAGCAGCCATTTCACGCTCAAACCCTTCTTCATCCAGACTAATATTACGCTCACGCGCAATATCAGCGGTTAAATCATATGGAAAGCCATAAGTATCATATAGTTTGAAAATTACCTCACCAGCCAGTGTCTGGCCGCCATCCTGCAAGGCACTTTCCAGCAGAGTCATTCCGGTTTCCAGTGTTTGCGCAAAACGGCTTTCTTCCTGTTTCAGTACATCACTTATTTGTATCTGTTTTTCAACCAGCTCAGGATAGGCAGAGCCCATTTCCTGCACCAGATCCGTTACCAGCAAATGGAAAAATGCCTGTTTACAACCCAGTTTATAACCATGGCGTACAGCCCGGCGGATAATACGCCGCAATACATAGCCACGCCCCTCATTGCTGGGTAATACACCATCAGCAATTAAAAACGCACAAGAGCGGATATGGTCGGCAATGACTTTCAGACTCGGTACATCCTGACTATACGGAATGCCTACAACACGGGCTACTGCATGCAGCAAATTGACAAACAGATCGATTTCATAATTACTGTGTACATGCTGCAATACAGCCGACACCCGCTCCAGTCCCATCCCTGTATCAACTGATGGCTTAGGAAGCGGATTCATAGTACCGTTTTCATCCCGGTTATACTGCATGAACACACAGTTCCAGATTTCTATAAAACGGTCACCATCTTCTTCAGCACTGCCCGGAGGCCCGCCCCAGATATGTTCGCCATGATCATAAAAAATTTCCGAACAAGGGCCGCACGGACCGGTATCGCCCATTTGCCAGAAATTATCAGAAGCATAGCGTGCGCCTTTATTGTCACCTATACGGATAATTTTTTCCGGTGGCAGACCAATCTCGTTTAACCAGATATCATAAGCTTCATCATCATCTGCATAAACAGTTGCCAGCAGTTTTTCCTGTGGCAGATTCAGCCAGTCCTTACTGGTGAGAAATTCCCAGGCAAAATGCAGGGCATCACGCTTAAAATAATCGCCAAAGCTGAAATTGCCCAGCATTTCGAAAAATGTATGATGGCGCGCGGTATAACCGACGTTTTCCAGATCATTGTGTTTACCACCGGCACGCACACATTTTTGTGCTGTTGTCGCACGGCTGTACGGGCGCTTGTCAAAACCCAGAAACACATCTTTAAACTGATTCATACCTGCATTGGTAAACAACAGGGTTTTATCATCCTGCGGAGGTACAAGTGAAGATGAAGGTACAACCTGATGACCCTTACTTGCAAAAAATTGAAGAAATTTAGAACGTAATTCTGCTGTTTTCATGGTAGTTTCAATAAGACGGGTGATTAATCGTATTCAGGCAGTCTGTATAAAACACAGACTGCCTGAACATAGATATAAAAACAGGACACTGGTTAGTCCACCTCAACCATCACCCTTGTTAAAATCATCCGCTTATCTTACCGCAGTTTTACGCATAATCCTACCTGAACAGACGAAAATCCATGCCAAAATGACAATTCCGACAACACTAATGCCTTATGCGGTATAGTTACCCCCATACGAACAGATTGAAGTTACAAAGGTGGTAATAACACATAACCATGCCAGCCAGCCTTGGCACATCTTTGAAAAGGACGGACATGAAAAACACAGCCTGTCTGGGTTTATCCGGTTTGATTTTATGTATTCTGACTGCATGCAGCGGTTCACACGACAATGCCGGTCCTCAACCGGCTTCTGCTGTAGCGGCCAGCAAACCTGGTAGTTTGAGCGACACCAAGACACTTAAAATATTTAACTGGTCAGACTATGTTGACCCGAAAACTATTGGTGAATTTGAAAAAAAATATGGCATTAAAGTCACTTACAATTTTTATGACAGTGACGAAACACTGGAAAGCAAAATTCTGACCGGACAGTCCGGCTATGATATTGTCGGGCCGTCCAACTCATTTGTCGGACGCCAGATTAAAGCCGGAGCATACCAGCCACTGGACAAAAATCAGTTGCCTAACTGGAAATACATTAACCCGAAATTACTGGATTTATTAAAAGACGTAGATCCAGATAATCAGTATGCAGTTCCCAACTACTGGGGTATGAATACCATTGCAATCAATATTGAAAAAGTGAATGCGGCACTCGGTACTACACCAATGCCGGAAAATAGCTGGGATTTGGTTTTTAATCCTGAGTATACCGACAAACTAAAAAACTGTGGCATCAGTTACATGGATAGTCCGGTAGAGATGATTCCGCTGGCGTTGCATTATGCCGGCAAAGATCCGAACAGCCAGAGCAAAGATGATATAGATATTGCTGCCAATGTTATCAAAGTGAACCGCAGCAATGTATTGCGCTATTCGTCTTCTGGTTACATCGACGATCTGGCACGCGGGGATGTTTGTGTAGCCATCGGTTTTGGCGGTGATTTGAACATTGCCAAACGACGCCGGCTGGATGCAACCGGTAAAAAAGATATCGTGGTACTGGTTCCGACTCAGGGGGTTTCTCTCTGGATAGATACATTAACTATCCCGAAAGATGCAACCAATCTCAAAAATGCCTATCGCTACCTGAACTGGATACTGGAACCGCAAATAGCCGCCAGAAACGCCAATTATGTTAGTTACGCACCTTCAAGCATGCCGGCAAAAGAACTGATAAAAAAAGAATATCGCGAAGATAACAGTATTTTTCCGTCAGATGAGGTTCTGGCTAACAGTTACCTGGTATTACCGGCAAAATCGGATACCCTGAAATACGAATTGCGATTATGGCAAAATCTTAAAGCAGGAAAATAAATTTCCGGCTAAACCTCATGTTTGCAAAAAGCCCCTCCTTTGAGAGGGGCTTGATATATTCTACTTTATGCAAATCAAAAACTGATGCCATTTAGCGGCACAGCTCAGGAAATTTTTTCCACGCTTCCGACAAAGTCATACCATTAGAATATAGATTAACTATACTTTGCGACATACCTGCTTTAACTACGTCTATCTGTAAACCTTCTGTCTGTGTGAAAGGATTTACCAGTGCCAGTGTCTGAGTGCCATTAGGATAGGAGCTGATTTTGTAAAATTCCTGCGGCAGTTTAAACCGTGACTGAAATTTTTCATGCAGACACTTACTCACTTCTGTCACCGACCGTTCAATACGCAGGCTGACTTCAGGTGGTGCGGTACGTTCAGGTTTCATTACAGGTAAGTTTTTTGACGATACCGCACAGCGAACATTATTGGTACCATAAGGCTGATTAGATTGCAATAAAGCCATTGCCATCGCTCTCGAATCACATTCACGCTCTTCAGCAACAGGAGGAGGAACCTGAGCACAGCCGGCCAGAATACTGACACAAAAACAGGGCCACCATAATATTTTTTTCCACAACATGCTTATCATTCCATGATCAGTATTAATATTTGTATTTAGTTATTCAGAAATTTAAGTTTTTTGCCAGCCTGCCATTTTCCGCAGAGCTTGATTAATTAATCACAATTACAGAAAATAAAACTTCAACTGGCTAATAATGGTTTTCATCTGAATATAGCTGTCATATGCCAAATGTTATATTGAAAACAAAATAGCTATAATAACAGGCATATTTGAATATACACTAGTTTTATTATGATTTTTCCCTCTGCTCATTCTGTCAAAACCGTTACACTGGCTCTTACCGGAGCATCGGGTATGCCTTATGCCAAACGTCTGCTGGGCTGCCTGTTACAGGCTGATATAAGGGTCTGGTTACTGTATTCACAGGCTGCCCAGATAGTCGCACAACAGGAAATCAACTGGCATTTACCTGCAAATGCTAAACAGTGTAATGCCGCATTGTGTGCAGAATACGGCGCAGACTCATCCATGCTTACTGTATTTGGCCGCGATGAATGGTTTGCACCTCCGGCCTCCGGTTCCAATCCTGCTGATGCAATGATTATCTGTCCGGCCAGCATGGGTTGTGTTGCTGCCATTGCAGCCGGTACTTCCGACCATTTACTTGAACGGGCAGCTGATGTATCGATTAAAGAAAATCGTCCGCTGATCATCGTACCGCGGGAAACGCCTTTATCAGCCATTCATTTGGAAAATCTGCTTAAACTGTCGCGTTTGGGTGTATGCATTCTACCCCCGGTATCCGGTTTTTATCAGCACCCGCATACTATTCAGGATATGGTGGATTTTGTAGTAGGACGTATTTTGGATCAGCTGCATATACCTCATCAGTTGATTACACGCTGGGGTGAAGAAAATAATTCTTGACACATGTTTCAATAAGGTTTAAGGTTTAGTAATGAAAAACGCAACCACTTTCTCTTTTGCTTATTATTGGTACCACACCTCGGTGCGGTGCTTTTTTGCGTTTATATAATATCTAATAAGCAAAATAAAAAAGTGAACCGCCCGGCCAAACCGAGGCGGTTTTTTGTTGCTACAAACGCCTCATACAGAAAGGCATTACAAATGAATCGACAACTACTGGAGAATAAAATGTCCGCATTACCGCTAAATCAGATACGGCAATCAGAATCACCTGTGGCTCAGCTTCAACGCTGGTACATGATTGTTGACGGCAATCAGCACCGCTCTGACCTATGTCAGCTACAGCCACAATTCCAGACTGCATTTATGCTTAGTGAAGCTCTGATTCCTCAGCTTCGCCTGATAGCAATGTTAATTGCTGCACAGCGTCTGGGCTTTGAACAACCTACTCCTGATATTATCAGTGATGAGGCAGATTGGTTTGCCGCACGTATTCTGGTAATGGGTGTAAGAATTTTTCATCTGGATATTACCCTGATACCCATGCTGAAAACAGCAAACAGCCGTGCACGCAGCTTCGCCCAAAAGCATAATCTGCCGTTTACTCCCGCACAAATGCGCATGAGCCTGCATGCCGGACGGCCGGAACAAATGCTGATTATTGAAACTGAAACTCAGTGCGAAGAAGATCTGGGGCTGGTAGAAAATAGTTTATATTTTGCTCACAATCTGTGTCTGAAAGAACATACCATTATGGCCGCATGTCTTACTCAATAAGCTTACGCAGATATCAGATTAAATCAGTCTGCGTAATTTATGGCTTACTTTATAACGTGCGTAAACTGTTATCTGTTGTAAAAACGGTTCCAGCTGCTCGGCAGTAAAATTTGCATGAATATAATAGCAACCATCACCCGTAATTTTATACAGAGCCTGTACCTCAGCAAAGGTACTCACCAAATGCTCGAATTCAGCAAACCGGCTGTTATTCATATAAATAAAAATAAATTGTTCCGATATCAAGTGTTCAGTCAGTGTAAAACGTTCTATCACGCCGGTCTCAAGCAGGTTCTGTACCCTTAGCCCCACTGCCTGTCCGCTAAGAAATACTTTCTCACCAATCTCTTTCCACGACAAACGACTATTATTTTTTAATAAATCCAGAATTGCTCTGTCTTTTTTATCCATAGTTTCATCCTGAAAATAAATAGAATATATCTTTTTCATCAGCCTATTCTGTCGAAAACAGATAAGGCGCATAATTAAATTATTAAAACCAACAGGATATAACTAATGAAACAAGCACTCATTATAATTGATGTACAAAATGATTATTTTTCAGAAGGTAAAATGGAACTGTACCAGCCACAACTGGCACTGGAAAAAATATTGAAGGTTCGTGAGTATTTCCGCAATCAGCAGCTGCCCGTGTATTACATCCAGCATATTAATAATAAACCGGGAGCTACTTTTTTTCAGCCTGACAGCCGTGGTGCAGAATTACATCATCAATTACTGCCGATTGCAGACACGAATGAATTTATAATTCATAAAAGCTATCCCAATAGCTTCTTACAAACAACCCTGCATGAACACCTTCAACAACAAAAGATAGAGCAACTGGTTATCTGTGGCATGATGACACACATGTGTGTCGACTCTACCACTCGTCAGGCAGTTGAATTCGGTTATCAGCCAATTGTTATTGCAGATGCATGCGCAACACTGAGTCTGGAGTTCAATAGCACCATCATTAGCGCGACAAATGTACAAAACAGTTTTTTAGCCGCATTGAATTATCTTGCTACTGTACAATCTGCTGAACAGTTCCTCAGTTAATACTTTTAATAGTATAAATTTTACTTGAATCGCAATTCAGTCAGCAGTTTACATAAATTTTTAGAAATACGCCTGTAAACCTTATCCGCTTGCAGAATAAAGGAGTGCATTTCTAATGCTGAATTTAACTTTTTATCAAATTTATCAATTTTATCCAGCAACCATTATTAATTTTTTCAATCGGGTTTAGTTTATTTCTAACTATATAAGTTAATTTATTTTGCATAAAAACAGCACTTACTCTCTGAATTTATTTATCCAGTGAATAAGTGCTTTTATTGACAACTAACACATTCAGTTAGTCGTCTGATACTCACATTGGCAGAAAACGGCTGGGATCCTGTGGCTGACCATTTTCACGCAATTCAAAATGCAGCTGAGTGCGTTTAGCATCAGTATTACCCATAGTAGCAATCTGCTGGCCACGTTTGACCTGCTGACCTTCTTTTACCAGAATATTCTGGTTGTTACCATAGGCGGTCAGATATGTCTGATTATGCTGTACGATAATCAGATTACCATAGCCACGCAAACCATTACCGGCATACACTACTTTACCAGAAGCAGCTGCCAGAATAGGCTGCCCAGCATTACCACCATAATCAATACCTTTACTGCTGCCGCCATAACTCTGCAGAATATTACCGGCGGTCGGACGCTGCCATTCAATTCCGCTTACATTGCGGACGCCTCCAACACTCACTGTTTTACTGGTTGATACAGTACTTGTACTGGTTGGTGTAGTTGTCGTGGTTGTACTGGTAGTAGTAGTAACATTTGCTGTTTGTACAGGAGCAGTCACAGTAGTAGTTGTGTTTGTGCTACCTGCCGGCGCCACATAGCCGGCTGGCTTCACGCGCAGAACCTGCCCTACCTTAATATTATTCTCTATTATATTATTCCATGAACGCAGATTATCCTGAGTAATCTGATAACGTTTGGAAATGTTATATACCGTATCTCCGCGCTGTACCGTATGCGTTGCTGCATTAATATCAACCGGAGAGTAATTGCCCACATAACCAGTAGAGGTACCTGCAGCAGCAGGTGTATAAGCCGGAGCTGTATTTGCCGGTGGCGTATAAGGAGCAGCACCATATGGATTGTCGGCAGTGGTAGCAGTAGTACCTGTAGTTACATCACTGCTACCCGTTTCTGTCGGTGCTGCCGGCTGTTTGAAAAGAGTACAGGCACTTAATGCCAGTACCAGCAAGCACCAGCCGGAACGATTCACACTTTTTTTCAACATAACGGTTTACCTTAAATCATTGCAATATTCAGGGGGTGCCAGCGCAACAGCGGCGGCAATAGCCAATTCAGACAGTATCATAAACAATGACCAGCATTGTGTAAAATAGCATCGGGCATAAATTATTTTAACATGTCCTAATGATTGTGTTTATTCTGATAACTTTTTAGCATTAATTGCCCAATCATATAAAGCTTTTCGGTTTTCACCACTAATCTGCGCAGCCAGTACAGCAGCCTGCTTGGTTGGCAGTTCCTGCACTAAAATCTGCATAATATTAATAGCTTCAGCAGACAGCTCGGTATTTTTTTCTACTGGTGCCGGATGAAGTATCAGTACCATCTCACCACGTTTCTGATTAGCATCTACCTGTACAATCGACTGAATTTCAGAAACTGTGCCGCATAGATAGGTTTCATGAGTTTTACTGATTTCACGCGCCAGCATCAGAGTACGTTGCGGATAAAGTAAAACCATTTGTGCCAGTGTATCTGTAATTCTGTGAGGCGTTTCAAACATAATTACCGGATAAGATACTTCTTTCCATAACTGTAGCTTTTGATGACGTTCACCACTTTTTGCCGGTAAAAATCCCGCAAAATAAAAATCTGACTGAGTAACTCCCGCAACACTCAAAGCTGTCATTACTGCACTCGGGCCTGCTACCGGTAATACCTGATAACCGGCCGCACGTACCCGTGTTACCAGCCGTGCACCAGGATCACACACTGCCGGCGTACCGGCATCAGAAACCTGCGCCACTACCTGACCGGCAGCCAGAGCAGCAATAACGCGCTCTGCCATACTTTGTTCGTTCTGTTCACGCACACTGATTAATCGTGCAGAAACACAGTATGCACGCAGTAATTGCTGTGTTACGCGTGTATCTTCTGCACAAATTAAATCTGCCCGAGATAATACTGCCAATGCATGAAAACTCAGATCTGCCAGATTACCAATCGGAGTAGCCACTACATAAAGGGTTTGCGGTACAATGCTGGCAACAGCTTTCTGGTAATGGGCTTGCATTTATAAATCCGTAATCTGATTAAACTTTATCATCAGGCATTAAACTGAAAACTCAGTACATAAGCCTGAAACTGTTACTATACCACGTAGTGATAATGTTTCAGAGTTTACAGTTAACAATTGCACGGGTTATAAACCGTATAATAGCGCCGTTTCAGAAGTCACGCAGCCTGAAACCTGCACAGGGGTATTTACGCGTAACATATTGTAAATACCAAGCATATTGCCTGCTCCCGCCTTAATTAACAAATTAATTTATATGACAGAATCCATCTCCGTCCATCAACATTTTGCCGATAGTGCCCAGCTTCTGAACGAGTGTGCAGACTTACTGGCTGAACCAATTGCCGAAGTTGCTCAGGGAATACTGATGGCCTTGATGAGTGATGGCAAACTGCTTATTGCCGGTAATGGTGCATATGCATCACTGGCAAACACGCTGGCCGCCTATATGGTGACCCGATTACAACAGGAACGCATGGCACTGGCCGCCTTATCACTGTGCAATAATCCTTCTGTACTCAGTATATTAACCGACAGCGGTCCTAACGATATGTTTGCCAAGCAAATTCACGCACTTGGCAAACAGCATGATATGCTCTGTGTACTATCGGCAGATGGTCAGAATATCAATCTGGTTAGTGCGATTAAAACCGCGCATGAACGTGATATGCGAGTGCTGGCGATTACCGGCGGAAGCGGTGGTGAAGTTGCCGGATTATTGCGCGATGACGATCTCTGGCTTAATGTACCCGGCGACCATCCGTTACGTGTACTTGAGGCACATCAGGTAACTATTCATGCTTTGTGCGCACAGATTGACCAATTATTGCTAGGTGGTATATAACCTGCAACAACCAATTTACAGGTGTATTTCATGAAAAAATATCTTTCTGCTCTGGCATTGGGACTTTGCCTGACCACTACCCTGACCGGCTGTCCGGCTGTTCTGGTAGGTGGTGCCACTGTTGGTACGCTTTCAGTTATCGACCGACGTACTACTGGCGCACAGGCAGATGACAAAATAATGGAAGTTCGGATTCATGATGGTGCTATCTCATACCTGAATAGTCAGTCACAGGAAAGTAAATTCCAGCCTACACTGTCCGTTATCAGCTACAACCGGCAGATATTACTGCTTGGCTTAGTAGCCAGTGAAAATGATAAAAATCTGGTAGAGCGCGTTGCCCGTGCCCAGCCTGCGGCACAAAAAATCTATAACTACATTGATATCGCCACTCAGAATCGTAAATTAAGTCATGTTACAGATGATACCTGGGTTACCTCAAAAATACGTTCCAATCTGCTAAATACCAAAGGCGTATCGGCAAATCACGTCAAAGTAGTTACTTATAATGGCGTCACCTATGTAATGGGTATTCTGACACCAGATGAACAACAGGCCGCTACAACGGCCATCAGTACAACGTCTGGTGTTCAGAAAGTTATTACTTTGTATCAAACCTTTGAAAATACTCCGAAGAGTACACCGGCCAATCCCTGATAACCGACATTCTGCTGCGATACAACCATATAGACCAAACTTATCGAAGCAGTAAATTGCCAGTATCTGATTAGCGTAAACAAAATTTTGCGTATAATAACGATATTATACACAACGATATCCCTGAAGGATTACCTATCATGAGCACTAAACCTACCGCACCGGAAACAAAAAACAAAAAAAAAGCGGTTAAAACTGGTCTGAGTACATTCACCAAAATTCTACTGACTTTATTTCTGATTCTGGCCATATTTGTTGTCTGGTTTGTTTTTCACGCATGGCAAGTTCTGAATTCAACCTCTGAAACCACAGAGTTCGCCTCGCAGGCAAGCTTTGAAGTACTGACCCCGACCGGTGCACCGGTAACAGGCAGTAATGTTCCAACACCAGTATTTTCACCCAATCCTGCTATAGCTGCTTCAGAGAGTACAGAACCTGATACTGCTTCCGAACCTGCTCTACCTGCTACTACCGGCAGAGCTAATACTAGAGACAGAGCCACCCCGGAAAATACACAAGAAATTCGGCCTATTACGCCCACAAATGTACCCGCTGCCACTAATAGAGAAAATAACTCTGAAACTCCTGTTAATACCGCTCCGACAACAAAACCAAAACCCGCAGCAAACGGGAATAACGGCAAACCGCTGGATAATCTGTTTTAAACCAATATTCACAGCAACAATAACGCCCATCCTGATGATGGGCGTTATTTATGGCCAACTGGTGACCCTGACAAAATTTCATAGTTGTATTTAATCATTTTAAAGGCAGCAGAAAACCATAGCTATGTACACAATAAATTAGCATACATAACCAAATATTCAGAACTCCGATAGATAAAGTTCGATGAGTGCTTAAGCAGTACACACTATCAATGCATTATTGATAGGGGTTCTCCACTGCGTTCATCAGTTCGCTCAGATAAGCGCGTAACTGCTTTTCCTGACACCCCATCAGTAATCCGTCTTCAAAAGCTTCCTGTGCCAGCTCATAGATCTCCTGCATATTTTGCTGCATCACCTTAATTTTTTCAGTGCAAGAGACCACATTACCCGCATCATCTACCCACTTCGGCATCGGTGGTAAAGGTTTCATCAGTGTTTCACCCTGCGCGCAGTCACAAAAGCACGAGACCAATAACCCTGTTCAATACTGGTAATTTCAATATTCTTACCCGTACGCGGCGCATGGATCATCCGGCCATTACCGATATACATACCAACATGGGAAATTCCACCACCACCCGGACTAAAAAATACCAGATCCCCCGGCTGCAAACTGGTTCGGCTGACTGCTTCACCTACCGTAGCCATCTGCCGTGAACTGCGCGGCAAAGTAACACCCATACTGCGCCGAAAGATATATTGCATAAAACCACTGCAATCCAGTCCGCTTGTGGGGGAATTTCCGCCAAAATGATAGGCAACACCAAGCAGTCCCATTGCGTTCATAATCAGGTCACTGGCGTCATCACCTGTACGCACAGCTGGTGTAGCAGTTCGGTCACGAATCAAACGCTCCAGCGCTGCATTATCCAGACCTTCATCCGGTGCCGCCATTACCGGCGAAATCAGAATGAAATTGGCACACAAGCATACCGTTGCCGTCTTCATTAATGTTTTTATCCACTTCATGCCAACATTATTCCATCAGTTCATCAAACAATTCTGCTATCCTGTAAATAGCAATTGTTCGGGACATCATCATATGTACTCACCCAGCTCATCCCATATCAGCGATTGGGCGCGTATGCGCGAAATTATCACCATTCTGGCCAAACACGGTCTGGGTGAATTTCTTGTTCGTATCAAATTACCAAGACGCTGGTACAAACACTCCGACCCATCAGGCCAGAATCACCAGCACTACCTGAGCACACCAAAACGAGTGCGGCTCGCCTTTGAAGAGCTCGGACCAACATTCATCAAACTCGGACAAATATTGGCTACCCGTACCGATGTCTTCGGAGAAGAATGGACAGAGGAATTTGCCCATCTGCAAAACAACACACATCCTCTTCCGATTCCAGACATCAGAAATATTATTCAGGCTCAGCTTAACCAGCCACTGGAAAGCATTTTCAGTAATATAGAAGCTCAGCCTGTCGGCAGCGCATCCATAGCACAGGTTCACCGCGCCACACTTATCAGCGGAGAACAGGTCGCCATTAAAGTTAAACGCCCGGGTATTGAGTCAACCGTAGCAGCTGATCTGCGTATTCTTAACCACATAGCTCAATTGCTTGAATCGGAAATACCCGAATCCAGACGTTACTATCCGGTACAAATGGTGCAATATTTTGCCCGTTCACTCGAAAAAGAAACAGATTTGTCTGCCGAACGTCGCAATATGCAACATTTTTCCCGTCTTTACAACCATCAGCAGCAAATCCATATACCACAAACTTATGCGGCATATTCTAACCGGCAAATATTAGTACAAGAATATATTGACGATACTTTACTTAAAAATCTTGATTTCACCGGCTGGGACAAGCAGCAGCGAAAAAAACTTGCAGCCACACTGGTCGATACCATTCTTGATATGATATTACAGCATGGTTTATTTCACGCAGACCCGCATCCGGGTAATATTTTAGTACGAAATGATGGACGAATCACCTTAATTGATTTCGGACTTGTCGGCCGGCTAAGCCAGCAACGCCATCAGGAAATCATCACTCTGATTCATGCACTGCTGGAACACGACCAGTTTGCACTGCAATATGTTCTGTCCAACTGGGCGCAGGGAGAAATTATTAACGAAGACCAGCTCGGAACAGATGTATTGGAAATGCTGAATAATTATGAGCAGCTCAATAGTAAAGAACTGCGTATCAGTCAGATAATTAACGATATTACCCATATTATCCGTGAACATGGTCTCACCCTGCCTGCGGATCTGATTATCCTGTTCAAATGCCTGATTACCCTTGATGGCGTGATAAAAAAAATAGACGGCGACTTTGAACTGTTAAATCATGCACGAAACACCATCAAAAACGTACTGCGCAATCGCTTTAATATCCAGACAATCTGGCGCCACAATAAAATACAGTTACATCTTTTAGCTCAGGTAATAGATACACTACCCCAAAATCTATTACGTCTAAGTAAACGCATCCGGCACGGACAGCTCCCTGTTAACCTGAACATTCAGCACATCGATAAATTTAATAACCAGCTGGATAAAGTTGTTAATCGCCTGACAATGGGAATTGTTACAGCGGCACTTATCATTGGCTCATCTATTGTTATGAGTATTAATTCCGGCCCGAAAATATTCGGCCTGTCGTTTTTCGGACTGATTGGCTATTTACTGGCATTCAGCAACAGCCTCTGGGTAATCTGGTCAATCTGGCGCTCAGGTCGACACTGAATCAACACCGCAGTTACTCAGTTACCCTTGTAAAAAAACAGCTGATACCATTAAAATATATACTTGAAGTAATAGAAATCCTTTCACACAGCAAATGTGTTATTGAAAACTGAATAACCACGTAGTTCGCAATCCATCCCACGAAAAAAAACTAGGAGCCTTGCTACACATGTATCAACTGTATTCTGCAATATCATCTTCTCTTAATGACAAATCTTTCTTCTTTGGCTTTTAGACAGAAAATATGTTTAAAATCGCCAAAGAATTCCAGTTTGATGCCTGCCATATGCTAGACGGGCATCAGGGCAAATGTCATAACCTGCACGGACACACCTATCGCCTGATTGTCGAAGTAAGCGACCAGCTACATCAGCAAGGATCCAGCAAAGAAATGGTTATGGATTTTTCCGACATCAAAAATATCATTAACCAGCATATTATCAGCCAGCTGGATCATGCCTATCTGTATGATGAAACCAATAGCAATGAATGTAAAATCGCAGCCCTCCTTCGCCAAATGGAGCGAAAAGTATTTGCCTTTCCCTGTCGCACTACTGCTGAAAGCATGAGCCGGTTTATCTTCAACAAGCTTACAGCTCATCTGCCAGTATCCAAAATTACCCTATGGGAAACCCCTACTTCCTATTGCGAATATCAGAATACCAGCTCATGATCCAGTTTAATATTGTCGAAATCTTCGAATCCCTGCAGGGCGAAGGCTACAATACCGGTATGCCTGCTATTTTCATCCGTCTGGCAGCCTGTAACCTCAAATGCCCATGGTGCGATACTGACTTCATGAGTTACCAAAGTATGAGTCTGGAGCACATTCTCAATACCGTCAGTCAGTTTCAGAGTAAAAACATAATCATTACCGGCGGCGAACCTACTATCAACAAAAAACTGCCCCTACTTTTACACGCACTTAAACAGGAAAATTATTATCTTGCTATCGAAAGCAATGGTTTGGGCAAAGTAGACCCGCTTATCGACTATATAGCCCTGAGCCCGAAATTTTATTATCGTCACCAATATCCGTTTCCACTACAGCGCCAGGCTGACGAAGTACGCATCGTAGTTGAAAACCATCCGGATTTTCTTACCTTCTGCCAGAACATAGAACAACATATTCAGGCCAGACACTATTTTCTTTCGCCCTGCGAACAAAACAACCAGTTCAATATGCTTACTACATTACAATATCTCGGCAGACTGAATCAAAACCGCCATAATAATAAATGGTTGCTAAGCATTCAGACACACAAACTGGCCAATATAGAATAATATTTCTGCTCATCTATGTATTCTGCCGGCGATTCAAAATCCTTGAAAAAATCCAAATCAGCCTAATATTATTAAAAATATATTTAAAAATAAAAATCAACATTTTTATTGTAACAATTCATCATTATTGTGCATATTTTGCCAACAATTGTTACAATATAATCAACCAGAGAAATTATTTACTGACAAAATCACGGAGAATATTATTCATGAAATCTCGTAACACTTACGATTTTACCCAGCTGGGTCAGGCAGGGGACAACCAGCAAACCGTTGTTCTGCGCAAAGCCTACAGCCTGCTCGGACTTTCTTTCCTGCCCTGTGCCGCAGGTGCTTACGCAGGTAATTATATAAATTTCTATGCTCTGTTTAGCAATTCATGGCTATCAGTTGTAGCGTTTTTTATTCTCGCTTACGGGCTGATGTTTGCAATTGAAAAAAACCGTTATAACAATCTGGGTATAGCCTTGTTAATGGTTTTTACTTTTGTTATCGGATTTTTCATCTCTCCGCTTTTACAACTTGCTGTAGCTTCTGCTGTCGGATCACAAATTGTAGGTATGGCAGCATTAATGACAGCGGCCGTATTTTTTACCATGGCAACAATTGCTCATCGTTCCAAATCTGAAATGAAAGGTATTGGTCAGTTTCTGGTTGTTGGAGCAGTTGTTTTAATTATCGGTATGATTCTGAATATGTTTATGCATTTACCGGTTTTGTCACTCACTATTGCAGCCGGTTTTGTCATTTTCAGTTCACTGATGATTATGTGGCAAATCCGTACAGTTATTGCCGGTGGTGAAGACAGTGCAACCAGTGCAGCACTCACTCTGTTCGTCTCTTTGTACAATATCTTTACCAGTCTGATACAAATTCTGCTGGCTGTAATGGATAACCGCTAAAATACATACCAACTACAAAACTGCCTGAACATCTGTTAAGTTCAGGCAGTTTTTATTTCTGCAAAATCATGTACACCCAATCCACAGCCATATTATTTACCTGCAACCCCGTTTAACATATTATTCTCTTATATAATGCCTTTTATATAACAAACCAACATGAACGAAACCATTCACTGGACAGAAAACGCACAAAACATGCAGGCAGACTGGGGAGGCGACAGCCGCCATCCCGCTCCGAAACACATTCAGACTATCACTCAGATCAGCGCTGAACAGGCGATTCAACTTATGCGTCAGCATACTGCATTGCTCTGGCGCGGTGATTATCATCAGGGTAAACAACTACTGGCTGCGATTAAAAAACGTGTTCGCAGTAAAGCTCGTATTCATACTGATTTTCATAAACATCGTTTGCAACAGGCTCAGCACAGCCGCCTGTTCCAGCTTCTATTAGTAGAGATTCAACCTCAGGACATACTTAACAATAGTCGCGCACCAGACATTGCAGCTGCTCTGAACGACGTATTCGGCAAACCCAATCAGAACGCCCTACTTCTGCCATTGCATCTGTTATTAGGCTATATTGGCGCTTATGAGTGGCATAAAACCGGTGTTTCCATTCCTGCATTGCAAGGACAAAAAATCCATGTTCCTTACGGTGTATTTTCGCCCGTACGCGGTGAATATCTTGAACTGGTTGCCCATGCAGCACTTCCCTCTACCTGTCAGACAGCATGGGACATAGGAACCGGCAGTGGCATACTGGCTGCTATACTCGCACAGCGTGGAATACCTGAAATCATTGCAACAGATAATAACCCGCGCGCCATTGCATGCGCACAAGCAAATATAGAACGTCTGGGTTTAAATAAACAAATTCATATTCAGCATACCAACCTGTTTCCTGAGGGCAAGGCCGATCTCATTGTCTGTAATCCTCCATGGTTACCCGCTAAGCCAAGCAGCGATATAGAAACCGCACTCTATGACCCCAACCATCAAATGTTGAAAACATTTCTGGAAAATGTCAGAAACCACCTCTCAGCAAACGGGCAGGTATGGCTGATTATGTCCGATATAGCTGAACATCTGGGCTTACGCCCCTCAGAAGTCTTACATCAATGGATAGAAGCAGCAGGGTTAAAAATTATTCATAAAATCGATACTCAACCCACGCATCAAAAAGCTCGGGAACAACATCATCCACTTTCCTATGCCCGTAATCGTGAAATCACTTCTTTGTGGCAATTAGGCATTCAATAAAACAGGTGTCTGCATTACTATGCAAACACCTGTTTTATTCTTCATCGTACATACAAACAAAAAATCCATTCACAGACATAAGCTATAATTTAGTAAACTTAATATCACCGGAAACCACTTCCAGAATCCAGTTCACCCTTAACACAAAAATTATTGATTTATTTAGAATTACAAGTCATAAATATCTTTTTCAGATATATCACCATTGCCTGGCGCCAAATCGAAATTCATTTCAGTTCGTAAGAAATTCAGTTGAAAAGCATATATTTTAATTACTAATCCAAATACATATTGCAAAAACCTTTTGCTTTAATCAATATCTGCTTCATCATTTTTATTACTCAAAACACCATCTGTACTCTTTACCCGCAGATACAGTAAACCTTTTACTTAAACTATCTCAATACAATTCCAGATAATTACAGATATACTTAATATTCAGTATAAATATACAACTGAATTCAAAGCTGAAATATATATCAATAAAACATCTGAAATTTTGTATTAATTACTTATTACATTTCTATTACTTCCCGCTATTTATCTTTGAATAAAACATTGATTGCAGTAAGATATATTTTTTATTCCGAGTATATAAACAAAACTATTTCTTCATTGTATGATTTATCTTATTAAGAGATCATCAATTTAAATACACCACATCATTATGCATTACTTAATTGTTATTTGTTTGCTCACAGCATCCAATCTGGTCATGACTACAGCATGGTACTGGCATATTAAACCCAATAATTACCAATTTCCGCTTTGGCAGATTATTTTGATTAGCTGGGGAATTGCTCTATTTGAATATTGTCTTGCAGTGCCGGCCAATCATCTGGGGGCACATTGGGGGATAAAACCATTCCAACTGAAGATTATTCAGGAAGTAGTGACACTGGTCGTATTTACCCTGTTTGCGATTCTTTATTTAAAGGATGAGTTCAGACTTAACTATTTAATCAGCTTCGGCTTTATTCTTGGTGCAGTATATTTTGCTTTTAAACGCTAATCTGTAAAACCGCCGCCTGAACATCCAAATTTTTAAGGACGCAATCGCGTCCTTTTTCAAACACAGACTTATATCAAGCTTTAGGTAGAGTTACGCCCGTCTGCCCCATATATTTACCGGCACGATCCTTATAAGAAGTAGCGCACTCTTCATCACTTTCAAAAAACAATACCTGTGCCACCCCTTCATTAGCATAAATCTTTGCCGGTAATGGCGTGGTATTGGAGAATTCCAGAGTTACATAGCCTTCCCATTCAGGTTCAAATGGAGTGACATTAACGATAATACCGCAACGTGCATAAGTGGATTTACCCAGACAAACAGTCAGAACATTGCGCGGGATACGGAAATATTCCACAGTACGTGCCAAAGCAAACGAGTTAGGCGGAATGATGCAAAAGTCGTCTTCAACAGTTACAAAATTACGCGTATCAAAATTTTTCGGATCTACAATAGTACTGTTGATATTAGTAAAAATCTTGAATTCACGTGCACAGCGAATATCGTAACCATAGCTGGAAGTACCATAGGAAATGATTTTTTCACCGTTTAACTGCTTAATCTGATTAGGTTCAAACGGTTCAATCATGCCGTGCTCTTCACTCATACGGCGTATCCATTTGTCTGACTTAATACTCATGACAGTATCCTTAATAAATTTAGCGCATTATACCGAAGCCAATGCCACTGTTGCAGGCAAATTGCGACTATTTACGCCCTTTAAAGCCATTATTCCGGTAACCAGCCGCCCAAATGATGTACCAGCTCAGCAAGCAGATCGCCTAAGGCTTCTGCCATCAGTATTTGTGATGCAAAGGTTATACTTTGCATATCGTCTCCCTGCCCTGCAGCTTCCTCCTGAATCACATCCAGAAACTGAATACGTTTAAGAGTAAAATCCTGCGTCAGCACAAAACGTACTCTGTCCTGCCAGCATAACCCCAACTGAGTAACAACCTTACCATTTTTGACCAGATTAACCACTTCCTCTGCGGTTAAATCCTGATGGCTGATACGAACTACTGGTGCAGCATCACCCAGTCCTTTGAGTTCACAATCACAGTCCAGTTCAAAATGACCGGCCGCATCTCCTCTTAACAGCCATTCCGTCATCAGACTGCCAGGCGACTGCTGAGTGCGTGGCAGCTTCGCTTCCAGTCCGCCCAGTGCCTCACGTAATTTCGTAAGCAGCATTTCAGCACGGTTGGCATTGGCCTGATTAATCATCAATAAGCCGCGCTGAGTATCAATAATGGCTTCTGTTTTACCACTTTTAGTAAAAGCACGCGGTAACAAATCATCGGTGATGGTTTCTTTCAGTTCCATTTTCTCCTTACGCCCGACATTCCGCCCCTCAGCTTCGCGTATTTCATTAATTTTTTCGTCAAGAATATCTCGCACTACGGCTGCCGGTAATACTTTTTCTTCTTTTTTTAGCGCAATACGCCATGTATTCTGTGCCGGAAACACCATCTCCGGGCTAAACGATACAGGACTGGCAAAGCCAATACTGTCCCAATCCAATCCCATACACGGCTTAAACTGAGCTTCAGTCAGCTTATCAACCAAAGTTTCTAAATTCGGCAGATTGTCTTTATTGAGCGGATAAATACTTAATTGCTTAAACCACATGCGTAATTTCTTTCACAGCCAACTAGGAAATGAGTGATTATACGGCAGCCGGCACACAATATGGAAAACAATAAACCGGCTTTATACAGCTTTCTATTTAATTATTCATTCAGATTTATAATCAATAATCCTATCTGCAATACTTATATTGATAAATATAAATATTTAATATAAATCTCAATCAAAAAATTTATTTTGTCATATATAATCAAAGATATGAATCAGTAATGAAAATAATCTTAGGTATTTTCCAATACTGACTGAATTTACGTCATATAATAACTATATTCTGAACATTTCTTAAATTCACTGCTGATTATCAGCATTCATATATGCCGGCAAGATGCGAATAAATCCAGCTGAGTTTGGTATTCACTGGTTCCCACATCCATTAGTCCCAGTACTGAATGAAAAATATTATCATGTGAAAATTCTTGCTGATGCGCATGCCGGCGTAAGCAGTTCATATCCAGATTACTGATTTCGGCAAAATCATGGTTTGCCCAGAACAGCATAGGTACACGGGTTTGCTCTTCCGGTGCAATGGCATAGGGTGTTGCATGCAGATACATACCATTTTCACCCAAAGATTCTCCATGATCAGAAAAATACCACATTGCACTAGCCAGACCGGATTCATTTTGTAATAACTTAATTATCTCTGCCAATATATGGTCTGTATACAGCACTGTATTATCGTAAGTATTACGCAATTGCTCATTGGTACACTGCTGAATCTGATTTGTATCACACGTCGGTGTAAAGCGCCGGAATGCCTCAGGATAACGCTGATAATAAGCGGGACCGTGACTACCCATTGTATGCAATACCAGTACAGCATCATCAGGCATATTAGTAATCATATCGTGTAAATTAATTAACAGGCTTTCATCCAGACAACCATCACTATTACATTTCAAATTCGGAGCCCAGTCCCGCACATCCAGATGACGGATACGGTCACATACACCTTTACACCCGCCATCATTATCACGCCAGCTTACCGTAACTCCTGAACGTTGCAAAACATCCAGCAGCCCTTCCTGATGTTTTGCCAGATTAGCCTGATAATGCTGGCGTGGCATATTCGAGAAAAGACAGGGTAAAGACACAGCCGTTGCTGTACCACACGAACTAACCTGAGGGAAATTGACAACCTGATTACCTATAGCAGCAAGCTCTGGCGTAGTCTGACGCAGATAACCATTCAATCCCCAATTCTGAGCGCGCGTGGTTTCACCCATCACCAGTATCAATAACCGTTTATTCCCATGATGCTGATGACTAGCATCCAGTCCTATGCGTTGCAAAGGCTGATGAGCATCATATGTGTTATAAGCTGTTTTTACGGCTGCTCCGACAAAATTAGTGGGCACTATTAAATGATTCACAGTCTTATTATTCCGGAAAAAAGAAATATAACTGCCATACGCAAGCAGAATAACTGTAAAAACCGTAATCAAAGAAACAATTATGACCACAATTCGTTTGCCGAATTCACGATACCATGGTTTTGTATAATGAATATTAACACCCCAGCAATACCACTGCGCCGGTAATAAGCCGGTAATGCCCAGCCACATCCAGAATTGAGGCGTCAGCCAGGCACCGGCTTCACCTATATTAGTTTGCATAATGTTTTGCAGCATATTGGCATCAAAATAAATATGCTGCATCATCACTGCATAGCTTACAGCTGAACCCAGCAACAGAAGCAATGGCACCATCAACCGATGTAAATATTGCCAGAATAACAACTGCATACAAAAATTCATTGCGGCTAACATCAGAACAGGCACGGTAAACCAGAAAATAACATTATTTTTCAAGGTTACATGCTGAAACAGATAGCTCCAGAAACCTACATTAAATATCAATAAGACATAAATACTGAGCAATAATATGGCCCGATTGCTGCTTAATACCCATTTCGACTGCATCATCAGCCCCTGTTAACTAAACAGCGGCAAGTGTAAAAAAACAGCCTTAAGTGAAGCTTAAGGTAAACCATGCCAATAAGAGGCGTCATTGTGGTACGGTAATTAATATGTCTGCAAAGTACTAATTTGTACTTATCAGGAGCCCGAAATGAGCCAGTCATGGCATGACGAACAACATTTTTCTAATCGTAACAATTGGTTACGCGCAAGCGTTCTTGGCGCTAACGATGGACTGATTTCCACTGCCAGCCTGCTAATGGGGATGGCAGCAGCCGATCCGGATCAGCATACCTTGCTTATATCCGGTATTGCAGCGCTTGTTTCAGGTGCCGCCTCTATGGCTGCGGGAGAATATGTTTCCGTTTCCAGCCAGCGCGATACAGAAGCAGCGGATTTACGCAAAGAACTGGACTCACTTATCCGATATCCGGAAATAGAACTGGAAGAACTGGCTAATATTTATCGTCAGCGTGGTTTAAACAAAACACTTGCACAACAGGTTGCCGAAGCTCTAACCAAACATAATGCTCTTGAAGCCCACGCCCGTGAGGAAATCGGTATCACCGAAGTCAGTAAAGCCAATCCGCTTCAGGCAGCTTTGGCTTCTGCACTGTCTTTTGCTTGCGGTGCTTTGTTACCAGTATTACTATCTCTGTTAAGCTCTACCGTATGGCTGATGAGCATACTGTCTGTTACCACCATAGCCGGTCTTGGTATTCTGGGCTGCATATCAGCACATCTGGGCGGAGCTCCCAAACGTCCGGCTGTAATCCGAATAGTCATATTAGGTGCACTTGCACTGGCCTTTACCAGCATGATAGGTCGGATTATTGGTATCACTATATGAAAAAATATGCGTATACTGATTCTTGAAGATGACAGAGACATTGCTGACGGCCTCACTGCCGGTCTGAGCCAGCAAGGTATGGCATGCGATATTTTTGCATCCGGCCGCCTTGGAGAACAGGCATTAAGTGTAGCACCATACGATGCTGTAATACTTGATTTAAGTCTGGCGGAAAGAGATGGTATGGACGTTTTAAGCCATTGGCGCAGCAAGAATCTCAGCACACCGGTTTTGATTCTCACCGCCCGCGATGCCCTGCCCGACAGACTTGCTGGTCTGAATTCCGGTGCTGATGATTATTTATGTAAACCTTTTGCGCTTGATGAAGTGATTGCACGTTTGCATGCGCTTATTCGTCGCAGTCAGGGCATCAGTCAGACCGAAATTAACTTCGGGCAGCTGAGTCTGAAACTTAACTCCTGTCATGCCTGCCTGTATGGCAAACCACTTAATCTTACCCAGCGTGAATGGCTGTTATTACAACTACTCGTCACTCATCCGCAACATGTTTTCAGCCGTGCTCAAATCGAAGATAAACTGTATAGCTGGGAACAGGAAGTCGAGAGCAATGCCATAGAAGTACACGTGCATCATTTACGTAAAAAAATCAGCACAACTATTATTCGTACCCGGCGCGGACTGGGCTATCAGCTCGGAGAGGCACCTTGAAGCCAACCACCGCTATTAGTCGGCGCTTAATTATCTATCTTGGTATCACCCTGCCACTTCTGTGGATTCTGACAGCCATCATTAGCGCAGTGGCGGTAATGCATGAAATCAATGAAGCCGGTGATACACAGATGAGTCAGCTGGCACAGCGATTATTACATACACCGATCAATCTCAATTCCAGCCAATATCCCGCTTTACCATCTATTCCAAAACCACAGCGTGGGCTTATTGATGCCAAAGAATCCGGATACACCATCTGGTATAAAGGTAAACTGATTAATGCCGATGAAACAGGCCAGTCTATTCCCTATCAACCGGATTATCAGGGATTTATCAATCAGGGATACTGGTGGCAAAGCCATGCATGGCGTATTTTTTATCTGAACAGTCCTCAGCAGCAACTCAAAGTAGCCGTATCATTCAGTATGCACGAACGTTTGCAAACTGTATTGCGCGCAGTATGGTCTCAACTGGCAGTATCTATACTTGCTCTGCCGCTTTTACTATGGCTAATTGCATGGAGTGTACGCCACGGTACACAGCCACTTCAGACACTGGCACAAACTCTGTACCATAGAGAACCACACAGTATTACACCTCTTTCGAATATTGTGCCTACCGAAATTCTGCCTATTATCAATGCATTGAATGATTTATTTCAGCGTATAGAACAATCTCGCGCACGTGAATTGCGCTTCACAGCAGATGCAGCACATGAACTGCGCAGCCCGTTAGCCGCACTTAAAGTACAAACAGAAGTACTGGCACTGACCAGTCTGAACGATGCTCAGCAACAGCGTGTACGCAACATTGAACACAGCATCGAACGCACTACCCGCTTAGTCGATCAGCTTCTTACTCTTTCCCGTCTTGATCCACTTACCGAGTTACCCCATACCGAAGCAGTTAACTGGACAGATATTACCAATGACGCTATAGAGAGTGTAAGCTTGCTGGCACGTGAACGTCAGTGTCGTATCCTGCGGCAATTTAATACTGATGCGGCGGCAGTATTACCTATCTACGGTGACCATACCCTGCTGACTATTCTTATCCGTAATCTGCTTGATAATGCCATTCGCTATAGTCCTGAACACAGTATTATTAATTTAACCCTAGACACAAACTCTATCAGCCTTACTAATCCCTGTAATGATATTGCCTCAGAAAACCTGAAACGTCTGCGTGAACGCTTTTTCCGGCCGGCAGGGCAAGAAAGCAGTGGCAGTGGCTTGGGGCTGTCTATTGTTGATGGTATTGCCCAGCTGCACTGGCTGCAAATGGAATTAGATATAGTAAAGATTAGAAAGTATAAAAATGAAAATATTAATTTCCAGGTTAAACTGCAACAAAAAGCATCATAATACAATAATAATATTAACTGAGGATTTGTTTGTAAGATGGTGGGGGCTTTTAGCTAATGTTTGCACTATTCGCACAGCAACAGACTTGTTAATCGGTGCCCAAAATTCATATAAACAAACCAAATCTTATGTTAAGCGATTTTATTCACTCGACCAAAGAAAATATAGGCAATAACAGCAATAACACCAAATACAAGAGATACAAAAAACATTACATGGTAAGTATTGTTTACTGAAATTAATTGAGCTTGCGTCAGGTAGATAAGTATTCCTGATAATACTCCCCCAAATGCGCCGCCAATCTGCTGTACAACACGCGTGACAGCACTCGTGTCCTTAATTTGATTTTTATCACAAAACTCGAATGGAGAAGAGAGAACAGCAATCGTGGCGATGCCTAATCCGCAGCCTCGGACAGTAAAACCGATGATTTCAGAGGCGTTCCCACCAACTTGAATAATTAATATACTGATTGCTGATATTATTAATCCTACACCAATAATTAGAAATGAATTTATCTCACTTAGAGATTTATAAATAAATTTTCTAGCCAACCAGGCACCTACACCTTGCAGGGCAAGCAGCATACCAATATATGTAATAGATATATTATCCTTTATTGCTTGTATTAAAGGAAAAAAAATCATAAAACCAAAAAAGATAAGCGACGTCAGAAACCCCATCATTATTGACATTGAGTATTTAGAGCTATTAAATGCACTTAAATCGATCAGTTTACTGTCTGACTTGTTATTAATAATAAGCGAAACCATCATCAAACCAATACCTAAAACCAGCATAATAATATTAGAAATATCAAAAAAATGCCCAGATGCGATATTTTTAATAGAGATAAAAAATAGAATTAAAAAAATTAAAAATGTCAAAAATACATAAATATTCATATTATATTTAGACGTTTTAATATCAGGTATTGTCGTCCTGCCAAAGAAAAAAGCCACAAGTACTAAAGGTATGTTGATAAAAAAAGCTATTCTCCAATTTAACTGTTCTGATATGATTGCTCCCAAAACTGGTCCTAGTGCAGGGGCAAAGACTGACGGAATAGCAATCAATGCCATAACCGGCTTTAGTCTTTCCTTACCAAAATAAGTCGCTATCGTGGATTGAGTAATAGGAATTAATATTCCTGCACCAAAACCTTGTAGACATCTAAACAGAATTAAAGAAACCAGATTATATGAAAATCCAACCAATATAGAACCTACAAGAAAAACAAAAATTGAGTATATCCATGCTTTCTTGAGTCCAAATCTTTCATGTATATAAGGAGATAGTAATATACCCGCAGCACAGGCCAGCATATATACAGTAACAGCCCACTGTATATAAGCATAAGAGGCATTAATGTCATTCGAAATTGAGGATAAAATAACATTAACAATGCTGCTATCCAGTAATGGCAATATACTAGATAGCGTCATAGCAAACACTAACTTTCTTTCTGCGACCGTCAGCTCAACTGATTGTGCCATGTCAAACTCTCTCTAGATGATTAATAAATTTGAAAATAACCAATAAATTTGTATAAAAAACTATTATTTTGCTCATCTACAACTTATCTATTTATTGCTAACTTGTTATCTTCAATACAATTATTAGGACTTCAGGATAGCCAGTAGAATAGAGTTTTACTAACCAATTTAAACCACAAAATATCCCATCGGGGCCATATCAATGAATACTCCGCTCATTTCTCCACAGATCGCTTCTTCTGATAGCGAACCGATGATCATATCGACAGTAAGCCACTCTTCCCAGAGAGTGACACAACGTCATGGTCATTCAAGAGGACAATTACTCGGCACATTACAGGGTTTAATTTCAATTGAAGCAGAAAATTGTCAATGGGTAGTGCCCGCAACTCATGGTGTCTGGATACCTCCAAATGTACAGCATAGTCTTCTTGGATCACATGGGCCATTCGAAGGATGGAGCATCTATATACAAAAAAACGCATGTACTAAACTACCTGTCAAACCATGCGTTTTAGAATTATCTGACTTACTGCGTGAAGCAATTACACGAACCATGTCATGGCATAATTCAGAACTGGAACCGGAACAGAAGCGATTAATTGCCGTAATCCTTGACGAGATTAGAACAATGCCTCAAGTTGAGCTAGCACTTCCAATGCCAAAAGATATGCGTCTGTTAAAAATCGCTTTAGCTTTTTGTGATAATCCTGGTGATGACAGAAAAATTAACGACTGGGGCATTTGGGCTGGCATTTCCCGACGTTCATTAACACGTCGGTTTACAAATGAAACCGGGTTTAACTTCACAGAATGGCGCCAGAAACTGCGCATGTTAAAAGCATTAGAATTGCTTGCTGCCGGAAAACCAGTCACAGAAATATCTTTATATTTAGGTTATGACAATATTAGCGGGTTTATTTCTATTTTCCGACGAAATTTCGGGATCACACCGGGAAACTACCAAAAAGCCATGAGAAACCGTCTCTCATATCGAAACTTTACTCACACTACTATCCATAAGAATCATATTAATAGTAAATTATCAAAATAAATTTCTACAGAAAAGCATATTCGCTTTTTACTTATGGCAATGCATAATTATCGTCACTCTAAAGCACAACAACTTCTCGTGAGGTGACAGCAACGCAACCAGCAACAAAGCAAGGTTAAAACAGCATACAAACAGTACTGGAAAAGTCCGGTTGTCGGAGTGATAACAATATTAACTCAGGAGCAGTCAGAATAGATTGTTACTGAAGCTCTATGCATTATCAGTAGACGAATCCAGATTTTTGATAACTGAATAATCATCATTTCTATATTTAAACGCCTAATATAGCACCACTATCCGCAACAATATTCTGTATCATAATATGAGCGGCTAAATCGGACGCCAAAAAAAGACCGTATTCGCTATACCATCAACGGTTACTACTTTCTGTAGCAGGAATCCCAACTTATAATGTTCAGTCACATCTAAAATACTATCATATTCATTGGCCGTTCATGATTATATCCATAGCCAATGTTTAGCTTTATCTTGTAATTCTTGAATATCATGATAGATATAATGGCTGACCCAATCATATCTTACCATACGATTGAAGCGCTCAATTACGCATTGCCTGGATACATAAAACACAAAATAATCCCTATTTTTGGATATGTAGCGAGTTTTTCGCTAATATACTCGGGCTTATTATCACAGCGTAACAATTTAAGTTGCCCTCCCCATTCAACGACCTGATTTATCGACTATATGACCTGCTCTGTGGGCAAAGATAAGTTCGCTTCTATAGTTAAGCCTTCTGGATTAAAATCATCAATCACATTAAATAATCAACAGAACCGACCATCAGCTAACTCTCCTTGCATAAAATTCATTGACAAGATTTATAGATGTTTTGGAGAGCAGCCAGTAAATCAGGTTTCACTCGTTTAAGGAGTTTTTTTGTGGGGCTTTATTCGTAAATTCAAAGTGTAAACTTGCTGGCACATGAACGCCAGTGTCGTATCCCACGCCAATTTAATACTGATGCGGCGGCAGTATTACCTATTCGCAGTGATCATATCCTGCTGACTATTCTTATCCGTAATATGCCTGATAATGCCATTCTCTATAGTCCTGAACACAGTATTATTGATTTAACCCTCGACACAAACTCTATCAGCATTACTAATCCCTTTAATAATATTGTTTTAGAAAACCTGAAACGTCTGCGCGAACACTTTTCCGGCCGGCTGGGCAAAAAAGTACTGGCAGCGGATTAGGACTGTCTATTTTTGATGGTATTACTATGTTATATAGTTTAGAACTTAAAATTAAAAATTTGCAAAACAAACAAAATACATATTCCATATTTCAAATTGAATTGAAATATAAACCCTTATAAAATTAAATTTTTTTTATTGTTTAAATCTTTAAAATTAATTATTAGGTAATAATTAATAAAAATATTTTCAGGATTAATAAAATGTACTTATTATATAAATATTATTATTGAATAAAATAATTAAACGATCAATTCATTCAATAATTTAAACTCATTAAATACTAAACAAATAACTACTTAGTAAGATATTTAATAGTTATCTTCAGTATATAGGTGTATAAATACAATAATAAATAAACAATTATTATTTATTATGCCTATAAAAGACTACCTTATAGGCATAACTAAACTCTATATAATAATATTATTATTTTATTCTAAGCCCAAAATTTTATTAATTATTTTATTTAATATAAAATTTACACAAATATAAATATTTAATGATTTCAACTGTTAGCCTTTTCCCATAAATCATCAATATTTAGTCTACTAATTATATCTGAAATGGCCCTAGGATTACTCATTAATGATGGGTTTAAACGTATAACCCAATCAAATTCCTGAGTCCTTTCTGACTGAGCACCAATATCAAAAACAATAGTTGGTATTTTTAAAGCTAAAACTATAGATAAGGTATAGCAAAAGGTTTCTTCACAAATACTTGGCAGTAAAACTATATCCGGAGAAATTTCTCTAAGTATATTAATACATTCATTTTCATTCTGAAATTTACCAGAAATACTAATGCCATTTTTCTTCATATCTTGTTTGAGAGCTGCATTTACATATCCAACTACAAAGTAGGTTAAATTTAAATCTCTTGTTTGTGAATCTAGAGCCAGTGCTGATAGTAATTGCGATCCTTTTGCTAAACCGATGGCTCCGATTGTTGCAATTTTAATTTTACCAATTTCTTTACTTCTCCTAGCAGGCAATATATTTTTAACTAGTGAATCATGAGAAATAACATTTATATTCAAATCAGGAAAATCACTTAATATAATATCTCTAGCACGTTTGGAAGGTGCTTCAATTATTGAGCAATTATGAAAAAAATCAGCATAAGCTGCCTGCCTTTCAAATACATCTGTCATATTTAAATTTGATATTGGTGTTTTAAAATTATTCCAAATATTTCTTTTTTCTAAAGAGGGTTCTTTTTCATAAATGTATTCAGGACTTAGAAGTGTATAATCATTAGACATACAGGCATAATCATGAATAACAAATTTATACTTTAAGTTAGATGATGAAAAATATGTTAATAATTTTAGGTGGTAATACCAATCAAGACCTGCAAAGCTATTAATATGTACCAAATCTGGATCAATAGTTTTAAAAAAAAGATTTAAAAAGTCTAAATTTCCTCTTAGAGAAAGATTTTTTAAGTTATTAAAATCTAATTGTTCAAATTTTTCCAAGCTAATAGAATATAACTCTCTATCATGTACAGTTAAAACAATACAAAAAATAGATTCGTTAGTATATTTATTGATTATCTGCTCAAGATATGTATTAATTCCCCCTCCCCAATTATGTGATATAAACACAATACATTTTTGATTTTTAATCAAAAATTTTAATCTTGCCAAATCAAGATTAGCTCTTAATAAAAAAGGTGGATCAACATTAATAAAATTTTGAACTAA
This sequence comes from Snodgrassella sp. M0351, assembly GCF_016100575.1. Taxonomy (NCBI): domain Bacteria; kingdom Pseudomonadati; phylum Pseudomonadota; class Betaproteobacteria; order Neisseriales; family Neisseriaceae; genus Snodgrassella; species Snodgrassella sp. M0351. The sequence continues at coordinate 212,737 of NZ_JACFSG010000001.1, read as the reverse complement.
ATAGTTGTAATTCGGATGTTTTAATTTTAATGCATTTGCTCCGCGCTTCATATTTTCTTCTTTAGTAGCAGAAAAAGAAACAGACCCAACATGAAAAACAAAAACATCACCAATAATAATGTTCTTAAAGCCGGCATGTATTGCTCTCATACAAAAATCATTTTCTTCTCCATATCCAACTTTAAAATGTACATCATCTAAAAGTCCTATCTTGTCTATAACTGTTCTTCTCATATAAAAACAAAAACCAACACCTGTTGGCGTTTCTACATATAAATTTTTATTTATTTCAGAAGCAAGATTATTAAGTTGGGCAGGTGTTATTTCCAACTCTTTATTATTATCATAATTAGTAAATGGATAACTGCATATTGTAGCATTGTTTGACATTGGTGTGATTGTAGCAATAGATTCATCCTGATCAGCATAACGAATCATTTTCTCAAACCATCCGGGAAAAACAAAAGCGTCTGAGTTCAGTAAAATTACATCAAGATTATGTGATAGATGTGTAATTGCATAATTAACTGTTTTAACAAAACCCAAATTTGTTTTATTACAATAATAATCAAAAAGACCTTTCTCAGAAAGTTGCTGTAACTTAATATTAAGCTCTTCGTCAGGTCCACAATCGTTTATAACTAAAAGACTGTAAGAATCAGAAATTCGGCTTTTTAATGCATGAAAAACTGAGCATAAAGTTTCATTTAACCCTTTATAAACAGGTAAAACCACTACACAACGAGTTGAATGTGTATATTTGCAAGGTGATAATCTGTTCCAGTCATCATCTGACGGGATTGTAGGAACAAACCACAAATTATCAGTTTGATTTAAATTATCAGACTTTTTTTTATTTGTAATTATTTTTTTAGAGTAAATTTTTATTCCCAATAATCGAATAGTTTTATGTGTTTGATTTTTCTTGATGGTTAACAAACTTTTCAAAATATATTGTCTTTCGAAATCTGTATCTCTTTTATAAATAGTTAACCCCAGCAGTTTAATTTTTACAAACTTAGATGATTGTATTCTCTTAAGCATGTTTATACACCAACTATATTGCTAATTATATTCAATAAAGTTAAGATAATATCTTATTAGCTTAAATGTGTAAATATTTTAACATAAAAATACTTCATATAAAATTTACATATATAAATCATATAGGTATGCAATTTCTTAGCTTATAAATAATTTTACAATAAAATAAGAATTTAAATAACTTAAAAAATTCAAATAGTTATATTTTACAATTAAGTATCCACTAATAAATCGAACATAAAATTATAATAAAAAATATATTTTATTTTATGGGCACAATAATTTTAAATATTAGAATTTTATTCTACATACTAATCTTCTTTCTCTAATTATTATTAATAATTAATTATTAAATTTGACTATTTAATTGCATATTTCTTTATTTAGTTAAATTATATTAATTTATAAATGAATATTGATAACATTGTAAGTACTAATAAAAATATAATTAGGATTTTTTTTAATTTTCTTTTTAATTTTTGTTTTTCTTTCTGTAACTTTATTATTTTACTTTCTTTATAGTTAATTTTTTCATTAGCCAAATATAATTCTTTAGAAAAATTGGTTAGTTTTTCTTCTTTACTATTAAGCTCAGTTTTTAATTTGACCATTTCTAACAAAAGTTGACCACTATAATGCTGTTCTTTTTTCATTAAAGAATATAATTCAGCGATTTTTTTTTCAAAAGCCACAAAAGGAAGTAATAATTGCTGTTTTTCCTTTGTAAGAATACATTTTTTATTTTGCTGAAAGAGGTTGTCCATAAATTTTTCAAGTATAAAGTCATTTTTTTTTGAAAATTTATTAAAAAAATCAACGGAAAATTGAAAATTTTCTCTGATTTCTAAAACAATTTCTTGTGCAGTTTTTTTCTCAAAACCTCTTCCTGAAAAATTATAATATTTTGCTACTTCATAATTTTCAAAATTTAAAAAACCTGGTCCGCCAAAATGGTCATAACAATATACAGGAATATTAGATAATAATCCATATTGTACTGTTTTACCGATAGTTATTATCATATCATATTGTTTTATTAGCTCAGGGGTGACTAATACAGCTTTTTTTCCGCCTATGATATTTACATTAAAATCTTTAGCTAATATATTTGTAGCCTCGATTATTTCTTGTGGTAAATGATTTGATACTACCAAAATATTGTTCAGCTTAGTTTCTTTAATAGAGTTATCCAAATATTTACTCGGGGCACAATTACTGCTAATAAAAATATTTTTGGTTTCAATACCCAACGAAACTAATTTATCTTTTGTTTCTTTGCTATTTGCTACATATATACAATCTAATAATTTCATATATGGTAATGAGCATAACTCCATCATTTCATATGGGGATAAATGCACTGAAATTAATTTAAGATCGATATTTTTATGTATATGATTTTGAAATAGTCTAGCAACCATACAATGTTGAGACCAAATAAAATTAATATTTTCTAAATTTATTTGTTCTAAATTTGTTATTAAATCATTTTTATCAAAATATTTAATAATAGGATCACCCAAAATATTTGCATATACCGAAATATTATGATCTCTTTCTTTGAAATACTTATATATCTCCAAAACTTGAATTTCTGAACCACAAAGTTCAACCAAATGATTTGTTAATATTAATACATTCATAACTTATATTTATTAAAAGTTTAAAATTTAGTATATCTAAATTAAAATAATTTCTATATATTATATAATATTAACGCATTAAAATAAACTATAACATTAATATTAAATTTAATTAAAATTCCAAATTAAATTATAACAAATAAGCAAATAACTGAACAATGGACTGAAATAAAATTAAAATAGTACATTTAAGATATGTATTATTCATTTATTTGGTTACTTACCCTGTCAATCGACATAAAAATACTATTATTAATAAAATTTAAGCTGCATCAGAACCGTCGTTCTGATGCAGCTTGCAGAGTTTAAATCTGTCAACTTTGTAACCTGATTGGCCTAATCAGGCTACGTTTATACTTACCTTTTCAGATAAGATTCATTTATTGTTCATGAATTACCCGGTAAGTTGGCTGATTTTCATCGATTTCGATTTTTTTCAGCTTGTCACAACTGGGCGTACCAGCGAAGTCTTTAAATGGCGACTCCTGCTCATTTTTACAATTTTGTTTCAGGCGAATTTTATCAAATTGTGAAGGTTTATATGCAAAAACATTGCTAAATGAAAAAGATAACAGTAATGTTAAAAGAATGCATGTTAAATCAGTTTTCATTTTATGACTTCCTTCTCAAAGAAAATAAAATTTAACCTATACAACTTTTATTTACTATTTAAATAGTCCCAAATATAAGACATACTTTCTCTGACTGAAAAGTTATTAGTATCACTTCCTTGATAAATGACACGATAATTACCATAATCAACTACTTTATTAACCATATTGCTGTTAATAAATGTTTTAGATCCATTAGAGGCAGTAACAGTAAAAAAAGCCATATTTTTCTCCTTTATAAATAAATATAATATTATTGGCATGTTGTTTAAACAACAAAAATATTATATCATAAAATATTTATTTATACATAGATTTAACTAAACTTAACCATTTATCAATTTGTTATGAATATATCATTAATTGATTTTAATTTTTATAAAATTTATTCAAATAAATTTTATTATTTAATTTGTCTTTTTAAAAACAAAGCAAAGTAATATCAAAGTTGACAATATAATAATTCTGGTAAGAGATATTTCTTGTAATAATTAAAACTGTTAGAATTACTTTTCATACTTGTGAAAATGATATATGTTTATACAAATTATAGTATCATATACACTCTAACACATATTAATGCGCCTATCGTCTAGAGGCCGAGGACACTACCCTTTCACGGTAGCAACCGGGGTTCGAATCCCTGTAGGCGTGCCATTCGTTCTTACTATGAACCGCTTTTGCATTCACAATCCGTTCAGGTATATAGTTTATAACTTTTTCATCATCAAATACTTCAATACTCTCTATAAATGATTGTAATAAAATCCTTATTTTTCGTACATTCTTTATATTTGTTATGATATCCCGCAGAGCTTTAACAGCTGAATCAATTCCAATACCAGAAGGCTCGACAAAGACAGGCTCAGCAGATATTTTTCCTGTCTAATTAATAGAGCTCTTTCTCTTTCATTTTAATTTGATATTTATTTCATAATTGAACTTACTTCATCTGAACTGTTCTCAATTGCATTTATTAACGTATCACGTTTACGCTTTACATCGTTCAGCTCATTCTTAACTAATTCAACTCGCTCTTTTTGTTCAAAATTTTTTTAAACATAAATGTTGAACATCTCTATTTGAAATTAATTAACTATATTTTACTTTATTTAATATAAAAAAATTTACTAAAACAAATTAAATTTATAATATACTTAAATAAACTACAGTTATTTAATAATTTGATTTATTTTTAGCTGTATAACCTCTATTTTGGTTCGCAAAATATTAAGGTTTTAGTTGATTAGAAATATATTGGTTTTCATTATTAACGCAATTCAATTAGACCATACATGGATTTATAAGGTGTCAATTATGAATGAACAAACATCAAAGTATAAACCAATAGGTATTTGTCCGAATTGTAATCATGAAGTCAGAGCAAAAATTTCAGTTAAAAACAATTTAAGAAGAGATAAGTGTGAATGTCCAAATTGTGAAGAAACCATTTATGTTTGCCGAAACTATGGATGTAGAAATTATGCAGTTGGAGGAGACTATTATGATGATGAGTTTTGTCCTACTTGTGCAAAAGAATTGATGAAATTTGCAGGAAAACGTGCAGGAAAATTCGCAGATATTTTAATCACTGCATCAGCAACAACATTAGCAACAGCATTAGCAACAGCATTTATAAAGAAGAAGGCGTAAAAGATTAAGTAGTATATAAAAACTCAAACATGAGATTGCGTTAACACAACTCGGCTGACATATTGCTCATATTAATATTCATTGAGTTTTTTGACAACTCGACTTGTTAATTTGTGCCGGCAATTACAATCAGATAACGCAGACAAGAATCAGTCTCAAAGATCAGCGTCTAGTAACACAAACGCTGCAATGTGTTACATCCAGATTACCTTGTATAAATCAGTTTAATCTTCACAATACCTTGCTGATTTTTTTAGTGTATAACCTTACTAAGCTCACGGTACTTGTAGCTTCTTCGCTCACCTTGCTCGCTCCCTGTCAACGTGGCACCAGGTGCGGAATGCATCCGCTGTGCATTAACAATAGAAAATAAAAATTTCCCAGTCTCCGGACTGATAATGTGAATATCAAAATTTACTATAATAAAAGAGATATTATTACAACAAATATAATGAATTTAGAAATCAGAGTTAGTTGAAATATTAATTTGCAATAACAGTTTATTTGACAATGTGTTTCAATTATTACTGTATTCATTTTTATAATAATATTCGTTACACGAAAAATTATTCTCTATTAGGATATATGAAAAATACTAATAAAATATCTATTCAAGAATAATTTATATGATTTTATATTAACATTAGATATTTTCGAGACAGCTAGTATTGAAGCTATTTTTTTTATTTTTTTAAGTATAATGGCATATAAATATACTGTAGAATTATTTCATTTAAGTCTGTATAACTCAGAAGATATACAAAAAAAACAGCGCTTTTTATGCGCTGTTTTAATTAATTTAACTGTTATTTTTTTATTATTTGCCGTACCAAAATTGCCATAAATGAGATAAAGAGAAGTAAACCTAATAGTTCTCCAATTTTATCCCAGCCCTGCAAATTCAAAGCCAGCGGAGATTCGCCGCCACCCAGAGCAATAGATGCAACAATTACCATAGCCATTACTACACCTACGATACTTTCACCGACTATTAATCCAGCAGCCAGTAATGTACCACGACGATCTGTGGCTTTAACCTCTTTCTCCTGAATAGCTGGATCAGTATGGCGCTTTTTGATATAACGCAAACATAAATAGGATAATACTGTTCCGATAAAGATTGGCATATTGACGGAAGCCGGCAGATAAATACCCATACCCACTGCCAGCGGAGGTACACTCCAGCCCGGACGAAGATATTTAACCACCACATCAAGCACAATCAGGAATACACCCAAAAATACGCCTGCTCTGATGTATGCCCATTCCAGATTGTGAGAAAAAATCCCTTTGGCAATAGTGGTCATCAGAGTTGCCTGCGGTGCTGACAGTGCCTGAGCAGCATCCATTCCGGCACGTGGTAAGGCTCCGGTAAAACCATAAGCGTTATACAACAGTTCAAGTACTGGTGAGATTACTATCGCACCAACAATGCTGCCAATAATTAGTGCTACTTGCTGGCGCCACGGAGTAGCCTGAACCAGATGGCCGGTTTTTAAATCCTGCAGATTATCATTAGAAATAGTAGAAATGGCCATAACCACAGAAGCAGTAAATAATGCTAAAGCTGTCATAAACTGATTACCACCAGCTTGTGCGAAAATACCGCTAGACTGACCAATCACCATGAATACCAGCGATATAATGATGATTGAAACTATACCGATACTGGATATCGGGCTGGAAGAAGAACCAATCAGACCAGCCATATAGCCACTAGCTGCAGCCACAAGAAAACCTATAATGAAGGCCATGATGGTGGCACACGCAACCAAAGCACAGGCCAGTCCGAAAGATATCGGCGCAGTGGCAATAAAGCTGTAAAAGGTAGCAACCAGAATGATCAGAGTAGCCACTACAATCAGCATCATGGTTTTAGGCGATAAATCCTGATTTACCCGCTCCTGTGTTTTGCTGGTTTGTGAATCCGATCCAAAGGCCTGAAAAGAAAGTTTCATGCCTTCAAGCATAGGTTTGAAAAGGGTAATTAATGTCCAGATTGCAGCAACAGCGATGGCTCCGGCACCAATATAGCGGACTTTGGTTACCCAAAGTTTAATTGCAAAATCCATCATTGAAACATTTTCAGGCATTGCAGTGGTGCTGGTGAAATACGGTACGGCTATTCCCCACGAAAAAAACATGCCTAGCAGTACAGCAATACCGCCGGTAATACCTACCAGCCAACCGGCACCCAGTAAAGCCAGTGAAAAGCCCATTGGCACCTGAAATACGGCTCCGCCTACTTTAAACCAGTAACTGGCACTTTCACTGATTACGCGTAAGCCGCCAGCCAGAAAACTGAAAATACCGGATAAAATACCACCGGTAACAATCTGTTTAACTCCGCTTTGCGGTGAATCTTCATCATTTTCCTGTGGTTGATTGTGGTCACCAGCCTTGAGTATTTCAGCAGCGGCTAAACCTTCCGGATAAGGTAAATCACTATTAACAACCAGTACATGGCGTAAAGGAATAGTGAAAATAACACCAAGAATACCGCCGGCAACACATATCAAGGTTGTCTGCCAGAATGGAAAACCCTGCCAGTAACCAATCATTAATAAACCGGGCAGAACAAAGATAATTGAAGACAAGGTACCGGCCGCCGATGCCTGTGTTTGTACCATATTGTTTTCAAGAATATTTGAACCATGAAAGCATTTGAGTACAGCCATAGAGATTACGGCAGCAGGTATGGATGAAGCGAATGTCAGGCCAACTTTCAGCCCCAGATATACATTAGATGCAGTAAATATTACTGTGATTAATGCACCTAAGATCATGCCGCGAACGGTAAGTTCGCGATACTGATCGACCGCCGATGAGGTGGTTGAGGGGTGTTGCATGTAATAACTCCATAAAAATGCGACTTGGAATAATAGCAATAATACTAAAATTTCTGGATATTTATTTATCCTTTCACGACCGCAATTTTGGACAAAAAGTTGCATTGTACAAACTCATTTGTAATTTTTCTTTATGTTTAAAGAATTTAATGTAAATTAAGTTTTTTATTTTTATTCTTAGTTTAAATAAGATTAATTTTACTCAATTTCCGGATTCTGATTTCAGTACTTATTTTCTTTTTAACTGTTGGTTGTCAAGCCTATTATGGATGTCTATACTGAATTTTTTTCTGACTGTATATTTGTTATGCTTCCTGTTCTGATTTTACAACATTCGGATTTACATCTGTGTGATTTATCCCATTTAAACGCAATTATGCCGTCAAATCCGGAATATACATTTGATAATTCTGTGCTGCGGCTGCCGGTTAGTGTTGATTTCGAATTATCTGAATCAGCACAGACTCAGCTGATTGAGCAAAAAATTGATTTTGCTATTTTGCCTGATCAGAGTTTTGCAGACTTAGGATTAATTGTTAGTGATATGGATTCCACTTTGATTACCATTGAATGTGTGGATGAAATTGCTGCCGGAGTGGGATTACAGGCACAGGTTGCGGCCATCACCGAACGCTCAATGCGCGGTGAGATTGATTTTGAGCAATCGTTACGGGCGCGTGTAGCTTTATTGAAGGGTTTACCGGTTGAAGAATTAAAACAGGTTTATGAACATGTACTGAAACTTTCTCCGGGTGCAGAATGGCTGTTGCAGCAGTGTCAGAAACATGCAGTTAAATTCATGCTGGTTTCCGGTGGATTTACTTATTTTACTCAACGGCTGCAGCAACAATACGGGCTTGATTATACTTTTGCTAATCAGCTGGTGATACAAGATAATGTTCTGAACGGAGAGCTGGCAGGCAGAATTATTGATGCTCAGGCTAAAGCTGATTTACTGGTTCAATTCAGAGAAAAACTTGGACTAAACCCAATGCAGGTACTGGCAATGGGTGACGGTGCTAATGATATTCCGATGCTACAGGCAGCCGGTTTTGGAGTTGCCTACCACGCCAAACCGAAAACACAGGCCGCAACGTCTATTAATATACGCTTTGGCGGTCTGGATGCCGTACGTAAGTGGTTTCGCTGATTGATAACCGCAGACAACCTGCAGAACAGTGATAAAACCAAATGCAATTAAATTATAATTTAATAATAATCATTTAATTAGTTTGCAGATGCTTTCAGGAACACATTTATGTATCCAATAACTGAACCATATCAGTCTGGATTATTGCAGGTTTCTGCAATTCATCAGATTTACTGGGAAGAAAGCGGCAATCCGGCCGGTAAACCAGTTATTTTTTTACATGGCGGGCCGGGAGCCGGTGCCTCGCCTGCATGCCGCGGTTTCTTCAATCCGGAAAAATACCGCATTATTATTATTGACCAGCGTGGATGCGGTCGTTCCCTGCCCTATGCCTGTATTGACGACAATACTACATGGGATCTGGTTGAAGATTTAGAAAAAGTTCGCAGGATGCTGCACATTGAACGCTGGCAGGTATTTGGTGGTTCATGGGGGAGCTCACTGGCACTTGCTTATGCTAAAACTTATCCGCAAAGAGTCAGTGAGCTGATACTGCGCGGTATTTTTCTGTGCCGGCCACATGAAATTACTTGGGTTTATCAGCAAGGCGCAAATCATATTTTTCCGGAAGCATGGGAGAATTATCTCGCACCGATTGCTGAAAATAAACGGCATAATTTAGTAGATGCCTATCATGAGTTGTTATGCCATCCTTATACGGATGAAACAACTCAGCTCAATGCAGCTAAAGCATGGGCCCAATGGGAAAGTAGTATTGTACATTTAGAGCATAATCAGGCTAGTATAGACGAATATAATGATCCTCAGCGTGCCTTGGCAATTGCAAGGATTGAAAATCATTATTTTGTCCATCGCTGCTGGCTGGCAAGCGAATTTGCCTTACTGGAAAATATTCAGCTGCTGGCTGATATTCCGATTGTCATTGTTCAGGGGCGCTATGATATGTGCACACCGATTGAAAGCGCATGGGAATTGCAGCGGGCTTTACCGCTTGCCAGACTGGTAGTCACTATGGCCGGTCATTCTGGCTTTGAACCGGCAAATCAGGCTGCTCTGGTGGCTGCTACCGATGCTTTTGCCAGTTTATAACATTTACTCCGGACATTTCTTGCAGGTCTGAATATATTCAGAGCTGTTTTATTATCTGAAATATGATTTTTCAATCGGCATAAATATTTTGAATTTCAATTTCCTCTCAAACAAAGTATCAATATCTTTTGAAGTTTAGCTATTAGCTCAGCTTTATTAACAACTTAAGTATTTTTACGGCTTGCATTATTTTTTCATTTTACTATCCGTGAGCTTGATTCCGGCCTGTTCTCAGAAAAACCGATAATCCCGAATTTCTTAATCATTCTGTGCTTATCGTATACAAACGCTCTGATTGGATGAATGTTATTAATAATCTGGAAATATCATCTGTAAAAATTAAAATAATTCGTTCGGTTCTGCTGCCAGGCAACTGAAAACAGTCTGTATTTCCAGTATTTTAACCAGTATTAATTTCAGAATTCTATGTATTTGTGATGGAATTAATTCTGACATAATTACTTGATTTATCCATGAATAAAGTTGACTAAAATTGTCGGGTATTAGATAATTCATACATTGTCAATCTGTTTCGGGTTTTGTCATGCGTTTAACCACCAAAGGGCGTTTTGCCGTCATTGCCATGCTGGATTTAGCTATGCATGCGCAATCTGGTGCAGTAAACCTGACTGCAATAAGTGAACGCCAGCGCATTTCCCTGTCTTATCTTGAGCAGCTGTTCGGAAAATTACGCCGTGCCGGGCTGGTAGAAAGTATTCGCGGGCCGGGGGGCGGCTATGTACTGAGTCATGATGCTGCTCAGATTAATATTGCAGATATTATCTCTGCAGCGGAAGACACGCTGGATGCTACCGTTTGCGGCGGTCATGCTGATTGTCAGGATGGTTCACCCTGTCTGACACATGACTTATGGGCAAATCTGAATAAAACCATAGACAGCTATCTGCGCGGCATTACTTTGCAATGCATTCTGAATCAGCGAACTTACCATAACAACAGTAATGAAAAAAAAAGCAACCCGGAGCAGCCAGTTACCTTAATTAATCTGCATTAATACTCCGGCGCAGCCATAGATATTTAAAGAGAACACGACAATGACCGTAAAACTTCCTATCTACCTTGATTATTCAGCTACAACACCGGTTGATCCGCGTGTGGCTGAAAAAATGATTCCTTACCTGACGGAATTTTTTGGTAATCCGGCATCCAATAGCCATAGCTTTGGCTGGCAGGCAGAAGAAGCCGTAGAAAATGCACGCAATGAAATTGCTGCTTTGATTGGTGCGGATTCTAAAGAAATTATCTTCACTTCAGGAGCCACTGAATCTGACAATCTGGCATTGAAAGGTGCGGCACAGTTTTATGCCAGTAAAGGTAAGCATCTGATTACGGTCAAAACTGAACATAAAGCTATTCTGGATACCATGCGAGAGCTGGAAAGAGAAGGCTTCGAAGTTACCTATCTGGGTGTACAGGAAAATGGTTTGATTGATATGGCAGAGCTGGAAGCTGCTATCCGTCCAGATACAACCTTAGTCAGCGTGATGTGGGTAAATAATGAAATCGGTGTGATTCAGGATATTGCAGCTATTGGTGCACTTTGTGCTGAAAAAGGAGTTATTTTTCACGTCGATGCCGCTCAGGCTACCGGTAAAGTTCATATTGACGTAAAAGCCAATCAGATTGGTTTGCTGAGTATGTCTGCACACAAAACCTACGGTCCTAAAGGAATTGGTGCTTTGTATGTACGCCGCAAACCCCGTGTCCGCCTGAATGCACAGATGCATGGCGGCGGGCATGAGCGTGGTTTCCGTTCCGGCACACTGGCTACTCATCAGATTGTCGGCATGGGTGAGGCATTCCGTCTGGCGCGTCTGGAAATGGATCAAGACAATGCTCATGCTAAAGCACTGCGTGACCGTTTTCTCAATGCAATTAAAGGTGTTGAAGAAGTATATATCAATGGTGATTTACAACATCGCGTTTATCAGAATCTGAATATCAGCTTTAATTTTGTTGAGGGTGAAAGTCTGATTATGGCTGTTAAAGATATCGCTGTTTCCAGCGGATCTGCCTGTACTTCCGCAAGTCTGGAACCAAGCTATGTACTGCGCGCACTGGGTCGCAATGATGAGCTGGCGCACAGCTCTCTGCGTATTACATTCGGACGTTTTACTACCGAAGCCGAGATCGATTATGCTGCTGAACTGATTAAATCCAAAATCGGTAAATTACGCGAATTGTCTCCATTATGGGAAATGCATCAGGAAGGCATTGATTTGAGTAGTGTCGAATGGGCAGCACATTAATCAGCTCAGACTGAAACGATATATTCTGCCCTGCTATATCGCAGGGCTGCACACCAAAAACAGGTTATTTGCTGCGAATATAAAAGCAATTGTAGTTATTCTGGCATCAGAAGAATTGTAAAAGGAACTTATTATGGCCTACAGTGACAAAGTCATTGATCATTATGAAAATCCGCGCAATGTCGGCTCTTTTGAAAAGGGTGACCAGAGCGTGGGTACCGGTATGGTAGGCGCACCAGCCTGCGGCGATGTAATGAAATTACAAATCAAAGTAAGTGATAACGGTATTATTGAAGATGCCAAATTCAAAACTTATGGCTGCGGTTCTGCTATTGCTTCTTCAAGTCTGATTACAGAATGGGTTAAAGGTAAGAGTCTGGATGAGGCTTTGGCTATTAAAAACAGTGCCATTGCTGAAGAACTAGCATTACCGCCAGTAAAAATACATTGTTCTATTCTGGCAGAAGATGCTATTAAGGCTGCTGTAGCAGATTATCGAAAAAAACATAACGAGTAATATGATGATTTTTGGCAGTACCGCAAATAACAACGAACCCACTACTGAAAATAATGACAATCAATCGGTTAATGCAGTACGCCTAAACGATATCAGAATGTGTACCAGTCAATTTTGTCTGGAATGCGGTGAATCAATATCATCTGAACATCAGCTTCAGTTTCCTGGTACACGTTTTTGTATTAACTGTGAAGAAAATATTGCCATTAAGCGCTCATTTCTTTCATCTTACAAACGTCGTTTTAATCATAATTGTAAAAACCCTGAAGGTACTGCATAGTAAATTCAGGACAAATTTCCAACAGGTGAGAATATGATTTCTCTGACTGAAAAAGCCGCTAAGCATATTAGCAATTATCTGACCAAACGTGGTAAAGGCGAAGGTATTCGTCTCGGGGTTAAAAACAGTGGCTGTTCGGGTATGGCGTATACTCTTGAATTTGTTGATAACATCCAGCCGGAAGATTTATTGTTTGAACAACATGGTGTCAAAGTATTTGTTGATCCTAAAAGCCATGTTTATCTGGATGGTACTGAACTGGATTTTGTTAAAGAAGGATTACAGGAAGGTTTTAAATTTGCCAACCCCAATGCCAAAGATGAATGCGGTTGTGGTGAAAGCTTTCATGTTTAAATAAATAACCCTATTGCCGGAATGTCGCAATTCTGCCGGCTGATAAGCAAAATACAGCATTACAGCCAAATTTTGCGAAAAGCCTGTTTTTCATGTCCGGTATCTTTAGCTTTGACCCAATTTTCACCATAAAGGTGAGCCACATGAACCAATACTTTGCGCTTTTCCAATTACCTGAACAGTTCAATATTGATGATAAGCAACTGGAGCAGAATTATCGCCTGCTGGCAGCACAGTGCCATCCGGATAAATTTGCTGCCAGAAGTGCTTTTGAACAAAAGCAGGCCATGATGATGGCTGCTACCGTTAACGAAGCTTATCGTATTCTGAGCAATCCGCTTGACCGGGCTGCATATTTATTGAAACAACAGGGAGTAGATGCGGATGCACCAGAGCATACGCACTTTCCGGCTGAGTTTTTAATGCAGCAGATGCAATGGCGTGAAACACTCGAAGACGCCCGTGCAGAAGCTGACTGGACAACACTGAAAGAACTTGCAGCCACTATTGAGCTCGAACAAACTGGCTTATACCAGCAACTGTATGCGGCCTTTATACAGAATCAGCCGGAAAAAGCAGCAGAACTGGTACGCCAGGGGCGTTTTTTACACAGATTACAAAGTGAAATTCAAGCTGCGCTTCCCTGACATCATCAGAATCAATGTATCAGAGATATGCTTTGATAAAAAAATCGAAGTATTAAGTAATATTTAAGAAATCAGGACTAAATTCAGATTATGGCTTTATTGCAAATTGCCGAACCCGGCCTTTCCGCTGTACCGCATGAACATCGTCGTGCTGTAGGCATTGACTTAGGCACAACTAATAGCTTAGTTGCAACTGTACGCAGTGGTTATGCCGAATGTCTTGCAGACGAACAGGGAAGGATTACCCTGCCCTCTGTTGTCCGCTACCAGCAGGATAGCGTACCGGAAGTAGGCACAGATGCATTAAAAGCACAACGTATCGATCCGGCCAACACCATCAGTTCAGCTAAACGTCTGATTGGCCGTACTCTTGAAGATATCAAAAATCAGTCTGAAACCCGTTATCTGCCCTATCATTTTACTAATGATGAACGCATTATCAGCATTCACACCCGTGCAGGAAATAAAACCCCGATAGATGTCTCTGCAGATATTCTCCGTGTTTTGAAAACCCGTGCAGAAAACACACTCGGTGGTGAACTTGCCGGCGCAGTGATTACCGTACCGGCCTATTTTGACGATGCACAGCGCCAGGCAACCAAAGATGCTGCCCGTCTGGCCGGTCTGCATGTTTTACGCTTACTGAATGAACCCACCGCAGCTGCAATTGCTTATGGTCTGGACAATGCCGCTGAAGGAACATTTATCGTTTATGATCTTGGCGGCGGAACATTTGATGTTTCAGTTTTAACCTTAAGCCGCGGTCTGTTTGAAGTAAAAGCAACAAACGGTAACAGTGCTCTGGGTGGTGACGATTTCGACCAGCGTTTGTTTTGCTGGTTGCTGGAACAGAATAAATTATCACAGTTAAATGCACAGGATAGCGCATTATTACAATCACTTTCACGTGCAGCCAAAGAAGCTCTGACAAGTGAAACTTCAACCACCATTGCCGCCACTCTTTCTAACGGACAAAAAATCCTCACTGATATCAGCCGTGACACCTTTCATCAGCTAACTCAGCCTCTGGTAGCCAAAACACTGGAACCGGTTAAACAGGCAATGCGCGATGCCGGCATCAGTAAAAGTGAGATAAAAGGGGTAATTATGGTAGGCGGAGCTACGCGCATGCTGCATGTACAGCAGGCTGTAGCCACTTTCTTTGGTCAGACTCCGCTGAATAACCTTAATCCGGATGAGGTTGTAGCATTGGGAGCTGCGATGCAGGCCAATGTACTGGCTGGTAATAAAAATGATGATGAATGGCTGTTACTGGATGTAACCCCGTTATCACTCGGACTGGAAACTTATGGCGGACTGGTTGAAAAGGTTATCCCGCGCAACAGTACCCTACCTACAGCACGCGCTCAGGATTTTACAACCTTTAAAGACGGGCAAACAGCCATGATGATTCATGTTGTACAGGGTGAGCGTGAATTAGTCGCAGACTGCCGCAGTCTGGCACAATTCACACTCCGCGGTATCCCGCCGATGGCCGCCGGAGCAGCACGCATACGGGTAACATTTCAGGTTGATGCCGATGGTCTGCTTTCTGTTTCTGCCCGCGAACAAACCACAGGAGCACAGGCTCATATTGAAGTAAAACCTTCGTACGGACTTGACGATAGCGTTATTACCCAAATGCTGAAAGACAGTTTTACTCATGCACAAACCGATGCCAGACAACGTGCCCGTACAGAAGCCACAGTAGAAGCAGAAAGCATCATTGCGGCGGTCACCAATGCACTGTCTATGGATGCTGACTTACTTAGCAATGATGAACAACAGACTATTCAAACTGCACTGGAACACACCCAACAACAAATCCAGCAAGGAGATGCTCAGGATATTCGTGATGCTATTCATGCATTGAATCACGCAACTGATGAATTTGCTGCCAAACGCATGAACCGCAATATCCAACGTGCTTTACAAGGTAAAAACGTCAGAGAAATCTGATATTTCAAATGCAGACAAATTGAACTGTCTGCCGATACGATGGAGATAACATCATGTTAAAGCTATATTACATACCAAACACCTGTGCATTTATACCGCATGTGGCACTAGAATGGAGCGGACTTGAATATACCGCTGAAGAGGTAGGCCGCGACACAATCAAATCGCCGGAATATTTGGCACTGAACCCTCAGGGGCAAGTACCATTACTGACTGACGGCAACTGGGCACTGCGTCAGAATGTGGCAATCATTGATTACATCAATGATCTTGCACCGGATAAAGGTATCTATGGCGTTACAGCACAACATGATCCCAAAGCACGAGCCCTGGCCCGCCAATGGCTGGCCTTTGCCAATTCTGATTTACACATGAGCTTTAAACCTTATTTCTATGCAGCTCGCATGGTAGATGATGAAAAAGCACAGGAGAATCTGAAGGCCTATGCTAGTTCTGCTCTGAAAAATTTATTTTCCTTAGTTGATAATATTCTTGCTCAGCAGGATTACCTGACTGGCGATAATATCACTATTGCAGATGTTTACATTTTTATAGAAGCACATTGGACAAAAAGATGTAACATTGATCTGAGCGCATATCATAATCTGAGTAAATTCTATCAGCGCGTAAGTGCTGATACCGGTGTATCCACCGTACTGAAAGTACAAGGTATAATTTAATAACATATTCGGCGTGAATGGTTTTATTTTAAAACCGGACACGCCTGCTTTATTTAGAAACACGGAATTACCATGCCCAAAATTACTGTACTGCCCCATCCTCAACTCTGTCCTGAAGGTAAAGTTTTAAGTGACATTCCCACAGGAACCAGTATTTGTGATGCATTACTTGAGCATGATATTGAAATTGAACACGCCTGCGAAAAATCCTGCGCCTGCACAACCTGTCACGTTCTTATCCGCAAAGGATATGATAGCCTGCCTGAACCGACTGAACAGGAAGAAGATTTACTTGATCAGGCATGGGGGCTGGAAGCCGATTCACGCCTGAGCTGTCAGGCGCGTCTGGCTGATAGTGATGTTACCATCGAAATTCCAAAATATACCATCAATCATGCACGTGAAGAGCATTAACCTTACTTGATAAGAATACTCTCTAAACCGATTGATTTAATAATATTTTTTAATTATCTAATTAAGTGCAGGCTTAAACCATGAAATGGACTGATATACACCGAATCGCCGAAGAACTGGCCGACCGCTACGAAGACATCAACCCTACTAACATCCGCTTTACCCAGCTGCGTGATCTGATACTGGCTTTACCAGAATTTGATGACAACCCTGAGCACTGCGGCGAGCGCATACTCGAAGCGGTTCAGCAGGCATGGATTGATGAAATTGCCTGAATTTAGTCATCTAAACTTATCAGAATATCCGTACAAATAATGATGTTACAGATGATGTCCGGCTTATAACTGAAACAAACCGGTTGCCAACTTCTATAGGCAACCGGTTTGTTTAATATATAAATTAAATCACTAAATCTTATCAGTTTTTCTGCGTCGCAAGCGCCAACTGCAAAATTGCCAGCAACGATTAAATACATGCCGGTAAACAAAAACCGCACATAATAAGCAACCACCGGCAGAACCGGCACAAATCAGAAACATAGTGAATAGTTGAAACCTGATTGCCTGATCAGGAGAGGCACCGGCCAGAATCTGCCCGGTAATCATACCCGGCAAGCTTACCAACCCCACTACACTCAACTGATTAATTGTTGGCAACATCCCTGCTACTACCGCTGAACGCGCAGTATCCCGATAAGCCTCCCAGCCTGTAGCGCCCATAGACAGCATCACTTCTACACGAGCCTGCTGCTGACGTAAATCCTGTGTTAAACGGTCTAGACACAATGCTACAGCTGTCAGACAATTACCCAATACCATCCCCAGAAGGGGAATCACATACTGCGGTGAATACCATGGGCGGATATGCAGTACCGCATATAATCCCACAGCAGCACTTAACCACGAAGCCAGCCATACAGATGATAAAGCATCACGGGTCAGACCACGATATACATAACTGCCCCGTGAACGCGCAGAAAAACCGGCAATCACAGTCATAACAACAATTATCAACAGTACCCAGTACCATTGATTAGAGGCAAATATCCATTTTAATAACAAACCCACAACGGACAGCTGCACAATAGCCCGAACTGCTGAAATCAAAATACGTTTTGTCAATCCAAGCTTCAGCCATAATGAAACACCGGCACTCACCAGAATCAGCAATGAAGCCAGAGCCAGTTCTGCAACACTAATATAATTAGTTCCCTGCATTATTGCCTCCCGCCCGTGATGATTTTCTGGTGTGAGTAATCCGTCCGGCATCCAGATACCAGATTTCATCACCTACCTGATTAATCTGCTGCTCACTATGTGAAATCCAAATATAGGCAGCCTGAGGATTATCTTCCTGCCATTGACCGACCAACTTTTGTACGGCCTGTGCCGAATCTTCATCCAGAGAAGCCGTTGGCTCATCCAGCAGCAAAACCGGCGGATTTAATTGCAATATACGCAACAGACACACCAGCTGAGCCTCTCCTCCGGATAAATCCGTTGCATCCCGCTCCAGAAAATTACCATCTTTACCCAGACTCTCTAACACCCGCTGTACATCATCCAGCTGAAATTTTTTATGCTGATAATGATGCAAAGTAAAAGGTAAAAACAGATTATCACGCACTGTACCCGGAATCAGAACCGCCTGCTGCCGTACATACGCGATCTGGCTGCGATGCTGTGCAATACAGTGTGCATTCAGACGAACCGGCTGATTATGACAATACAGCGTGCCCGAAGCTGGTAAATCCAGCAGAGAAATCGTACGTAAAAAAACCGATTTTCCTGCCCCAGATGCACCGCTGATTGCCACACGTGCTCCAGCCCAGAGCTGAAAATCGATATCCTGTAATAACATCCTGCCATCATCATGGGCACGCTGACACACACACTCACCGGATAAAATCGGCGTATTCATGATGAGCCACGCAGTTCTTTCGGTAGAACAAACATAATATTTTCCTCCACACCAGCACCTTCGGTAACTGTCGGGTATCCCCAGGAAACAATAGTTTGTACAACATCATTCACCAGTACCTCAGGTGCTGAAGCACCGGCTGTAATACCAACCTGATGCTTACCACTGAACCACTGTGTTTGCAGACAGCCGGCATTGTCAACCATATAGGCATCAACACCCAGTAATGCTGCCACTTCACGCAAACGATTACTGTTCGAACTATTAGGAGATCCCACCACAATCACCACATCACAGGTAGCAGCCAGTTTTTTCACTGCATCCTGACGATTGGTGGTTGCATAACAAATATCCTCTTTATGCGGACTTTTAATGTGAGGAAAACGCTGTTTTAAAGCGGCAATAATACCGCTGGTTTCATCAACCGAAAGCGTTGTCTGGCTCACATGCGCCAGCTTTTCTTCATTGCGGACCTGTAAACTTGCCACATCAGCAACTGTTTCCACCAGCAACATCACACCCGGCGGCAATTGCCCCATCGTTCCTTCAACTTCAGGATGGCCTTTATGACCAATCATAATAATCTGATAACCCTGTTCATCCAGCCGTGATACCTGCCGGTGAACCTTAGTTACCAGAGGACACGTAGCATCAAAAATACGAAAGCCGCGTGCAACTGCTTCCTGCTGTACAGCCTGAGATACACCATGAGCAGAATAAATCAGCGTCGCATCAGGAGGCACATCATCCAGATTTTCGATAAATACCGCACCCTTATTGCGCAGATTATCAACCACAAACTTATTGTGTACTACTTCATGCCGTACATAAATCGGAGCACCATACTCTTCCAGTGCCCGTTCTACAATACTGATAGCACGGTCTACACCGGCACAGAATCCACGCGGATTGGCCAGTAAAATCTTTTTGTCACTCATTAAACATCCCGTTACCTGGCTGAATTCATCACAGACGAATCAATCAGACCGCCTTTTTCTTCTGATGGAAAATACTTTCCAGCACCAGCAACACCGCACCGACACAAATCAGGCTATCAGCAACATTAAATGCCGGATAAAACCAATTATGGTAGTAGAACAATAGAAAATCAACCACATGCCCGTGCACCAGCCGGTCTGTTACATTACCTGCGGCCCCTCCTATAATCATGGCTGCAGCAACTTTACCCAGCTTTGCGAATTCATCACGGATAATTGCACGCAACAGATAAACACAAATCACCAGAGCCAGTCCCATAAAAAAGAATTTTTGCCAGCCTCCGGCATCTGCAAGAAAACTGAACGCCGCGCCGGGGTTATATGTCAGTGTGAGATCAAAAAAACCCGGTATTACCGTAATTCTTTCCAGATATTGAATATGGCATAAAACCAGATATTTTGTTAACTGATCAGCTATCAGTCCCGCAATAATAATTGCACCATATAAAAACAATTTTTTACTCAGCATAGCCTTCCCTAAAAACCAAACAGGCGTAACCGGCCAAACCAATTACGCCTGAATCATTCAAATCATGCCAAAATAACCGGCAATATTAAAATCATTAACCCGCATCAAGCATATAACCGCTGTTCACCGACACCGTCGATATTAAGTGCACAACGACCGCAGATTGTCGGGTGTTTCGGGTCAGAACCCACATCATTTGTATAATGCCAGCAACGTTCACACTTAGTACCCTGATCAACAGTGACCGTAGCCGACAGCTCATCACCCTGTTCAACAGTAACCTTGGCAACCATCAGCACAAAGCGTAACTCATCACCAATTGCCGTAATAAAAGGCAGAATTTCCGCCGGCACACGAATAGCCACATCAGCTTGTAATGACGAACCAACATTCTTATCAGCACGCAAAGGCTCAATCGCCGCATTAACTGTATCTCTTACAGCACGGATTGCCTGCCACTTCTGCGCCAGACCGGCTAACTCCGCCTCGGCCATAGAGGGGAACACATGTGCAGTATGATACAGTACACTATCCTCATCATTACCTGTTAAAACAGCCCAGGCTTCTTCAGCCGTAAAGCACAGAATCGGACTCAGCAGCAACACCAGATTACGCGTAATATGATAAAGCGCAGTTTGTGCACTCCGACGACCATGGCTGCCTGCCTGCATTGTATACAGACGGTCTTTCAGAATATCCAGATAGAAAGCACCCATATCTTCCGAACAGAAATGCACAATATCCTGTACCGCAAAATGGAATGCATAACGGGTAAAGTGATCATTGGCTACGCGCTCCTGCAACTGCTGAGCCAATACCAGAGCATAGCGGTCCAGCTCAAGCATATCTGAAATCGCTACTGCATCCGTTTCCGGATTAAAATCACTCAGATTGGCCAGCAAAAAGCGCAGCGTATTGCGCAAACGACGGTAACTTTCAGAAACCCGTTTCAGAATTTCATCAGAAATGGCCAGTTCACCGGAGTAATCTGTAGAAGCCACCCACAGGCGCAGAATATCAGCACCCAGACTGTCATTGACCTTTTGTGGTGCAACCACATTCCCAACAGATTTGGACATCTTCTGTCCATTACCGTCCACCACAAAACCATGTGTCAGCAACTGTTTATAAGGAGCACTGCCAACCGTTGCACAAGCTGTCAGCAATGAAGACTGAAACCAGCCGCGATGCTGATCCGAACCTTCCAGATACAAATCAGCCGGCCATGCCAGTTCAGGGCGCTGACGCAATACTGCATAATGCGTACTGCCCGAATCAAACCAAACATCCAGCGTATCCGGCAGCTTTTCATATTCATCTGCATCAGCCCCTAACAGCTCATGCTTATCCAATGCAAACCAGGCTTCAATTCCGTGCTGCTCAATCCGCTTAGCTACCTCTTCCAGTAACTCAGCCGAACGCGGATGCAACTGACCGGTTTCCTTATGCGCAAAAAACGCCATCGGAGTACCCCAGTAACGCTGGCGGGAAACCACCCAGTCCGGACGCCCTTCAATCATTGCCTCCAGACGCGCACGTCCCCATGCAGGGAAAAATTCAGTAACATCAACAGCATTCATAGCCTTATTGCGCAATGTTTTACCATCGGTACCTTCCTTATCCATACCGATAAACCACTGACCGGTTGCCCGGTAAATCAATGGTGTTTTATGGCGCCAGCAATGTGCATAACTATGGGTAATTTTGCCATTAGAGAGTAACTTACCTTCTTCCGCAACCCAGTCGATTACCACCGGGTTACCTTCCCAGACTGTCATACCGGCTAACCGTGGCACATCACTGATATAGCGCCCTTCAGCATTTACCGGGTTATACAACTTAATCCCATAGCGCAGACAGGCAAAATAATCATCCAGACCATGTGCCGGAGCAGTATGTACCATACCAGTACCGGCCTCGGTAGTAACATGGTCACCCAGTAATACCAGAATATCCCTATCTAGAAACGGATGATTTAAATGCAGATTTTCCAGTTTCCGGCCAGCTGTTTCAGCCAGTACCGCCGTATCATCCGCACCAAAACCAAACCGGGCTAAAGCCGCCTCAGCCAGCTCTTTAGCCAGCACCAGCTTACCTTTAGGCGTATCAATCAACTGATAAACCACTTCAGGCCCGACACAAATTGCCTGACTGGCCGGCAAAGTCCACGGAGTTGTTGTCCAGATAACACCATATACCTCACCCGGCAGCTCATTCAATCCGAAAGCTTTCGCCACAGCAGCATTATCTTTAAACTGATAAGCCACATCAATCGCATAAGAAACCTTATCCTTATACTCTACCTCTGCTTCTGCCAGCGAAGAGCCGCAATCCAGACAGAACTGTACCGGCTTCTCACCACGATACAAATAACCGCCCTGCTGAATTCGTCCCAGCGTACGTACAATATCTGCCTCGGTTTGATAATCCATAGTCAGATATGGATGTTCCCAGTCACCCAGTACACCCAGACGCATAAAATCTTTTTTCTGCCGTTCAATCTGTTCCCGTGCATATTCCCGGCATAACTCGCGGAATTTTGCAGCCGGAATATTCTTGCCGTGCTTTTTCTCCACCATCAGCTCAATCGGCAAACCGTGACAGTCCCAGCCCGGAACATATGGTGCATCAAAACCAGCCAGCGTCTTACTCCGGATAATAATATCCTTCAATACCTTATTTACAGCATGGCCGATATGAATATCACCATTTGCATATGGAGGACCATCATGCAGAATAAACTTAGGTCTTCCCGCTGCCAGTTTACGCAGTTTCTGATAACGCTTCTGTTCATACCAAGATTTCAGCCAGCCGCCTTCACGCTTGGCCAGATTACCGCGCATCGGAAACGGCGTATCCAATAAATTTACTGTTTTACTATAGTCAGTCATGACTTTCTCTTTAAAATATATTTAACTTTTAATATTCAGAATAAATTCAGCTCAATAAATTTTACGGCCACCCGAACATAATCCTGCTATTCAGGCAGCCTGCCATATTCGGGCAGCTTCCATATCAGCAAAAATCTGCGTCTGTAACGCAGCCAGCGACTCAAACTTCAGCTCATCGCGCAGCTTATGCAAAAAATGCACCTGTAAACGCTGCCCGTATAAATCATCTTCACAATCAAAAATATGCACTTCAAGCTTTTGTAAACTGCCTGAAGACACAGTCGGATTTTTACCAAAACTGGCTACCCCGCGCTTACGCCCGAAAGCTCCGGATACATCGACCACAAATACCCCGTTCAGAGCATAGTGCAAAGCCGGTAAATGCACATTAGCAGTAGGACAACCCAGTTCACGCCCCAGTTTGGCTCCGTGCTTCACACGACCACTCAGCGTATACTCGTGCCCCAGCAACAACTGTGCATAAGCCAGATTACCCGAAGCCAGTGCCATCCGCACCGCAGTACTGGATGCGCGCACATCTTCAACCACAATTGAAGGCGTGTGCTCAGTAACAAACTCATTCTGCGCCTGCAATAAAGTAAAATCACCGCTGCGCCGTGTACCGAAGCGGAAATCGTCGCCTACCAGCAAATAGCGCGTGTGCAAATGCTTAACCAGCATCTGACTGATAAAATCCATCGGTTGCATAGCTGCAAACTGCTGATTAAACCGCACAACATAAACCGCATCAACACAGCCGCTTGCAGCAAGCAGATCCAGCTTATCGCGCAGCGGAGTCAGACGAAACGGCAAAGTTTTCCCTGCCTGCTGCGCAAAAAATTCCTGTGGTTGCGGCTCGAACATCATTACCACCGAACTAAGCCCGCGCTGTCCGGCTTCCTGACGCAAACGCATCAAAATATGCCGGTGCCCGCAATGAACCCCGTCAAAATTACCGATAGTCACCGCAGTGCCATCCGTCCAATCCGGCTGCTGCCCGCTCCCCAACCAAACTCGCATACAATTCTTGAATAAATCAAATAATAAAACGTATCATTGTAAACATTTCAGCCAGCCTTAGCCAGCGCAATTGCTCAGGATTTTCCAGCCGTTTCAACCATCAAATCCACTTTATTCTCAAGAACAAACAAATTTTAATACAGTTATCCCCCTATTTCTTGCTAAAATAGCCGCCACCCTGACGCTAAGGCTATCAATAGCCAGCAACACCTCAGAAAATTTATTAGGTAACACAATGGCCTTTCGTTTTGACATCATCTACGAATACCGCGAAATGTTTTATTACGGTGCGCTTACAACACTCGGCGTCACCCTGATTTCCACATTTACGGGCACACTTCTCGGTCTGATTTTTGCCCTTGCACGCATTATCCGAATTGAAAAAGGCGGGCTGCCCATGCGTGCTTTCGTATGGTCATTGCGCCAGATTTCCCTGCTCTATGTAACCATTTTCCGTGGCACACCCCTGTTTGTACAGATTTTCATCTGGTATTTTGTCTGGTTTCCACTGCTCATCAACCCTGCTGACGGTCTGATTATCAGCGGCGATCTGGCTGTCGAACTGCGCCGCAGCTACGGTGCACTGATTGCCGGCGTACTCGCACTTTCAGTTAATTCTGGAGCTTACATTACCGAGATTTTCCGTGCAGGCATCCAGTCAATAGACCGTGGACAATTCGAGGCCTCCCGCTCTCTTGGTCTGAGTTATACACAAGCCATGCGCTATGTCATTCTGCCACAGGCTATCCGCCGTATGCTGCCGCCAATTGGTAATGAATTTATTACCTTACTTAAAGACAGCTCACTTTTATCCGCCATCGCCGTAGTCGAACTGGCTTTTGCTGCCCGCGCAGCAGCCGGACGTTATCTTAACTACGAGACACCGCTATACACCATTGCCATAATCTATCTGATAATGACCATCGCCTTAAGCTGGTTCTTCTCATGGCTGGAGAAAAAATACAATAAAGGTTATCAGCACTGAGCTTAGACAGAAATCAACAACATGAGAACAGGACGGTTAAAAATCAACCGTCCTGTTTCATTTTATAAAATAGCAGAATTCAACCTCATAACACCAATGTACAAACTGATTTATAGCCTTACTGATACCAAAGTCAAATCAATTACATTTATTACATATGGTTTTCCGGCACAATCAATATTATTGCAAACCAGCTATTTCAAATTGCAAATCCAATGCTGAAAAATATCTTTCTGAATCAGCTATCAAATATTAATCATCA
Organism: Snodgrassella sp. M0351; assembly: GCF_016100575.1. Taxonomy (NCBI): domain Bacteria; kingdom Pseudomonadati; phylum Pseudomonadota; class Betaproteobacteria; order Neisseriales; family Neisseriaceae; genus Snodgrassella; species Snodgrassella sp. M0351. The sequence continues at coordinate 187,071 of NZ_JACFSG010000001.1, read as the reverse complement.
TAAATAACACCAGTCAGTTATCGATTAGCTTCAATATGTAACTCATCAGGAGACAGATATCAAAAATATCTTAATTCATACATCTTTATTTACATTTTAAAATTTTGTACTATAGATTTAAACAAAATATATAATAAAAACTAATAACTTGACACAAATTAAACAAATTGATTAACTATTAACTTATATATTTATCTTATCAACTGAAAAAGAGAAAAACATGAAAGCTGTCAGATTACATGCACAACACGATATCCGCATAGATGAAATCGAAAAACCAAAACCCAAAGCCGGTGAAATACTGATTAAAATCGGTGCAGCCGGTGTGTGCCACTCAGATATACACCTGATCGAAAGTGGTATCCCTGCAGGTGCTCCTGCATTTACCCTGGGACATGAAAATGCCGGATGGGTTGAAGAACTGGGCGAAGGAGTAACTGATTTTAAAGTAGGCGATGCAGTCATGGTATACGGACCATGGGGTTGCGGACATTGCCAGCCTTGTCAGCAATCTATGGAAAACTACTGTGAACATCAGTCGGAATCTCCGATCCTCGGCGGTGGACTGGGTACCAATGGCGGCATGGCTGAATACATGATTGTTCCTTCCAGTCGTTTACTCGTACCTTTGCATGACCTGCACCCGGAAGAAGTGGCCCCTCTCTCCGATGCAGCCTTAACTCCCTATCATGCAATTAAACGTTCTGCCGGCAAAATAACACCGTCTGCTTTTGTTCTCGTAATCGGCATAGGTGGTTTAGGACATATGGCTGTACAAATCCTGAAACAGCTATATTCGGCCACCATTATTGCCGGTGATATTAATGATGAAAAACTGGAACTGGCCAAAAAATATGGTGCGGATTATGTAATACGTACCGACCGCGATACCGATAGCATTGTCGAAGAAATTACCCATATTACCGGTGTGAAGAAATGTGCCGTCGTACTTGATTTTGTTGGCAATAAGCCAACTCTGACTTTGGGTGCACAAACAGTCGGATTAAACGGCGACTGGACAGTAGTTGGTCTGGGTGGCGGCAAGCTCGACTGGCACTGCATGAATCAGCCATGGGGAGCATCACTTTGTACACCCTATTGGGGTTCACGGGTTGAACTGATGGAAGTACTGGACATGAAAAGAAAAGGTATTATAAATATCGAATACACCACCTACCCCCTTTCACAGGCTCTGGAAGTATACGATAAATTGATTAAAGGGCAGATTAATGGCCGTGCAGTACTGATACCTTAATCTTTCCTAATAGAATCAGGCTGAGCAATATTATAACCACAGCCTGATTCTATAAAATCCACGTGCTCTGAAGCGATAAACAATTAATTACTATCATCAATAAAAAACCATCCGGTGGCTGTTGTATCAACGCAGACCAAGCTTAAAAAGAAAATTTGTTTCGCAATAACTCATTTTCATTAACAATTTTACTGACCTCATATATTTTTTACCGCATCATTATCCATCAATACTTTAAGTTAACCTCCTAGTAAAAATTAATCCCCTAAATTTTCATAAATTTTTCAGCATAACTAACTATATTTCAACCAATCTTATATTTTTAACATATACTATTCCTCATTTTTAATATACATTCACTATATTAAAATCAGCCAACACAACACCAATGAACTAATACTTAACTTAATAAGCTATGGTTTCAAATTAATACAATATAGAACATATGAATACGAAATTAATGTCAGAGAAAATTATCAAAACCAGTAAATTTCTAAGCTATATTCTAAGACATAAGCCGGAAACAATAGATATCACCTTAGATCAGCAGGGATGGGTAAATATAGAATACTTAATCAAACAGGCAAACCTGCATAGAGAACAACTCACCAGAGATATTATCGAGGTGGTTGTTAAAACAATTGATAAAAAACGATTTACCATATCTGAAGATGGCTTAAAAATTCGTGCAGCACAAGGACATTCAACTGATCAGGTCCATATCAGTCATAATGCGCAAAAACCGCCAGAGTTTTTATATCACGGTACAGCCACAAGATTTATAAATTCAATCAAACAGCAAGGATTAATCGCAGGGAGCCGCCATTATGTACATCTGTCAGCAGATGTGAATACTGCGATAAAAGTCGGCACACGTCATGGCAGCCCTATTGTGCTGCAAATATATGCCTTAATAATGTATCAGGAAGGATATCAATTCTATCAGGCGGAAAATGGAGTATGGCTGGTTCAAACCGTACCAACACATTATTTACAACCATATAAATGAGCAACTAAATTATAAATATTTAAAAACAATATTTTATTAAAAACGAAGAGTTTACAAAATTTGTCTTTTCAATAGAGTTAACTCCTCATCAGATAGTTTATTTACTAACTTATTACTATTGATAATCGTCGAAATATACTGAATAATTTCTTTATCGTCACTATCTAACAGAATAGAAAAAAATGATCCAATAAAAGCGGAATTAATTCTATCTAATTTTGCAATTATATCTGCAATATAATTCATTAAATCCTGCTTACTAAATAATTTATTTAATAAAGTATTCATACGATAAAAGTTGTCACAACTGTTGCATAGAATTTCCATTTTTTCCATTACTATATTTTTCAATTTATATTTTTGAGCACTATTAAAATACTCTGTGTCTAACTTTACTATGACAGTAAGAATAAAATCTTCAAAAGTAACTTGGGATATAATTTTATCATCAGAAAACATATAAACTATAAATTTAAAAATTTCTTCTGATGAAACATCCATTTGATAATAGTGTCTTGATAAAATATATATAGCTCTTCTTAATTGTTTTTCTGGAAGATTATCTAAATATTGTTTTAAATCATATCCAAAATTATTACTTTTTTTGATTATCTCATCAATTTCAATTTGAATCTCTTCATCAAAGGCACTCATTACTTTATTACTCCTCATCAGATAATTTATTCGCTAACTTATTACTATAGATAATCGACGAAATATACTGAATGATTTCTTTATTGTGACTATACTAACAGAATAGAATAAAATGATACAAGAAAAACTGAATTAATTCTATTTAATTTTTCAATCATATCTGCAATTTAATTCATTAAATCTTGCTTACTAAATAACTGATTTAATAATCTGTTCATACGATAAAAGTTGTCACAGCTTTCACATAGAATCTCCATTTTTCAATTTAAAATTTGAAGACTATTAAAATCTATCTTTAAAGCAACATAGAAAGTAAAATCAAAAAAGTTAACCTTGAATATTATTTTATCATCAGAAAACAAATAAACTATAAATTTAAAACATTTCTACTGAAGAAATCTCTGCATAAATATAATAGTTTTCTGAGACTATATATTGCTCTCCTGAGTTGTTTTTCTGGAAGAATATCTAAATATTGTTTTAAATCATATTCAAAATTATTACTTTTTTGATTATCTCTTTAACTCTTTTATCAACCTCGCTATCAATAACACTTATTCCCCTTTACTCCAATAAAAAATATAATGAAATATATGAATGTTATACCAATTTTAATTATTTTCCAATATAGAAGAATCTTTATAAATTCGATAATTAGCAGAATTTCTAATATAATTAATAAACTATTTTTTTCTACTAACTAATTCAAATTCTAAATCCGGCTCAGAATAATAAATTAAACCTATTTGATCCGAATCTACCATCAGCCCGGTCTTAAATAAATCAATCCAATTATCATAATCAAACTCAGGAGTATATTCACTCGAATCAAAACAGCACAGGACAACACCAGTCATTCCTCCGTCAAGAAGAATCTCATCTCCTGCCCTTATTTCACTACCATCTTGATATTTCATCGTAACTCCCTATTTAATAAAAGCATCTACTTTCGCCATACTTTTTTTGATACTACTCCTCTTCTATCTCTACTTTCAACTTTTATCCTAAAAACTTTTAGTTTCTGTTGTACAATATATATAATCTTGATTTAAATAGTAACACCCTATCTTAATTATTATTAACTATAACTAGATTAAATAATTCTAATTGAATATCAATTTTATTCTATATATTTGTGATATTTTCATAAATTTAATAGATTTATTAAGAAACTATTTCAAGATCAATATCACCTGTTAAATAAAATTCAGTAAAAGCTCTCCTAACCAGACTAAAATCGTCGACTATCGTTCTATTATCCCAATTATCACTAAGCATATCTATCATGATATCGGGGCGTGTCGGATTAGAAAAGTTTTTATCTCATCATCTGGTCATATATTAACATATGCAAACATCACCACATATTTCTGATTTTGTAAGTATAGAGTTAATTTATAAGGTTCTAAACCTTTCTGCTTATATTGTTCCAAATGAAGGTAACCAGAAATAGATTCAAATATATTAGAGTATCATTAATGTTTGTTAATTCAGGATTATTAATATCAATACTAACTCTTTTATTAGATTGCCTGTTTTTTCTTATAACACGGTACAAAAATCCTTTAAAAATGTCTACTAAAGTAGGTTGATTAATATCCTCTTCTCCACCGGACAATCTTCCCTTAAATTCAAATAAATTTTTCATTTTTACTATCTCAATCATTTTAAATTTTCACAGATGCTTCTCAATATGTTCATATTATCTCATTGATTTTCAGTTTTATAAGATTAATTTGATACTTAATTATAATATTAATTTATATTAAGATATTTTTTCTTTTAATGTTATTATAAAAGTGCCTAATCCTATTAATTTCCCTCTTTTATAATTCAGAATACTCATTTGCTTTAGTTAATCACTTAAAAAAATCCCAGCTTGAAAACCAGGATTTTTTTATTATTAATTCACTTTCTATAATAGTGTATAAAAAATATTAGTATATCGATTTACCAAAATTCGATATCCATCGTTAATTTACTACCTAAATCAGATATGAAATCTAACGTATTTTTTTTCAAATTTATATCTGATTGCTTTTCATTTTTATATACATGACCATAAATTGTAAATATAAAATCTATATCATTCTCTTCTTTAAATGTTAATAATATATTTAATTTGTTTTCAATCCTATTAATTATCTGACGCACTTGATGATCCAGATTATTTAGTGAATTTATGCTATGCCGTAAACACCAGGTAGTTTCTATAGCCGGACTAAATTTGCAATTTCTCATACTTCCCCTGATAGTATATGTTGTAGGCGAAATTCCTAGTAATTTGGTTACACTATCTGGATTAAAATTAGGGCCGCATATAATAAATTCTATAGTCACTTCAGCTTGTAACATTTTACACTCCTATCATCAATACCCATTTAGAATATTATTTTTCAGATTCACTATGACTGAATATTCATAATTTATGTATATTTATTTACTATTTAAACTATTTCTTTCTAACTGCAAATTTATGTACATAATCCTTTTATTTAAATAATTATCTTTTGCATTTTTAGATTTTCCTTAACTTTTATTTTAAACTGGTTCAAGTAATTCAGATATTGCTTTTCGGCAATAAGCATTATTTATTTTAACATTTTCTATTCCGACTATTATCAATAAGCTTTGGCACATCAAAAGTAGCTATATTTCTTTTATCTAAATTTTATTTCTTTTTTCCATATACCAGTAATATGCTTTAGCTTATTCCTACTACATAGCTTCTTATTGCAATTCAAAATACTAAAATAGGCACAGTAATAAAATTTATATCAAGGTTTCTATAGGGAGAAATTTTCCGTATGTTTAGTCATATTGGTTTATATAACTATTTTTGTTATTAGTTAAATTTGTTTATCTTATTACTGTTGACATCATAATTTTAGAAGATAGATTTATAAAATTTTGAATAATATATATATCTAAAAAAATATTGCTTTGCTTTGAAAGGAAAAACCTAACAAAATAATTTTTTTAGCAAAACTGAAATTTAAATAAATTTTTGTATATCACTCATGGTAAAAAAGTCTCTGTTTAAGAACAGGGACTTTATATTGGCTTTATTAAATGCTTAATTTTTTTAAGAATTAAGAACCACTCCACTCCATTCAAGTATTTTTTTTATTCATCGAGAACTAATTTAAATAATTTTTTAATACATTCAATATGTATATTATAGTTTGGTGATATTTTATTATTACAAATTTCAAAATAATATTTAGCCTGATAATTTAAAAAATGCACATCAGATTCATTAAAATCTGAATTCAAAAGTTTTAATGGCAAATTATGTATCAGTTGAGCTCCTAAATAGCAGGATTTATCCAAAGCTTTTTTAAGCATACCATGAGTTTGAAGATTTCTAATATGAGGTAATGCCCAATAAAGCATCTTTATATAAATTTCTCTTTTATCCATTATTTTTATCTTTTTGGGAATCGTCTAGACATACTTAGTGGGTATTGTTGCCTTGTCCAGCTACCATTTTTTAGTAGTTTATAAATATTTAAAGAATTAATATTTTTACTGACTACCTTAGCTCATGTTTTTTTTACGATAATATTTTACTTCCTAAAAGTTTTCAGTTCCTTTAAATACTAATAATTTTTCCAGATTTTTTAAACTATTAAAACCCAGTAAGTATAAGCTGAGCTTTTAATTAAACTATATTTTAGCTAAACATTCTGGGAAAATACTCACTAATTTTATCATTATCGAATATTCTATCTCTTGTAAAATCCACCGTATCAGATACGACGATTCCGGCTACAACTTTTTCGGTAAATCTTCAATTGAAGCATAGATTGTTGGAAGGTAAGATCTATAATAATCCCCGATTTTAAACAAATCAATCCAGTTATCATAATCAAAGTCTGGAGTATATTCACTTAAATCAATACAGCAGAAGACAACCCCAGTCATTCATCCGTCAAGAAAAATTTTATCTCCTGCCTTTATTTCACTACCATTTCGATATTTTATCATAACTCCTTATTTAATAAAAAAACTATATTTTTTATGATATTTTTTGAGATAGCACTCCTCATTCTTTTCTACTTTTAACTTTTCTCCTGAAAACTTTTAGTTTCTGTAGTAGTATGTTTTTTATTATATTAACTATGCCCCCATTAAATAATTTCCAATTCAATACCATTTTATGCTATTTAGTATAATATTTTAATAAATTTAATGGATTGATTAATAAAAACACCTCAATTAACTAATTGAGGTGTTTAAATAATTAATCATCTATATCAGATATACTCAATCTATATTTTTCTGGAATAATAGATGGATAATAATCATAATTTTGTCCCCAGGGACTAAATTTTAAAAAATATCTGTCATAATTCCATAAACACATTTTGCAAAGAACAAATATTTCCTTTAAATGATTACACATCTTATTGTCATTATTTAAATACGCCTCCTTCAATACTTTTTCAATATCCTTCATTAATAATTGAAAATCTTCAACTGTCTCATATATTGTAGGTGAACAGTCATCTACATTACATAATCTGTTGAATTCTTCGAACTCATCTTCTCTGTCTAAGTATTTATCATTATTGTCATATACAGTGGTATATAGATCTATATCTCGAATTTTGTAACCTTCTACTTTTTCATATAATGTAACTCTCATAATTATTCCTTTAAAAATTAATCAAATTCTCCAGGATATGTGTTAATTAAATTACCCTTTCTATCAGTTATTACTGTTATATTTGAGGCAGGATTTCCATATCTATCAACTCCAATTGTACGCCCAGTTTCTACCTGCCGCACAAATTTGCCTCTCTCTATCATGTTACTCCCCTTATGTTGAGGATTTAAAACAGGTGATTTAACTACATTTGGCTGCTGTAAAAGTTTTTTTACTTCATCATTAGACATATTGTACTTACTCTTATTAACTTTGTCTGAATCTATACCATGTTTATTCATTGCATAATTAAATCCTCTTTCTTTACCGTTATCTAAATTAACTTTTGCTACATTAATTCTAGATTGAGCTGTTCCTGGCGGGGATTTTGGAGTTACAAGCGTAGACCTAGCTTTTTCAGTTACTTTTTTAGTTACTTTGTTAGCAATTTTATTAGCTTTTGCAGCTCTACCACCTGGATATATATCCTCAATGCCTATACCAATTGTTTCTCCAATGAAATATCCCCACTGATACAGCAAAGAACATTCATCAACTCCAATTATACCTAGCTTTTTTCTTATCCATTTCGGTATATCATTATTAGCTCCATCTCCATATCCAGCCGCGGCGTTAGCCGCATCACCTATAAAATGTGCCCAACTATATAATCCGTATGGATCCATATATACCAAGGGGTTACCATTGGCATAATCATATGGATTAATTCCACCTTCTATACCTAAAGGATCTGCTTCAATGTAACGACCAATTTCGGGGTCATAATATCGTGCATAGTTGTAATATAAACCACTTTCCTGATCATAATATTGTCCAGGCAGACGAAGATTTACAGTAATCTGATTGTTTGGATCAAGTCGGGTATTACCAAATGGTTCTGCTATGCCTTTCCATGTTTGTTGTCCTCTAGCATTCACCGCCAGCAGTGGAGCACCCCTATAATCATTTATAAAATAATTATAATCTGCAGTTCTCAGGGTTTGTTCATCATTCAGGCTAGTCTGCCATAAAGGGCTGGTTCCCCATACCGTATCTGGTATATACCCATATGCCACTAACATTTTACCATTTTGATTCAGCTCGGCTATCAAACCTTCATCACTGTATAGATAATAAGTGGTTTCTCCATTGACGGTTTTACTGATGCGGCGACCAAACGGATCGTATTGATAGTATGCCTTTTCTGTATTATCATCATGAATACTAATTAGCTGATTAATACTATTATATTGATAACTTTGCTTCTTGCCATTTAGCTCTTTACTTATTAAATTACCTACTGAATCATAGCTTAGTATTGTCTGCTGGTTACCTTCACCCCATTGTGTTAGCTGACCTATACTATTGTATTTCCACTCTCCTGTTTGATGGGCACTACCAGTACGATTACCAATTGCATCATAACTATATGATTCTACATATAATCCCTTTTTTTGCAATATCTGATCTGGATTAACCTGTGTTAAACGATCCATTACATCATAGCGATAATTAATACTACCTTCTTCAGTATGGCTATTAATAATATTGCCTGAATTATCGTATTTGTAGTTATGCTGAAGCAAAATTTTGTTGTCTGCGCTAGTAACCTTTATGCTAAGTGGTTCTTGCAATGCCATATAAGACATACTAATATTATTACCTAAAGCTGTAATGCTTTCAGGTTGATTCCATCTATAGCTATTCCAGATTATTTTTTCGCCATTAGGAAGCTGTACTTCTTTTAATAGTCCTTGAGTATAGTGATATTGAATTACACTATTATCTGGATAAGTAATGCTAGCTAGATTACCATCAGAATCATAACTATACTTCAGTTCTTTACTTATCTTTTTGTTATTATTGTTATAAGTAATTGTTTCTTTAATTATACGACCAAGTTCGTCTAGTACATAATTAAAGCAGCTTTGTGTATCTCCGCTCTGATTAACACTAGTAAGCTGCCCAGCATCGTTGTAACTATAATTGATATGTTGAGCTGCAATAGTCTGGCCTTTAACTAAATGATTTTCTTCAATCAGATTGCCTACCTGGTCATAACGATAATGGATTTCATTACCATTAGCATCCTTTTGCTTAATTAATTGATTAACAGAATTATAGGTATATTCTTTTTTATCACCTGATGATCTGTCTTCATTAATCAAGTTACCATTATTGTCATAATGGAATGTATCGCTATAACCAGCAGGATTAAGAACACCCGTCAAATTACCTAACTCATCCCACTTAATACTGGTTTCTCCACCTAGTGCATCAATGGATTTTATGGTATTGCCATATGAATTATATTGGGTTATGAAAGTACTACCATCAGGATAGGTAATACTGGTCGGTAACTTCTGTTCGTTATAACTAATACTAGTCGTTAAACCGACATTATTATCAATTATTTGATTAATATTAGTAATCAATCCTAAAGTATTGTAGTTAAAAGCTTCCGTATAAGTTGGATACTTAGCTTTAACAACCAGTCCATCTAAGCCACCGCCTTTACTACCATACTCTATAGATGTAATGTTTCCCGCTGCATCCTGTTGACTTAAAATTCTCCCCTGTTTATCGTAATTTTGTTTAAACTCCGCACCAGAAGGTGAAATAACACTCACTGGTTTCCCAGCCAGATCATAGTTATAGGTATAAGTTTGATTTAAAGCATCTGTAACTTTTACCTGCCATCCTTGACTGTTGTAGTGATAGCTATAACTGGTGGCATGGCCCAATGGATCTATTTTTTTAGTGATTCTTCCCAAAGCATCACTTGTGTATTTTGTTACCCTCCCTTGCGGATCTATAATTTGTTCAAGAATACCTGCAGCATTGTAAATTTTTTGCCATATATTATTTTCAGGCGTTTTAACACTAGTTACCTGCCCCTGAACATTGTATGTAAATTGATAGGTATTCCCATTAGCATCAGTGTAACTACTAACATTTCCATACTGATCATAAGTTTGTTGCTGTTTTATCTGCTGTTTTTTACCGGTTTTGATATTAACAGCCTGACCATACTGATCATATTCCATCAATATGATTTGTTGCTCCGGTTTACCCTTAGCCAGAATAGTTTGAGTCAGATTATTCTGATCGTCATATTGAAATTGGGATATATTACCGGTCGCATCAATATACTCAGTTAGCATTCCTTTAGTATTATATTGATAACTTTCACTGCTACCATCTGCTGCAGTAATTTTGATCGGTCTTTCTTCACTATCCTCCTGAACAGTTGTTACTATGCCACGTTCATTCAATATTTGTACTTGACCTGTGGCTATATCTCTTTTGATACTCTCTTTCAGCTCACCATTTACAGTCTGAGACAGTGGTCTGCCTTTTGCATCAAAAACACTAACGGTTTTAATACCAAGCGGATCATTAACTGTTATCGTATACTGTTTATTAACACGATTATAATCTGTGTTATATACAGTTACTGCACCAGTTTGAGCTGTGATTTTACCAACGCTGGCTAATTTTTTATTGTTATCAGATGTATCAGTGCTAACTACTAATGATTGTGAATAACCTCCACCTCCTTTTCCACTGTACATCATATAAAGTCCGTATGCTGGTACAGTGCGAACATAATCAATTTTAGTTACGCCACCATCAGGTTCAGTACGACTACTAATTTGGCCATTTTTATCGTATCCATATTGCCAGACATTACCTAAAACATCTGTGACTTTAGTTAACTGATCCCCTGACCATGTATATTTAACACTACGACCACTACGATCAGTAGCTTTAATCAAATGTTCTTTATTGTCATAATCAAGACTGTAAACCAACTCATTATTGTTGTCTTTTATTGCTTTACGCCTGCCATCTTTATCCAGTTCAAAGTTAACCTTAACGTTATTGGCATTACCATAATTAAGTGGCCGCCCTTTACTGTCATAATTAATCCAGTGTCCCTGTTTATCAGTCCAACGCCAGCCATCATCAGTTTTTTGGATAGATACTTGCTGATAAGTGTACAGGTCAGTAGTGCCACTACGTTTATAAATAGTACCTGCTCGGTCAATAGTTTGAACGCTACTATCCAATGGATCTAGTTTAAAATGCAGCTCTGCCCACGCCGGATTGAGATACCAGCGTCCGTTTTCCCATGTGCGGTTTAGCTTTACCTCTCCTCCCAATACTTTAACCCGCATATCTACGGTATTTTCAGTATATTCTGTATTAGGCAACCTGACTTTAGCGTTGGCCATAAATGGCATTATCATGAATAACATAATAATGCTAATAAACCTGAGCAATGAGTAACGCCACTTGCTTCTGTGACGTTTAGTATTTTTTAACTTCACGATTTAACCCTTGTATTAAAATAAATTCATTGATTAACTATTATTAACTGGCACCATCGCCTGCTCCTCCGCTCGAACACGGAGCATTAGGTGCACACCCCTCCGACATGGGCACGGCTGCCGGTGAACCAATATTGCCACTGCTGACAAATCCTCCGCTGTTACTACCTGATGAACCACCACTGCCCCAACCCGTGCCATTACCATTGGCAGAGCATTTTTTACCGGTATACTGAAAAAATCGGCCAGTACTCATATATTTGGAGATATCCCCATTGGCACATTCACTCTGATGGATTTCTGTATAGCTAACTTCATAAAACGTACAATCCCCTTCATTATTAGCAGGTGCTGAGCGCAATAAATCAGGCAACGTAGCACTTCTGGATCGCAACAGTGTCGGCTGCTTCGGATCAAGAGCAGTAACTTTATATGAAATAACTACTTTTTCTTTTGGTTTCAGCACACTGGGTACTTCTCCGAAAAATTCATATTTGAATCTGGAGTCGGTTTTAGGCAAATTTAAAACAACATTTTCTGCCTGAACTAATCCATAATTACTAACTGTAATCTCTCCGGTTTTTTCTTCACCTATCTGCATAGCACCCAGATTAATCGACAGAGGTTCCAGCAAAATTACCGGTGCCGGTACCTGTGTATTAAAGGTGGCATTAACATTAATGTCATAGACATCTTTAATCGAAGTTTCAGTTACACCAAACTCTACATTAACTAACTGATATTCAAGAAAAATGTGCTGATTAGTAGTACTATCAGGATTAATTACAATCCGGCCACTGGCATCCATATGGTTAGGTGCACTGGCACGGTAGCGATAAATACCTGCCGGCAATTCACTTAATGAAGCAATACCATCTTTATCAGTAATGAGTGTATATTGTTCGGTTAGAACATTATCATTCTGTAATTTAATGGTTGCACCTTTAACCCCCTTAATGGGCTGACCTTCTGCATCCAGTGTAGCCGTGTAAATATCAGCCACATCAAAATATGCAATACCCTGTCCGCTTTGGGTAACAGAAATGCTTACCGGAATCTTGCCGGACAGTTTTCCACCCGTGGAAACTCTGATAATAAAATTGTAAATACCATCAGCTATGCTGTTGTCCGGTTGAGCCATGATTTGCACGGGTACTTTTTCATCAACCGCAATTGCATTAATATTTTTGTCACTGGCAATAAATACCCATTCCGGTGCCGGATTACCCTGCTCATCTACCAGCTCTACCTGAACATTTTCGGCTTTTGCTAAACCTTTATTGCCGATATGAATATTAGCCGTGGTTGTTGTATTCTGCTTCAAACCAGTCTGGATATAGGTCGGAGAAGCATACAAATCAGGCATTGGCTGACCAAGCTGATAATTAATCTGCAGTTTTCCGCGTACTAAATCTCCTGAATCCTCAGCAAATGCAACGAGATATAAGCTCCCCTTTTCTGCAGCATTATTATCGGCAGTAAATTTAATTGTTGTAGAACGTGTTTGTCCGGGCGCAATATCAATTGCTTCAGACTCGATATTAATACCTTGCGGCAATACGCCATCCGGCTGATTCTCAGCTGCAAGTACCCAGCGTAATTTTTTAGCACCGGTACTGGCCGTAGCATTTACGGTTATCGGGGTTGGAATGGTACGCGGTGCCTTAAGCTGATACCCCTGAATATTGAATGCAATCCGGTTAATTGCAAAGCTACCCTGACTGATAACTGTTTTTTCATCAGGATGAATGAGACTAACCTGATAAGTACCGGAATCAGAATCCTGCGGAGTAAAAGTATAGGAAAAATTACCATTTTCATCTGTAGCAACAGCAATTTTTCGCTCAAAACCTTTTACATTTAAAACCAGTTTCAATGGTACATTTGCTGCAGAAGTATTATCAGCACGATATAGTGCCTGACCGGAAATTGTAACAGACTGAGGACCATAACTGACGGTAGGGCTAATTGCTGTTATTTTACCGCTGTAAGGTATAGGCGGAGGTGCCGGCGGTTCAATCTTAACATTTACAGTACGTGTACTGGTTATGGTTTTGCCACTGGTATTGGTTATCTTTGCTGATAATTCATGACTGCCATTATCCTGCATATTAAGCGGCCAGTGTGCCTGATAAGGACGCTCGGTCAGGGATGCAAATTGTTTGTTATCAATAAACAGCTCTACCTTTTCAATCCCCAGTTCATCTGCTGCATCTACCTGAATATCTATAGGGGCAGAAAGAGTCTGATTTTCTCCGGGTGTTGTGATTGCTCCTGTAGGTACAGGTAAAGCGAAATCAAATATTACAGGAGCACTAGGTTCACTGCTGGCAGAACCATTTATCACAATGGCATGCAAGCGATAGCTACCTTCTTCAGATAACCGGATATCCTGATTAAAATTACCCTGTTCATCCGTTATTACAGGCTTCCCAATCGATTGATTATTTAAATATAGTTGTACTTTACTACCTGCTTCAGCCGTACCCTGAACTTTTAATAAAGAGGTTTTAATCTTTGCCTGAGTAACCGGATTAATAAGTACAGGTGGTGCAATCATAATAGCAGTAGCTTTGGTATAACCAGAGCTGTTACCTGCCTTATCCAATGCATTCAGACGTGCATATAAAATACCTGCAGAGGGCACATCATCAATTTGCACACTATTAGCCTGAGCATTAATATCCTTATCAATCAAAGGATTATTAAATTCAGGATTATTTGCTATCTGCAAATGTACAGAAGCAACCCCACTTAAATTATCGTTGCTGCTGTAACTAATTTGAACAGTATTGCTATTAATACGGTTGAATTTATTCAGTTCAACAACTGGGTTGACAGTATCAATTGTGGTTGGAGCAGATAATGGAGACCACATTTCCCAGCTAGCGCCATTATTAATACTCCCTCTTATACGGGCACGATAAGACTTGCCATCCTCTAAACCATCAGCGAAAGTAAACCGATTCACATGGTTCAGCACTTCTTTATGCACAGAATTTCCGGCAGTATCCTGAATCTCGATTTCCCATGTATTAAATGTATCAGTATTTTTCCATGACCAGGCCGGAGGCTGATTGCTATAAGTGGCAACAGGCTGTGGTGCCGGAGGGATTAAATCTGAAATATCAATGAAATCATATTCAGCATTTTCATTCTTAGTGTATGCTGTTGAATTACCATTGGGCGTAAATAAGATTGCCTGTTCTGATCGAATAGTATCAGCCTTATTACAACCGATCTGGACAGTATTTGGTCGAGTACCTTGTATGCCTATAGTTGCACTGTTACCTCTACTGCGCTCATCAGTTAAAGACCTATATTGGTATTTAATCTGATTTGAGCCTTCATAAAGAATAGCCTGAAAAGTACCCATAGGCTGAGGATTCTTCGGATTTTTAAAATATTGATTAGTCCATTGAACTATCAGCTGCCTGTTGGGAGCCACCCCTTGAGTTTCATATTTGATATTACCCATAGGCTCGCCGGGGACATTGGTAACTAAATCATCCCAGAATACATACAGCGTATTATTAATTTTTGGTAAACAAGCATTGATATAATTTTTCTTAGGTTTGTCAAATTGCAGCAAGCCATTAGTAGTGACATAAAATTTATTATATTTTTTGCCATAATAATTAAACTCAAAACCAATAGGCAATGCACCACTTACCATATTATCACCATTTAAATGGGTATCTGTTCCGGCATAGCCTGATGCAGATGCAATAGTGCATAATGCACAGAAAATCATTACAAATGCATTTTTCTGTTTGTTTTTAAGTTTTGAACTTTCCGTTCGGCTTAAACCGGGAAACCGGTTTTTCCAGTATTGATAAATATTCATTTTATACCCCTCATTAGTTAGAAAACTCCTTAAGTAAGCTATATGTTTAATCGGCAAGATCTGTATAAACTCTTTCCGGTATGGTTAATTAAATTTGTTTGTTGTTGTACATAATGCTGGTAAGCAATTATTCCGCCTCGCAACCATGTAATATTGGCTGATTTACTAAGTTTAATTTGCTGTTGTAACAATTTAATATCCTGTTCATTTGCACCAACCAATACATAGTGAATAAAAGTATCTTTATTAGTAAATTTTTTTTGCATAAACTGATTTAGTTCTGAAACTGTATTTTGGGTAAATGCAAATTGTTTAACTGGCTGCTCAGGTAATGCAGATACTTGTTTGGTATTTAAGCCTATAGAAATGATTTGCCAGTGTATGGTTTTTCCTCCGGATAAAAATTCTTCCGGTGAAATTTCCTGCTGGCGCAGTGACACTGATTTTTGCTGGTTATCCCAGGCATATATACCGCCAGTTAAAGCAAAAATACGCTTAAAGCCTTTTTTTCTTAAATAATTAATAGTCTGATTTATCTGAATCTGATCAAAGCCGCTGCCAACCAGAATTACGTTTTTATCCATTAAAAAGCGTGCTTCAGATATTTGATTAAGTGGGATGGTTAGCATATTTAATCCGGAAATTTTTTCTTTTATTCCTGATCTGACATCCACCAAAATAATATTATCCGGCTGCTTTTTACTTATTTCATTCATTGTCAGCCAGAAATTTTTATCCAGTTGCTGTTTATTCCGGTTATCTGGCCATTTGATAGCCTCAGGCGATATTACGGGATCAGATATATTGCTCTGACATACTGAAATATCTTGTGCGAATATTAGTGTTTTATAGATAACTAATAAGCACATAAGGATAAAAAATTTACTAAATCTAAGCATAACTAATTCTTTTTATTTATTATTTAATCACCGATTACTATTAGGATAAAATATTTAAATTTTATATATCTAGATATAAACTGGTTATTAGTCTGAAAAATTGTCTTAATAATCTACTAGCTGATTCTGAGCTTATATTGCTTTATTCTCATAATGCATAAAGCCATCAATTCGATTTTTTTTGCTTACCACTCTTGTAAACAAAAGACTGAAATATAAATTAAAAATCTAAACCTCTATGTTTTCAACAGTATTTAAAATGCTATAAATATAAAATTCTGATATTTCCATCCAAGATTTTGCATATGAATTATTTAATAAAGATCATCCAGTTTCACTTTAATATGCATTTCAATAATAATTATTTCTGCAGACATATTTCATATAATAAAAATTCGTACCCAAATTAAGTTTAATGGCATTAATTTATATATTAGTACAAAATTACATCAAACAGGAATTATCAGCTTTTTAAATATCATCCAATATCAGTTCATATTGATTCTAATGAACACAAAATAAAATTTTCAGTACTCCATAAGCTTTCGGAATAATTAACAGGTTTAATTTACTTATCTGATAAATACTATAGGAGATAATTTTATACATTATTCATTTTCCATTATTTTCAGACAAAATAATGCGACGATAAGTATTTTGAATAATTGTAGATTTATTTACCAGAAATCAGCAATTTACTAACTAATGTACTGATTAATCTAAATAGCCAGATAAATATAAGAATATTTCAGAACTTTGAATTTTGCGTTCAATATTCTTTTCAGTATCAGATTAATGTATCAATGTTGCTTTTCTAAAGAAGAATTAATTTAAATTGTTGGTAAATATTATCATACCTTAATCTTTACAGGCAAATAATTTTCAATAAAAATTTCAAATAATTAGTATATTGTGTATATTTTTGTTTAAATTTGCGGATATAGAAAATCGTACTTTACAGTACGATTTTCTATTTTAATCAAAAAACATTAACAAAATACATCATTTAATGTACAGATTTTGTCTGATTTATTACTGATACAGGAAATGTAACTGTATTATTATTTTTATCTGGGTCAGTAAGCTGACTTACTACCCGGGCAACAAAATTCCCTTTTCTATCGGAACCAGTTACTTTTACGGTTAATAACAATATAGTTGCATCATTTACTGCCAGCCTGTCTATCCGCTTATCTTTAATATGATAATTTCCCATCAAAACTTTCTGGCTGGTTATTTCTATATCAGAACTCAAATCAGTTTGCAAATAAACATTACGTGCATCAGCCGGGCCATTATTACTGATAGTTAATAATAATTGTACGCTGTCTGCAGGCAGTGTTGGTACACGTTCCAGTTTTTCAACTTCAAGCTCAACATCTGCCTTTCCTGGTAAAACCGGAATACTAATTTGATTATTACTTAAATCAGGATCATTAGTCTGACTGAGTATATGCGTGGTAAACTGGCTTGCCTTATCATCCCCAGTTATCTTAACTGTCAATAATAGTGTGGTACTTTCACCTGAAGCAAGTTTATCAATACGTTTATCCTGAGTATTATAGTTTCCTGCCACAACTTTCTGATCAGTAATTTCAAGATTCTCAGGTAAATCATGCTGAATATAAATATTATTGGCAATCTCAGGTCCGTGATTACTAATCGTGATCAATATTTGCGCAGTATCGTCAGGTAATGAATTGTTCCATTCCACTGCTTGAGCACTGATAGAAATGTCGGCATTATCGGTTGCAGGAGGCTGGCTAATTTTTTGCTTTGCAAACAGATTATTGTCTGCATGCATATCATCTGATAGTACAATGTGCTCAATTTTGCCTGCAACAGCATTACCGCCGGCGCTACCAGCAACAGCAGGACCATCAATCATTCCTTCTACATCGACAACCCAGACAGAATAATCACCGGCAGGTAATTTTTCGAAAATAAATTTACCTGCCTCATTAGTATAAGCAACCCGATCAATGCGTTTACCGGCATTATCCTTTCCGGACAGGACAACTTTGATATGATTCAATCCCGGTTCATTATTATTCAACAATCCGTTTGCATCCAGATCATTAAATACCATACCGGCTATCACTGCCTGATCCTGAACGCTACCTTTTATAAATAAATTATATTTACCAGTTGAATCATGATCAAATACATTCACATAATAAGACCATGACAGATCTTCATTACGGGATTTAGATAACCAGACATTATCATTTAGTAAGCGCTTACCATCTGAACGCTCAACATTTTTCAGTTGTCGGCTACCATGAAAAGGATCGAGTACTTTTGCATAAACAAACCCTTTAGATGCAGGGAATGTTAGCTGGTAACTGTTGCTGATTTCTTTTAAATCAGCCTTACTACTCTGGTCAGTTACATTAGTGTCCACACCATTAGACTCATACAGGCGCAAGGCATCGCCATCACGTGCCAGAAAATCGGTAATATTATCACTGCTGGCCAAATCGACTTTCACATCATGGATCAGTGTATGTGTATTCGTAGCTTTTAACAGACTGGTAACCGCACCACCTAAAGTATCGGCATGAGTAAATGTGGCCTTGAAATCCGTAAATGTACCTGACAGACTGGCCGTCATATTCCAGAGACCGACAGCTACAGCACCGGCCTCTATATCACCAAAATCCAGTAACAAACTTTTACCTGCCTGCTGATTGCCTATATAACTGCCCAGAATGCTGAAATCTACTAGCAGATTCTTTTTATTTTCCACAATTTTGGGCTGAGCAGAATCAATCATGGTTCTATAGGAAATACCTTTACCTTCATTTTTTATGCGTACACCCAAAGCAAACGGAACCGGAGGTTCTTCTTCTGGCGTGAATGGATCATCTCCGTAAACTTCACCAGGTAAAAAGTAATCCAGTGACAGTAATGGCTGGGGTTTCACTACCACATAGTCTGGAACAACATCTACTGTGGTCTCCTGACCATTAAGCTCATAAGTCAGCTTAGCACCAATGTTGTAAAGCGTATCTTTATCTTTAGCTGCTCCGTAGGTCGGTATAATCAGCCAGTGAATATCTGCATTGGATTTTTCAGCCACCTGTCCTGTTCCGTTAATATTATCTATTCCTGACAAGGAGTTAATCCGATAGAAAAATTTAGCTTCATCATCTTCAGTTTTTTGGGTTACCTCAACCGGCTGATTATCTTTGTCAGTAAAAACTAACTCAACCCGTATATTTTTCAGTCTGGTATCCAAACCATTTTTAATTAGCATTCGTGCATCAAATGCCTGCCGCTCAAAAGATAACTTTTGCTCAATTACTATTTTAACTTCTGCACATTCTGCATCTTGCGCAAATACTGGTCTGGCGGGCATTATGCTGCAGAAAAAAAATGCCAACAGAGTCAGTATATGGCAAAACCCTTTAAAGTATTTTAATAGGTTAGCCTTCATTATTTAACCTTCACGTATCATTATTTATCTTGTTGAATTTACAGATATTGTATTCAATAATTTCATATATCCATCCAATTATCTGTTTACTCTCCCTTTAATCTATTATTTAAATTCAAATTTGATTTATCTTTAAATTTCTCTTAATCTCCATTTTTATATCCGTATGTTCTATTATTTAAGTAAGTTATGCTTATTGTAATTTTCAGATAGATAATTACTTATAAATGCTTATAAATAATTATTCCAAATAAATTATAAAGTATAAGCGGATTCCATTAGCTATATAATGCTATTATTACAATTCAGTTAATTATTTGTCATTTAAGAGCAACAACTAACTACGCTGACAGCAGTGTTGCATTCTGTCAGAAAAAAATTTAACTATAACAACCAAAGCTTAATAAAAGCGCGTCAGTTGTTTAAATTATGCAGATTAATGAAGTAATTACAGGTAAAATAGATGATATATGTGAGCAAAATATTATTTATTTCAAGTATTATAATAATAATACAAATACTTTTAATTCAAACTCAACAATGATATTAATACCTGCAGCAAACCATAAAAGCTAATACTATTTATTCAATTCAAATTTAAAATAACCAATAAATAAATGCCATTTTCATATTAAATATACATTAAAATTAAGCAGACATCTATTTCTTTAAATATAACAGCTTTTTAAATACTGACTTTATCTTTAATCAGTGATATCAGCAATATTTGAAACTTAATCTACTATTTATTCATCTGACCAAGATAATTTAAATGATTTCAATAAAAATATAATTTTGTGTCAATAACTCAAATATTAAATATGATTATTAATTCATCCGGAACTTATTTAAGTATTTTATACCGATAATTTAAAATTAAACTCCATTTCCTTGTTATTTCTCTTTTATTCATTCACAACTTTAAAAGTAAATTTCTAAAATCACATTATTCAGAAACAATGTATTTATAAATATCTGTATCACACAATTAAATTTTAAAATATTTTTCTTACTATACTCTGTTTTTAACATACTTTGCAAGTGTTAATCCATACTATTAATCCTGTTCAATAATTCTAGACAGATAATACATCCTGTATTAATGCCTTAGAAGTTAGATTAAAGACCTTCACCAAATTATACTGTGAATATGTTTTTATATTACTTATATCGGTAAAAAGTGCGTTTTGTCTATTATCAGAAGAAACATCATATATATCTCACACCAACTCCTCTATTCTGATACTGATATTACCTATAAAATTCGTATCAGCATGATTGTTAAAAAAGTACGGTAATGTCTTAAGATACATCCGATGCATAAAGCTTTTAATCAGAATGATTATATTTTGTAACAGAGCAATCATTTGATATCAAGCGCCAGAGATATAATGAGCAAATTTGTGCAATTTACCACTTAAAATTTTAGTGTATTTTCAGATAAATCATTAACATTTGTGTTTTGATTATTCAGGTATTAAATCTGTTTTTCAGCTCTTTGAACAATACACCATAATCCGTTTATTTATCAGAGCAATACCGTATCAATTTTATTTTCTAAGAATACAGGTAACTGTATTTAGCAAGTGATAAAGAAAGTATTAATTGCAAGGCAAATCCAATAAAAATTGTATAAATGAAAATATTTTGATACTGAGCCTGCTAAAACAAATAAATTAGTAATCCGTGATAAGATAAATCGTAGAAATTTATTTGCAATCAAAAAATTTCTACTTGTAAAAGTTAGACTATTCTTAATAAAAAAATTAATAATGACTGCTTACCACC
Source organism: Snodgrassella sp. M0351 (assembly GCF_016100575.1). NCBI lineage: Bacteria > Pseudomonadati > Pseudomonadota > Betaproteobacteria > Neisseriales > Neisseriaceae > Snodgrassella > Snodgrassella sp. M0351. The sequence goes on along the minus strand of NZ_JACFSG010000001.1, from coordinate 165,195 downwards.
ATACCATCATAAGCCGGTGTGCAGTTTTTGGGGCAGCGATGCTTGAGTGCGTAATATTCCTGATTATGAGTCATATGAATGAAGTAAGTTTGTCTGGCATTGATACGCTTAGCATAAGTAAAAGCTTGTTCGGTACTTAGATGACTTGGATATGGGGTATCCATCAGGCAATCGAGAAAGAGATAATCCAGTCCGTTTAAGTACGGAAATATAGATTCATCTATATGGTTAAGATCGGTAAACCAGGCGATGTTGCCAATACGAAAGGCACTGGTTGTCCAGCTACCATGCGGTACACCGAAGTGCCATACAGGTACACCTTCAATAGTCAGAACGCTATTTTCACCTTGATTCAATGGCAGTTCATATGCACGTAATACCGGCCGGTTCCAATGGTTATTCTGTTCCAGAAAGGCATAATCGAAACGGTTCTGAATATTGGACAAGGTGTCATGGTGTCCGTAAACAGGAATAGCTGCACGTTGTCTGTAGCAGAATGCACGCAAATCATCAATGCCGTTAAGGTGGTCTGCATGCGGATGAGTATAAAGCACACCATCAATACGCTGCAGTTTATGTTGTAAGGCCTGATGATAAAAATCAGTACCAGTATCAATTTGCCAGTATTGTTCACCAATCTGTACATGTGCACTGCAACGGGTACGCCGGTTTTTGGGATCTGTACTGATACATGCAGGACAGTCACACCCGATAACCGGTGTACCGGATGAGCTGCCACAGCCAAGAACAGTAACAGTAATCTGTGTCATGACTGATTGCTGATTGGCGGAATTTTACTAAAAAGCCGATAGGTATTAGCCGTTGTAGCTTCTTCAATGCTGGTGATGCTGTCTCCGCGCAGTTGTGCTACAAATTCGGCAGTATAACGCACGTAAGCTGGTTCATTTTGTTTACCGCGTTTAGGCACAGGTGCCAGATAGGGAGCATCAGTTTCCACCAGTATTCGGTCTAACGGAACATAGCGACAGGCTTCCTGTATCTGTCTGGCATTTTTAAAGGTTACAATTCCGGAAAAGGAAATATAAAAACCCAAATCCAGTACAGCTTTGGCAAATGCAGTATCTTCTGTAAAACAGTGAATCACACCTTGTTGTGCTTGATTTTCATGCAACAAGCGCAATGTATCACTGGCAGCTTCCCGGGTATGGATAATCAGAGGTAAGCCGGATTGATTAGATGCCTGAATATGCGTACTGAAGCGCTGATGCTGCCATGCCAGATCTCCACTACACCAATGATAATCGAGTCCGGTTTCTCCGATACCCACTACTTTTGGATGTCGGGCAGCGGTAACCAGTTCATCCACACTCATTTCTGCTGAATTCTGATCTTCAGGATGAACACCAACGCTGGCAAACAGATTGGTATGCTGTTCGGCCAGCGCCAGTACCTCAGCAGCGCTGGTACGGTCTACGCTAATAGCAATAGCCTGACCTATGTCTGCCTGAGCCATATTTTCCAGTATTTGCGGTAATCTGACAGCCAGATCAGGCATATTTAAATGGCAGTGTGAATCGATAAGCATGATTATAAAGTATAAGTAGTACGTTCGCTTAACAGTAATCCGGGCAAAATATCTTCAATTGACTGTTTTACTGCAATACTGTCTTCATCTTTACCAAATGCCAGCCCGATACCCTGTGGCTGTCCGGTGGAAGTGGTAGCGGTGTTGATCCATACTACAGTGGTACGCAAATATTTAGCTTCGTTGAATTCTGGCAAGTTAACGACCAGTAATACTTCTTCACCCATATTAAATGTATCAGTGGTAGGAGCAAACAGACCACCATGCTGCAGAAAAGCCATGTAACTGCGATACAGTTCCGGTTTGTCGGGTATTGTTAAATTGAGCATTTTGCCCGGCAGATTAGCAGGAGCTTCGGCCATAAATTTCCTTTATGATTTTATGTTTTTTTGCTGCCAAATATTCAGATATTCAATTAATAAATCTTCCAGCTGCATTTTAACATTGAGTGTATGTTTACCGTAAGGGGCAAGCTTGTTTACTTTATCAATTAAGGCAAACAACGATAATGTATCTGCTTGCCGGCTAATCTCATTTAATGCCTTACTCCATACAGGGTAATACATAGGTTGCATATTTTGCTGAGCCAGTGACAGATCAAGTAACCATTTAGCCAGCCAGTCGAGAAAAGTAGCCAGAGCCAGTTTGTGTTTATCAAAAGTAGCGGCATAATCCAGCAAAGCAATCAGACGCGGCTTAACCAGCAAGGTAATTAATTCGTTACGCAGCCGGGTATGGCTGTCGTTTTCATTAAACAAGGGGGCTCCGCCGTGAAAGGCTAACAGTTCAGCTGCATTATCTCCGTGTTGCTGCTGTGCATAAGCCAGTGCCTGTGCAGGCGCAGGTATGGTTAACACCACTTGCCGGCAACGGCTTTTAATTGTTGGTAACAGACGATCTTTCTGATGGCTTACCAGAATAAATACCATACCTTGCGGCGGTTCTTCCAGAATTTTCAGCAGTGCGTTGGCTGCTTGCAAGTTCATATTTTCTGCCGGATAAATCAGAGCTACACGTTTGCCGCCACGATGAGCACTCAGATGAGCAAAATCCAGAACGTTACGTATAGTTTCCACCTTAATCAGTGGCTGTTTACGCTCTCCGCCTTCGCCATCTGTTTCTTCGGGGCTAACCGGCAGAAAATCGGGATGGCTGTGCTGACTGTATAAATGACAGGATGTACATTCACCACACGGCTGATGATTAGTACCCGGAGACTCGCACAACAATGCTTGTGCCAGATATTCAGCAAATTCCCGTTTACCAATTCCCGGATGACCATAAAGCAGCCATGCATGCGGTTGTTGCTGCCAGTGCAGGGCTATCTGTTGCCAGACTGGTTCAAGCCATGGATAAATCATGAATCTAATCCAAACAACTGTGCTAACCCTTGGTTAATTTGCTGTGCCACATCCTGAAGATTCAAACTGCTATCAATAACAGAATAGCGATGGGGTGTGGCCGCAGCACGTTCCAGGTAGACAGCGCGAGTATGCTCAAAAAACGCAGCATCCAGTTGTTCAAAGCGGTCAGGATGGCTATTCTGGCTGAGACGTTGCTGTGCAACTGTAAGAGGTACATCCAGTAATAAAGTTAAATCGGGCTGAAAACCCTGCTGCACCCAGTTTTCCAGAATAGTGATATCTGTCAGTGGTAAACCACGTCCACCTCCCTGATAGGCGAATGTAGCATCGGTAAAACGATCACTGACTACATGTATGCCTTTTTCCAGTGCCGGTTTAATGACCTCATCCAGATGCTGCTGGCGTGCAGCAAATATCATCAGAGTTTCAGTACGGGCATTAGCATGAGTAGCCGGGTTTAATAATAATTCGCGTAATGCCTCACCAATGGGCGTACCGCCGGGTTCCCGGGTAAAGAGTACCGGCAGCTGGTGTTTTTCAAACCAGTTACGTATGGTATTGAGGTTGGTTGATTTACCGGCACCGTCAATTCCATCCAGAGTAATAAATTTTGCTTTCATCTATAGTTAACCCGGTTAATGCTTTTTCAGAATATATTGGCGGACAGCAGCATTGTGTTCATTCAGATTGTGGCTGAACTGGCTGCGTCCTGTACCATCATTTCGCGCTACAAAGTAAAGATAATTGTTATTGGCCGGATGTGCCGCTGCTTCGAGCGCTGCTTTACCCGGCAACGCAATAGGAGTAGGCGGCAGACCAGAACGAGTATAAGTATTGTATGGTGTATCACGGCGTAAATCCGCTTTTCCAATCTTGCCTTTATAACGGGAACCCATACCATAAATGACAGTAGGATCTGTTTGTAATCTCATGTGCTGATTGAGTCGGTTAACAAATACAGCTGCTACATTGTTTCTGTCTTCAGCATGACCGGTTTCTTTTTCAATCAGACTGGCCATAATTAGTAAATCATAAGCAGACTGATAGGGTAAATCACTGCGACGCTCTTCCCATGCAGTCTGTAAATGTCGCTGCATCGTATTAAATGCCTGCTGATAAAGAGATAAATCACTACTGTCTGAACTAATATCATAAGTAGCAGGAAAAAACAGTCCCTCCGCCTGAGTGTAATTACTTTCAACATTTAGCTGCTGTAGCAATTTGCTGTCCGGCCAGTCTTTCGTAATATGCTCAATATCCGGTGTGTTATCAATTAACCTGCGCATTTGCGCAAATGTACTGCCTTCAATAATCTGCACCGTAATACTGTCTGGTTTACCGTTGCGCAGCCTTTGTAAAATTTGCCAGCTGGAAGCTGAATGGGGAATGCGATAATTACCCCGATTGATTTTATCTCCCATACCCAGCATATAAGCAGTACCGACAAAAACCCAGCGGCTATAAATCACATCATTAGCAGATAAATTACGACTTACTCCGCTAATGCCGTAGCCTGCCGGTACTTTTAACCGATAGCCTGTATTGCTTTTAGGCAGAAATAAAAGTGTTGCCCACATCAGCGCAAATACCAGTAAGCCTGTTAATATTAAAAGTATAGTCTGTCTTTTTTTGCGCTGCATAAACGCTTTCCTGTTTGAGAACAAAAAATCTGGGTTAGCATGTAAGTATAAATTTAATTATCAGATGCGACTACATTATCAATCCATGTTTATTATGGGATAAGTGTTATATTCAAAAATCATACCGGTTGAAAACCATATTTTCTCTCATTCTCAGCAAAGATTGAATCAGTGCTTGCAAAATTCGGTAGTTCAGGTAAAATGCGCAACCTATTCTGCAGTAACTTGCTGCACACAGTGGGGGTATAGCTCAGTTGGTAGAGCGCTTGCATGGCATGCAAGAGGTCAGCGGTTCGATCCCGCTTACCTCCACCAAATAAAACAAGGATTTAGCTTAAATGGCTGAGTCCTTTTGTTTTGTTGGTATGAAAATGTCTAACCTTTTATCTAACCTATTTCGTAGCTACCTTAAAATTGTGTCTTAATACATTTGCAGGCGTGTCAGATTGTTTGCCCAATATTGATATTAATTTTCGATTAGAGAACTGTTGAACCATAAGCTTTATTTTGAGTTTCTTCAGTTATCATATGTAGCTAGACTTTTTTCTAAGAATAGATACAATCCATAGCAATCAAAATTTTATTCGATTGCTACCATGCAAACATCCAATCTAACTCCGTTACAAACTCTTTTGGGTCAATTCCGTGACCTAACTCATTCACAACGCGATAAAGGAACAAGTTTTGAAAATCTCATGGTGAGATACTTTCAAAATGAACCTTTTTACAAGGAAAAATATGCTGAAATATTAAGTTATTTTGATTGGGTTGAAAAATACGGTGATGAACTGGGAATCGGTACAAAAAAAGATACTGGTATTGATTTGGTTGCAATCACATACACAGGTGAACACCATGCCATTCAGTGTAAGAATTTTTCTTCTGACCACAAAGTTAGAAAATCAGACATAGACAGTTTCTTTACCGCGTCAGGTAAATCCTATTTCTCTTATCGTATCATTGTTACCACCTCAAACGAATGGACTGACAATGCCAATGATGCGTTGAGCAATCAAAATCCTCCTGTGAGTAGAATCGACTTATACCACCTTGAAAATAGCGTGATTGATTGGTCGCAATATCAAGAAAATAAAGAGCCTGTGATTCGTTCCAAAAAGCAATTACGTGAACATCAAAAAGAAGCTCAAAAACGCGTTGTAGCAGGTTTACAGGACGCTGAACGCGGTAAATTGATTATGGCGTGTGGTACAGGTAAAACATTTACTGCATTGCGTTTGGCTGAAGAATTGGCAGGAAGTGGTAAACGGGTATTGTTCCTTGTGCCTAGCTTGTCTTTGTTGGGTCAGACTTTGAATGAATGGACTCAAGATTCATTGATTCCGCTCAACAGTTTTGCCGTGTGTTCAGACAGTGATATTGGCAAAAAAACAGGTGACGATGACTGTGTGATTACAGGTTTAAGCGATTTACAATTTCCTGCAACCACAAATGCCAAATCATTGTGCGACAGTATTGTCAAAACAGAAAACGCACATCCAAAATCAATGACAGTCGTATTTTCGACCTACCACTCCATTGATGTGATTAGCCAAGCCCAAAAGCAAGAAAACAATCCTTTAAGTCAATTCGACCTGATTATCTGTGATGAAGCTCATAGAACAACAGGTGCAACATTCGATGGTGATGATGAATCAACCTTTGTTCGAGTACATAACAATGATTACATCAAAGCCAAAAAACGTCTGTACATGACAGCAACACCGCGTATTTATGGCACAACTGCAAAAAGCACTGAAAATGTGACCTTGTGTTCGATGGATGATGAATCTTTATATGGCAAAGAGTTGTATGTTATAACGTTCTCTGAAGCTGTATCGCGTAAATTATTGGTGGATTACAAAGTCATTGTGTTGGCTGTTGAGGAAAGCCATATCAACAAACGATTACAAGACTTATTGAAAGACGAAAATAATTCTTTGAAGGTCGATGACGCTGCAAAGATTGTTGGTTGTTGGAAAGCTTTATCCAAACAAGGGTTGTTTGAAAGTGGCAATGAATTGGGAACGCCAATGCAAAGAGCGGTGGCGTTTTGTCAGGTCATTGGTCAATATCACCATGAAAAAGATGATTCAAAACCGACTAAAAAAGCGACCAAACACAAAGTTGGCTCAAAGAATATTTCTGAAATGTTCCAACAAGTGGTTGAAGCCTATCAACAGTACGAAATTCAAGCCATTCAAGCCAAAGAACCCGATGTAATATTAGACCCTGCATTGTCAATGGTCTGTGAAGCTGACCACATTGATGGTGGAATGAATGCCACCGAAAAAGAATCCAAATTACAATGGCTGAAAAATGACCTTGCTGACAATCATTGTCGCATTCTTTCGAATGTCCGTTGTTTATCTGAAGGTGTAGACGTTCCATCATTGGATGCAGTGCTATTTCTGACTCCACGCAATTCAGAAGTCGATGTGGTGCAATCTGTTGGACGGGTGATGCGTTTAGCTCCGAATAAAAAATTGGGTTATGTGATTTTGCCTGTGGTCATTCCTGCTGGTGTTGAGCCTGAAAAAGCCCTTGATGACAACCAAACCTATAAAGTGGTGTGGCAAGTTCTGAATGCCTTACGAGCGCATGATGACCGCTTTGATGCCATGATTAACAAGCTTGAATTCAACGGTGGCGACTCTAAAAAAATGGAAGTTGTTGCTGTTGCTGAAAAAGTGACTCCGAAATCAAAAAAGGTGTCGAAAAAAGACAATGTGCTTAATAAGGCTCGTCAAAGTGGTGCAATTGGTCAAGCTGATACGAATCCTTATAACAATCCTGCCAACAATATTGGATTCAATTTTGAAGTTGGTGAAATTGAACGTGCCTTGTATGCCAAGATTGTTAAAAAATGCGGTAATCGTCATCATTGGGAAGATTGGTCTAATGACATTGCCAAGATTGCACAAACCCACATTGACCGCATCAAAGCGGTATTGGCTGATTCAAACAACACCAAAGAAATTGAAGCATTCAATGCCTTTGCTATTGAATTGCGTGATGACTTAAACAACAGCATCAGTGATGATGAAATCATTGAAATGTTGGCGCAACACCTGATTACCAAACCTGTGTTTGATGCCTTGTTTGATAAGTACAGCTTTGCTGAACACAATCCGATGTCAAAAGCCATGCAAGCGGTGTTGGATATCTTACAAGAGCAACATCTTGAGAAAGAACGTGACACACTGCAATCATTCTATGATTCGGTAAAAATGCGAGCTGAAGGCATTAACAGTGCTGAAGGCAAACAAAAGATTGTGGTTGAGTTGTACGATAAATTCTTCCGCAATGCCTTCCCTCGTATGACTGAACGTTTGGGCATCGTCTATACGCCTGTTGAAGTGGTGGATTTCATCATTCACAGTGTTGAGCATGTATTGAAGACCGAATTCGGCAAGAGCATGGCTGATGAGAATGTCCACATTCTTGACCCATTCACAGGTACAGGTACGTTCATTACCCGTTTACTGCAAAGTGGCATCATTCCAACAGACAAATTGCCTCACAAATACCAAAACGAAATTCATGCCAATGAAATCGTGTTATTGGCTTACTACATTGCGGCAATCAATATTGAAGCCACCTATCACGGCATCTTGAACAACAATATTCACGGTGAAAACGATGAAAATTCCACGGTCGAATATCAACCGTTCAATGGCATTTGTTTGACCGATACGTTTGAAATGGCTGAACGTGGTGATTTGCATGACCAAATGTTGGTGGAAAACAGCGCACGTCGTAAACGCCAAAAAGAGTTGGATATACGTGTGATTATCGGCAATCCACCGTATTCAGCAGGTCAAGAATCGGCAAACGATAACAATGCCAATGTGGAATATCCTGTACTCGATGGGAGAATTCGACATACCTACGCAGCCAATTCAAACGCTACCAATAAAAATGCATTGTATGACTCTTACATTCGCGCCATTCGATGGTCTTCAGACCGCATCAAAGACTGTGGTGTGATTGGATTTGTGACCAACGCAGGTTTTATTGAAGCCAATACAGCAGATGGATTGCGTAAATGCTTGGTTGAGGAATTCAGCAATCTGTATGTGTTCCACTTGCGAGGCAATCAACGTACATCTGGTGAGCGGCGTCGAAAGGAAAAAGATAACGTTTTTGGGCAAGGTACAAGAACACCTATCGCTGTATCTATTTTGGTTAAGAACCCAAATGCAAAACAGTTTGGTCAAATCCATTTCCATGATATCGGTGATTACCTTTCACAAGCCCAAAAGCTGGAAATCATCCAAGAGCTTGGAAGTATTAAAGGCATCACTGATGCGAATGGCTGGAATGATATCGAGCCTGATGAGTTTGGTGACTGGGTCAATCAACGTGACCCAAATTTTGATGCGTATATGAGCTTGGGAGATAAGAAGGATAAAACTGCCATAACAGTATTTGAAACCTACTCTAAAGGCTTAATGTCAGGAAGAGATGCATGGTGTGTCAACGCATCTACATCTGTTTTAAGCCAAAGCCTTCGGAACATGATTGGAATTTATAACCAACATATCGAAGATGGTTTAAACAGTACCTCTGAACTTAATACCAATTCAGCCGAAATAAGCTGGAATAGAAGCCTACAACAGTTATTGGACAAGAGAGTAAATATTAAGTTTGAACCATCTCATATAGTTCCTTACTACTACAGACCTTATTCAAAACAGAAAGTATATTTTAATAAACATTTAAATGAGATGACTTATAGAATTCCTAAAATGTTTGTGAACGGGAATCAGAACTTTGCAATAATACTTAATGGAATAGGTGTAACTAAAGCATTCTCTACACTCATAACAAATGTTATTCCTGATGTGCAAAATCATGCAAACTGCCAATGTTTCCCACTTTACCTATACGATAAAGTTGAAACCCATGACGATGATTTGTTTGCCAACACCACCGAATCGGAATATACCCGTCGTGATGCGATTACAGATGATGCGCTTAAACATTTTCAGGACGCTTATCCAAGCTGTGAATTGACCAAAGAAGACATCTTCTATTATATCTATGGTTTGCTTCACAGTGAAGAATACCGTGAACGCTACGCCGACAATCTGACCAAGCAGTTACCACGCATTCCACGTGTGAAAACCTTTGAAGCGTTTAAGGCATTCTCTGATGCTGGTCGAAAATTGGCAGATTTACACCTGAATTACGAAACGGTGGATATCCACACAGGTGTGAAACTGAATGCCAAAATCAAGGGATTGAATGTCACCAAACAAGCTGTGATTGGTGGCGTTGATGAAGATTTCCGTGTGACCAAGATGAAGTTCAGCAAGAAGGATGATAAATCAATAGTGGTGTACAACAGCCAAATCACCATTGAAAACATTCCTGAATGTGCCTATGACTATGTGGTCAATGGTAAGCCTGCGCTTGAATGGGTCATGGAACGCCAAGCTGTGACCACTGACAAGAAATCAGGCATTACCAATGATGCCAATGATTGGGCTATCGAAACAATGGGCAATGCCAAATACTCATTGGAATTGTTCTTGAGGGTCATTACAGTCAGTCTTGAAACACAGAATATTGTCAATTCGTTGCCAAAATTGGAAATCTTGAATTAGTAACAGACCACCAAACCACCTCATGTAGGTGGTTATTTTTTACTGCAATATGAATCCAATCAGAATAGAGTGAATTGGATTGTCGCATCGGGGTTTGGATACGACCATGTAGCGCAGCGGAATGGAAAGCACTTAAGTTTGTTCAAGGTGCTTAAAGTTCTTTAAGATGAATGGAATACAGGCTTTAACAAATCCATGAAGTGTGGAATGTGTCTTAAGAATCCTATTAACAGGCTGTAAATACGTTGAGTAAGCTTTGAGTGTTTGCGCCTTACAGCGAATCAACTTTAAGTATTTTCGCCCTTAGGGCGACACTTCAAAAACCGCCTTATGTCGGTTTTCTTGCACACTCAAACTATTTTCAAATTTTTTAATTAAATTAATATAGCTATAACATACTATTGGCAAGAATTTGTGAGTGGAATGGCTTTAACGTATCAAAGGTGTTTACAGTTGGATTTGCAATGGATTTTTGATAATTTATTATTTAAAATCAATTGTTTGATTTAGTTATTTTTGAAGACTACTTGATTGAGTAATACAATCCATATGTGCTAGAAATTAATTTTCATTTAGCAATATATGCTAAATTCATAAAAATATCGCCTATAAAGTGATGTCTTGGATGCTGATAATATTCGGATTTCGTAATGGTTCACAGTCACCAATTTTGACTTCCAAACCAGTTTGGTCTAACACCGATTGCTGTATCAAGTTTAACTGTTCACGTGTTAAACATTCTCAATATGTTAGTCCATCGTGCTGAAGCAACATGATTTTGTTTCCATCAAGTGATTCAATCATGACATCAAGAACAGTCCTTTCTGCCCCTTGTAAAATAAAACTCAACAGTTGACGCCTAGGTGTTTTTTCACATTCCCATTTTTATACGATGCTCCTTTGATAGTAGCAGTCACACCATAATCATTGGTAATAAAACCATTTTTATTGTGATGGTGTTGAATATAATGCTTGACCACACCCTTACCACCTTTTTCCAAGTCACTTAAAATACCTTTTACCAAAGGATGATTATTGAATCGCTCTACATTTTCTTTGCTACCAAAAATATCGCCAATTACGCCAACTTGTTTTGTATACTTATCCAAACGAGTTTCATATTCGGATTTTGCACCAAACATCAATGCCAGCATCGCCTGTTTGACGAATTCAATTGGTATATCCAAATCTTTTGATAACCGTGTTCTGACCAACGATTTATGGTTGTTGTAATATTCAATATTTGGCAGATTAACCCCTATTTTTTTGGCTTTGTTGCAAAGCAAAATATAATGGCAATTATCAAGGTCAATGTCATAGCAGTCTGACAGTGCTGCTTTCCTTACCTCTCTTGGTAAGGTTTGTAAGTTGGGGTAATACTTCGTTGCATATAGACGACTTTGTGGTGATTCAGTGTACTGAATCGGTACGAATCCATCGTAACATCTAGCAACATATCTCAGTGCTAAATCTTTTGTCATAATTTCATGAACATGTCGAAACATTGCCATCATCTCCTTAATTGTCTTAGCACCATCAATCCATGACTGATAAATTGCTCGTACATTCGAAGCGACATTCATAGTCATATCTGCATGTTTAGTTTTATTAATCAATCTCATCTGGGCTTGGGTTTGTAAAGCAGTGTCTTTTTGCTGGAAAAAGCGTTCTGAGTATTTAGGCAGAAATGCGTATGCCGCTTTTGCTAAATCAAATAGAGAATCCACATCAATCGGTATCATGTAAGGCAAATTCGCATCTTTATGAGTTACCTTTGCATTGACCTTTACTGGTGTTTTGCCTTTCATTTTTCTTGTGAATTGAGATTGTATTAGTGTTTTAACCTCGCGGATTTTTTCACCTTATACAATATTAAACTCATCGTTTAGCCATGCGATTTCAAACAGCTCCAACAGCAATCCCATTTTTTTACTAATGCCATAACCCTTTGCTTGATTTTTAAGGTGATTGTGGTCAATCCTTTGTTCAAAAACGCCACCTAATATTTGGTTTATTTGGTCAAATTTTTATGAGCTGCCAAACAAATTACGCTTGGTATTACGGGTAATAATCATGATGTAATCGTTACTCATATCAGCAACATGACGCAATCCTTCGCTGTGCATGTATGCTTATGATAAAAGTTGACTCATGCCTCCTTGATGGTGTTTTTTGATGTCATATTGACCGTATAAATGCAATTGCAAAAATTGGTGTAAGGGATTGGTTGATAAATCCATTGTCTAAATACTCTGTGTACTTGTATTCTATTGATGAATGTCGAATCTCACGTATTGACTGACAATTACGTTGGGTTTCTGTATTGGTAGAGCATGATTTAAACCATTTATATTTGAACGATTCGTCACAATCAGATATATGTCATTCACAAAAAACGCCAGTAGAACTCTCCCATTCGTACTTGCGTCTTTTGGTCGATTTTAATTAACTCGTCTGAGTCAGCACATCATGATAGTTTCCCTCTATAATTTAATACGCTTACATTCCGGTCTTCGACTCAATCCATTTCAAAACATCGCTTTCTTTGTAATGGATTGTTCTCGTTGATAATGCAATTTCCATTGGGAAATGTGGGTCATTACGTTTTTGTCGATAAAATGTAGCTTTTGAGATTCCAAAATGAGCCATAATTTGTTGTGCGGTCAATAAAGCGTCTTCCATGTATTGCTCCTGTATCAATTGATAAAATCCATTTTTGCTTCCTTTTGTTGTGGTTGGAGTAAGCCCTTTTTTAAAGGCTTCGCCTAAATCAGATTTGGATGGGTTACATCTGTATTTCCTTATGGTATGGTTTTTCAAGACGCAAAAATGGCTAGTTTGGATTTTTCACCAAAACTAGCCTCCGCTTTCAAAATCAACCTCACACCACCTTGCTTTAACCAGCTCTCTAATTCGGCACATTGTTGATAGGCATAACCAAATGGCAATTTCTATTTTTTCATTTAAGGGCTTGAGAGTTTTGCGCTTGTTGATTGAGCTAATATAAGCATCTTTCTCCGCTTGTATCAACTGTGCCAACCTAATGATTTCAAATTCTGATAAGTACCATTTCTTACATTGGAATATCCTTTATCAATAAAGGATTTTAGATTGAGATGATTCAATGGATTTTGATATTCTAACAATTGATTCCAACGCTTATTATTTAACGTCCACTTAAAAACTTGTTGTAACTCATCATGTATCTTTTTTACGGTACGATTTCTTGTTTGATTGGTGGTGGCGTTAATTTTAATTTTCTCAAAAATTTTCTTGAGAATAGAGGGTGTAAGGTCAGAAATGCGTTTATTGCCAATAACAGGCAGGACATGTTTGTTGAAGTCAGCTTTGATTGAAGCATTGTCGTTTTCCCTTGATATGCCATGTTCAATCCACTCATCAAACAAATCTCCAAATGTGAGATTTTGTAGTTTTTCCTGTTCTGCCTTTTGTAGAAGAATTTTCTGTTCTTCTTGGTGTTTTATCACGTCAGTCCGTTTTTGAAGATTAGGATTGATTCCTTGTGATAGTTGCTTTTATGTCCAATCACGTTGATTTCAAATGTCTGTCAGTTCATGTTTTCCCTCCCATTTGAATGAGTATTTGAAGTCAATTGACACTTTTCCTGATTGCAATACTCTGATATCACCAAAAAGACCATCTGAATCACTAATTTTATAGCCTTTATATGATGATTGAATTGAATCAAGCTCTTTAACCTCCACTTGAAACCCTTGCCTCTTTTAAGATACAGCGTTTTTGTACTTGTAATTGAATCACTCATGATTGCTCCAAAAAATATCTAACTTTTTGTCTAACCTTTTTATGATATATAATGATACTACTTGAATCCATTAGAATCCAATATAAATATAATTATTCTTTAAATAACTTATTATTATTGATTTTATAGCATCATTTAGTTCCTATTGAATTTGCGTAGTATCATGAATACTTGCATGGCATGCAAGAAGTCAGCGGTTTGATTCCGCTTACCTCCACCAGTTAATATATTGATTATTAAATATAATTATACGCTAGCCAGCGTCTATTTTTGTATTTACAAAATCTTTGCGCGGGTCATGCTGCTTTTTTCTTACGATTGTGAGAGATTTTTTCTGTTGCGGGTCTGTTTCAAGAACCTAACCTGTCATTTCAATCGTGCATTCATATACACAAATCTTCTTATCATCTTTTTGCTAGAAAGCCGTTTGGTGTTCAACCGAAGTATAAGCGGTTTTAATCAACCTTTCCCATAATAAGCACAGCAAATAGTACGTACAAAATCAAAGTATCTAATTGTTCCACTGTGAAATCACTGTTGGTTTTGAAATATGCTACCTACCCGGCTGGCCGATAAGTAGATCATCGTATGCCTTTGTTTGATGTATTTTCTTATTGGTAGTCACCAACAAGTCTAGTTATGCCGTGTGGCTGCACTCTTGATGGGATAAGATAGTGTTCAATGCTTGTTCGCATTTTTTGAGGATTAACATTCAATTAACATTCAATTTATGATAATCAAAATAATTACGCGAGTGTGTATCAATCGGCTAGATGGCAGCTTGAGCTAGTACGCCTTACATCTGGTCTAATTGACGCAAAAGTGAATTCTGCTTGGCATTTTGAAAGTTTCTCTGTGCATAGACTAAGCCAGGATTGTCAATAAGCACAACCACACCGAGATTCTTTTAAAGTAGATCATTTCTACATTTCTTTTTATTAAAAACACCTCAACGATGATTCCAGTATATAAAAATCTGTAATAAATGCGGATTTGGCGTTAATTACTTTTGATGGTATGCTTTTGTATATGAAATTAAAAAAGAATATTTTAATATGAAACAATTTCTTTTTATTATGTGTTGCTGTCTGGCTTTAACAGCTTGCGGAAAAAAAATCAGTACTAGTAACCTACCGCAAAGCTGCCAGGATCTATTTAAACGATGGGATGAATTGATTGTAAAGATGGAATCTAACAGCAATATTCCCGCTTCCCATGTGCAATATGAAAAAGATGATCGAGCCATTATATTTAATGCGGTTCAACATATTGAAGAAAGCAAGAAAATTGGTATGTGTGAATTTTCAAGGCGTTCTGTCGATAAAAAGTTGCAGGCTTTGGCTTCTGACCCTCATGGTCTTGATGAACATGTTAAAAAAATGGAAGAACAAAACAATTATAATTAGACTCAAAAAGCACCCAATGTGGCCTTCACTGGATGCTTAAAATAGTTAAATCACTTCTGCTGCTTCATAAAGCGCAATTTGGACAGGTGATTTATAGCTCAAAGCTACTCTATCTACAACAATCTTATACTGAAGATTGCCACGCAGCACAGCAATCCAATCTTCTGCATGTTTATTGAGGGTATCTTTGGCTTCTTTCAGAACTTCAGCCCATGAACCATAATAGTTCATATAGAAGATTTCAAAAGTTGCGTGAACACCGATCATTGCTTTAGAGCCATCACGGATTTGAGTGAGAACCTGATCCATTAAACGAATCACCCTATCATCGATAGATTCGATGCTGTTAAACTGCATGGTACCATTCCATATAGTATTAATTATTTTTACATACTCAGCTTTTATTTTATCAGTTACCATAATATTTTCTCCTTTTTGTTTATGATTATTATTGAAATAAAATATATATTTTAAATGTTAATTTAACGGAATTTTGATCTCCGTTTTTCTTTTTGTAATTAAAAAGTTCCCTAGGTGAATTCTTTTTTATAATAATGTAACAATCTACAGTATAATTAGCTCCTTTCTAAAAATGATTAAGTGGTGAGAGTTACACTATTGTTACCGAGCTCTTAAAAATTAAAATACAATTTATTTCTGATAAATTTACTGTAATTTCTAAACTCATTTTATTTCTGTTTATAGCTGCATTTTTAAAAGAGATGGATTAATAATTTCAAGAATAATAAACAAGTGTTTGCTTATACTAAACTTATGAAGCCTGCCAATCTGATTAGTCATTCTTTTTACTTCCTTTTCCCCAACTTTGTGTTATATCGAGGTTTTCAGTTTCTTTGGCTTGTTCGATGAGTATATATTACAATTGTAATTAAATATATGCAATCAATTTTGTGATTATTTAGAATAAAAAATATAATATTTTGATTATTAAATGAATTTATTATTACTTTTGTGATTATTTGTTGTAAAAATACCCTATTTGTTACCGATATAAAGTCAGAAGCTTTGGCTACTTCGCCAAACTATTTTGCTTATAATTATAACTATGGCTCCAATACAATAGCATTTACCGGATTATATTCTTTACTGTCCATTATTTTTCTCATGTGATTGCCTTCTTTATCAGCTTCTTCCTGTTTCATTTGCATCAAACATTGTCCTTCACATTGCATTTTTGAAAGCCGAGAAGGCTTTACATCAAAAATAGTTGCTATAAAAAAGACCACCAAGATGGTGGTCGATAATTTGCACATTTTTTCTCCTTTGTAGACCGGCGCATTTGTTATGGAAAATATCTGTTACCGTGCATTTATGATGCAGATAAATTAATGCATATGTTCTAATTTTTGTTTAAAGCTTTTCTTAGTTTTGGAAGAGTTAATACAATGGCAAATAAAATATCTGGCTGTTTTAAAAGAAGAGAAAAACGCTGCTTTACCCTTATAATAAACGGCAAAAATAGGTTCGTTATTAATAATAGCGTATTTGGATATTACAAAACCGCTTTCTTTATGCATCCAGTCAAAGCCACGATCAGGTCGTTTTATTTTGGTTAAGCTGATTTCCATCACGTTCTCCTGCTATTATTAAATCAATTATGCTTATCCTGAAATTGTTAAATCTACTGGTTCCCAATCTTCACTATTTTTACAAGATAACCAATTAAGTGACGTATCGCCGATGTTGTACTCATCTTCCTCAGTAGTAGAAATAACAACTCCATGGCTTTCAGAAAAAAACAGAACAATAAATCCGTACTCTGGATCCCTGCGAGCAACCGGATAGTTAACTCTTTCTTTTGAGGGTTGAACAATTTCCAGCATAATTAACTCCTTTTTAAAAGTGATTAAGTGGTAAGAGTTGCACTGTTACCGAGTTCTAAAAACTAAAATATATTTATTTTTGATATATCTATTGTGGTTTTTAAACTCATTTTATTTCCGTTTATAGCTGCAATTTTTTAAAAAAGAATAATAAACAAGTGTTTGCTTATCATAAGTTTATGAAACTCGGCAATCTGGCCAGTCATTCTTTTGCTTTCTTTCCCCCGACACTGTTTCATGCCGAGGTCGTCAGTTTCTTTAACTTGGTCGATGGGTGTATATTACAATTGTAATTAAATATATGCAATCAATTTTGTGATTATTTGAACTTAAAAATAGTAATAATTTGATTATTAAGCGAATTAATTATTATTTTTGTGATTGTTTGTTGTAAAAAAACCGCTATTTATTAGCGGTATCAAGTTAGAAGTTTAGCCTCCTCGCCAGACCATTTTACCTAGTACTTTAAACTGGTCATATGTTTCTTGTGTTACATGCATAGTTTCATAATCCCGGTGATAGCTAATGATATCCACACCATCTTCAGAATTACGTAATTCTTTAATATATAATCTATTTTTAAATATTATTGCATATACACTGCCATCTATAATCTCTATATCATTTATATCCAGCAAAATCGTGTCCATGTCATAAAGTAAGGGCTCCATGGATTCACCACGAACATACATTGCTTTAAGAGATAACTCATTAAGACCTTTTCTCTGTAGCCAACTTTCTCTGAAGAGTAATTTATCCGGATTATCACGAACTATCCAAGTTGCGTTACCAATACCTGCAGATAAACTAATATCGTAATGCGGAATTTTCACATACGCCCCTTTATCACTAATATTTTTGTCAGAATAGCTACCAATTTCAGAGGATACCGGAACTACACTTAAATCTTTTACTCCATTCAATAAATAATTTGGCGTAGTATCTAGAATTTCTGCAAGCTCTATTATTTTTTTTGTGCTTTTATTTCTGCCTGTTTCTATTTGTGCGATTGTACTTTGTGGGACGCCTGCCATTTTTGCTAATTTAGCTTGTGAAAGATTTTTACTTTCACGAAGCTTAGCCAGACGTTCTCCGAATGTGGTCATAGATCGCTTTCCGGATAAAAATTAAAATTTATCACATATGTAATAATGCTTCAATAACTTAATCGTGTTGGGACTGTACTAAAATTCTAAGATAAAACCCTTTTGAATTGACAATTTAAAATAAAAATTACAATTCTGCCTGCTCATCATAATCATCCAATACCCCATCATTCATTCTGTCTAAATGCTTTTGTTTACTGAGTTCTTTCAGTTTACTATAAGAAATATAACTACAAATTTCAGATAAAGGTGCTTTTTCTAAAAGAGAAAAAACCGGTCTGAGTATTTCCTGAAAAACTTTTTCCTGCCGGTA
This sequence comes from Snodgrassella sp. M0351, assembly GCF_016100575.1. NCBI lineage: Bacteria > Pseudomonadati > Pseudomonadota > Betaproteobacteria > Neisseriales > Neisseriaceae > Snodgrassella > Snodgrassella sp. M0351. Next base: position 146,583 of record NZ_JACFSG010000001.1, on the reverse strand, counting down.
ATCGGGTGCAACAATATGTAATTTGATATTCATATTCGGTTGCAGTGCAAGTAAATCGGCCATTCTTAATAAACCTGAATAAACCGAAGTCGTATGCTCTACTTCGAACGCCCGAACAATTGAACGCCCTTTTAACCAGATAACATCTATTTGTTCAATCGTACTTATTGTCGCTTCATCATAATTAAGCGGTAATCTATCCAATAAAGCTTCGGTACCTTTGTTCCATTCTTTTAAGACTCTGCTGCGATCAGCCTTAGGTAACCAAATTCGATGTCCCATACAAGCTCCTATCTGAGCCAGTAATGCCTGCATTTTAATTGATTCACGAACATCATTATTTTGACTGCCTTCATTATCATCTATAGATTCATCATTTTCAGGCACAGAAACCTGAACGATCTTATCTACACGATTCACAGTATGTTTTTTTAAGTTTTTCAACTCTTTTTCATCTAAAGGATATGGAAAAGGATTATTAGCCTGCATTGATAGCATCTCTGCCAATAACTCTCCGTCTTTATCATTAAGTTTATTTAAACTGTTTCGCAGAATACCGGTCCAGATACTACTATTTTTAGGATATGACTGAGTAAAAGAAAGATGCTGCCAGATTTTATCGTCACGAATTGGGATTGAATCAGGTAAGGATAACCATACTTTTGGTCGTACATGAAAACACAAAACATGCTGATCGTCTGTTTCTACAAAATCAGGTTTAATTGCCCTAAACGGTTCGTTATCAAGTATTTCAAGTAAACCACACCAGCGAGAGATACGGGTAACATAACAAACTAAAATATCTCCGGCTTTAACCCGTTTCGCAACCTCTTTATGTCGTTCATAAAAACCATCAATCGTTCGATCTGATTGAGTAAAAGCCTGATATGTTTCTGGAGTAAAAATTTCCGTATAGTAAGCCATAGACCGCATCCTGTCCACATTTAATTATGATAACTATTATTGTCTATATCAGAATCACAAAAATTAATGACAGCTCTGAATAAAACTAAGTAAAACGATTATTTTTAATAATTACTGATTCAGATACAGAGTTATACACAATTTACTAAAATAAATTTCTCTATTAACTATATTATCCAAAAATAAAAAATATTTATACAAAAATTATTAAAAAATTAACAATAGCATTAGTTCATTTTAATCATTATCCGGATAAATATAAGATTGTATTAACTTAAATAATGTGCTGTTTGTTCTAATATCTGCTGTAATGTTTCTGCGCTCAACCCTAATGCACGTATACATAAAGCACAATCGGCCGCCTGAGTAATCCCCCACAGATATTGATTATTTTCTAACGGCCAGTCTGGCTGTAGTGCAGAATAGATTTCGTTAACCAGTTGCTGGATTTCGTTTTTGCTGGCAGCGGTATTGACATAGTAAAGACAAGCCTGATGGGTATATTGCTCCATCTGTCCCAGTACATTTAACGGCTGCTGGTGCGGATGCCAGTATATATTGTCATTAAGCAATGTCTGCTGTCGGTAATCAATGTTAATGCGTGAAGACAGATAGCGAAAATCCCAGCTTTCCTGATTAAGCACGCGACCGCAGGCTATGATTTCACCTAGAATGAGCTGACAGTTATCTGCCAGAGTAATGTGCATGGTTTGTGTTAAAGCTGCATCACGATGCAATACCAAAGGATGAGGCAGATAGCATAGCCGGCTGTGTTCATGCAAGCAGATACGGGTATGCTGCTGTGCTTCCGTAGCAGCCGGCATGGATTGCACACGGGTAAATGCCTGAGTAAACAAATACAATTGGGTTTGCTCAGCCAGTTCTATGCCAATATCGATACTATCCCCTGCCAGTAATCCCGGTGATGAACTCATCTGTATCGCCGGCAAAGCCTGCGACCATACCGGTGATATCATTTGCGGTAAAGGCAGAATTTTCAGTGGTGGTGTATAAAAGCAACTGGCAAAGGTAGTCTGTCCGTGCCGGTTTAGCTGAGTAGATAGATGTAAGCGGCTGTGCATTAACGTATCAGACCGGCCGGTTCGTCTATGTTCTCAAGTAAAGCGTATTTTTTAATCCATTTGATTACAGTGTTAATACCTTCCTCTGCCATCAGATTGGTAAATACAAATGGCTGCCCTTTACGCATACGCTGTGCATCATGCTGCATCACTTCAAGGCTGGCACCCACATACGATGCTAAATCAGTTTTATTGATAACCAGCAAATCAGAACGGGTAATACCCGGTCCGCCTTTGCGCGGAATTTTTTCTCCTTGCGCCACATCAATAACAAACAGCGTAACATCAGCCAGATCAGGGCTGAAAGTAGCTGAAAGATTATCACCGCCACTTTCGATAAATACTATCTGAATATCTGGAAAGCGTGCTGTCATTTCATCTACTGCTTCCAGATTCATACTGGCATCTTCACGAATGGCAGTATGCGGACAACCACCGGTTTCTACGCCCATAATTCGTTCTGGTGGCAACAGGCTGTTTTTGGTCAGAAATTCGGCATCTTCCTGCGTATAGATATCATTGGTAATCACCGCAATACTATATTCCTGAGCCATATGACGGGTAAGTTTTTCAATCAGTGCAGTTTTACCGGAACCTACCGGACCGGCAACGCCGATTTTAATGTATTCACGCATAGTGTTCTCTGTGCATCGATTACGTTTATTCGGATTGATACAGTATTTCACGACTAACTCAGCTGCTTCTATTCAGACAGAACAGCTTGTTTATTAAACAATCAGTTCAGAAGCCATTTCTGTCTGAACTGATTTTATCCGGGTATTGTTATCAGCCTGCAAACAGCATACCGAAACCAATCAGACCAATCACGCTGCCGATAAAACGTAATACCCACTGATGTTTACTCATTACAGTACCCAGTGCAAATCCGATGGCATGCAAAACCGCCGTTGCAATAATAAAGCCACAGGCATAACTGAATGCACCATGTGAGCCCATTTCGGCACCATGTGCAATACCATGAAACAAGGCAAACAAGCCAACCAGCAGCATAGCGGCACCAGCCGGTACTTTTTTCAGCCAGGCCGCAGCCAGCCCTAATACCAGTACGGAAACGGCAATCCCCTGCTCCAGCATTGGTATTCGGATATCCTGTGCCCCCATCACAAATCCGGCAGTCATCACACTGACAAAAGTAACAGGAATCAGCCAGCGTGCTTTACCCTGAAAAGTTGCCGCCCATAAACCTACTGCTACCATAGCCAGCAGATGATCCCAGCCACTGAGCGGATGCTGAACGCCTGCCATCCAGCCTTCGGTAAGGTGTCCGGGATGAGCAAAGGCAAATGCCGGGGATAATAATAATAAAGCAAATATTTTTTTCATGTTTTCCTCCAGTGTTGAGACATTAACTCATATACAAACGGCTATACAAACGCTCGTGCTGCATTGCCCGAATGTCCGTTGCCAGTGTTGTAGCGCCAAGTTGCTGTTGTTGCGGTTGCATACTTGCAATAACGATATGAGCTATTACTGCATGCAATTCAATTAACATTTCCTGTCCGGCCATCTGGCTGAGCGGTATCAGCTTAACTCCGTTGGTAACTAAACCTACTACCGCATTGTAATAAAATGCCTGCAATGCTGCCGCTTTATCCAGTTGCAAGGATGCAGCAAGTAATCCAAATACCAGCGGGTAAAACCCGCGTACCTGCTGTGCTGTTAACGCAGCCTGATAGGAAGCCACTATTGCTGCGCTGGTATGTGGTGCAAAAATTTTCAGCAGGCGTATGCCGAGCTTATAACTACTTTCCCGTAATTCACGTGCGATTTTTGTCGTTCCTATCTGTCTGTCCAGAGATATCAGGGCATTCAGATTATGTTCAGTAGCAGCAGTATAAGCCAGAGACATGTAAGCACCATCATTATGTAACCAGTTTTGCTTTAGCTGTGTTTCAGCAAATGCTTTCAGTGTAACAGCATCATGAATAATGCCTTGCTGAACAAAAGTCTCCAGCCCTCCGGAATGATTAAAACCACCGATTGGTAGCGTCGGGTCGGCCAGTTGCAGCAATAATCCTGCTCGTGTCAGTGTTTCTATATCAATTTTTCGGTCTGAGCCGGACATATAGTGAAATTCATTAATGATGGTGATGGCCGGTTATATCATGGCTATGGCTGTGTCCTGCGCCGATACCCGGCGCTGAATTAGCCCGCAACTGTTCACTTAATCTTCGTTGCTGAAGTGTCGGTGCAAATCCGGCAGCCTGCAGCCACTCAAATAAAGGTTTATCAAACGGCAACAGTAATTCATTACCATCCAGAAACAATGGTGTGTGTTTATTGCCGATTTCATAGCAGGCACGTGCCATTTCCGGCAAAGTTTGCGGAGCAAGTACCATGACTTCACTTGGCTCGATTTGCACTGCAATGACCAGCTGTTTATCCAGATAAACCACATCATCATGATGCAGTCGCTGCCCCTCTTTCAGCAGGCGAAAAGCAATTTCGCGCCCGCCGGCAGTTGTAGTACGGATAATGCGCCGGTCTGCTTCAAACCATTGCAGGCAGACAGTATCCAGCATCTGAGTAGTAATCTGCTTTTCCTGTTTAAGAGTTTGCAGATTGCCGATAATGGTTTGGATAATTAGATTCATTTGTGGTTTTATAAAAAATATTATTGCATATTAAAACAGAAAATATCGCTGCGCCAAAGCCACTTTATTTACTGGTTTACAGGTAATATGTTCGCCATTCACTTGCACTTCATAAGTTTCCGGATTTACGCTGATTTCCGGCATAGCATTATTGTGAATCAGGTCTTTTTTACCGATTGCACGGCAATTATGCACAGGCAGAGTCTGTTTAGATAAACCGTATTTTTTGCGAATATCATTATCCACTCCTGCCTGAGAGACAAATAACACAGCAGTATCCTGAACAGCACGCCCCAGCGCACCAAACATCGGCCGGTAAATAACTGGCTGCGGTGTCGGAATAGAGGCATTCGGATCACCCATACGTGCATAACTGATGCTGCCGCCCTTGATAATAATTTCCGGCTTAACTCCAAAAAATGCCGGTTTCCACAGAACCAAATCGGCAATTTTACCTGTTTCAATTGAGCCGACATAATCACTGATGCCCTGAGCAATAGCCGGATTAATGGTGTATTTCGCCAGATATCGCTTAATACGGAAATTGTCATTCGCACCTGTTTCTTCGGCCAGACGTCCGCGCTGCTGTTTCATTTTATCGGCAGTTTGCCATGTTCGCAGAATGACTTCTGCCACTCTGCCCATAGCCTGCGAATCTGAACTCATAATCGAAAATACACCTATATCATGCAAAATATCTTCGGCAGCAATGGTTTCAGGACGAATTCGTGAATCAGCAAACGCAACATCTTCTGCTACACTTTTATCCAGATGATGGCACACCATCAGCATATCCAGATGTTCGTCTATGGTATTAACTGTAAACGGACGGGTAGGATTGGTGGAAGCTGGTAATACATTCGGATACATCGCAGCTTTAATAATATCCGGAGCATGCCCGCCACCTGCACCTTCAGTATGAAAGGTATGGATTACACGGCCATTAATTGCCCGCATGGTATCTTCAAGAAAACCGCCTTCATTCAGCGTATCAGTATGAATTGCCACCTGCACGTCCATCTCATCGGCTACCCGTAATGATGCATCGATGACAGCGGCTGTAGCACCCCAGTCTTCATGGATTTTTAACCCCAGTGCTCCGGCATTTATCTGTTCACGCAGCGGCTCCAGAGTCCCACAGTTACCTTTGCCGAAAAAACCAAGGTTAACCGGTGCTTGTTCAGCAGCCTGTAACATTTTCTGAATATGCCATGCGCCCGGTGTGACTGTGGTGGCATTGGTACCATCGGCCGGACCAGTACCACCGCCAATCATGGTAGTAATACCCGATTCGATGGCATGAGTAATCTGTTGCGGAGAAATAAAGTGAATATGGGTATCAATCCCGCCTGCGGTCGCGATCAGGTTGGCGCCATTATGCACTTCGGTAGCAGCACCAATAATCATTCTGGGGTGCACTCCGTCCATTGTATCCGGATTCCCTGACTGACCTACAGCAACAATTTTGCCGTCACGAATACCAATATCAGCTTTTACAATGCCCCAATAGTCCAGTATCAGTACATTAGTGATAACCATATCAAGCACATTTTCATTACTGCGCGTTGCTGTAGCAGACTGTGCCATTCCGTCCCGGATGGATTTACCACCACCGAATTTTCCTTCATCACCATATGTAAGCAAATCACGCTCTACTTCTGCAAATAATTCGGTATCACCCAAACGTACTTTATCGCCTACTGTTGGTCCGTAAGTAGCAACATATTGCCGGCGGGAAATTTTCAGGCTCATAGCTGGTTTCTTTGTCTAAATAATTTGTATCGATTTTTCGGTAAGTTATTTTTGCTATTAATCAGAATATATACATCAATCTGTTATTGCTCAGTCAGATAAATTATTCACTGTTTACGCTGCCATTTATGGCATTATGAAAACCAAATATTTTTTTGTGCCCGCCAAATTCCGTCAGTTCTACCGTTTTCGATTCTCCGGGTTCAAACCGGACTGCGTTACCGGAAGGAACATTCAGACGCATGCCGCGTGTCTGTTCCCGCTCAAACTCAAGTGCCGGATTGGTTTCATAAAAATGATAGTGGGAACCCACTTGTATCGGACGATCACCACGATTAATGACAACAATGGTCATTGTACGGCGGTTCTGATTGGCCATAATGTCATCTGCGGCCAGAATATATTCTCCCGGAATCATGCTGTTTCTCCTGAATTTGTTTTGAGCAGATATTATTTGCTGTTTAATAATAATTCGCCTGCAGCTAATCTCAGAATAACTGGCGTTTATTTCAGCGGATAGGCTGATGTACGGTAACCAGCTTTGTACCGTCCGGAAAAGTAGCTTCAATCTGGACTTCATCTACCATATCAGCAACACCTTCCATAACATCAGCAGTGGTGAGCAGTGTTGCTCCGTACTGCATGAGTTCGGCCACGCTCATACCATCCCGTGCAGCTTCTTGTAGCTGGCTGCTGATATAAGCTATCGCTTCCGGATAGTTTAGTTTTACTCCCCGCGCCCGCCGTCTGGCCGCAAGTTCTCCTGCCAGAAACAGCATTAGTTTTTCCTGTTCGCGACTGGTTAGATGCATTGTTTCTCTCTGTAAATTATTGGATTGATGAATTAAATTTATATGACTTTATTATATATCTTAGATAGATTTATCTATCTTTGTAATATTGATAAATTTTATAAATGATCAGACATAGAAAAATAATTAAAAATATTCTTCCTAAGATGGCGCCAGTTTTATAAGTGGCACTATTTTCATCCACATTCGCAAAAGCATTTGTTATAGGAATAGTAAATATGGCACTTGACCATAAAAAATGTTTTATATATTTCATAATCGGATTAAATTTGAGTTAAAAAAATTAGCTTTCAAAATCATTATTTAAACTTAAATTTATTAAACAAATGTTATAAAAACATAATAAACTTAAATAAAACAGTTTGTACAGTTAAATCGAAAATCCATATATAAAAATACCTGCTCTGATTACTTATACCGTAATAGGAGCAGGCATTTTAAATTATTTAATTTTTTGAGCTTTTTAACTTGTTTTACATTAATTAAATCACACCCTGAGCTTTAACCCGCGGCTGACTATCCAGCTTATTCAAAGCAGACAGATAGGCTTTGGCACTGGCGACAATAATATCTGTATCAGCACCCTGTCCGCTTACCAGATTACCTTCACGCGATAAACGGACTGTAACCTCACCCTGACTTTCAGTACCAGCAGTAATGGCATTAACTGAATACAGTTGTAAATCGGCTGTGCTGTGCGCTTCAGATTCAATGGCTTTGAATACCGCATCAACTGGTCCTGAACCATGACCGCTAGCCCGTTTTTCGTTTCCGTCCAGATTAAAAACAATTTCTGCTACCGGCTCTTCTCCGGTTTCACTGTGAATACTCAGAGATACATATTTGTAACGATCCGGTGCGCGGCTAACCAGCTCATCTGAAACCAGCGCATGCAGGTCTTCATCGAAAATTTCACGTTTTTTATCTGCAAGCTCTTTAAAGCGGGCAAAGGCTGCATTCAGTGCTTCTTCACTATCCAGCTCGATACCCAGCTCCTGTAATTTAGTCCGGAAAGCATTACGACCGGAAAGTTTACCCAGTGTAAGTCGGTTTGTACTCCAGCCAACTGATTCAGCAGACATAATTTCATAAGTTTCGCGGCATTTCAGCACCCCATCCTGATGGATACCGGATTCATGGGCGAAAGCATTAGCGCCTACAATGGCTTTATTTGGCTGGACAGGATACCCGGTAACTGTAGAAACCATTTTTGAGGTAGGAACAATTTGTGTGGTATCAATATTGGTTTCCAGACCAAAAATGTCGTGACGGGTCTTCAGTGCCATGACTACTTCTTCCAGACTGGCATTACCTGCCCGTTCACCCAAACCATTAATAGTACACTCTACCTGTCGTGCACCACCGCTTACGGCGGCCAGTGAGTTTCCTACGGCCAGCCCGAGATCATTATGACAGTGTGCCGACCAGATAACCTTATCACTGCCGGGTGTTTTCTGAATCAATTCACGGAAAAATGCCTCAGTCTGAAAAGGAATAGCATAACCCACTGTATCTGGAATATTGATGGTAGTAGCACCTGCCTCAATAACTGCCTGACAAATCTCGGCAAGAAAATTGATATCACTGCGCAATGCATCTTCGCAGGAAAATTCCACATCATCAGTATATTCGCGTGCAATTTTTACTGCTTTAACTGCGGTTTCTTTAACCTGTTGTGGTTTCATGCGCAGTTTATGTTCCATATGCAACGGACTGGTAGCAATAAAAGTATGAATGCGTTTGCGCTTTGCTGGTGCAATGGCTTCTCCGGCCTTACGTACATCTCGTTCATTAGCCCGTGACAGTGAACATACCGTTGCATTCTGAATAATTTCGGCAATACTGTGAATAGCATCGAAATCACCCGGACTGGCAGCAGCAAATCCTGCCTCAATTACATCTACACCTAATTTCTCCAACTGGCGTGCGATGCGGATTTTTTCTTCTTTGGTCATGGCTGCACCCGGCGACTGTTCTCCATCGCGCAGGGTGGTGTCAAATATAATGACTCGATTATTGGTACTGGTCATTCTTGGTCTCTCCAAGGTAGTGTTATTGTGTTGCATAAATGCATTGATATCCAGCGGCTTATTTTGTTTCTCAGCCATTAGAATAATTTTTTGTAACTGATTTAATGGTAATGAACCACGCTTACGCCATTTATAAATAGCAGCTGTAGAAGCAGCATTATCTGGATAATGTTGTTTGAGTGCTTCTGCCAAAGCATTGACGCCACCAAAATAGGCAATTAAGCGGTCTATATTCAATTGCATAACTGACCTTTTGTCCAATTTACTCATTCTATTGTGCTACAATATATTCCGTTAAGCTAATATACGTAAAATTAGACATTAAAGCAAGTTAAATTTCTATTTTTCTTAATGGAATAATTTTATTTAGACATTTTAGACAAAAGAAAGATAATTATTTTTGAGTTTATACTTGTGATAAAAAAACCGCCGGTTTATCTTTTATTTAGATAAATGGCGGTTGTATGGCAAACAGCTGTGATTTTAATTTGCCAGATCTCCTTTCAGAGCAACACCTGCAATCACTCCGCCGGCATGACATTCATATTCTTTTGTACTAGCCATACTGTTTTTCTTATAATAGCTGACAATATTGGTTACTTTACTGGCATTATGAGCAACGGCCTGTTCCTGTAACTGTTTTACAGCAGATAGAAATGCCCAACGGCAGGCTTCTTCATCTGTTTTGCCTACACTATTGGTTTTACGGTTGCTAACCAAACCGGCACGCACTACCCGTCCGGAACTCTGAGCAAAATAAACTTTTATTTTCGGATTCAATACCTGTGCAGCTTCCGGTGCATTAATTGCATCCTGAATAGACAAAAGCAATTTATCATCACGTGCATAAGCAGCAGACACACAAGCCAGCAATGCTGCCAGCGTTATTACTTTAGAAAACTTTTTCATTCCTTACTCCTTTTAATTAATGAAGTGTACTACATGATGAATCAAGATTGTCTGATTTTGCTCGCATCATCCGAAGTCTCCGGACAATACAGTAACCTGAAACTGGATCAGGCAGACAAACAGCGTTTACAGAAAAATCCGCATTTAGCTCAGCGTACCGACTGGCAAAGCAGCCGGTTTTTGAAACAGCAGCTTTCAGCTTTCTATAAACGGCTTTCTCTAACACATAAGAAAGGTTATGCCGGTTTAATCGCCTGCTCTTCAATACAGCATATTCCAGGTATTGATATGGAGTATGCACAGGAACGTGATTTTATATCACTGGCAAAGCTCTGCTGTACAGATAACGAACAGAAATGGCTATCTGAACAGCAGAATCTATCTTGCTCTTTTTACCAGTTATGGACGCTCAAAGAAGCATTGATTAAAGTCAGACACGGTCAGTTATCTGATATGCACCAATATAATTTAATACCTGACGGATATGATGGAATTTATATTCCGGCATTGGATATTCCGGTTCAGGCATACAGCTGTATTGTCGATAATTGCTGGCATATCAGTGTAGTCTATCCTGCTGACTGCTCGGCATCCCCGTTAAATTGTACTTATGGATTTGGTTGCTGGCATAACTACAAATTTAACTGGCATCAATGGCCCGTTAGCTCATCCGTTTAAATATCAGAGATGAATTTACCCCTCCGAAAGCAAAATTATTATTCATAACAAACTCTGTATCAATTTCGCGGGCTTTATTGACAATATAATCCAGCTCACCGCACCGGCTATCAATCTGATTGAGATTCAAAGTTGGTGCAAACCAGCCTTCATTCATCATGTGAATTGAAAACCATGATTCCAGTGCGCCGCAGGCGCCAAGAGTATGTCCAAGATAACTTTTTTGCGAACTGATCGGCACGTATCCGAATACATCCGCCGTAGCAAGAGTTTCCGCAATATCTCCCTGTTCAGTTGCTGTACCGTGACCATTAATATAACCAACCTCAGCAGCCGGTAGATGCGCATCTTCAAGTGCCATCTGCATACAACGGCGCATTGTCGTACGTTCCGGTCGGGTGATGTGTGACCCATCACTAGTACAGGCAAATCCCACAACTTCAGCATAAATTCTGGCTCCGCGTGCTTTAGCCATTTCGTACTCTTCCAGTACAAGAATACCTGCACCTTCTCCAATAACCAGTCCATCACGATCAGCATCATAGGGACTTGGTGATAGCTCCGGAGTCTCATTACGCAAACTTGTTGCATATAACGAATCAAACACGAAAGCTTCAGAAACACATAACTCCTCACCACCTCCGGCCAGCATCATATCAATTTTGCCAGATTTAATTGCTTCATAAGCATAACCAATTGCCTGATTACCTGAAGCACAGGCACTGGATGTAGGAATTACCCTTCCGGTCAGACCAAAGAAAATTGACAAATTAGCAGCCGTAGTATGCGGCATTATACGTACGTAGGTATTGGCATTAAAATTTGCAGAGCTGCCATTAAGAACAAGTTCGCTGATGTCGCGAATATCCTGCGGACTGCCTGTAGACGAACCACATGCTACACCCATCCGCCCGTCCTTAATAGACTCATCTCCGAGCAGTCCTGCATCTGCCAGTGCATTTTCAGCGGCCTGTGTACACATCTGGGCTACTTTTCCCATACTGCGCAGTTGTTTGCGCGTCCAGTGTGCAGGAGGAGAATAATCTGCCACCGGTGCAGCCAGTCTGGTATTTAAATCCTGATACCGATCCCAGCTTTCCATACGGACTACTTTATTTTTATAAGCCAGCAAACCGCTTTTAACTGAAGCCCAGTCATTCCCAAGCGCGCTGACACCGCTCATGCCTGTAATCACAACACGTCTCAACATAAACCTCCGTTTACAGCCAGCACCTGCCGGGTAATGTAAGCAGCCTGCTCTGATACCAGAAAAGCTACTGCATGGGCTACTTCCTCAGCCCGTCCCATACGATTCATAGGTATAGCCTTCAGAATCTCAGCAACAGGTACATGTTCATCAATCATTTCTGTTTCGATCAGCCCGGGCGCTACACAATTAACAGTAATTTTGCGTCTGGCCAGCTCAACTGCCAGTGCCTTAGCTGCCCCAATCATACCGGCTTTGGATGCACTGTAATTTACCTGTCCCCGATTACCTATTATTCCGGAAACAGAAGCAACGCAAACAATACGCCCGGCTTTCCGCCGGCGTATCATGGGCATCATCAGCGGATGCAGTACATTGAAAAAACCATCCAGATTGGTATCCAGCACCTGATCCCAGTCATCGTTACTTAGTGCCGGAAAAGCGTTATCACGGGTAATACCAGCATTCAGTACTACACCATAATAAGCACCATGCTGTTCGATATCATTTAGTAAAACTTCCTGACAGGCTTGCCGGTCACTGATATCAAAAGTCAGTATGCGGCTGTGAGAGCCAAATGCCGCTATTTCAGCAGCTACTTTTTCGGCATCAGCACGCCGGCTGCGACAATGCAGTACAATATCCCAGCCAGCCTGAGCCAGCGTCAGTGCGATTGCTCTGCCGATTCCGCGAGCGGAACCGGTAACCAGAATGGTTTTATCATTATTCATCATGTATTAGATCATTTTCAGTAGGACTGTATACATTAAGTGCTGCTTCCGCCAGTAACTGATTCGGATTTCTGGCTTCATCACACAGCCATAACTGGCTGTCAAAAACGCCAAAGCCGTTTGTATCCTGTAAAGAAGCATGAATTTTAATCTGCAAGATAACGGGTACTGGTAATGCTGAAAAATAAAGCTGAAGCTTTCTTGTTCCCAGTAAAAAACCCAGCCGCACCGGTTCACCGGCGTCATGAGCTAATGCACCGGCCCATGCCGCTACGCCCTGCGCCATGATTTCCATTGCTGCCCATGAATGAAGACATTCTCCCGTAACCAGGATCTGATTTGGTTTTACGTATGCATAGGCTGTTAAGCTATGTTCATCATAATTTACAATTTCATCCAGTAGCACCATTTTGCCACTATGCGGCAGCAGGGAAGCCACATCATAAATCGGGGTTTGCATTATTGCTCCCCATAATCAGTGCGGTATTATTACCACCAAAAGCAAATGAAGTACTTAATGCTATGCGCGGACTATCAGCATTGAATGCTTCTTGAAATTGTGTCAGATGAATGAATGCTAATTCGGGATCAAGATTTGTTTTTGCCCGATGCGGGGGTAATTTACCATCAGGATTAATTTGGCGACTGATTACTGTCCATAAAAAAGCTGCTTCGAGTGCACCTGCTGCCCCAAGTGTATGACCAGTAAGTGCTTTAGTTGAAGCACAGGATACTTCCTCACCCAATTCGTTATGAATAGCCAGCGCTTCCATAGCATCATTCTGAGTAGTGCCAGTACCATGCAGATTAACCCAGCCAATAGCACTAGCCGGCAACTGTGCTTTATGTAAAGCCTGCTGAATTACTTTTCTGGCTCCTTCTGCATCAGGTCGCGGACTGGACATATGATAGGCATCACTGCTTGAACCATATCCTAATAGAGGCAGACCTCTGGCCGGATTCCGGGTCATTACAAATACAGCTGCTGCTTCACCAATATTGATACCATCGCGCATGGCGGTAAATGGCTGACATTGCCCGGAAGATAATACCTGTAATGCATGAAAACCATTAATAGTCAGCGCCGAAAGAGTATCTACTCCGCCACAAATTACAGCGTCGCACATACCAGTACGCAATAACCGTGCCGCACTTATGAGTGCTCGTGCTCCTGAAGTACAGGCAGTTGATATACCATAGCGGATATTACGCAGCTGATACATCTCAGCCACAAAATCTGCCGGTGAAGACATTAACTGCAAGGTCTGATTATAACCACTGTTTGCCCAGTCCTGCCGCGTAAAACCATACTCAATAGCGGCCCTGTTATCATCACTGCCAGTTGTCGATGTACCGAGTACAACTGCTACCCGATCGGTCCCATATTCAGTAATGGCAGCCTGAATGTCATCTTCAATCTGTAAAAGTGCGTGCCAGAGCAACTGATTATTACGACTACAGAAATCCGGATTCAATCCGGCCGGAAAAGGTCTTAATGCTGTCTGGACTGATCCGAATAAATATGATTTACCGTTTACCCAGAAATCGCTACGGGTAAGATAGCTGTCTGCTTCACCCAGCAAAGCACTTATATGCTCATGCACACCATAGCCGAGAGCACTGACCATAGCAGGACGACTTAGAAAAACCGGTTTATTCATCAGTCACCTCCCGGATTTTCCAATGCTGTTTATGCCATTCTATTTCTGCAGCCATACCATCTGTACCAGAAGAAACTCTTACATCATTCAGTTTAGCAGGTACAGACCAGTGATACTGATGACCAAGATAAACATAGGCAGCAGTAAATAGCTGACGTGCTTTGGGATTAGGAGGTAAAAAACCGTCATTATGCCATTTTCCCTGTTGCAGAATCTGTCTGGATATCGGCGCACCTAAACCATCAACCTGTACAAACCGCCATTGCTGCTCCGACAACGGTTCTATTAACAGCAAACTGTTACTGCCATCTTTATCTGTAACCTGCAAAGTGAGCGTTTGCTTCAATACCGGTAACGAATCAATCACAGGTAAACTTTGACAGGCGCTCAGACAAAACAACATCATCAGCCAAATAACAAAATTCTTTAACATATTTTGGCTTGACCACAAATTTCTGCCAGAACAGCCAAACGACGTTCTGAATTGATAACATAAGGGTTGGTTTCATCCCATGCATAGCCGGCAAGAATAGAGCTTATCATGCGTCTGATTTCAGGATTTATTTTTTCAGCATATATAACATCCTGAAAAGCTGTGCTATACCAGCCATTGACATAAGTCTTAAAGGTATTAATACCTATCTGTAATTTATCAGCAAAATCCTGCTGCCAGTTTACTGTTTCTCCGGAAAACTGCCGGTGCAGCACATCTGTAGCCAGTTTGGCCGAATGCATAGCAATCGTTACGCCGGATGAAAAAACCGGATCAAGAAATTCTGAAGCATTGCCTAATAAAGCAAAGCGTTTTCCATACAGACTTTTAACGTTAGCAGAATAATTGCGTAAGGTCCGGAATGGTACATCGTTGTGCCATTGTGCATTGACCAGAATGCGTTTGAGCATGGGCACTTCACTGACAAATTTTTGTAAAATAGCCTCCGCACCCTCTGCTCCATGATTGTTCAGACATTCCGGCAGGCCGACCACACCAATAGAGGTACGATTGTTACTGAACGGAATAAACCAGTACCACACATCACGTAAATCAGGATGGGTACATATCAGAATTTTGTTACGGTCAAATACCGGATCTGTAACATTATCATCAATATGAGTAAAATAAGCCATG
Organism: Snodgrassella sp. M0351; assembly: GCF_016100575.1. Lineage (NCBI taxonomy): Bacteria > Pseudomonadati > Pseudomonadota > Betaproteobacteria > Neisseriales > Neisseriaceae > Snodgrassella > Snodgrassella sp. M0351. Next base: position 131,053 of record NZ_JACFSG010000001.1, on the reverse strand, counting down.
CGTTCAGGCAAGGAAGACGGCTGTTCCAGATCAAGCAATTTTGCCAATACCCGTCCGTATCCGCTGGCATCCAGCACAAATTGCGTCCGAATCTGATAAGGCACTCCCTGTGTATCCGTTACTGACAGAACAGCAGCATCCTCCTCAAACTCAATTCCGTTAACACTGTGCTCAAAACGAACTTCTACGCCCTGTTTCTGCGCTTCACTAATAAGAATATGATCAAAACGCCCCCGCATTACCTGAAAGGTAGTACCCGGACCCGGTGAAAATTTATCGGTAAAATCTATAGTGGTATAGCGATCACCCCAGCTAAATGCCGCACCATTTTTAAACTGGAAACCATCGGCAGCACCTGCATTTACTGCTTCCAGCATTCCGGCCTCTGCAATAAATTCCATGCAATGAGGTAACAGGCTTTCACCAATCACAAACCGAGGAAAAACTTGTTTTTCAAGTACACAAACCCGATAACCTTTTTTATTTAATAAAGCACCGGCTATAGCTCCGGACGGACCGGCACCAATTATTACTACATCAAACTGACTCATTACACCTCCCCCTGTTATCGGCTCCGGGCAGCAAGGCCAGAGCCAGTATCATGCTAAAAAATACCCCAAGAGCAACACTGCGACCAAAACTGGCAATAGCCGGAGTTGCACTGAAACCAAGAATAGCAAACGAAATCATTGTTGTTGTCGCAGCCAGCAATACACCGGCCAGACGTTCGGCTACTGCCATCTGTTTGACGGAAACATAAATTGCATAATCCATACCTATTGCCGTTACCAGAAACAGACCAAAAATAGCAAATAAAGACAATGGCCAGCCTGCATAAGCAAATACAGCCAGACAGGCTAATGAAGACAAAACAGGTACAGCCAGCATTAAAAGTCCTTTACGCCAGCCAAAAGCATAAGCCAGCAATACGATGGCTACCAGATAAGAAGCTATCTTCAATGCAATTGCCTGATTTCGCGTATGTGTAAATAACTGATTTAATGCCTGTAAATTATTGACAAAATAAATACCGTTATTTTTGTCGGCCAGCTTCTGTAAAGCAGTAACCTGACTTACTCCTGACAAACTGACAATAGCCGCAACTTTTCCATTACTCATTTTGCCCAGATACAAATCCTGCCATGCGGTTCCCAGTTCATTATCAAGACTTTGAGAAATTGTTTGCAAAGGTAGTTTTTGTAAACCAGTCAGATAATCCCGGATACTGTGTTCATCTATGCCCAAATTAACTAAATCACGCCAGTTATCTGTATTGCTTAACAGACGACTTACATCCTGCTGGCGCTGCTTTTGGATGCTAAACGGCATAACCCACTGATCAAGAGACTGAAAACCGGATAATTGTTTTTGTATAACTAAATCCTGTAATGATTTGCCCAGAGTACGACTTTTCAGTAACAATTCATCATCATTATCTGCCTGTAATACAAAATACTGTCCGGACGGCATCGTCTGAGTAAGTAAACCGATTTTTTGTGCCTGTGCCATCCATTGTGGTGACAGATTAGCCCACTGGCGGATATCATCCTGAGTGTTCAGCCTTAATAAGCCTCCGCCCATAAGCAGCAGAATCAGTAATACCGGCCATTTTTTCTGTACCATAATCTGCCTCTTGCGGACAATAAATTTACCGAAAGACAACATGGCACTCAAAGCCTGAGGATAGATATATGCCTGAGTAGTAGAAAAAAATGCAGGTAAGCAAAGTAAGCTGAATAAAAATGCACTAATCAGCGCAGCAGCAGAAAATATCGCCGTCTGCTGCAATATCGGCAAAGGTGTAATCAGTAAAGCCGCATAACCCAGTAAAGTAATAATCAAACTTAATAAAAAGGCTTTAGCTGCAATATGTAAAGCCTGCCAGCGATTCCATTGCTGCTGAATCACGCCACTGGCCAGCCAGTGCAAAGGAAAATCCAGCAATACACCCATCAGACTGGTTCCCACTACCAGAGTGAGAATATGGATATGTCCGAAGAGCATTACGGTAGCTGCCAGACCAAATAAGATACCTACTGCCAGAGGAAGCAACAAATATAAAATACGCAGACTGCGGAAAAGCAACAACAGCAGCAGAAAAGTTAAACCCATACCCAGTATACTCATATACTGGCTTTCCTTCTCTCCGGTGGCTTTATTTTCTGCGGCAAAAATAGCACCTCCAGCCATCAGTACCTGCACATCCTGAGATGCCTGAGTATCATGAATTACTTTAAGAAGACCATCTGGTACATTAATCAGTCCGGCTTTTTCCGGTAAACGCGCCCGTAGTAAAACCCATGTAGTATCACCATCATCTATATTCAGCCAGCCCGTCTGAAAATTATAATAAACAGGTCCGTCCTGACTGGCCTGATGCATAATGATGTTACCCAGTCCGAGCCAGTCCTGATCAACAGGCAATATGCTACGCTCAGTAAACGGATTAACGAGTGTTTGCGCCTGTCTGGCAAAAGCTTCTTCAGGCTGATTGATAATATTGCGCCAGCTTTGTTCTGAAACGACAGCCAGGCTCAGTCGTTGCATACTGGCCTGCAAAGCGGCAATATCTGGCTCAAGTTTACCTGTAACAGACTGGAATATATGACTATCCTGCCATTTTTGCTGAATCATCTGTGCCGCCTCAACCGCCTTGTCAGGCGATTTACTGCCCACTAAAACCACAATATCACGGTTCATGCGCTGATTCATGCGCATTTTAGCCATTTGCTGTGCCTGTGTATTCTGCCCGTCATCAGGCAACAGGCTGGTTAAATCAGTATCCAGACGATTCTGTTGCAGAAAGCTATAAAATAACGCTACCGCCACAAAAAATATCAGCAGTAAATAAAGACCAGCCCAGACACGTTTACGGTAAAATGGCATTTTGCTCAAACCTGTTCAGGGCTGTATTAATTTTCAAAGCGGAAAATGTAATTTCCGTACGATCGCCCTGCACTTCAGACAGTACAATTTTTTTCACCGACTCATCACCCTGAATATCAATTTTGGTGAAAATTTGTTTCATCAATACACTTTTCGGCTGCAATTGTAATTTCCAGTTTTGAGCAGTACCTTGCAACTGCATAGTAAACTGGCTTTGTATGCTATTGGTTTGCCCGGCAAGCAGATCCAGAAAAAGCTTTACCTGATTTTTTTGCGCACTGGCTGATTGTTTGCTGGCAATCCATTTATTATTGGCGTTTAGCTGATCAATACCTGATTTACGCACCCTCATGGTATCTACAAAAGGTTTTTTCATCTGCCATAATAAGCCGGCTTTTGGTACCAGTACAAACTGTCCCTGTGCAATAATGGGTTTATTGGTACCACGCAAAAAACGCTGCTGCGTGAAATCACCTTTTATATTTTGCGGCCGTTGCAATTGATTTTGTAACTCAGTTAAATCAAAAGCCCATAACAATCCACTAAACAGGCAACACCAGCAAATAAATAAAATTTTTCTCAACATATTAATCTTCCCCTTTCAAACCATTTTGCATGGCACTCCGCACTGCCTGTAACCAGCTTTTCGGAGTCTGAAACTGAGTTTCCCGTGTCTGCATACACACAGCAACCTGCATACTTGATGCCTTGGTAAGCTTTTTGCCGCTGATAATGTCACTGATGACATAATCAAACTTCAAACAGCTTTCATATTCTTTTAATACAACTTCAACGCGGATTTTCTGTCCGAAAACAGCCGGTCGTACATACTTGAGATTAAGTTGCACAATCGGCCAGCCATAACCGTTGGCTTTCATGACATTGTAATCATAACCTATAGCACTTAAAAAAGCACAGCGTGCTACTTCCAGATATTTGACATAATGTCCGTGCCAGACAATATCCATTGAGTCGACATCAAAGAAAGGTACTTCAATAATCACACTGTGCCGTAACTGCTTATATTGCCCTGTCATCCTGATTCCAAAAATCAAAAAAATTAAACCATTGTCTTGGTGCTTTACAGCAATAAGTACCTAATAATTGAGCATATTGCTGAACATATTGTTTAATACAATGCTCCCTTTTTTGCCGTTTCCAGTTCACATTTGCTGCAAAACGCTGAATATGTAAATGATACTTACCCTGCTGTTTAAAGCAGAACAAGGTATTGACTGGTACTTTTAATAATCCGGCTAATAACCATGGTCCCTGTGGCCAGTTTGCTGTCTGCCCGAGAAAAGGGATGGCTACAATTTTCTCTCCTCTTACCGGTACACGGTCAGCAGCAATAGCCAGCCACTCACCACGCTGCACTCTTTCATTCAGCTCCATCATTACCTTTGTATCCAGAGATGTCACCTGAATTAAACGAATCCGTGAAGCACCGGCGTCTTTTAAAGCCTGATTAAATTTCACTGCATGGCTGCTATGAATCAGCACATTCAGTATAAGACTCTTATGTTTTTTGACTAATGCACGGCAGATTTCTGTATTACCCAAATGTGAACAGACAAATATCTGACCCGTAGTACCTGCAACAGGCTGATCAATATACTGAGTAAGATTATCCGGATCATGAATAATCAGATCTTCATATCTGATGCGCCCCTGCCAGACCGCGAAGCGGTCGACTATAGCCTGAGCAAAAGCATAAAACTGCCGGAATACAGATCCTTTTACGGACAGAATCCGGGACAGCTCTGTATGGTTTTCTGCTAATAAATGCTGATAACAGGCAACATTTCGGCGTGCCGATGACGCGGTCAGATAAAAATATGCCACTACTATACAAACTATCGGTGACAAAAGTAGTACAGGACAATATTTAACTAGATAACGGGTCAGAAGCAAGGCAAAGCTACTTCCCCGTTCCTGCTGATTAGCCCAGTGGCGAATTGAATTAGCCATGGAGCTTCCTTTTCCGGCGATTTCGTAAAATTTCCGGTAAATTCAATAACATATTGAAAAATAAACGCGCATGCATTTTGGAAATCAGAACATTATCCTTCCAAACACGAAAATGGGAAATACCATCGGAAGCATAAGTAATCGGCGTATCAATCCAAATAAAGACACAGCCCCGCCGATGCAGATACACCAGCAGCTCAGCATCAAAATCCATGTAATTACCGATATTTTTTTCTCTGATCACATCAATGGTAGGAACCAGCGGATAAATACGGAATCCGCACATTCCATCCTGAATATCCATTGATAACGTATTTACTGCCAACCAGAAATTAGTAATTTTACGTCCATAAAGACGTGCTTTTGGTGTATCGTCATTGTAAACCGGTCGCCCGCAAATAACTGCATGAGGCTGTGCTTCAGCGGCAGTTATCAGTTTTTGCGTATCTTCCAGACAATGCTGTGCATCAGCATCCACCTGTAAAATATGTGTATAGCCATGTACGGCAGCATACTTTATGCCATCCTTAACCGCTGCACCTTTGCCACCGTTACAGGCACGATAAATTATTTCAATACCGGGTTGTAATAATTCATGTAATTGCGTACGAATTGTTTCATCAGAACCGTCATCTACAATCAGACAATCTATCCCGTAGCCCAACATTGACTGAGCTACCTTACCTACTGTATGCAAATGGTTATAATGCGGAATCAATGCCAGCACTTTCATGATGCATCACTTTCACTATCAGGTATCACCAACCGGCCGGAAGTAATTTTTTTATCCTGCATTGTGCATTGAAAGGAAATTTTTCTGCGGACACAATCACGCTTAAATACCAGTTCAACAACATCAGCCGGCCGGAGAAAATGTTGAAATTTCAGATTTTCCATTTGTAACGGTGCCTGAACCAGCCATGAACATTGTTGTAGCAGTTCTATTATCCATTTAATCTGAATAACGCCCGGTACCAGATGAAATACATCGAAATGACCTTTGAAATACTCCAGATCCAGAGGGACCTGAATACGTAACCAGTATTCATCTGCAGAAATCATTTTTTGATCCAGAACAACAGGGTTGATAACTGGCTGTAAAATGGCCTGTTGTACATCCTCCGGATTCAGTTTACTTTGTGTATTGCGCGGTAACACTGTTGTAAACCGCCAATGGCGCGGCAAGGCAATTTTTTCCTGACTTTTAGCCAGATAGTTTTTTAACTGATGAATAATAACTTTGCGTCCCTGTTTGCACCATTCCTGAATGCCGGTATCGGTCAAAGCCACCCATGCAGCGAGATGAGTACCCTCAGGATGCTTTAGAATATGAATATCAGCAACCCATTCATGCTGCATAAGCTGATTTTCCAGTTGCATAAGGGAAATACGTTTATCTGCCAGTTTGATAATCCGGTCTATCCTGCCTAACAAATCAAAACCATTTTCATGTTCCACCACTGCATCAGCCAGTAATTGCTCGGTAGTACAGCGCTGCGACTGAACAGCCAAACCATTCTGACTAACGCTATAACTAATATCAGGAAGAAACTGCCAGTATGGCTGTTTGATTCGACTGGCTACCGCGCCAGTTTCAGTACTACCATAAATTTCAATTACTTCAGAGCAGATATGTTCATGCAAAAAATCTTTATTGGTTTGTGCCAGTATTCCACCGGCAGAAATAACAGCACTCACATGCCCTTTAGCCAGAGAGATATCATGAGTTTGCCGGAATGTATGCAGTAAAGTCGGGCTGCTGATCCAGATCACTTTTTTAAAAGCCTGACTAGTTACCAGCAATAACTCCGGAAAAATAAGGCGCTGGCGATAAAGCGGCAATCCCAGATACATGCTGAGCATAATAAGAAAGCTCAGCCCATACATATGCTGTACACTGACACTGCCCAGCACAACCGGCCAGTCTTTGATAACTGAATCCGGTAATACCGCTGCCAGAATCTGTGCCTCAAGACACAATACGTTCCAGTCTTTTTTAATCAGTTTGGCTTTACCGGTAGAACCTGATGTTTGCAAAAATACCGCGATATTATTTATTGGCTTTCTGTCAGACTCACTGTAACTCTGTGAAATCCATGCAGATGCCGGTAATGACGGAATATTTAGTTGATTATTAATTTCATCAGACAGATAAATATCTACAGTCTGCTCCAGCCACTGAGCATTTTCATCAGAAAGATTAGCCGGCAGATAAACATCTGTACCGGCCTGCACACATGCCAGTAAAGCGATAGCAAAATGAGCATTATCATCAAAATACAGACCGGCACGTTTGACAGAATGATCAGACAAATACTGGCTTAATGCCGTTATGTGTGCCATGGCCTGCTGCCAGCTCAGGCTGCTCTGACCAGTAGTAAATAAAGCCTGACTTCGGGCCCGCTCTGCCCAGAATTGCTCTGACGTCATCATATTTATATTTTTAATATTAACCGCCGATACAGAAACTCTCCGCCAAACAGTATTCCCATCAGCAGATAAGAAATCAGCCCTGTATATACAGTCCATGCGTGCCAGTATTCACCGGTAATCAAACCAGCGGTAATTATGATATTCACACAAAAAAAACCGCACCATATCTGAGTAATACGTCTGGTATAGCGTACACCTGAAGCAGGCAGATCAGGACGCTGTAAGCGGGCAAGACGCTCAATTAAGGACTGCCGGCTATACAGACTTGCACCAAATACCAGCAAAAGCAGCGCACTTACCATTACTGGGTACCAGTACATGGCTTTAGCTGAATGCAGCCATGCTAAAACGATAAACAGTAACATTACTGCACATGACAACAGCTTTTGTAATGGCTGACGATTAAGTAATGCCCGTAACAGCCAGATCAGCGCCATTAATACTGCAACCGGAATAACACCGGTGTATTTTTGACCAAAATACCAGATAAACGGGTAAAGGATACTGACCAGAACGAGTACAGTATTAATTACCGGATATAATTTAGGCATTCTCGGCCTGTTTGGCCTTGTTCATGACTGCCTGAATTACATCAGCTACCGTACGCACATTGCGAAAATCCTCTGCCTGTAATTTGTGTCCAGTCTGGCGCTTGATATAATCAATCAGATCAATAGCATCAATACTATCAATTTCTAAATCCGCAAATAAATCGGCTTCCGGTTTGATTCGCTCTGGAGCAATTTCAAACAGATTTTCCAGTGCATTTGCCAGAATGGCATAAATTTCCTGTTCAGTCATACACAGGTTTCCCTTTTAAAATAAAAACAGGTTATCTTTAACGTTTGCTTTGGATGTAATTTGCTAATGTATTAACACTAAAAAAATACTCGCGCAGCTGGCTGCTGTCACTTTCCATTTGCAAACCAAATTTTTTCTGGATAGCCAGACCTAACTCCAGAGCATCTACTGAATCAAGTCCTAGACCATCATCCCCGAATAAGGCCATATCATCACCTATATCATCTGTTGTGATATCTTCCAGCCCTAAACTGTCAATAATTAATTCTTTAATCTGAATAACTAAATCGCTCATTTACTACTTTCTTCTACTGCATTCCTGCTGGAAATATTCCTGCAACTGCTGGTTAAGTTGTCTTGCCGCAATTGGCAAAGGTTTGCGTTGTAACCACTGCTGTGGATCGATATCATCACCAACATAAAAATCATAATGAATTTTCTGTTTTGGTATCTGATACCAGGGTTGGTTTTTTTTCAGTGCCGGCGGATTCATGACAATCACGACCGGAGTAATTACGCTGGCACTGCGTAATCCGATAGACACAGCACCACGATTAAAACAAATTTTATTATCCCATCCGGTACGTGTGCCTTCAGGAAAAATCAGCATACTCTGCCCGCTGCGCAGTATTGCATCCGCATCCTCAATAACCTGTAAGGATTCATCATTCGGTAAAAATCCACAGGCAAGTATCGAGTTTTTCATTACCGGATTATGCAACAAATCCTTCTTAACAATACAGTTGAGCACCGGCACCTTGGCCAGCATAAACACAACATCCAGTAATGAAGGATGATTCACCAGAATCAGTTGCCCGGGGCGACCCAAACGTTCAAAACCATGATAGCGGACAGCAATAACTCCTGTGATACTCAGATAACGGATAAATGCCGCCCAGACAGATGCAACCAGCCGTCGCGCTTTTATCTGGCTATCTGCATTTTTTCTTGCAGCAGGTAAGGTATAAGGCCACAGAATTATTTTAAACAGCAGCCCGAATACACCAAAAATTACAAAACCCATTGCTGTTGCACACCAGCGCCACAGCCAGTTACACCAATCCGTTAACCAATTTGCCACTGCCAGATACCTTGCTCCGCAGATTGATGACGCACCGGTTGCGCTGTAATCTGCTGTGTAATCCATTCCAGTGCACTACTGTAATAATTCAGTTCACCAGATAATAATTCGTTGCCAGTATCTGCTGTTGAATAAGTCAGGCTTACCTGTTCACCTCTGGTAATAATTAACCCCAGTGCCAGCGGAAACGGAGCACGTACAGCAGCTACGTTATATTCCTCAGCCAGAGGTTCTTCTACTACAACTACCAAAACCTGTGATGCCCCCTCTTCCAGCAGACCTACAGCCTCAGTAACTCCGATTTCCAAACCATTGTATCTGGCAGTCAGCGCAATACTTTCGCTCATATCACCCCGCATCAGCGACCATTGTCCGATAATGGCATTATGTACTGATAAGGCAAACGAAGTGGGTGATAACTCTTCTTGCTGTATCAGGCTTTTCCACAATTGAAAACTGCGGTTGATCTCACCATCATGAGAAACAAAAACTACCGGACAGGAAGCATCCTCTTGCAGCAGCGGCCATGACGCAGCAAACATCAAACGAGCAGCAGAGCTTAAGCGGCGTCTTTTCATTGCCGGCAAAAAAGATAAATCCACATCTTTAACCGGTAAACCACCTACATTTCTGCGCTGAGCAACCCATTTTTGCCAGTCTTCCGGCGTATGATGAAAAGGACTAACAGCATGCCAGTCAGATATTGAAAATTTCATATATCTGTTGAAAATCTTATAAACTTGACATTATATGTAAATATATAACAATAAACAATAAGATTTTTTGTTAATTGTTAATGTCATTTGAATCAATTTAATTTCAATATATTTGGTAAATTTTAAAGTATTTGATTATACAATATTAAATACCATAAATATCTAATAGTTAATGATTAAAAATATTAAGAGTAAATGGTTAAATGTAATTTAAAATTTAAATTAAGTGTTAATTATTATTTGGATTTTAAATTAATTTATTTGCAGATATTAGTATATACCTATCAGCACATAAAAGCAGTGCTCCTCTGTTAAAGCGCTTATTTATGGAAATTTCAATGTCATATCCGCAAAGTAATGCACATCTAATCTTACTGATTACTTAGATAATAGTTTGCTAGTTAGTCTTTATTACTTATTGTTACCGTACCATAGACCATGAATATTTTCGTTGTGTCTGCCGAACCGGTATAGCAGCCTTCACCGCCGCTGAGGTAACACGCAAGTGCAGCAAATCCCCATGCATCATCCATAGAAATCTCAAGTTTGCGAGTGGTGAGTGCTTCCAGATGATATTCTGTACCAAAATCTTGTACTTTTTGTGCAGCTACACTGAGCGATTCACTGACTGACGGATGATCCCATCCCCATAACCAGGTATTGTCTTCAGTATTGTATGTACCAACTATTTGTACTGGGGCAGTTACCATCAGTTTTTTTTCATGACTGACAAAAGTAATCGTACCGGTATCAAGGTCTGCACTCCATTCAGCAGTATCAAGACCCCAAGTATCTATTGCTATCTGCGTGCGTAATTGTATCTCGTTATTTGCGCGTGCAATGGTAAGCTCTGGCTCGGAAAGCTCTGTTGTATGCTGATCAGTATTTTTCTCTTTGCTGCCAAAAAGTTTTTTTAAGAAATTACCCATGTTTTATCCCCTGTTTATAATGCTGGTTAAGAAAAAATTATTTTACATAATTTATTGATTGTTATAACTAGTTGAATTATATCACGATAATTATCAACTTCTAAATCAGTTTTATATAGTTAATTTAACAAAGTATATACCTACAATATTATTTAAGCATTATTATCAGATACTTACCACTTTATTAGCATGCATGACCGGATTAAATTTTTCGGCAGAAGTATCAACGATTTATTTTTAAGTTGATTCTTTTCTAAAAAACATTGATGCTCTGGCTAAAAAATGAATTCGATTTGTAAGCAATTTAATCCATTGCGGTTTTATTCGAGCCAGATTGCACTGAGCATACGTCCGGTTTTCCCGTCACGACGATAAGAAAAATAACGCTCACGCTGCAATACGGTACATTCCGTTCCACCATATACCTGATGCACGCCGGCATCTGCGAGAGCCAGCCGTGCCAGGGCATAAATATCAGCCAGATAGTGCTCATTACCAATATCTGTAAATGCAGTCTGTGCCTTTGGCTGTTTCAGACAAAACACCTCCCATACCTCAGCGCCGACTTCAAAAGCTTCCGGTCCGATTGCAGGACCAAGATAAGCTAATATTTCCAGAGGGTTAACCTGCATAGCCTCTACAGTATTCTGCAATACTCTGTTTGCCAGCCCGCGCCAGCCGGCATGTGCAGCGGCAACTACTGTTCCGGCACGGTCACACAATAATACCGGCAAACAATCGGCTGTCATAATCGCACAGGCTGCTGATTCGCCGCGGTGACAAAAGCTTGCATCAGCATTGGCCGGTGTACCTGACTGCAATGCAGTTAACGCAGACACAGCATTAATAACATCTGCGCTGTGCACCTGATTCAGATAAGCCAGAGGTTTTGCTACCTGTTGTTGTACTAATGCACGATTATGCTGCACGGCATCTGCGTTATCACCGACATGTGCTCCGACATTCAATGAACTGAACGGTGGCTGGCTCACACCGCCCTGACGTGTTGTAAACAAGGTATGCACACTGGCTGGTGCCGGCCATTGTGCATTAAAAAAGACATTTTTATTCTGATTCAGACCGAGTGCCCGATTCATGTCCCACTGATTCATTCCTCTGTCCTATTCGCGTACATAAATAACATCCACATCATAATCATCGTCGTCCCAGTCTTCATCTTCAGATGCTTCCGCACTCAGCCGCTGCTGCCATTGGTCTTCGGTTTTAATGGAAGAGTCCATGCCAGCCTGTAAACGCAGTACAGACAGTAAATGATAAATATCAGTCGGTAACGGAGCTTCAAATTGCATGTTCTCCTGAGTTTGCGGATGAATAAAACTCAGCCGGTAGGCATGCAGTGCCTGACGTGCCAGCATTTTAACAGCGTCTCTGACTTCTGTTGTGGCGTGATGGCGCGGATTACCATAAAGAGCATCTCCGGCAAGCGGATGTCCGGCAGCTTTCATATGCACGCGAATCTGATGAGTACGGCCGGTTTCCAGCTGACATTCGATATAGCTGAAATCAGCATAACGTTCGAGTACTTTTACATGCGTAATGGCCTCTTTGCCGCCAAAAGGGACTACAGCCATACGGGTACGATTATGCGGATCACGTCCGATCAGTGTTTCAATTTTACCGTCAAACGGCACTACCCCGTCAGCAACAGCACGATAGGTACGTTTGACTGTCCGTGCCTGTAACTGACGAACCAGATGAGTTTGTGCGACTATGGTTTTGGCAACAACCATTAATCCGCTGGTATCTTTATCCAGACGGTGCACGATACCGGCTCGTGGTACTTGTGTCAGTGCCGGGCAATACGCGAGCAGACCATTGAGTAATGTGCCCTGCCAGTTTCCTGCTGCAGGATGTACAACCAGCCCGGCCGGTTTATTCAGTACCAGTACAGTATCATCTTCATATATAATATCCAGTGACATAGCCTGCGGTATGAAAGCCAGCTGACTTTCATCCTGCTGGATGGCTGCCTGTATGGCTTCGCCGCCAATCAGTTTATACTTGGGCGGGACTACGCTGCCATTGACTGTGACATGTCCGTCTTTTATCCACGCAGTCAGCCGGCTGCGGGAAAATTCCGGTGCCAGTTTTGCCAGTGCGGCATCCAGACGCAGGCCGGCCAGTTCATTAGGTACTGTCCAATTTTTATAACTTTGTGTACTATCATCTGCCGTAAATGGCAAATCATCGTTATAATCGTCATCATTCTCTAACAAAGAAGTGTCTTTCATGAAAAATTTGTTTTTGGCGGTGGCCTTAGGCCTGTTACTGAGTGCCTGTGCCAGCACAAGTACGGTAGATAAAGATTCCCAGATTACCCAGGACTGGTCAGTTCAGCGTCTGTACAATGAAGCACATGATGAGCTGATGCACCGTAATTATACTCATGCAGAGAAATTATACGAAATTCTGCAGGCACGTTTTCCTTATGGTTCTTATGCCGAACAGGCTCAGCTGGATACGGCTTATGCTTATTATAAGGATGATGAGAACGATAAGGCACTGGTTGCTATTGAACAGTTCCAGCGTCTTTATCCGCAACATCCGAATATGGATTATGCGCTATATTTGAAAGCGCTGATTCAGCTCAATGAAGACAAATCATTTGTCAGCAAACTGGCAAAACAGGACTGGTCTGACCGCGATCCTAAAGCAAACCGTGAAGCTTATGCTACTTTTGCTCTGCTCGTACAGTATTTTCCACAGAGCAAATATGCTGACGACGCCCGTGCCAAAATGCAGAAACTGCTGGATGCACTGGGTGGTAATGAACTCTCCGTGGCACGCTATTATATGAAGCGCGGTGCATGGCTTGCTGCGGTAGGACGGGCACAGACTGTAATTTCTCAATTTCAGAATACGCCAAATGTTGAAGAAGCTCTGGCAATCATGGTTTCAGCATATGCAAATCTGGGCGAGCAGAAACTCAGTGATGATACCAAACGTGTACTGGCACAGAATTTCCCGAACAGCCCGTATTTACAGAAACCATGGCAGGATCACAATTCCATTCCATGGTGGCGTTACTGGAAGTAATTACGGCTGATATTCCGGTACTCAGTCTCAGATAAGCTACACTTCTTAATCAGACCAATTCGCAGGTATTGGTCTGATTTTTGTATATGCGCAATTGATTATTCTGCTCTGGATAGTTATTGCACATGGTGCACAGAAGTAATCAGGACTTACAAATACAAGTAATCTGTATTCTTTTTTACAGCAAATATTTATTCAATATGTTCGGAATTTCTGCAGGCATCGTTTCTGAGATTGAAAAGTATGTTTTGATTATTGTTACCCTGATTTCAGTTCAGAAAAAATTTTATACTTTTGGCAAATATTCGCGTGCTAACCAGCGAATCTGCATCTGTGCTTCCGGTAATAATTTTTGTAATTTTGCCACAGCAGCTTCAGTCAGTAACTGTCCGCACATAAATATATCAATGGCAGCATAGTGATGTTCAGGCCATGTATGGATACTGATATGTGATTCAGCCAATAACAATACACCCGTAACACCACCGTTGCCGCCGAAAGTATGAAAATAACTGGTAAGAATATGCGCCTGTGCTGCCTGCGCAGTCTGACGCAATAATTCTTCGATGGCAACAGCATCCTGCAACCAGTTACCGTTTGTTTGATAAACATCCAGTAAACAGTGCTGCCCTACACTATGACTAAGCTGTTTTATTTGTGCCATCGCCCGCTGCTACTATAATAATGCCCGCCCGAAGAGTTTGTATCTGTTTCATGCGCGGCATAATCTATCCATGTAAATGCAATTAATAGTATTGCAGCAATATAAATATTATATTTTCTGGTTTTATTTAATTGACGAGTTTTTAATTTGGGCACAGTCGACAGTAAACTAAAAGCAAGTATAAACACTAGTACCGCATCAATTCCATAGTCATAATCAGCCGGTCCGCCGACCAATATTATAAAAATTACTGGTAAATTTAAAACAACAAATAAAGCTATCCAGAAATTAGGGTTATAAATATTAAACAGAGAATTTATAAAGGTTTGCCGGGACCATTTTCTGATATTGTCGGCATTAAAATCTTTTGCTTTAATGCCTTGATGTTCACGCACAATTTCAACAGCTTTATCCCGCTCAAGGGGTTTTGCTTTAATACTGATATTTTTATCATTTTGAAACCATGCAGCCACCAGAGAAGCAGGGATGGTGCTGACCACAGACCATGATTGTTCGTTGTCCGTGAGCGTTGTAGACAGTTTATGCGCCTTGCAACCATAATCGATATAATACATTCTGTCGCCCGGAGCAACCTGCCAGTAAAATGCACCGGCAGCATACATTACATGGGCAGCATAATCATATAAAAACGGAATATCTTCTCTTTTTAAATCGAGAGGTTGCAATGGTCCGTTTAAAATAGGCCAATCGTCCAGTGTTGAAGCCATTGCCCATTGATTATTTTCCAGCTCCAGCAGCCATAAAAAGCCTTTTCTGGGTGAGTAAAGCAGATATTCAGTCCAGCCAAGACTGTCTTCTTCCTCTGTCTCTTCACGCATAACCTGAACATACAAAGGTACATCCGGAAAAGCTATCTGTACTGGTAATTCCACCAGTATCATTGCACCCAGTACCCACCAGTCTTCATTGTTGATACGTGCTTTACTGCCAATTTTAATGGTTAACTGACGCTCATACCATTCACGCTTCTCACTGATGTTTTTCTGTAATGCCGCGTCTTCACTCATATCCATCTGACCGTGGCAATACTGGCATAGTACGTAATCGGTTACCCCGCTTACCCAGAGAATTTCACCGCCGCAACTCGGGCATTTACCTCTTTTAGTACTGCCTTTTACATAACCGGCCTGGCTGCGTATCTGTTCTTTTCTGCGAGTGTTTTGCAGTTTCAGTGATTTCAGGCTCACTCCCCGGCCTGCAAATACTTCAGGCTGTTGCTGACCGGATGAGTAATCCAACGTAATAAATGACAAACCATTACGGCAATCAGCTACCAGTGCTGTTTCAGAATTTGGCAGCGATACAGGTAACTCACCTTCAGCCACATACTGACCCCGGCTGGTTTTGTGAATATCAGCTACAGCATACCAACGTGACTGATACTTAAAAAATGTTTTACCGACTTTCAGACTACTGAATTCGGGTAATTTTTCCTCACCGGCAGATGGCGGCTGCAAACGGGTAAAAGCAAAACGGTCATTAGTTTCAGACAGCCATGCACTGCTGCCATCTTCTAACAGTGCATGCCACTCATTCCATAAACCTGCTTCATAATGTACTTGTATACGCCCGATCAGAATAAATGACTTACCCTGCCACTTACCGGTAGTACCGATTTGCAGCGGAGATAAATCATTCAATACTGCAGAATGGCGCCCTGATTGAAGCAGTTTATTCTGATTAACTAATAAAACAGAATGACAATAGCCGCAAACCGCAGTGACTGCAGTGGCTGAACGGATTCCGATTTCAGCCCCGCAGCTGGGACAGCTTGTGTGCAGCAGATAAGAGGATGAACTATTCATACTGCGAATTAACCGGTGATTTTTTTGATAATCTCAGCCTTGGCAGTATCATAATCATTCTGACTAATCAGATTTTGCTCCAGCAATGTTTTCAGTTGCGCGAGCCGCGCAGTTAAATCTGAAGATCCGTTTTCAGTACTACCGGCCGGTGCAGTCTGTGCAGCCACCGTTCCGGTTAGGCCTGAAGTCATCACAGTGGCTATATTCATACCGACCCCCAGTCCGGCACCAATTCCGGCAATACCGCCTTCATTCTCCGCTGCCAGCGGAATGGCCTGTGCAGTCTGATACTGGGTGTAACGTGCTATATCCCCGACAATACCCATGCCGATACGCTCATCGAGACGCTTTTGCAGATTTTCCGGCAGAGTAATGCTTTCCACAGTAAACTTTTCCAGCTCCAGTCCGAGCTCTGCAAAAGCCGGTTTCAGTAATGTGATCATTTGCTGTGACAGCATTAGCTGGTTAGCAGCCATATCCAGAAAAGGAATAGAAGAATTGCCAAAAGCAGTGGCCATCTGAGTAATGACCAGATTACGCAACTGCTCTTCCAGTGTTTCAGTTCGGTATTCTTCACAGACACCGCTTACTTCACGAAAGAAAACTGCCGGCTGGGCAATGCGAAAAGTGTACATGCCAAACGAGCGTACAGCGATGGCGCCAAAATCACTGTCGCGAATGGTAACTGGCTGTGCAGTCCCCCAGCGTCTGGATAATTGCTGACGCAGATTGAAAAAATACACATCCGATTTAAATGGAGACTGAAATAATTTACTCCAGTTTTTCAGATTGGTGAGTAAAGGCAGATTCTGGGTATTAAGGGTAAATGTTCCTGTACCAAACTGATCTGCAATCTGACCTTCATCCACAAAAAGAGCAGACTGTGCTTCACGCACCACCAGAGCAGCACCATTCTGAATTTCCTGATCCTGTAAGGGAAACCGCCACATTAATACATCCGGGTCAGGATTTTCCCACTGGATAACGTCAATAAATTGTTTCTTAATGAAGCCACCCAGACCATTACTGCCAAAAATTGAATTCATTACCATTGTTCGTATCCAGTTTAAATAAAGTTAATTTTTAACTTAATGCTGCAGCATTGAGAATACCGATAGCCACAGACAAACCAAAAAACAGAATTCCGACTGCAATATTATTATTAACCAGTTCCTGATTAGCTTTAGGTATCAGCAGGGTAGCAATCAAATACACCAGAATCTGAATAATCATGGCTGCTATGCCCCAGATAATAAAACTGACCAGATTAACTGATTGCAGCATACTGGAAGTCAGAGTGATGCAAAAACCAATCATTGAGCCGCTCAGCGAAACAGCACAGGCAATATTCCCCTGTTTAATTAATTTCAGCTCAGCTACAGGAGTAATACGCATATATAACAAAGCAAATGCGATTAGCATGGACAGCGCCACCGCAAAATATTTTAAATATTGGAGATATTGCAATAAAGGAATTGTCATTATTTATTATCCCGATTATTTCTGATGTTAAACATACCGTATAATAATTATTTTGTATAGTGTTGAATTTACTTTATTATGCAGAAATTTAACATCTGAATATAACTGCTGCCTTATCAGTATATACAGTTTAGTCAGACAGGATGCCTCACAGCAGCCTGTGCCTGAAGCAGACAAAATGAATAAAAGGATAAATGGTGAATCCTGCTTTAATTGTATCGGTATTTGTGGTAGCCAGCTGCGGTCTGGCATATGAACTGATTATTGCTGCTCTGGCCAGTTATCTGCTTGGTGATTCGATACTTCAGTTTTCTTCAATTATCGGCGTGTACATGTTTGCGATGGGTATCGGTGCACATATGACACGCTATATCAGGGACAAAGATGCATTAAGCCGTTTTATTGATATCGAAATTCTGGTGGGTATCGTTGGCGGTATTTCTGCGCTGCTGCTGTTTGTTCTGTTTGGTTTCTCTGAGACACCTTTTCGTTCGATACTGTACGGAATGGTGCTGACCATTGGTATTGTTACCGGAATGGAACTGCCGCTGGTCATGCGGGTACTCAATTTGCGGGAAGTTGAATTTAAAGAAGTTGTTAGCCGGGTGCTGACTTTTGATTATCTGGGTGCACTGGCTGTTTCCCTGCTCTTTCCCCTGATTCTGGCACCCAAACTCGGTATGGCCAGAAGTGCTCTGCTGTTCGGTATACTGAATACGGTTGTTGCATTATTAACTGCACGGTTATTTAAAAAAAACTTACGCCGCTACCGCAGCCTGTATCTGCGCGGTAATGTGGTTCTGCTTATTCTGATTCTTCTTTTCTGCTATGCCAATAAAATTACCGATAAGGCAGAAGAGCATTATTTCGGCGATCCGGTCGTATACAGCACAGCCTCTCCTTATCAGCGTCTGGTCATTACAAAATGGCATAATGATACCCGTTTATTTATCAACGGCAATTTACAATTTTCTTCAATAGATGAAGCCCGTTATCATGAAGCACTGGTCTTGCCGGTAATGGAACAGAATCCTCAGACTACCAGCGTTCTGATACTGGGCGGCGGTGACGGACTGGCTGCTCGTGAAGTACTGAAATACCCTCAGGTTAAGCAGGTTACTCTGGTCGATCTGGATGCCAGCATGACTAAAGTATTTCGGAACTCAACTCATCTGCGCCAGCTTAACCAGAATTCACTGAATAATCCGAAAATGCATATTATCAATGCGGATGCAGCACAGTGGCTGGAACACAATCAGCAGAAATTTGATGCAATCATTATCGATTTTCCCGACCCGTCTAATTTTTCTCTGGGCAAGCTGTATTCGGTTCCGATGTACCGGATGGTTGCACAGCATTTAAATCCTCAGGGCAATATCGTAGTGCAGTCCACTTCACCTTATTTTGCCCCGAATGCGTTCTGGTGTATTGTAAACACGCTGGAAACGGCCGGCTTAAAGACTCTGCCTTACCATGTTTATGTTCCGTCATTCGGTGAATGGGGTTATGTAATGGCAAATCAGAGCGGTGAATTTCTGATTCCTGATCATTATCAGGTACCAACACGCTATCTGGATGCCGATAGTACAAGAGAAATGTTTATTTTTCCGAAAGATATGCAACGCCGCTCTGTTGAACCCAATCATCTGAATACACAAAAGCTGGTAGAGTATTTTGAGGCTGACTGGCGCGCTGTCATGCGCTAAAGGAATAGCAGAAATGAAAATCAGTCGTCGCCGTTTTCTCAGCCATGTACTCGGTGCCAGTATGGTAGGTTTAACCGGCTATGAGGCATGGCGCTATTTCAGACCCGGGCAACCGCCAGTCAGTATAGATTTTCCCGGTAAGGCAACCGGCCATGCTATTCGTGATGCCCGTATAAATGTCCCTGCAGAGATACCCAGATTCAGCGTGAATACTGTGATTGTCGGCAGCGGGGCGGCAGCTCTGGCTGCGGCGTGGCAATTATCCAGACAAGGCATGCAGGATTATATTTTACTTGACGGGGCTGAACGCAATGGCAATAACCGCGGCGAACAGCAGTTTGGCGTAAACTATCCGACCGGAGCCCATTATCTGCCCCTGCCTTCGCCTGAATCAGAACATATTCGCGAACTACTTAATGATTTACAGCTTTGTCAGCATGGTGTTTATGATGAGCGGGCTTTGCTTCAAGTACCTAATGAGCGTCTGTTTTATCAGCAACAATGGCAGAACGATTTACTGCCGCATACAGATGCCGACAGTAAACGCTTTTTTCAGTTTATACACATGCTCAGTAATCAGCGTGGTACGGATGGTAAGCGTTTATTCACTATTCCGCTTGATTTAGCCAGCATGGATAGTCAATGGCGCCGTCTGGAAAAAATAACATTTGCTGACTGGCTTGAGCAGCAAAACTATCGTTCGCCGACATTTTTGTGGTATCTGGACTATTGCTGCCGTGATGATTACGGACA
Source organism: Snodgrassella sp. M0351 (assembly GCF_016100575.1). Taxonomy (NCBI): domain Bacteria; kingdom Pseudomonadati; phylum Pseudomonadota; class Betaproteobacteria; order Neisseriales; family Neisseriaceae; genus Snodgrassella; species Snodgrassella sp. M0351. The sequence continues at coordinate 110,748 of NZ_JACFSG010000001.1, read as the reverse complement.
AGGTATCAGACAAATCAGTGCCTGGGCAGGTTTGCACTATTTTTGTGCGCGCGGTAATCAGCAAAATGAGCATGGCACAATAATGACATGGCCTGATGGTTTGAATGAACTGTCGCAACGGATACGCACATTCTGCCGCCTGCATCCGGCAACCAGTCTGGCGGATATTAGTTTGCCACGCACTCAGCCATATAGTATCAATGCCTTTGTTGTTTCAATTGAGGAGCATAATCAGGGTGTTCGCCTGCTTATCTGTACAGAGCAGCAACAATATTATTGGCTTGAGGCACAGCATGCTGTATGTGCCATGCCACTTTATATTGCAGCCCATGTGGTTAAAGATATTCAGCAGTACGGATTCAAACCGGATATCCATATGCCGCAATATGCACCATGGATTGTGGCGAACTTTCTGCTGCGTGGTTTTCCGGCAGAACGCAAGGGCAGCAAACTCGCCTGGGATAATATCCTCTATCAGGGAAAAGGACTGGGTTATGTGGTGGCAACCCACCAGCAAATCCGGCAGGGGCCACCAGCCTATACCTCATTTACCGCCTATACTGCACTGAATCATGATACCCCTGCTAATGTGCGCCGCTGGATGCTGTCTGCATCAACCGATGAAATTTATCAGTGTGCGGCCGCAGAACTCGAGCAAATCTATGGAGTTAAACTACGCCGGCGTATGTTGCAGGCGCGTTTAAGTTTACGTGGCCATGCCATGGCTGTACCGCAACCGGGCTATCTGTCCAATCAGGGTTTACAGTCACTGCGTACTTATACCGGTCGCTTACAGTTTGCACACAGTGATTTATCCGGTTATTCGATTTTTGAAGAAGCCTGCTACTGGGGTAAACGTGCGGCAGTTCAGATACTGGCACAACACTAATATGCGGTATCAGAACAAACAAACAGCCTGCTGCCAGAAATATGGCAGCAAGCTGTTTGATTCAGATAACAAAGTTTCTAAACTTCAAGATAATCCATAATACTTTGTGCCGCATCACGACCCTCGGCAATAGCAGTAACCACCAGATCAGAACCACGGGTAATATCACCACCGGCAAAAATTCTGGGGTTGGCTGTCTGCTGTTTATATTCACCACAGGTCTGAATCCGGCCGCGTTCATCCACAGTAACACCAACACTGTTTAACCAGGGCATACTGTGCGGAGCAAAACCAAACGCCACAATCACCGCATCGCAGGCAATCACTTCTTCACTGCCGGCAACAATTTCAGCACGCCGGCGCCCGCGTTCATCCGGCGCGCCCATTATGGTTTTTACTACCTGAATACCGCTTACTGTACCATCAGCATCAGTCACTACTGCCTGTGGCTGCACATTGAATTTGAACTGAACACCTTCTTCACGCGCATTATTGAATTCTTTTTTTGATCCGGGCATATTGGCCGCATCGCGGCGATAGGCACAGATAACCTCTTTTGCCTGCTGACGTAAAGCTGTACGCACACAATCCATGGCAGTATCACCACCGCCAAGAACCACTACGCGTTTATCGGCCATAGAAACATAATCTTTACTGGGAATATTCAGCAAATGTTCGGTATTGCCGATTAAATAAGGTAATGCCAGATAAACACCAGCGGCATCTTCATTTTCAATACCTGCACGCAGCCCCTGATAAGTACCTACACCCAGAAATACCGCATCATACTGCTGCTCCAGTTCCTGCAAGGTAACATCTTCACCTACTGTTACCCCCAGTCTGAACTCAATACCCATATCAGTCAGTACATGACGGCGGCGCATCATCACTTCTTTTTCCAGTTTAAAAGCCGGAATACCGAAAGTCAGTAAACCGCCGATTTCTGTCGCCCGTTCGTAAACTGTAACATCCACACCATTACGAATCAGTACATCGGCACAGCCCAGCCCGGCCGGACCGGCACCGACTACCGCCACTTTTTTGCCTACTTTTTCCACCTTACTGATATCAGGATGCCATCCCTGTGCAAAAGCCTGTTCAGTAATGTATTTTTCAATGGCTCCAATCGTAACCGCTCCGAATTCAGCATTCAGCGTGCAATCACCTTCACACAAGCGGTCTTGCGGGCAAACCCGTCCGCAGACTTCCGGCAGACTGTTGGTAGAGTGTGCCAGTTCAACTGCTTCGATAATTCTTCCTTCATTGGCCAGTCGCAACCAGTTGGGAATATTATTGTGTAAAGGGCATTTATTCTGACAGTACGGATTACCACAGGCCAGACAGCGGTCTGCCTGCGCAATAGCCTGTGCAGTAGTAAACGGCTGATAAATTTCCGCGAACTCATGCCGACGTACAGTCAGCGGTTCTTTCGGGGGATCGACACGCGGCACATCAATAAACTGATAAACATTTTCGCGTTGACTCATCTGGTGTTCCTTGCAATATTTCTAATTATTTCTGCATTATCCGGCGGGTTTACTGGGTCACTGCACGCAGTTCTGTAACTGTACGCGGCTTATGTCCCAGTAACGCATCAACATCATTGGCTTTCGGTTTAACCAGCACAAAACGGCTGACATAATTATCCCATTCTGCCAGAATGCGCTCCCCTAACGGACTGTGGGTATTCTCTACATGCTCAGCAATTAACCCGCGCAGATTTTCCTGATGCATAGTTAATTCACTGATATCCAGCCCTTCCACCAGCTCCGGATTAATCCGCTGTTTAAAGCAGCCATCTACATCCAGTACATAGGCAAAGCCGCCGGTCATACCGGCACCAAAATTAATTCCGGTTTTACCGAGTACGCATACCACACCACCAGTCATATATTCACAGCCATTGTCACCAATGCCTTCTACGACCACCGTAGCGCCGGAATTGCGCACGGCAAACCGTTCTCCGGCCTTACCGGAAGCAAAAAGCTTGCCACCGGTAGCACCATACAGACAGGTATTGCCGATAATTGTCGTGTCTTCAGGACGGAAAGCTGTGCCACCGTGCGGATGAATCACAATTTTGCCGCCGGCCATACCTTTACCCACATAATCGTTGGCATCCCCGGTGAGATATAAATTTACTGTTCCGGCCAGCCATACGCCAAAACTTTGTCCGGCTGTTCCGGTCAGATAGATATCAAAACGCTGGGGCACGTGACCACGATTACCGTAAGTCTCTGCAATCCGGCCGGATAATGAGGCACCTACTGAACGGTCGGTATTATTAATATCATAATTTAATTCAACATCCTCACCGCTTTGTATCGCATCACCAATATCCTGCATGATGGTACGGTTAAGGCGTCCCGGATCAAACGGAGGATTGGTCTGGGTACAGTAGCGTGAGCTGCCATCCGGTACTTTCGGGGAATACAGCAGCTTGCTCAAATCCAGCGTACCTTGTTTAGGCGTAATTCCGGAAACAATTTCCAGTAACTCAGTACGGCCGATTAAATCAGTTAACTGAGTTACACCGAGCTGCGCCATAATTTCGCGTACATCCTGTGCGATGAATTTGAAATAATTCATTGCTTTTTCAGGCAGACCGTGGAAATGTTCATGGCGCAGAGTATCATCCTGTGTCGCTACACCGGTAGCGCAGTTATTCAGATGGCAAATGCGCAGATAGCGGCAGCCCAGTGCAATCATCGGTCCGGTACCAAAACCAAAACTTTCAGCCCCCAGAATAGCTGCCTTCACAATATCCAGCCCGGTTTTCAGACCACCGTCAACCTGTAAGCGCACTTTATGGCGCAGATTATTTTCTACCAGAGCCTGCTGAGTTTCAGCCAGACCCAGTTCCCACGGGCTGCCGGCATATTTCACACTGGTTATCGGACTGGCACCGGTACCGCCGTCATAGCCGGAAATAGTAATCAGATCCGCATATGCCTTAGCCACACCGGTAGCAATCGTCCCCACACCCGGTAAAGACACCAGCTTAACTGAAATCAGCGCACGCGGATTAATCTGCTTCAAGTCAAAAATCAGCTGTGCCAAATCTTCAATTGAATAAATATCATGATGCGGTGGCGGCGAAATCAGCGTAGACCCGGGCACGGCAAAGCGCAGTTGAGCAATGTACGGAGTCACCTTATCGCCGGGTAACTGACCACCTTCACCCGGCTTGGCACCCTGTGCCACTTTAATCTGAATAACATCTGCACTCATCAGATAAGCCGGTGTTACACCAAAACGGCCGGAAGCCACCTGTTTAATCCGTGATACCCGTTCAGTGCCGTAGCGGTTCGGATCTTCGCCACCCTCTCCTGAATTGGAGAAACCACCCAGACGGTTCATCGCAGTAGCCAGCGCTTCATGCGCTTCCGGACTCAGTGCGCCAATAGACATTGCTGCACTGTCAAAGCGCTTATACAGATTTTCTGCTGCTTCTACCTGTTCCAGCTTAACCGGCGTTGCATTATCAGTTTTCAGACGCAGCAAATCTCGCAGCATAGCAGGCGGACGGTGGTTAACTGCATCTGCATAGCGACGGTAACGGCTATAGTCTCCGGTATTTATGGCCGCCTGCAATGTATTCACCACCTCAGGATTATAGGCATGATATTCACCCTGCGGCTTGTATTTCAGATAACCGCCGATTTCCAGTCCGCGGCTTTTCTGCCATGCCCGCTTGTGAAGCCATCTGAGCTCATCATCCAGCTGGGCAAATGTTGCACCTTCAATCCGGTTAATCATATTCTTAAAGCATAACTGCATCACTTCATGATGAAAGCCCACTGCTTCAAACAAACAGGCACAACGATAGGAAGAAATCGTTGAAATACCCATTTTGGAGATGATTTTATACAGCCCCTTATTAATACCATTGCGGAAATTCAGCATTACCTGCCGTAATGGTTTGGTAATTGCACCAATGCTAACCATTCTGGCCAGACTTTCATACGCCAGATACGGATACACTGCCGTGGCACCCAGACCAATCAGTACCGCAAAATGGTGCGGATTACGTGCCGAGGCAGTTTCAACAATAATATTGGCATCACAGCGCAAATTGGTTTCGACCAGACGCTGCTGAATAGCACCGACACTGAAAACAGCAGGAATAGCAATAGCATTCCGGCTGACATTGCGGTCTGATATCACCAGCAGAACAGCACCGTTTCTGACAGCAGCCACAGCTTCATCGCATAAATGTACCAGCGCTTCCTGCAAACTGGTTTCATTCGGGTTATAGACAGCATCCAGATGATGATGCTGATAATGCTCAGCTGATAACTGCAATAACTGCTGCATATCAGAGTACAGTAATACCGGCGATTTAAAATTCACCCGGTGTGACATTCCCTCAGCCTCAAAAAACACACTCATTTCGCGCCCGATACAAGTATTCAGGCTCATCACATGTTTTTCGCGCAAGGGATCAATCGGCGGATTGGTTACCTGAGCAAAATACTGACGGAAATAGTCGTACAGTACCCTCGGCCGTTGTGACAACACCGCAAATGGCGTATCGTCACCCATTGATCCTACCGGTTCCTGTCCGTTTTCTCCCAGTATCCGCACCACATTTTCCAGCTCTTCCATGTCATAACCAAACAGTTTCTGGTAAACCAGCAACTGGTCTGCTGACAAACTTGAGGTACCGGCCTCTTCATCCGGCAGTTTTTCAAACGGAATCAGCGATAATACATTTCTATCCAGCCATTCTTTATACGGATGCCGAGTTTTCAGCTCAGTATTGATATCCGCCGAATGCATCAGCCGGCCTTCACGCGTATCAATCACCAGCAACTCACCCGGTCCGACACGGCCTTTTTCCAGTACTTCATCCGGTGCGTAATCCCAGATACCTACTTCAGAGGCAATCGTAATCAGTTTATCCTGAGTAATAACATAGCGCGCCGGCCGTAAACCATTTCGGTCCAGCGTACAGGCCGCATAGCGGCCGTCACTTAGTACAATACCGGCCGGACCGTCCCACGGTTCCATATGCATGGAATTAAAATCGTAAAATGCACGCAAATCCTCATCCATATCCGGATTGTGCTGCCATGCCGGCGGTACCAGCAGACGCATAGCCCGGAACAAATCCATACCGCCGTTCACAAACAGCTCCAGCATATTATCCAGAGAGCTGGAATCCGAACCGGTTTCATTGACAAACGGCGCAGCAGTCTGCAAATCGGGAATCAGCGGAGTATGGTATTTATACGAGCGTGCGCGCGCCCAGGCACGATTACCTGAAATAGTATTAATTTCACCATTGTGTGCCAGATAACGGAATGGCTGTGCCAGCTGCCAGCGTGGCAATGTATTGGTTGAAAACCGCTGGTGAAACAGACAAATAGCACTTTGCATGCGCAAATCAGCCAGATCAGGATAAAACCGCGGCAAATCCTTGGGCATACACAGCCCTTTATAAATCATCGTCTGATTGGATAAGCTGCAAATATAAAAATCACGATGATTAATCCGTTTTTCAACACGCCGGCGGGTCATAAACAGCCGCCGTTCCAAATCACGCGGCAGCCAGCCGGCAGGCGCATTAACAAACACCTGCTGAATATAAGGCATATCCGCCAGAGCAATGGAACCAAGCATTTTCGGATTGGTGGGAACAGGCCGCCAGAATGAAATATTCAGCGTTTCACGCGTCAGTTCTTCCTCAATTATTGCTTTATATTCTTCTAGCAAAGCCTCATCACGGGGAAAGAAAATCATCCCTACGGCAAAGTTTTTGGCCAGCGTAATTCCTTCTTCTTCGGCAACAGCCTGAAAGAATTTTTTCGGCATTTGCAGTAACAGGCCACAACCATCACCTGTTTTGCCATCCGATAAAATCGCACCGCGATGCTGCATGCGTGACAGCCCAAGAATTGCGGTACGCACCACCTTGTGGCTGGCTTCGCCTTCAATATTGGCAATCAATCCAAAACCGCAGTTTTCTTTTACCAGAGAGTGGTCGTATAAGCTGGACATCGGGAAACCTCATTTGCTGCACTAACTGCAAAGCACAAATTAATTAGACAAGGTAACAAACATACAAAAATTTACCTATAAGCGTCAAAACCTTTTTTCTCCGGTACCGCAAAAAAAACTCTGTGATTTCATTTAAATTTAGATTAAATCACTACGATAATCCGTTTTACTGCGTATAAAAATGGAATTGAGTACAATATCTGCTATTTTTCACCAATTTAGAGATAATTAATAATAACTGCCTAAACAGCCAAAAAAAATTGCCAAAAGCACAAATTATGCTATTGGCAAATTATTTTAATTGAGAATAATAATCAATTATTATTCTAATTCAACAATATAAAATTATCTGATTTAATTATTTCCGGCTTTAAATATAAAAAAACAGGCGCATCCTGTTTTTATACTTTTCGGCTGTAATAAATAAAAAGGGAGATGCCAGCATCTCCCCGATAAATATTACTCATTAACGACACCCGCATGTTCAGCCTGAACATCAGCATGATAACTGGAGCGTACCATGGCACCAATGGCACCATGCTTAAAGCCCATCTCGTAAGCACGCTTTTCAAACTCCTTAAACTGCTGCGGCGTAACATAACGCAATACCGGCAAATGGCTGTTACTTGGCTGCAAATACTGGCCGATAGTAATCATTTCCACATCATGAGCACGTAAATCCTGCATAACTTCCAGAATTTCCTCATCACTCTCTCCAAGCCCTACCATCAGACCGGATTTGGTCGCTACTTCCGGCCTTAATGCCTTGTACTGTTTCAGCAGTTTCAGTGAATGCTGATAATCAGCTCCGGGACGAGCCTGCTTATACAGACGCGGAGCTGTTTCCAGATTGTGATTCAGTACATCCGGCGGTGTCTGTGCCAGAATATCCAGCGCGGTATCCAGACGACCGCGAAAATCAGGTACCAGCACCTCAATCTGTGTATGTGGGCTGGACTCGCGAATGGCAGTAATACAGTCAGCAAAATGCTGTGCCCCGCCATCGCGTAAATCATCACGGTCAACCGAAGTAATCACCACATAACGTAAATTCATTGCTTTCACTGAAGCAGCCAGATGCTTTGGTTCCTGCGGATCAAGCGGATTAGGACGGCCATGTCCCACATCACAGAACGGACAGCGGCGGGTGCAGATATCACCCATAATCATAAACGTTGCCGTACCCTTGCTGAAACATTCTCCAATATTCGGACAGCTGGCTTCTTCGCATACCGTATGCAGCTTCTGCTCACGCACAATGCTTTTAATTTCAAAAAACTTCTGACTGCTTGGCAGCCGTGCCCGTATCCATTCCGGCTTTTTCAGTTTTTCTTCCAGCGGCACAACCTTAATCGGAATGCGCGCAGTTTTTTCCGCACCTTTATGTTTTACCCCTTGGCTGTTATCTTGATTCATAGTACAACTTTCTGTGTAGATTTCCGCTCAGGCGGCGGTGCATTCAATTCTAAAGTCAGGTAGCCGGTTAAACGCTCAGCCACATCAGCCAGCTCCGGACAGGGCTTAACAAAATCCGCTATCTGGGTCATATGCAAACCGGCATAACCGCACGGATTAATATGTGTAAACGGAGTCAGATCCATATTCACATTCAGTGCCAGCCCGTGATACACCGCGCCTTGTTTAATACGCAGACCAAGCGAAGCAATTTTCTGACCGTTCACATAAACACCGGGACGTTTCGGATCATTCACCGCCGTAATTCCGTAATCAGCCAGCGTAGCAATAATACTGTTTTCCAGCCGGCTCACCAGCTCGCGCACAGTAATATGCCGGCGCTTGAAATCAATCAGCGTATATACCACCAGCTGCCCCGGACCGTGATAAGTAACCTGTCCGCCCCGGTCAATCTGCACTACCTCGATATCATCATGCACCAGAATATGTTCGGGCTTACCAGCCATACCCTGAGTAAACACCGGCGGATGTTCAACTACCCATAACTCATCTTCAGTATCAGCCGTACGCCGTGCAGTAAATTCCTGCATAGCCGCAAAAACCGGCTGATAGGAGCGTAAACCCAGCTGCACCACTTTCATAGTACAACTTTCACCATCGGATGGCTGCTTAAAGCACGATAAATATTATCCAGCTGTTCCTGATTTTCAGCACGAACCACCACCGTTGCACTAATATAATTACCCTTACTGCTCGGACGGGTATTAATATTTTCTGCCGCTGTATCCGGTGCATGCTGCTGCACCACCTCCAGCACTTTAGCCTCAAATTCCGGATGCTGTGCACCCATTACCTTAATCGGGAAATCCAGCGGAAATTCAATAATACTGGTTTTCAGATTATCACTCATTTCTGTACCTTTCCTGTCTGCTCACGTTTGTACCATGTAAATCCCATGCAAAACAGGCTTATTCACGTAAAATTTTTTAATCCAAAGCTAAGAACAGCTGCACAGCCAGACTAAACACCTGTTTTTTGTGCCAGATAGGTCTGTAATCCCCGTTCGCGCAACACACAGCTCGGGCATTTACCACAACCGCCCTCTATACCATCATAACAGGTATGTGTGTGTTTCCGTACATAATCCAGATAGCCCAGCTCATCCGCCAATGCCCATGTTTGCGCCTTATCCAGATACATCAGCGGCGTTATCAGCCTGAATTCATAATCCATAGCCAGATTCAGCGTTACATTCATAGACTGGACAAACACATTACGGCAATCAGGATAGCCGGAAAAATCTGTTTCACAGACACCGGCAATAACATCATGAATACACTGACCCTTAGCAAAAATGGCCGCATACAGCAAAAACAGCGCATTCCGTCCGTCGACAAAAGTATTGGGCAACCCTTCAGCCGGTGCCTCAATCGTCTGCTGTTTATCCATCAGCGCATTATGGGTAATGCTTTGCAACAGCGACAAATCCATTACTGTCTGTGCCACGCCCAGATCCTGTGCAATCCAGCGTGCTTTTTCCAGTTCAATCGCATGACGCTGACCATACTGAAACGTAATCGCCTGCACATTCTCACGCCCGTAAGCAGCAATAGCCTGCAACAGACAGGTAGTTGAATCCTGACCGCCGGAAAAAATTACCAGAGCCTTAGAATATTGTTTCATTATCCAGATTCCTTAGTTTTGATTTCAGAACCAGCCGGAAAGCCCTCTTTCCGGCCGCCTGACGTGGGAGGTTTGCGAACCACGCAGTCATTTATTACAAATTATAAAACATTTGCCCTCTTATACTGACAGTTTGGTCACGAAAGCGTGTAAAACAGGTAAAATAACCGGCTTTATTGCTGATATTTCAAATACACAAACATGTTGGTACTGGGAATAGAATCTTCTTGTGATGAAACCGGCGTCGCCCTGTACGACAGCACGCGCGGTCTGCTGGCTCATCAACTGCATACACAAATTGCCATGCATGCAGAATATGGCGGTGTCGTGCCTGAACTGGCCAGCCGCGATCACATCCGCCGGCTGACACCGCTTACTCAGGCCTGTCTGCAAGAGGCAGATAAAACATACAGTGATATCGACGCTATTGCCTACACACAGGGACCGGGTCTGGGCGGTGCACTTTTGGCCGGCGCAAGCTTTGCCAATGCTCTGGCATTCGCCCTGAACAAACCGGTTATTCCGGTACATCACCTTGAAGGACACATGCTCTCGCCATTACTGAGCGAAGACAAACCTGCCTTTCCCTTCGTCGCCTTACTGGTTTCCGGCGGCCATACCCAGTTTATGGCCGTAAAAGGGATTGGCGACTATACCCTTCTGGGTGAAAGCATCGATGACGCTGCCGGAGAAGCTTTCGATAAAACCGCCAAACTGCTTGGCCTGCCTTATCCCGGCGGTGCCAAACTGTCAGAACTGGCCAGACTGGGACAACCGGGCAGCCTGCATTTTCCCCGCCCCATGCTGCATTCACACGACTTAAACATGAGTTTTTCCGGTTTAAAAACCGCAGTATTGACCGCAGTAAACAAAATCCGCGCAGAAACAGGCTGTAAAGAACAGCTTCCGGAGCAAATCCGCAATGATATTTGCCGCGAATTTCAGAACGCCGTAGTAGATGTACTCACCAGCAAAGCCAGACAGGCATTAAAACAAACCGGTTATCAGCAGCTGGTTGTTGCCGGCGGTGTCGGCGCCAACTGGCAGTTACGCCAGAGCCTCAGCAACTTGCCGGGAATACAAACATTCTTTCCGCCAATGGCCTACTGCACAGATAATGGCGCCATGATTGCTTTTGCCGGTGCCATGCACCTGAGCAAGGCACAGCCTGCTGCCGGTTTTAATGTAAAGCCGCGCTGGCCGCTCAGCCAGATTGTTCAGTAATACCGTGCACCCTCAGCACGGTTAACCGCACAGATTAATATGATTGAAATTAAAAACCTTAGTTTACAACGTGGTAATAAACAACTTTTGAATAATGCCAGCCTGACCATCTATCCGGGTCAGCGTATTGGCCTGATTGGTAAAAACGGCACCGGCAAATCCAGCCTGTTCGCTCTGATTGAAGGTAAAATCAGCCATGACAGCGGTGATATCCGTTTACCCAAACACTGGCAACTGGCCACTGTCAAACAGGAAACACCTGCACTGGATATACCTGCGCTGGACTATGTTTTGCAGGGCGACAGCGAATTGCAGCAACTGCAACAGCTACTGCAACAGGCCGAAGATGACGACGACGGCTTCAAACAGGCAGAATATCATGCAAGGCTGGATGAAATCGGCGCATACAGTGCACCGGCACGTGCAGCCAAACTGCTCAACGGTCTTGGTTTCTCACAGCAGGAACAGCAGCAACCGGTAAAATCATTCAGCGGCGGCTGGCGTATGCGCCTGAATCTGGCTCAGGCACTGATGTGCCGTACGGATTTACTCCTGCTGGATGAACCTACCAACCATCTGGATCTGGAAACAGTATTGTGGCTGGAACAGCATCTGGCCGGTCTGGATACCACCCAGATAATTATTTCGCATGACCGTGATTTTCTGAATGCCACCACCACTCAGACAGTTGAACTGACACAACAGCAGCTTATCCTCTACGGCGGCAACTATGATTTTTATCAGCAGGAACGTGCACAGCGGCTGACTCAGCAGCAGGCTGCCTATCTTAAACAGCAGGCTCATATTCAGCACCTGCAATCCTTTATCGACCGCTTTAAAGCCAAAGCCACCAAAGCAGTACAGGCACAAAGCCGAATCAAAGCACTGGCACGGCTTGAACGCATTGCCCCGGCACATCTGGACAGTGAGTTTTCGTTTCAGTTTGCGCAGCCTGACCATCTGCCCAATCCGCTGCTGAAACTGGAACACATCAGCCTTGGCTATGGTGACAAAACCGTTCTGCACGATATCGACCTTTCAGTTGAATCCGGAGCACGTTATGGTCTGCTCGGGGTAAACGGCAGCGGTAAATCCACCCTTATCAAAGCCATTTCCGGCAGCCTGAAACCACTAAGCGGCCAGATTATCCGTGCGGAAAAACTCAAGATCGGCTATTTCGCCCAGCATCAGCTCGAAACACTGCGTGCAGACCAAAGTCCGGTCTGGCATATCCAGCAGTTATCACCGGCCGTACGCGAACAGGAAATCCGCAACTTCCTCGGTAGCTTTGCCTTCATCGGAGATATGGCTTTACAACCAATCGCCCCCTTTTCCGGCGGTGAAAAAGCCCGTCTGGCACTGGCAATGATAGTCTGGCAAAAACCAAACCTGCTGCTACTGGACGAACCGACAAACCATCTTGATCTGGACATGCGCCATGCATTAACTGTAGCATTACAGACGTTTAAAGGCGCACTGATCGTAGTCTCTCACGACCGCAGTCTGCTTGAATCCACTACTGATGCCTTAATTTATCTCAGTGATGGCGAACTGAAACACTTTGATGGTGACCTCAGCAATTACCGCCAGTGGCGTTTAACTCAGGATCAGCATAACGGTGAACAGCCGCAGGATTCGCGTGATAACCACAATCGCAAAGAGCAGAAACGCATTGAAGCACAACAACGTCAGCAGCGTGCCCGTCTGATTAAACCGTTATTGAAAAATATCGAAAAAGCCGAACGGGATATGGGAAACTGGCAGCAGCAACGCAAACAACATGAAGCATTTCTTGCCAGTGAAGAAGCATATCTTGACGAAAATCAGACAAAATTACAACAAACCCTTACCCAATTGGCCGAGCTCAAAGTAAAATTAGCTCAGACTGAAGAAAAATGGCTTGAATGGCAGCAAGAAGTCGAAAACATTAACCAGACTACTTGAATTATTGCAGTATAAGGCTCAATAATGACATACAAAAAAATCATTCCCATACTAATATTTACCAGTGGCCTGTTTATAGGACAGAGTGCCGTTGCAAAAGTGTATACCTGTCTTGAAAACGGCGAAGTTGTCTATACCTCAAAACTAAAGGGAAATTGTGCCGTAGCCAACTTACCGGCTATCGGTAGCTACAGCGACAGCCGCCCCAGCTACCGCAACAGTAGTGCTTCGGCCACAATACGCAGCCGCCCGCGGCCTGCAACCAAGGTAGCAACAGCCTATAGCGGCCTGCAACCCACAGTTAATATCGTTCCTAAAGGCAGCGACAATACCCGTCGTGCCATTTTGCAGCAGGAGCTGACCAATGAACGTAATGCTCTTGCTCAGGCACAGCAGGCACTGAACCGCAGCCGTACCGGAAAAGGCGGTAATATTACCGAACTGCAAAGCGCAGTACTTGACCGGCAGCAGAACATTCAGGCCATACAGCGGGAACTTGGTCGTATGTAAACCCAGATAAAGGATAAATCATGAGAAAATCCCTGATACTTGCCACATTGTGTACACTGATAAGCACTTCTGCACTGGCACAGATATATGAATGCACCGACAGCCGGGGGAATCACAGTTACAGCGAAGTTCCGAAAGGTAAAAACTGCCATTCTGTCAGTAATCTGGGCGGGAATTTCTCAACCACTTCTGCCTACAAACCTGCGGTAGCTACTCCTGATACCAATTCCAAAGATGCAGATTCAGCCGCCCGCAACCAGCCTGATCAGGCCGCAATTTCTGCTGCCCGTAAAAACCTTGCCGATGCCAAAAAAGCACTGGAAGACGGTAAAAAAATTCGTATGGGAAATGAACGCAACTACGTGCGCTATCAGGAACGCATAAAAGGTCTGGAAGATGCCGTAAAATCCCGGCAGCAGGATTTGGATAAAGCTCTGAATGGCAAATAAAATTTAGCTTAACTTGCTTACTGGCATAAAACAATTCCGTCAGCCAGTAAGCAGCTAAAAATTTATAGAATAATCAATGCAATAGTAACAGTTTAGTTAAGTATTTTTACATCTAAATGATTAGATGTGGTGAATTGTATTATTCATTATATTGATTATGATTTATTTACAGATTTAATTTTTTAATTTTGATCGCCTCTGTAGGCATTTCAAACACTATTTTGGTATCGGTTGATTTATCAGGAATCTCAAATTTAGTGTTCGAACCAATATTGGTCATCAAGATATTCACGTGTTCTAATTTACATAAAGAAGAACATTTATTATTATCATAAGTTATTTTGTTTTCAGAGTCCAAAAATACTTTCTGATAATTTTTATCTATATATATCACAACATTAGATTGCCTAATACCCATTAAAGAAAGCGTAATTTCAGTTAGACTAGTCAGACTGCCTGATACAGTAATCATTGGTAACAGAATTATTAAAATTATGGAAATTAATTTTGATGGAATTTTTATATTTCCTACAGTAAAGTATAACCTTTTCTCATTTTCCTCACTAAATTCATCATTATTTTTTAAATTTAGCTCCTTCCATTTAAGAATTGAAATTTCTAAGTAAGCCATACCACCAACAGATAGATATATAGTTACAAAAAGTATTACAGCTTGCTTTACACTGTCTGAATTTACTCCTTTAAAGTAAACAGCTAATAGAATTAAAATATTTGCTAATAAACTGCAAATAATAAAAAACCATTTATCTTTAGATAAATAAACTGGTTTTAATTCATTTCTAATAAAAATTTTTTTATTTATTTTGTCTTCAAACCATATCAGAAAAATCTTATTAGCAAAACTTAATACAAGAATAAAAACAATACTCAATAAACCAAATATTGTAGCTATACATAAACACAATAATAAGTCACCTACAGATAAACCAGCTGGAAAGAAATGTATTGTAGAGCAATAAAATATTAAAATAGAAACACCAATCACATTACCTAAAATTCCAAATAATCCAACTATTTCTTTAATAATCTTTAACATAGATTCTAAATAATTCATATTTTATTTCCCCTTACAATTAAAGATTAAAATTAAAAAACCACTATATTAACGAACAAATGTTAACATAGTGGTTTAATTATATTCAATTTAAATTAATTATTCACTCCAGCTTCGGATGTAAATCAATATATTGCTGCTTACGCTTTTCCAGTTCGCCTATCTGCTCCTGTAAGCGGGCAATTTCTGCATCAATATCATCCACACTTTGCTCAATATGCTGATAAGTCTGCACCAGCAGCTCTCGCGCTTCCTGCTTATTCGAAGCTGAAGGAGACACACCGCGCAGCGGGCGGTTGGCCGTTTCTTTCAGGCAGATACCGGTAACAATACCGATAATTCCCACCAGCATCAGATAATAAGCCGGAATAAACAAATCATTAGTAGCATCCACCAGCGCAGCGGCAATAGTCGGCGTTAAACCGGCAATAATAATCGCAATATTAAACGCACTGGCCAGAGCACTGTAACGGATACGGGTAGGAAACAGTGCCGGCAGCGTAGAGGCCATAACACCGGTAAAAGAATTCAGAATCAGCGCCAGAATAAACAGCCCGAGAAAAATCAGCCCTACTTTGCCACTGGTAATCAGCTGAAAACACGGAATAGCCAGAATCAGCAATGCAATTGAGCCGCCAATCACAAATGGCTTACGTCCGATTTTATCGCTGACAAAACCAATAATCGGCTGCATAAACATCATACCAATCATAATCGCAATAATAATCAGCACACCGCGATCTTCACCATAATGCAGATTATGCGACAGATAGCTAGGCATATAAGTCAGCAGCATGTAGTAAGTGATATTTGTGGTTAACACCAGCCCGACACTCACCAGCAATGTCGGCCAGAAACGCTGCACAATTTTCTTAAACGAAACCTGAGGCCGGTTACCAACGTCTTCCTGCTCAGCCTTTTCCATCATATCCAGATGTTGCTGAAAAGCCGGAGTTTCCTCCGCAGCATGGCGCAAATACAAGCCCAGCAGACCTAAAGGAGCAGCCAGAAAAAACGGAATGCGCCAGCCCCATGAGAGAAAATGTGCCGAACCCATAATATTTTCCAGCAATACCACCAGCCCTGCCCCAAGCACAAACCCGCAGATTGAACCAAAATCCAGAAAACTGCCCAGAAACCCGCGCTGCCGGTCGGGAGAATATTCTGCGACAAAAATAGCCGCTCCCGTATATTCACCGCCCACAGAAAACCCTTGAGCCAGCTTACACAACAGCAATAGCACAGGTGCCCACATACCAATACTGTTATACGATGGAATCAGACCAATACAAAAAGTACTGAGTGCCATAATAATAATGGTAGTCGACAATACTTTCTGCCGGCCGAAGCGATCGCCAAGAATCCCGAAAAATACACCACCAAGCGGGCGCACCAGAAATGGTACGGAGAAAGTACCCAGTGCGGCGATTATCTGCACACTGGGCGAAGCAGACGGAAAAAATACCTGTCCCAGCGCATAAGCCACAAAACCATATACCCCAAAATCAAACCACTCCATGGCATTACCCAGTGCAGCGGCAGAAATGGCCTTTTTAAGCTTATTCTGGTCAACAATAGTGATATCGTGTAATTCCAGCGTTCCGTTCTGAGTAGGAATCAGTGGTGGAACATGAGAAGAAGCCTCATTTTGTTTATTAACAGCTGTCATGATAATCCTCTCATTATTAATATTTAAATGATATTTCAATTATAACATGCGTCTGAAAAACGCTTTGTAATTGAATTTTAAAGAAAACTATCTACAGCATAATCGATAAAAGAGCGCTTGTGCTACAATTATTTCATTCCACCCCGATTTTTCATAGTTTATTAATTCACTTTCACAGCCTGTTTGCCGCATTACTGAGCCGCTATCCTGCCTGCTCCGGCATCAGCCCGCAAAGCCTGCCTGTACAGTGGCAGCTGTACATGAATCTGATGCAATTGCCGCCATAATACCTTTTCAACCACATCATCATCCGGCAGCGGCCTGCTCACTTTTAACAGCTCTGCCAATGCCTCCCACTTAGTTTGAAAAAGTGCGGAATCGGGTTTCTGCTCCATCAATTCTGCCAGACTGCCGGCAATCGTCATCCAGTATTGCACCTGTTCCGGCGTCAGCTGTGGACGCAGGCGATCCACCTGAGCACGAATCGCACCCAGTGCAGAAATACAGCTTAACAATACATAATTCAGTTGCAGCAAGGTTTTACCCTCAGCCAGATGTTGCCCGTAACGTTTTGGTTCCATCGACATATCAGCTACAGTATTACTCAGCGTAACCGCCAGCTCGTGTGCATTGCGTCGCGCCGCGCGATAAACAACATCGTCGCTTAGCCCGTTCTGCAACTGCTGCGCTACCTGTCGCAGATAGACACCGTCACTACTTAAGGCGCGCCCGGCAATCCGCCCCAGCGTCAGATAACGCCAGTCCGGCCACAAATACGATACCGCACACCATGCCAGCACAGAGCCAAGAATCGTATCCGTAAAGCGTGACAGCATGGCTGACTGCGTATCCATACCGATAATCGCAAAACCCACCAGCACCTGAACCGTAATAAAAAACGTGGAGAAACTGTAGCGGCGAACCCTGAATGCAAAAAACAGCACCGTACTAACCACCACAATTATCAGCCTGCCAGACAGCGCAGGCACAAAATAGGGCAATGCCGAACCCACTACTACCCCAAGCAGCGTACCCACAATTCTTTGTTTCAGCCTGGCTGTTGTTGCCGAATAATTCGGCTGACAGACAATAACCCCGGTCAGCAAAATCCAGTAACCCATTTTCAGATGAAAACTTTCAACCACCACACAGGTAACAGCAGTCAGAATGGCCAGACGCACAGCATGGCGCAACACATTCGACTGAAAAGTAAAATGTGCTTTTAATGCCGGCAGAATATCGCGTATCCGGTCAACATCCAGCCCGGCAATCTGCAAATCACCGATGTTTTGTTCTTTACTGTTATTCTTTACCTGTTCCAGCCACAACAGCTGTTCATTAATCGCCAGAATATTAGCCGTTAACTGCTGTAAACCCGGTAAATCCTCATCACTGCCATGTTCTGCACAATAACGTGCCACAGCCTGCTGTACACCTTCACCGGCACGCTGAAGCATCAGATTAAATGCATACGGCTTATCTTCCTGCAGGCATTCACCCATCTGCCGGCAAGCCTGAGCCTGCAACACAATCAAGCGCTGAATACGGTAAATTAAATCAGAATGTGCCAGCTTATGCGCCAGTGCCGCATAATCAACATGGCGCGAACTGATACGTTCATGGATATTCTGTGCAGTCAGATAATATTGCAGCAGCATGCCAATACTACGCTGCCGGTGCTGCCGGCGCAGACGGTAAAACAAAGCAGTACGGCACTGATTAAAACCATTAATCACCGCCGTATTTTTCATTGCCAGCTCAAGTTCCCTTTCTGCAAGCAAATCCACCTCATCCGGGTCAAAAAACTGAGCTTTTACCAGCATATAATCGGCCAGTCTGGCAAAAGAGCCGGCCAGATTGTCCTGCACCGGCCGGTTGGGAAACAGCAGATGCAGCACCAGCGTACACAGACTGAACAAACTGGTACCGCAAACCAGCATAATCGGATTGGTATACCAGGGTAAAAGCGGCGAATAAGTCAGCACCGTATACAGCATCACCAGCAGCGTACCAAAAGCAATCGTGCGGTATCGCACATCAATAGCACCCATCATCGTCATACTGAATGCCGCCCACACCATCAGCAGCGAAAACGCCAGCGGATGCCCGAATGTCCACTGCACCGCAGTAGCAGCCAGAGAAAAATGTATCAGCGTAAAAAACAGATTGCGTAAACGGCCGGTAAATCCATCATCCAGATCCACCAGCCCGCCGGC
This sequence comes from Snodgrassella sp. M0351, assembly GCF_016100575.1. NCBI lineage: Bacteria > Pseudomonadati > Pseudomonadota > Betaproteobacteria > Neisseriales > Neisseriaceae > Snodgrassella > Snodgrassella sp. M0351. Next base: position 91,670 of record NZ_JACFSG010000001.1, on the reverse strand, counting down.
AATAATTCCCAGAAACAGTGCCGTACTTTCTGCCGTATTGCCCGTATACCATACCCACAGTGCCGCCAGCATCATACTGAGCAGCATCGGTAAATTGGCCAGATAACCTGCACGTACCGGAATTGTTCGCATCTAATCGCCTCTAATGACCAGAAAACACAACCTGCCCCATTTTAGCAAGCTGCCGGATAAACCGGACAGATTATTTACAGCATAAAAAAACCGGCTTCAAAAAGCCGGTTTTCCATATACAGACACAATTATTTCTTCTCAGCCTGTGCCTGCCAGGTATCACGCAAAGTTACAGTACGGTTAAATACCGGATTTTCCGCAGTATGGTCATAGCGGTCAGTCACAAAGTAGCCCAGACGCTCAAACTGATAGCGCGTTTCCGGTGCCAGCGTATTTGCTACCGGCTCCACCAGTGCATCAATTTCTGTTACCGAGGCTGGATTCAGAAACTCAGTAAAATCACGATACTGACCATCATCACCGCGTACCGCATCCGGACGTTCCACAGTAAACAGCCGGTCATACAACCGCACCTTAGCCGGCACAGCATATTCAGTAGACAGCCAGTGAATAACACCTTTCACCTTACGTCCCTGCGGCTTAGAAGCCAGCGTGTCATGGTCTATCGAGCATTTCAGCGACACCACCCGTCCGGACGCATCCTGCACCACTTCCTCACACTTAATCACATAGCTGTAACGCAGGCGCACTTCACCGCCCAGCGTTAAACGCTGCCAGCCTTTAGGCGGCTCCAGCGCAAAATCGTCTGCTTCAATATAAATCGTTTTCGTTAGCGGTATCAGACGCTCGCCCATTTCCGGATGATGCGGATGAAACGGTGCTTCACGGCTTTGCGTTATCGCCTCATCAAAATTAATCAGCTCAACTTTAATCGGATTGAGCACCGCAATCATCCGAGGTGCCACACTTTCCAGATCTTCACGAATAGCACCTTCCAGAACACTCATATCCACCACATTTTCGCTCTTGGAAATACCTACCCGTTTGGCAAACAGACGCAGCCCTTCCGGCGTATAACCGCGGCGGCGCATACCGGAAATAGTTGGCATACGCGGGTCGTCCCAGCCGGACACATGGTCTTGCACTACCAGCTGATTCAGCTTGCGTTTGGAAGTAATCGAATACAGCAGTTCCAGCCGAGAAAACTCATACTGATGCGGCTGATGCGCAATCGTAATATTCTCCACCACCCAGTCATACAGCGGCCGGTGTGATTCAAATTCCAGCGTACACAGCGAATGGGTAATATTTTCAATCGCATCCGAAATCGCATGCGTATAATCATACATCGGATAAATAACCCATTTATCACCAGTGCGATGATGATGCACGCGGCGGATACGGTAGATTACCGGATCACGCAGATTAATATTGCCCGCAGCCATATCAATTTTCAGCCGCAGCGTTTTACTGCCGTCCGGAAACTCCCCATTGCGCATACGGGCAAACAAATCCAGATTTTCTTCTATCGTACGCTCACGATACGGGCTGTTTTTACCCGGCTCCGTTAACGTACCGCGATACTGACGCATTTCCTCAGCATCCAGATCATCCACATACGCCTTACCTGCTTTAATCAGCTCCAGCGCATACTCATACAAACGTTCAAAATAATCTGAAGCAAAACGTTCCTCATGCCACTGAAAACCCAGCCACTGCACATCTTCCTTAATCGAGCGCACATACTCATCCGATTCTTTCTCAGGATTCGTATCATCAAAGCGCAGATTACACAAACCATCATAAATATAAGCCAGACCAAAATTCAGGCAAATCGATTTAGCATGGCCGATATGCAGATAACCATTAGGTTCGGGAGGGAAACGCGTAATTACCTGCCGGCATTTCCCGCTTTGCAGGTCTTCCTCAATAATAGAGCGTATAAAATGATTATCGGCAAACTGATCTTTATTAAGCATAGTTCTTCTGAATATGTGCAAATGTGTTTTGCAGAATAAAAACGCCTGAAAACACCAAGTAAAAGGTAATAATTATATACCCAATTTATATAAGCAATATACAATTATACTAACCAAAAACGTATCAATTAAACAGTTTAGTAATAATTAAGCAAATACTAAACCAAATCAGATGAAATACAAACAATAATTTACCGATTAATTAAATTCAACATCCATCACCGGAAAAACCCAAATTGCCTTTGTCTGCCATCGGGCAGACTCAACAGCGACAATACCTACCTGTCAGACGCACACTGCCCGTACCAAATAAAATATGCTTAATATTCAAAGCATAAAAATCCAGCCAGCCGTAAAGCACAGAATACAACACACAAGCTGTCATACCACATCCGTTAAAATGGCATTGCGCCTTCAACACAATTCATTCCGTAAACATATTTTCAGCAAAACATCTTCCGGAAACGAACCGCATCACATCAGCCAGTTACAAAAAGCCATAATAAATCACTGAGCCGCCATAAACCCATGCATACATTAATATCTGCATTAATTTATTTCATATAATAATCAGACTACAAAACTAAGTTTTTATGTACAATTATCAGAATTAAATTTGAAAATTCATTCAAATAAAAATACACACATCTTTACCCGCACAATCAACAACCCGAAATTTTTATCAACACATGCTTTCTTCCGGTTTAGTGCCAGACACAATCCGGCATACAACCTGCATAGTTACCAGCCTTAGTGCAGGTCTTAATACCGGTAAATAGATATTCAGGCATTAAGAGCACGAATATCCGGCAGGAAGCAGCTGATATCAAAGGATTAATCATGGTACGAGTAAACAAATTCAACCGGCAGAATAAATTTAAAAAAATAAACCGGCAACAAACAGGCAGTGATAAGCAGCCCCTAAGCAAAGGCAAAATCAGCCCGGAAACACAGACATCTGCACGCACCGCAACCCCTTCCCTGCTTTTGCGCCTGTATCATTACTATTTCAACCCTGATAAAACCGTAAGAAGAAAAAACCGCATAAGCTCACTGCAAACAAGCGCCAGATTCTCCGTATTAATATGTATTGCTTTAATTATCTTTGCATCGGTCAGAAATATTATCAGATTAAAACATGCCAGCATCACCAACACACACACTTTACCGAATTCCGGTATCAAAAATACACCTGCTCCCATCAAAATCCGCAATAGCAGCACACAATCCCGAAACAAAGAGCACAAAATCCGGCAAGAACATCATTAACCAAATAAATTTTTAATAGTCACATACCGTATTATTAGCGAGAGAATAATAACAGAGAAAATAATTTATAATATCAAATAAAACCATCGGCATATCTAACCAATCCGGCAAAATTAACAGCTGAACGTTTTATCTTTATATTCAGGATTTAGCTGTTAATTTATTTTTCCACTGGTCTGTATTCCTATTTATTTTTATTGCTTTATTAAAAATAATTAAATACATCCATCAGCATTTTATGCAAATATATTATCAATAACCAGCACGGAACTGGAGATTTGTTATTATTCAAACGATATTTGCCATATTCACTGCGAATAATAAAACGCCACTGCACCCGTATGGGAACAATGGCGTTATTTTCAGGAGATTCAGGCTATGGCTGAATCAGCCGGCTTTTTTGCAAAGACAACAGTTCAGGCTTGCCGGCGCAAGCTTACTTGCACCGGTAAATTGTCAGCCGGCGACCATAGCAAGCCTGCAAAACTTATTTACTGCTAACCGGCAGTTTGCCCTGCTGCTCCAGTTCCTTTATATATTCCGGCAGGATTATCTGCTTAATATTTGCCCGCTCCTGTTTAATTGCATCCAGCTTTGCTTTATTACGCCGGTAATCTGCCATGGATTTGATTGACGGGCGTGGCGTACACAGTTTCTGGCTTTTCTTAAATAGTTCAAACTGTTTCTTTACTGCCTCACGAGCATCATCATCTTTGGTGCCATAATCAATATATATTTGGTTACAAGCTAGGAAATGGACAGTAATATTACTCGCCTTACCAAAATCATCACCCATAGATGGAGGTGGGGGTGGAAGTGGAATTACCGCTGAATGACTCTCAGTATACTGCATTATAGTTTGATATTCATTTTCATCAAAATTAACACCAGGTAAATTTAACATCTTTGGACGCCATCCTGGGTAAGGCAGGACTGTCCAGTAAATGCGTGCAGTCATCCCCGGTTTCCATTTTGCTGGTAAATAAGCAGCGCCACAGGTAGAACCACCGCCAAAGCGTTTTTTACCAACTTCATAATCATCCACTCCCGCTGTGTTTGGAATACAACCACCATTAATTGAACCACCGTGTACATTTTCATAGTTGTATTCCAGTGCCTCTACCGGTGCGGCATAGGATTTATTTTTGCCGGAAGTAACGCCGACAAAAGGTTCAAACCCTCCGCCGCAGGAAGTTATGGCAGTTGCTGACAGCAGTAATAAGCTTAGCCGGATAAGGCGGCTTGCCGTAAATATTTTTCTTCCAGACATGTGATTCTCACTCTTCTTGGGTTAAACACTGTGATTACTGCATGGTGTATTTAATAATTGATTTCATCGCTGCATCTCTAATTTCCGCTTTATTCCGGTTTTGTTATCGTCCTGTTGCCGGTACTGCTTACATCTGTCAGTTTTTATGCAATGATATTACCAATATCTGGCGCAGAAACGGGAGTTTTTTATTATTCGAACCGGTATTTGCACTGCGGATAATAAAACGCCACTGCACCCGTATGGGAACACTGGCGTTATTTCAGGAGATTCAGACTAGGGCTAAATCAGCCGGCTTTTTTGCAAAAAGAACAGTTCAGGCTTGCCGGCGCAAGCTTACTTGCATCGGTAAATTGTCAGCCGGCAACCACAGCAAACCTGCAAAACTTACTTACTGCTAACCGGCAGCTTGCCCTGCTGCTCCAGTTCCTTTATATATTCCGGCAGGATTACCTGCTTAATATTTGCCCGCTCCTGTTTAATTGCATCCAGCTTTGCTTTATTACGCCGGTAATCCGCCATGGATTTGATTGACGGGCGGGGGGTACACAGTTTCTGGCTTTTCGCAAACAATTTGTAATGCATCGGGGTATTTCTACCTTCTTCTATTGTCCCATAAGTGATAAATATTTGATTACAAGCTAAAAAATGCACTGTGATATTTGCCACCTTGCCAAAATCATCTCCGGCAGATGGTGGTGGTGGTGGTAGAGGTATGATTGCTGAATGAGATTCAGCATATTTAACAATAGTTTGATACTCATTTTCATCCACATTAACACCAGGCAAATTTAAACCTCTAGGCTGCCAATCAGGATATGGTAAAACTGTCCAATTAATACGCGCAGTCATGCCCGATTTCCATTTCGCCGGCAGATAAGCTGCACCACAGGTAGCACCTCCGCCAAAGCGGTGTTTGCCTATTTCATTATCTTCTACTCCAGAGGTATTGGGGATACATCCCCCATTAATACTGCCACCATGTACTGTTTCAATAGTATAATTTAGTGCCTCCACCGGTGCTGCATAGGATTTATTTTTACCGGAAGTAACGCCGACAAATGGTTCAAACCCTCCGCCACAGGAAGTAATGGAGATAGCCGACAGCAGCAATAAACTCAGCCGGATAAGACGGCTTACAGTAAATATTTTTTTAGCAGACATTTGATTCTCACTCTTCTTGGGTTAAACACTGTGATTACTGCATGGTGTATTTAATAATTGATTTCATCGCTGCATCTCTGATTTTTCCCTTATTCCGGTTTTTGTTATCACCCTGTTGCCGGTACTGCTTACATCTGTCAGTTTTTATGCAATGATATTACCAATATCTGGCGCAGAAACGGAAATTTTTTATTAGTCGAACCGGTATTTACACTGCGGATAATAAAACGCCACTGCACCCGTATGGGAACAATGGCGTTATTTTAATAAAATTCCAGATTCAGGCTAAGGCTGAATCAGCCGGCTTTTTTGCAAAGACAACAGTTCAGGCTTGCCGGCGCAAGCTTACTTGCACCGGTAAAATGTCAGCCGGCGACCACAGCAAGCCTGCAGAATTTATTTACTGCTAACCGGCAGTTTGCCCTGCTGCTCCAGTTCCTTTATATATTCCGGCAGGATTACCTGCTTAATATTTGCCCGTTCCTGCTTGATTGCATCCATTTTGGCTTTATTACGCCGGTAATCTGCCATGGTTTTTACTATAGGGCGCGGCGTGCATAGTTTCTCACTTTTAGCATACAATTCAAATTGCTTTTTTACCACTTCTGGGGCATTTTCCTGTCGGGTACCATAATCAATAAATATCTGGTTACAGGCCAAAAAATGAACGGTAATATTTCGCACCTTACCAAAATCATCACCTGCAAACGCTGGTGGAGGAGGCAAAGGTATTACCGCTGAATGATTTTCATTATACTGATCGATAACAGCAGATTCTTTACTATCTAAAACCAATCCGGGTTTATTTAATACTTTTGGCTGCCAATTTGGATATGGTAAAACCCGCCAGTAAATACGTGCAGTCATACCCGGTTTCCATTTCGCCGGCAGATAAGCTGCACCACATGAACCACCACCACCAAAACGTTTTTTGCCAACATCATACTCATTTACTCCTGATGTATTCGGTATGCAACCACCATTGATTGAACCTCTTGACATATCTTCATAATTGTATTCAAGAGCTTCTACCGGAGCCGCATAGGATTTGTTTTTGCCGGAAGTAACACCGACAAATGGTTCAAAACCTCCGCCACAGGAGGTAATGGCGCTAGCCGACAGCAGCAATAAACTTAGCCGGATAAGACGGTTTACGCTGAATATTTTTTTAGCAGGCATTTGATTCTCACTCTTCTTGGGTTAAACACTGTGATTACTGCATGGTGTATTTAATAATTGATTTCATCGCTGCATCTCTGATTTCCGCTTTATTCCGGTTTTGGTTATCACCCTGTTGCCGGTACTGCTTACATCCGTCAGTTTTTATGCAATGATATTACCAATATCTGGTGCGGAAACGGAAATTTTTTATTATTCGAACCGGTATTTGTACTGAAAATAATAAAACGCCACTGCACCCTTATGGGAACAATGGCGTTATTTTCAGAAAATTCCGGCTATGGCTAAATCAGCCGGCTTTTTTGCAAAGACAACTGTTCAGGCTCGCCGGCGCAAGCTTACTTGCACCGGTAAATTGTCAACCGGCGACCACAACAAACCTGCAAAGCTTACTTACTGCTAACCGGCAGCTTGCCCTGCTGCTCCAGTTCCTTTATATATTCCGGTAAAATTACCTGCTGGATATTGTCACGCTCTTTTTTAATTGCATCCATTTTGGCTTTATTGCGTCGGTAATCTGCCATAGATTTGATTGACGGGAGCGGGGTACATAGTTTCTGGCTTTTCGCAAACAATTTGTAATGCATGGGCGTATTTCTGCCTTCCTCTACTGTACCATAAGTAATATACAATTGATTACAGGCCAGAAAATGCACTGTAATATTTGCCACTTTGCCAAAATCATCACCGGCAGATGGAGGTGGGGGTGGGAGTGGTATTACTGCGGAATGATTTTCAGTATATTGCATTATAGTTTGATATTCATTTTCATTCAAAACTAAACCAGGTTTATTTAATATATTTGGTTGCCAACCAGGATAGGGTAAAACAGTCCAATAAATTCTTGCCGTCATACCCGGTTTCCATTTCGCCGGCAGATAAGCTGCTCCACAGGTGGAACCACCACCAAAGCGCTTTTTACCAACTTCATAATCATCGACACCATTGGTATTGGGAATACAGCCACCATTAATTGAACCACCATGTACATTTTCATAGTTGTATTCCAGCGCCTCCACTGGCGCGGCATAGGATTTGTTTTTACCGGAAGTAACGCCAACAAAAGGCTCAAAACCGCCGCCGCAGGAGGTAACAGCGGTTACCGATAGCAGCAATAAACTTAGCCGGATAAGACGGCTTACACTGAATATTTTTTTAGCAGACATGTGATTCTCACTCTTCTTGGGTTAAACACTGTGATTACTGCATGGTGTATTTAATAATTGCATTTCTATATCTCCTTTATTTAATTATTAGCATCGTACCACTTCCGGAATTTATTCCATATATCAATATATTACACAATTATACGCAGTAGCGCAGTATCTTTATTAACAGCCTAAACGATTAAGCAGCGATGATAAGAATTCTGGCTATGCGCTTTACTCATGTACAGGCAAAGCAGCAGAATAAAACGCCATTGCTCCGGCATGGCAGCAATGGCGTTGCAACAAAAACAGCGTGAATACAACGCTGCGTGCCGCTTACGGCTACAGCAGCCAGCTTCGCAGTACTTTTTTAATCAATTCCATCTTTTGCGGCGATATCGCCTGCATCTGCGGCGGAATATTACCGCTTTGCAGCTGCTGCAACAGGCTGGCGATTTCCGGCTGACTGCGGCTGGCAATATTTTCCGGCAGATACTGGTTGATTTCCAGATCGCCGAGACCAAGCCGGCTGAGCGCGGATTTACTCATCTGCTCTACTGCCTGATCGTAAATATCGCCACCGCTGTTGTTGTAAAAAGCCTGCGCAAGCGTCTGCGGATCCTGTGCACCGCTCTCCAGCAAGGCTGTACTGTTCTGCGCGCTGATGCGGCTGTTTTGCTGGTACTGGCTGATTTGCTGGCGTAAATGCTCGGCCAGACTGTCTTTGCTGATGTCTTCCAGACCGGGCGGCTGCATCAGGCTCGCCTGCGGCAGCGCCGCTGCCGGATCGGAATAAACAGTCATCCCCTGCTTCAGAGCATCCTGCAACTGCTGCTTATCCAGTGTGCCGGCTTTAGCCTGCTGCACCGCATTTTCCAGCTGTTTCTGATTCTCGGTAACCTTATCCAGCATTTGTTTTACCTGCTCAGCCTGCTGCTTCAGCTGCGCATTGGACTCTTTCATCTTATCCAGCGCTTTTTGCTGCTCGGTAAGCAGCTCGCGGATTTCATTCAGATTCTTGATGGTTTCATCACTGTTCTGAATAACCTGGCCGAGGGTTTTATCGAGAAATTCCTTATCGTTCCACGGCTGCTGTTTGTCATATTGAGCTTTAATCTGCTGGGTGGCGGTTTGCAAATCCTTGGTGAACTTGCGCAGCTTGTTCAGATTATCAGCAGTCGGCAGAATTTTACCGGTATCCGGATCAATGGCCAGTGCCTGATAGTCCTGAGTGAGCAGCCCCCATGCGGCTCTGTCTGCATCGGTAACAAACAGCTCGGGATTATTCAGACCAATCAGAATATAGGCCGGATTGCCGTATTTCACGCTCATATAGGCGCTGCGGGCAATCCCCGCTATCCCGACCACACGATTGGCCAGCAGCACCGGCGACAGCGGTTTATTTGAAAAGCCGCCGCTGAACACCAGACGGTGGGAAAAATAGCTGGTAAACGGTTCGCGGCTTTTCAGCAGCGAATCATGCATAAACCAGGCGCGTGAATCATGAATCTGGTCGTCAAAAATCCGCACCATCTGCGGATAATTGGCGGAATATTTTTCTGCATGGGTTTTCAGCCGCTTGTGGATGACAATTTTCTCACGCAAATCTGCCTGTTGCAGCCGCTGCCAGATATCCTTAACCGCATTTGTCGCCAGATCACGACCGTGCAGATTCTTCTGATAACGCTGGCGCAGGACATCGAGCAGAGTACCGGTAACCAGTGCGCCTTTATCGGCATTCTGGAACATCTCGCTGATTTGCTTCGCCGAGTATTCCCATGGCTTTTTGCTTTTGTTTGCGTCTGCCGGTGCCTTACCATCGGCAGGGGCCTTACCGTCAGCCGGGGCTTTACCATCGGCGGGTATGCTGCCCCCCGGCGGCGTGTCTGAGGCAACAATATTTTTCGCCATTGGCGGCAGCGGAATGGTGCCGGTGTTACCCGATGCCGGCGTTTTAAGATCAGCAACTTTCGCGCCGAAATACAGCTCATCGCCGTTATCATGGATGTCTTTGTATTCAGCCGCCTCATCGTCGTTATTCAGCATATACATGCTGCCGGCAAACATTGTATTAAGCAGGAAGCCGGCGGAGAGCATATTTTCCAGATTGAATTCATGCAGATAATCAGCTTTAAAATCCTTGGCGCCTTCAATCAGATCCCAGCCGTCATTACCGGGTACGTAATTTTTATTGATAATGCCGTCGAGAAACTCCTGCCGCTGCTCTTTAGGAATATCCCCCAGACCGGCCTGCTCCCACATCTCATCATTATCAGCAACCGGCTTATCGGGGAAATTGCCTTTACCGGCTTCATTGGATTCTTTACGTCCCTTCTCAATAATTTCAGTACGGCCTTTTTTGGTGTCTTTGTCTTCCTTTTCTCCGACGCTGCCATCAGGCGTAAGCTGTAAGCCGAGGAAACGCGCATAGCCGGCAATACCGGAGCGCACCCAGCGCAGAATCCGGTAAGCAGTGAAATGATGAATCTGCTTTTGCAGTGCAGTGCTGATATTTGAGGTTTCCAGCGTTTTCAGCCAGGCATTAAAGCGCTCAACCATTTCCGTTTGTGTATCAAATTCCTTTATAGTTAAGACATCCATAATTTCATAGTTTTTCAGCTGAAAACGCGGATGTTTCTGCATATCTTTCATTAATTCTGGATGCTTTGCAAAAATCTGTAAAGGCATCCCATGTTTCCAGCAGCGCGCATACATATCATGCAAAGTAATCTGCGAGAGCACATGCCCCATGCCATAATTACTCTTAAACTGCTCACCGGGTGGATAGCCGCCGCCGATATCGGAATGCACGCCGGGGTAGATATATTCCTTGAAATTGCCTTTCGGATAGCCGCCGTCAACACAGATGCTGTCGACCGAGAAGCTTTTGCGCTGCTCATGCGCGGAAACAAAGTGGTAGCAGTTTTTGATAAAGCCGGCGCTGCCGGCGCGCTGCAGCGACATGGTGCGGTGCGCCCATGAGCAGTGGCCGGTTACCATAGCCACCAGCGGCGACATACCAACTGTGGCAACGGTATCAAACAAGCCGCACATCTCCACATAAATCGGGATACCGAGCAGCTTCAGCTCTATGCCTTCATAGGGTTTTTCTGCTTTCTTATCATCGGCCTTAGCCGGTTTTTTGCCTTTGGAAGCATCGGCAGTCATGCTGGCAGCCTGCGCCTGCACCCGCTGCATAGCGGCTTTGTCGGCGCTGCTGTTTACCGGTCCGCTGGCAGCCGGTGCCGGCTGCTGAGCTTTATCCTTGTCCTGAGCATCCGGCTGCTCTTTATCTTTACCCTGTGCATCGGCTGGGGTTTTATCCTTGTCCTGCCCGGCTGACTTGTCTTTGTTTTTCGCCTCGGCTTCCTGTTTGGCTTTAGCCGCTGCCTCTGCTGCGGCACGGTTGTCTTTCCGCTGTTTGGTGCGCTCTTCTGCCTGCTGCGCCACCAGCTTCTCCAGCTGCTCGCGCGCCGCAGCATTTTCATCACGGTCGAGCAGGTAATCAAGCAGCCAGTTCAGAAAGGTGCGTGCTTCAGCGGCACCGCGGGAGAAGCCGACCACATACAGCTTAATTGCCTTCGGCAATGGTTTGGAATCGGGGCGCTGCAAGGTATTCAGAAAGCTGTCGAGCTGGCTTTTGCGCCCGGTACGCGAATCCATGCCTTTTACCATTTTCTGCGCGGTTTCCAGTGGCAGCTCTTTCTCATTAAATATTTTACACATACCCAAACTGGCACATAAACGGGTTAAGCCCCAGTTAATCCGCGCCTGGCCGAATTTTGCCAGCGCCTCGCCAAGTATCACCGGATTATCGTCGCCGATTTCCTCAAAGCGGGTGCCGACACCCTGAATATAATGCTTAAACCAGCCGTTTTTAATCATTTCTTCATCGCGGTTAATTTCTCCCGGGGTACCGCCCGCCCCCATACAGGCATGAAACAGGCGCGCGGCATTGGAAGTACGCGGATAAGTATACGGCTTAATCAGCTTTGCCTGCTGAGCCGCGGCTTCTTTAAGCGGATCAAGCTGCTCTGCGGTTGGCGGCGTGGCACCGGATACCACCTTGTCGGCTTTTTCATGATTATCGGTGCCATCAAAAAAGAAGCTGATTTTAAGCACTTTCTGGCATGGCTTGGCTTTAGTGCGGTCGACAAAGTTATTGTCTTTGCGGTTTTCCTGAATACTGCTGATGGAAGCCGGCAGGCGGCCACCGGCGGCAGTGGGAAACTCATCCGGCTTAAGCACCCCCGGCCACTGAAATTCAATCGGCTTAATCGTCGGCAAATACGGCTTAAGCATATCGCCGATCTTTTTTTCGATACTCGGTGGTTTGTCCAGAGCGGGTGCTCCCGGCACGGTTGATGGCAGGTTTTTGCCGTCGGTCTTGTTACCATCCGGTGTTTTAGCATCAGGCTTTTTACCGTCCGGTGTTGTACTCGCCGGCGTTTTACCGCCCGGTTTTTTGCCCGGCTGCGAAGCTCCCGGCTTATTTGGCTGTTTTTTCCCGGCCTCCGGTTTTTTCTGCTCGGCAGGAGGCAGACGGTTGGCTGCGGCAGCAGCGTCACCATCCTGATAAATACCGTAATCATTCTGCTCTGTCGAGTGGCCGGCAGTGATATCCGTTATACTGATTTCTTTATTGTGCGGGTTATTCGGCGTTGGCAGCGGCGCTTTGCCGCCACCCGGCTTGCCCGCTCCTGCGCCAGCAGCCGGTTTATCTCCTGCACCCGGTTTACCACCTGCGGCACCGCCGGGCTTTCCGCCTGCACCCGGTTTACCGCCGCCGGCACCTCCCGGCTGCGCAGCACCGGCTGGTGCATCCGGCTGTTTTTTATTATCGTCGTTACTCGCCATAACTGGTTTCCTCTTTAACTAAGAAATACAAATAAGCTGAGTGCCGGTGGCCGGTAGTGCTCCATATTGTCTGGCAGGCTGATTCTGTTTGCCCGGATGCCGACGCTGCTCCCTTGTCTGTTTTGTGCATTTATTCAGATATAATCATTATTTGCATACCCGATACACAATTTTTTGTAACTACTTATTTTAACATATCTAATACAGTTTATATAGATTTGTTTACATAATTATAAATAAAAATACACGATAAAAAAACGCAGCCATACCGGCAAGCTGCGGTATGGCTGCGAAAAATTAAATGATTTTTTATTTACTAGGCGTAGGGATTTTGCCCTGCTGCTCCAGTTCCTTAATATATTCCGGCAGAATTACCTGCTTAATATTAGCTCGTTCCTGTTTGATTGCATCCATTTTGGCTTTATTGCGCCGGTAATCCGCCATGGATTTAATTGATGGACGCGGCGTACACAGCTTCTGGCTTTTGGCAAAAAGCTTATAATGCATTGGCGTATTTCTGCCTTCCTCGATTGTACCGTAAGTAATATACAATTGATTACAAGCCAGAAAATGCACTGTAATATTTGCCACCTTGCCAAAATCATCACCGGCAGACGGTGGCGGGGGTGGTAAAGGTATTACTGCTGAATAGTGTTCATCATACTGATCAATGATATTTGCTTCTTTACGATCTATTACTACTCCAGGTACATTTAATCCACGCGCACGCCAACCGGGGTAAGGGAAAACTCTCCAGTTAATACGCGCCGTCATACCCGGTTTCCATTTCGCTGGTAGATAAGCTGCGCCACACGTAGAACCACCTCCATAGCGTTTTTTACCCACCTCATAATCGTCAACACCATTGGTACCGGGAATGCAGCCACCATTGATTGAACCACCACCTACATTTTCATAGACGTATACAAGCGCCTCCACTGGTGCGGCATAGGATTTGTTTTTGCCGGAAGTAACGCCGACAAAAGGTTCAAAGCCTCCGCCGCAGGAGGTAACCGCGGTAGCCGACAGCAGTAATAAACTCAGCCGGATAAGGCGGCTTGCCGTAAATATTTTTCTTCCGGACATTTGATTCTCACTATTCTTGAATTGATACGGTATTTTTATTCAAAATTCGGGGTTAACTTTGCATTAGCAGCCGTGTCTGATTTACCTGCTTTATGCCGGTATTAATTGATGGTGTCGCTTCCGGCTTTTACTACCTATATCAACATTTTACACAATTACAACTATCGGCACAGAATATTGTTTACATTAATATGCTGAATATAATTAATTTTCCGGACTAAGACATTTTTATGTATATGCTAAGTTTTTTACAGCATTATATTGCGATATTCTGGTTTTTATTTAGTTTTATGGCTATTCGGAATTAATTCTGTTGTGGTGAAAGTGCCGGTTGCAGAGCCGGCAGCGGCTGTCACTGTTGCCGTTGCCAAATCAACTAGCCGCACTAAGCAGCAAAAACTACCAGTCTATTTACCAGTAACTGGCAGCTTGCCCTGTTGCTCCAATTCTTTAATGTACTCCGGCAGAATTACCTGCTTAATATTTGCCCGCTCATGTTTGATTGCATCCAGTTTGGCTTTATTGCGCCGGTAATCTGCCATGGATTTGATTGACGGGCGTGGCGTACACAGTTTCTGACTTTTCGCAAATAATGCAAACTGCTTTTTGACTGCATCACGAGCATCATCATCTTTGGTGCCATAATCAATATATATTTGGTTACAAGCTAGGAAATGGACAGTAATATTACTTGCCTTACCAAAATCATCACCCATAGATGAAGGTGGAGGTGGAAGTGGAATTACCGCTGAATGGTTTTCATCATACTGAGCTATAATAGCTGCTTCATTTTTATCAAAATTAACACCTGGTAAATTTAAACCTCTGGGATTCCACCCAGGATAAGGTAAAACCCGCCAGTTGATACGAGCAGTCATACCCGGTTTCCATTTTGCCGGTAGATAGGCTGCTCCACAGGTAGAACCACCGCCAAAACGCTTTTTGCCAACTTCATAATCATCAACACCGTTAGTATTAGGAATACAGCCACCATTAATTGAACCACGAGACATATTTTCATAATTGTATTCCAGAGCCTCTACCGGTGCGGCATAGGATTTATTTTTACCGGAAGTAACACCGACAAAGGGCTCAAAACCTCTGCCGTAAGAGGTGATGGCAGTAGCCGACAGCAGCAATAAACTTAGCCGGATAAGACGGCTTACGCTGAATATTTTTTTACCAGACATGTGATTCTCACTCTTTTTGGGTTAAACACTGTGATTACTGCATTGTGTATTTAATAATTGATTTCGTAGCTGCATCTCTGATTTCTGCTTTATTCCGGTTTTGTTATCGTCCTGTTGCCGGTACTGCTTACATCTGTCAGTTTTTATGCAATGATATTACCAATATCTGGCGCAGAAACGGAAATTTTTTATTAGTCGAACCGGTATTTGCACTGCGGATAATAAAACGCCACTGTACCCGTATGGGAACAATGGCGTTATTTTCAGAAGATTCCGGCTATGGCTGAATCAGCCGGCTTTTTTGCAAAGACAACAGTTCAGAATTGCCGGCGCAAGCTTACTTGCACCGGTAAATTGTCAGCCGGCGACCATAGCAAGCCTGCAAAACTTACTTACTGCTAACCGGCAGCTTGCCCTGCTGTTCCAGTTCCTTAATATATTCCGGTAAAATTACCTGCTGGATATTGTCACGTTCTTTTTTGATTGCATCCATTTTGGCTTTATTGCGCCGGTAATCTGCCATGGTTTTCACTATAGGGCGCGGTGTGCATAGTTTCTCACTTTTAGCATACAGCGCAAACTGTTTCTTTACTGCTTCACGAGTATCGTCATCCTTGGTGCCATAATCAATATATAACTGATTACAGGCTAAAAAATGGACAGTAATATTACTTACCTTACCAAAATCATCACCCATAGATGGAGGTGGAAGTGGAATTACTGCTGAATGATTTTCATCATACTGATCGATAATAGCTGATTCTTTTTCATCAAAATTCACGCCAGGTAAATTTAACATTTTAGGATGCCAATCAGGATAGGGTAAAACTCGCCAGTAAATACGTGCAGTCATCCCCGGTTTCCATTTTGCCGGCAGATAAGCTGCTCCACAGGTTGAACCACCGCCAAAGCGTTTTTTGCCAACATCATAATCATTTACTCCTGATGTATTCGGTATACAGCCACCATTGATTGAACCTCTTGACATATCTTCATAATTGTATTCCAGCGCCTCCACCGGTGCGGCATAGGATTTATTTTTGCCGGAAGTAACGCCGACAAAAGGTTCGAAGCCTCCGCCACAGGAGGTAACAGCCGTTACCGACAGCAATAATAAGCTTAGCCGGATAAGGCAACTTGCAGTAAATATTTTTCTTCCAGACATTTAATACTCACTCTATTTTTATTTTAAAAGTTACTACAGATAATATTCAAAGCCCGTGATATGTCTATTTACCAGTAACCGGCAGTTTGCCCTGCTGCTCCAGTTCCTTTATATATTCGGGCAGAATTACCTGCTTAATATTAGCCCGTTCCTGCTTAATTGCATCCATCTTAGCTTTATTACGCCGGTAATCTGCCATGGTTTTTACTATAGGGCGCGGCGTACATAATTTTTCGCTTTTAGCAAAAAGTTTATAATGCATGGGCGTATTTCTGCCTTCTTCTACTGTACCGTAAGTAATATACAATTGATTACAGGCCAGAAAATGCACGGTGATATTCCTTACCTTGCCAAAATCGTCACCGGCAGATGGTGGGGGTGGTGGTAAAGGAATCACCGCTGAATAATTTTCAGCATACTGATCCATAATAGCTGATTCTTGACTATCAAAAACCAATCCGGGTTTATTTAATACTTTTGGTTGCCAATCAGGATAAGGCAAAACCCGCCAGTTAATACGTGCAGTCATTCCCGGTTTCCATTTCGCTGGCAGGTAGGCTGCTCCACAAGTAGATCCTCCACCAAAGCGTTTTTTACCAACTTCATAATCGTCAACACCATTAGTATTCGGAATACAGCCACCATTGATCGAACCTCCTGACAGATCTTCATAATTATATTCAAGAGCCTCTACCGGCGCGGCATAGGATTTGTTTTTACCGGAGGTAACACCGACAAATGGTTCAAAACCGCCGCCGCAGGAGGTGATAGCGGTAGCCGACAGCAGTAATAAACTTAGCCGGATAAGGCGGCTAGCGGTGAATATTTTTTTACCAGACATTTGATTCTCACTCTTTTTGGGTTAAACGCTGTGATTACTGCATTGTGTATTTAATAATTGATTTCATCGCTGCATCTCTGATTTCCGCTTTATTCCGGTTTTTGTTATCGTCCTGTTGCCGGTACTGCTTACATCTGTCAGTTTTTATGCAATGATATTACCAATATCTGGCGCAGAAACGAAAGTTTTTTATTAGTCGAACCGATATTTACACTGCGGATAATAAAACGCCACTGCACCCGTATGGGAACAATGGCGTTATTTTCAGAAGATTCCGGCTAAGGCTGAATCAGCCGGCTTTTTTGCAAAGACAACAGTTCAGGCTCGCCGGCGCAAGCTTACTTGCACCGGTAAATTGTCAGCCGGCGACCCCGGCAAGCCTGCAGAATTTATTTACTGCTAACCGGCAGTTTGCCCTGCTGCTCCAGCTCCTTTATATATTCCGGCAGGATTACCTGCTTAATATTTGCCCGCTCCTGCTTAATTGCATCCAGCTTAGCTTTATTGCGCCGGTAATCTGCCATGGATTTGATTGACGGGCGAGGGGTACACAGCTTCTGGCTTTTCTTAAATAGTTCAAACTGTTTGGTTACCACTTCCGGGGCATTTTCCTGTCGGGTACCATAATCAATGAAAATTTGATTACAAGCCAGAAAATGCACTGTGATATTTCTTACCTTGCCAAAATCATCACCAGCAAATGCTGGCGGTGGTGGTAATGGTATTACAGCTGAATAGTTTTCAGCATATTCGTCTATTATTCTACTTTCGTTCTCATCAAAGTTCATTCCAGGTAAATCTAACCCTCTTGCATGCCAAGCTGGATATGGCAAAACTCGCCAGTTAATACGTGCAGTCATACCCGGTTTCCATTTCGCCGGCAGATAGGCAGCGCCACAAGAACCACCACCACCATAACGCTTTTTACCTACTTCGTAATCATCTACTCCCGGTGTCTTAGGAATACAACCGCCATTGATTGAACCACCAGAAATATTTTCATAATTGTATACAAGCGCCTCGACCGGCGCGGCATAGGATTTGTTTTTGCCGGAAGTAACGCCGACAAAAGGCTCAAACCCGCCGCCACAGGAGGTAATGGCGGTAGCCGACAGCAGCAATAAACTTAGCCGGACAAGGCGGCTTACAGTAAATATTTTTTTAGCAGACATGTGATTCTCACTCTTCTTAGGTTAAAACGCTGTGATTACTGCATTGGGTATTTAATAATTGATTTCATCGCTGCATCTGCACTTTCCCCTTTATTCAATTGTCAGCCATTGTATTACTTCCGGCATTTATTCCATATATCAATATATTACACAATTATACGCAGTAGCGCAGTATATTTGTTAACAGCCTAAGCGATTAAGCGGCGATGATAAGAATTCTGGCTATGCGCTTTACTCACAGTACAGGCAAAGCAGCAGAATAAAACGCCACTGCTCCGGCATGGCAGCAATGGCGTTGCAACAAAAACAGCGTGAATACAACGCTGCGTGCCGCTTACGGCTACAGCAGCCAGCTTCGCAGTACTTTTTTAATCAATTCGATTTTTTGCGGCGAAATCGCCTGCATCTGCGGCGGAATATTACCGCTTTGCAGCTGCTGCAACAGGCTGGCGATTTCCGGCTGGCTGCGGCTGGCAATATTTTCCGGCAGATACTGGTTGATTTCCAGATCGCCGAGACCAAGGCGGCTGAGCGCGGATTTACTCATCTGCTCTACTGCCTGATCGTAAATATCCCCGCGGCTGTTGTTGTAAAAAGCCTGCGCAAGGGTTTGCGGATCCTGTGCACCGCTCTCCAGCAAGGCAGTACTGTTTTGCGCGCTGATGCGGCTGTTTTGCTGGTACTGGCTGATTTGCTGGCGTAAATGCTCGGCCAGACTGTCTTTGCTGATGTCTTCCAGACCGGGCGGCTGCATCAGGCTCGCCTGCGGCAGCGCCGCTACCGGATCGGAATAAACAGTCATCCCCTGCTTAAGGGCTTCCTGCAACTGCTGCTTATCCAGTGTGCCGGCTTTAGCCTGCTGCACCGCATTTTCCAGCTGTTTCTGATTCTCGGTAACCTTATCCAGCATTTGTTTTACCTGCTCAGCCTGCTGCTTCAGCTGCGCATTGGACTCTTTCATCTTATCCAGCGCTTTTTGCTGCTCGGTAAGCAGCTCGCGGATTTCATTCAGATTCTTGATGGTTTCATCACTGTTCTGAATAACCTGGCCGAGGGTTTTATCGAGAAATTCCTTATCGTTCCACGGCTTCTGCTTGTCATATTCGGCTTTAATCTGCTGGGTGGCGGTTTGCAAATCCTTGGTGAACTGACGCAGCTTTTTCAGGTTGTCGGCAGTTGGCAGAATTTTACCGGTATCCGGATCGATAGCCAGTGCCTGATAGTCCTGAGTAAGCAGATTCCATGCAGCTCTGTCTGCATCG
Organism: Snodgrassella sp. M0351; assembly: GCF_016100575.1. Lineage (NCBI taxonomy): Bacteria > Pseudomonadati > Pseudomonadota > Betaproteobacteria > Neisseriales > Neisseriaceae > Snodgrassella > Snodgrassella sp. M0351. The sequence goes on along the minus strand of NZ_JACFSG010000001.1, from coordinate 72,115 downwards.
GTAACAAACAGCTCGGGATTATTCAGACCAATCAGAATATAGGCCGGATTGCCGTATTTCACACTCATATAGGCGCTGCGGGCAATCCCGGCAATCCCGACCACACGATTCGCCAGCAGCACCGGCGACAGCGGTTTATTCGAAAAGCCGCCGCTGAACACCAGACGGTGGGCAAAATAGCTGGTAAACGGTTCACGGCTTTGCAGCAGCGAATCATGCATAAACCAGGCGCGCGAATCATGAATCTGGTCGTCGAAAATCTGCACCATCTGCGGATAATTGGCGGAATATTTTTCTGCATGATTTTTCAGCCGGTTGATAATCGCCGTTTTCTCGCTCAAATCTGCCTTTTGCAGCCGCTGCCAGATATCCATCACCGAACTTGTAGCCAGTTCGAGACCGTGGAGATTCTTCTGATAACGCTGGCGCAGGACATCTAGCAGAGTACCGGTAACCAGTGCGCCTTTATCGGCATTCTTGAACATCTCGCTGATTTCCTGCGTTGAATAGTCCCATGGCATTTTGGTTTTATTCTCGCCTTTCTGTCCTTTACCGTCTGCCGGCGCACTACCGCCTGCCGGTGCACTACCGCCTGCCGGCGGGCCTGAGGCAACAATATTTTTCGCCAGTGGCGGCAGCGGAAGGGTATTGGTGTTACCCGATGCCGGCGTTTTAAGATCAGCAACTTTCGCGCCGAAATACAGCTCATCGCCATTATCATGGATGTCTTTGTATTCGGCCGCCTCGTCGTCGTTATTCAGCATATACATGCTGCCGGCAAACAGGGTATCAAGCAGGAAACCGGCGGAAAGCATATTCTCCAGATGAAATTCATGCAGATAATCGGCTTTGAAATCCTTGGCGCCTTCAATTAAATCCCAGCCATCGTTGCCGGGTACGTAATTTTTATTGATAATGCCGTTGAGAAATTCCTGCCGTTTCTCTTTCGGAATATCTTCCAGACCGGCCTGTTTCCACATTTCATCATTATCGGCAACCGGCTTATCGGGGAAATTGCCTTTACCGGCTTCGTTGGCCTCTTTACGCCCCTTATTGATAATATCCGTACGGCCGTTTTTGGTTTCTTTGTCTTCCTTTTCTCCGACGCTGCCATCCTTCGAAAGCTGTAAACCAAGGAAACGCGCATAGCCGGCGATACCGGAGCGTACCCAGCGCAGAATCCGGTAAGCAGTAAAATGATGGACTTGCTTTTGCAGTGCGGTGCTGATATTCGAGGTTTCCAGCGTTTTCAACCACGCATTAAAGCGCTCTACCATTTCTGGTTTAGTTGCAAATTCTTTATCAGTATCAGAATCCATAAATTCATAGTTTTTCAGCTGAAAGCGCGGATGCTTCTGCATATCTTTCTTTAAATCTGGATGCTCTTGCCATACTTGCAGCGGCATCCCATGTTCCCAGCAGCGCGCATACATATCATGCAGGGTAATCTGCGACAACACATGTCCCATACCATAATTACTTTTAAACTGCTCGCCGGGCGGATAACCGCCGCCAATATCGGAATGCACACCAGGATAGATATATTCCTTAAAATTACCTTTCGGATAGCCGCCATCAACACAGATACTGTCAACCGAGAAGCTTTTGCGCTGCTCATGCGCAGAAACAAAGTGGTAGCAGTTTTTAATAAAGCCGGCGCTGCCGGCGCGCTGCAGCGACATGGTGTTATGTGCCCATGAGCAGTGACCGGTTACCATAGCCACCAGCGGCGACATACCAACTGTGGCAACGGTATCAAACAAGCCGCACATCTCCACATAAATCGGGATACCGAGCAGTTTCAGCTCTATGCCTTCATAGGGTTTTTCTGCTTTCTTATCATCGGCCTTAGCCGGTTTGTTGCCTTTCGGAGCACTGGTGCTCATGCTGGCAGCCTGCGCCTGCACCCGCTGCATAGCGGCTTTGGTAGCGCTGCTGTTTACCGGCGCGGCAGCGGTAGGAGCCGGCTGCTTGGCTTTATTATCTTTGTCCTGCTCGTCTGATTTGTCTTTGTTTTTCGCCTCGGCTTCCTGTTTGGCTTTAGCCTCTGCCGCAGCGCGGTCGTCCTTACGCTGTTTGATGCGCTCTTTCTCCTGCTCCGCCATCAGCTTTTCCAGCTGCTCGCGTGCATCAGCATTTTCATCACGGTCGAGCAGGTAGTCGAGCAGCCAGTTCATAAAGGTGCGCGCCTCGGCAGCACCGCGGGAAAAGCCGACTACATACAGCTTAATTGCATCGGGTAATGGTTTGGAATCCGGGCGCTGCAAGGTATCCAGAAAGCTGTCAAGCTGGCTTTTGCGCCCGGCACGCGAATCCATACCCTTTACCATTTTCTGCGCCATTTCCAGCGGTAAATCCTTTTCGTTAAATATTTTACTGATACCTAAGCTTTCACAGATACGGGTTAAACCCCAGTTTATCCGCGCCTGACCGAATTTAGCCAGTGCCTCGCCGAGCATTCCCGGATCATCATCGCCAATTTCCTCAAAACGGGTACCAACACCCTGAATATAATACTTAAACCAGCCGTATTTAATCATTTCTTCATCGCGGTTATTATCGCCGGGGCGCCCACCGGCTCCCATACAGGCATGATATAAGCGCGCCGCATTGGATGTACGCGGATAAGTATACGGCTTAATCAGCTTTGCCTGCTGAGCCGCAGCATCTTTAAGCGGATCAAGCTGCTCTGCAGTCGGTGGCGTGGCACCGGAAACTACTTTATCGGCTTTTTCATGATTATTGGTGCCATCAAAAAAGAAGCTGATTTTAAGCACTTTCTGGCATGGCTTGGCTTTAGTGCGGTCGACAAAATTATTGTCTTTGCGGTTTTCCTGAATGCTGCTGATGGAAGCCGGCAGGCGGCCACCGGCGGCAGTGGGAAACTCATCCGGTTTAAGCACGCCCGGCCACTGAAATTCAATCGGCTTAATCGTCGGCAAATACGGCTTAAGCTTATCGCCGATCTTTTTTCCGATACTCGGCGGTTTGTCCAGAGCGGGTACTCCCGGCCCGGTTTGCGGCAGAAATTTGTCGTCGGGCTTGTTACCATTCGCTGTTGTATTCGCCGGTGTTTTAGCGCCCGGTTTTTGACCTTGCTGCGAAGCTGCCGGCTTATTCGGCTGGTTTTGCCCGGACTGTGGTTTTTTCGGGTTGGCAGGAGGCGGATGATTGGCAGCATCGGCAGCGTCACCATCCTTATAAATTCCGAAATCATTCTGCTCTGGCGAGTGGCCGGCAGTGATGCTGTCTATACTGATTCCTTTATTGTGCGGATTATTCGGCGTTGGCAGCGGCGCTTTGCCGCCACCCGGCTTGCCCGCTCCTGCGGCACCGGCAGGTTTATCGCCTGCACCCGGCTTACCGCCTGCAGCACCGCCACCGGCAGGTTTTCCGCCTGCACCCGGTTTACCGCCGCCGGCACCTCCCGGCTGCGGAGCACCGGCAGGTGCATTCGGCTGTTTTTTATTATCGTCGTTACTCGCCATAACTGGTTTCCCTCTTTAACTAAGAAATACAAATAAGCTGAGTGCCGGTGGCCGGTAGTACTTCGTATTGTGAGGCAGGCTGATTCTGTTTGCCCGGATGCCAACGCTACTCCCTGGTTGTGCATTTATGCCGATATAAGCGCTATCTGAATGCACCGTTTTCATAACCGCTTATTTTAACATATTTAATACATTTTATGTATTTTTGTTTACATAATTATAAACAAAAATACAATTTAAAAAACGCAGCCATACCGGCAAGCTGCGGTATGGCTGCGAAAAATTAAATAATTTTTTATTTACTCGGCGTAGGAATTTTGCCCTGCTGCTCCAGTTCCTTTATATATTCCGGGAGGATTACCTGCTTAATATTTGCCCGCTCCTGCTTGATTGCATCCATTTTGGCTTTATTACGCCGGTAATCTGCCATGGATTTGATTGATGGACGCGGAGTGCATAGTTTCTGGCTTTTCGCAAACAGTTCAAACTGTTTTTTTACTACTTCCGGTGCATTTTCCTGTCTAGTACCGTAATCAATAAAAATTTGGTTACAAGCAAGAAAATGAACAGTAATATTTCTCACTTTACCAAAATCATCACCGGCAAATGCTGGAGGTGGTGGCAATGGTATTACTGCTGAATAGTTTTCATAATATTGCCTCATTATACTTTTTTGACTTTCATCAAAATTAACTCCCGGCATATCTAACATACGTGCTTTCCAACCGGGATAGGGTAACACCCGCCAGTTGATACGTGCCGTCATACCCGGCTTCCATTTTGCCGGCAGATAGGCTGCTCCACAAGTAGAACCTCCACCAAAGCGTTTTTTACCAACTTCATAATCGTCGACACCATTAGTATTCGGAATGCAGCCACCATTAATTGAGCCACCGGAAATATTTTCGTAGACGTATACAAGTGCCTCGACTGGTGCAGCATAGGCTTTGTTTTTACCGGAAGTAACGCCGACAAAAGGTTCGAAGCCTCCGCCGCAGGAGGTAACAGCAGTTACCGACAATAGCAATAAGCTCAACCGGATAAGGCGGCTTGCCGTAAATATTTTTCTTCCAGACATTTGATTCTCACTATTCTTGGATTGATACAGTATTTTTATTCAAAACTCGGTGTTAACTTTATATTAGCAGCCGTGTCTGTTTTTTTTCTGCTTTATGCCGATTTAGTTAATGGTATCGCTTCCGGCTTTTACTACCTATATCAATATTTTACACAATTACAGCTACCGGCGCAGAATATTATTTACATTAATATGCTGAATATAATTAATTTTCCGGACCAAGACATTTTTATGTAGATGTTAAGTTTTTTACAGCATAATATTGCGCCAGTCTGGTTTTTATTTATTTTTATGGCTATGCGGGATTCATTCCGTTGTGGTGAAATTGCCGGTTGCAGCGCCGGCGATGGCTGTCACTGTTGCCAAATCAACCGGCGCACTAAGCAGCAAAAACCGCCAGTCTATTTACCAGTAACCGGCAGCTTGCCCTGCTGCTCCAGTTCCTTTATATATTCCGGCAGAATTACCTGCTTAATATTTGCCCGCTCCTGTTTGATTGCATCCATTTTGGCTTTATTACGCCGGTAATCCGCCATGGATTTGATGGATGGGCGCGGGGTACACAGTTTCTGGCTTTTCTTAAATAGTTCAAACTGTTTCTTTACTGCTTCACGGGTATCATCATCTGTAGTACCGTAATCAATATATAACTGATTACAGGCGAGAAAATGGACAGTGATATTACTTACTTTGCCAAAATCATCACCGGCAGATGGTGGCGGAGGTGGTAATGGTATTACGGCTGAATAGTTTTCACTATATTGTTGAATAGTCGCACGTTCCTGCTCATCTACATTCACACCTGGTAAATTTAATCCTCTCGCATGCCAGCCCGGATATGGCAATACCCGCCAGTTGATACGTGCTGTCATACCCGGCTTCCATTTCGCCGGCAAATAAGCAGCGCCACAGGTTGCTCCACCACCAAAGCGTTTTTTACCCACCTCATAATCATCTACACCATTGGTACCGGGAATACAACCACCATTGATTGAACCCCTTGACATATTTTCATAGTTGTATTCCAGTGCCTCCACCGGTGCGGCATAAGATTTATTTTTGCCGGAAGTAACGCCAACAAAAGGTTCGAAGCCTCCGCCACAGGAGCTAACAGCGGTTACCGACAATAGCAATAAGCTCAGCCGGATAAGACGACGGCTAGCGGTGAATATTTTTCTTCCTGACATTTAATGTCTCACTCTATTTTTGTTTTAAAAAACACTACAGATAAAATTCAAAGCCTTTAATGTATCTATTTACCAGTAGTAACCGGCAGCTTGCCCTGCTGCTCGAGTTCCTTTATATATTCCGGCAGAATTACCTGCTTAATATTAGCCCGTTCCTGTTTGATTGCATCCAGCTTGGCTTTATTGCGCCGGTAATCTGCCATGGATTTGATTGACGGGCGCGGCGTACACAGCTTCTGGCTTTTGGCAAAAAGCTTATAATGCATTGGCGTATTTCTGCCTTCCTCGATTGTACCGTAAGTAATATACAATTGATTACAAGCCAGAAAATGCACTGTAATATTTGCCACCTTGCCAAAATCATCACCGGCAGACGGTGGCGGGGGTGGTAAAGGTATTACTGCTGAATAGTTTTCATCATATTGGTCAAGAATAGCTAATTCTTTAGGATCCCTAACCATACCAGGAACATTTAATCCTTTGGCATGCCAGCCCGGATATGGCAAAACTCGCCAGTAAATACGTGCGGTCATACCTGGTTTCCATTTCGCCGGCAGATATGCGGCTCCACAAGTTGCACCACCGCCATAGCGTTTTTTGCCAACTTCATAATCATCTACACCATTGGTACCGGGAATACAACCACCATTGATTGAACCACGAGACATATTTTCATAGTTATACTCAAGTGCCTCTACCGGTGCGGCATAGGATTTATTTTTACCGGAAGTAACGCCGACAAAAGGTTCGAAGCCTCCGCCGCAGGAGGTAACCGCGGTAGCCGACAGCAGCAATAAACTCAGCCGGATAAGGCGGCTTGCCGTAAATATTTTTCTTCCGGACATTTGATTCTCACTATTCTTGGATTGATACAGTATGTTTATGCAAAATTCGGGGTTAACTTTGTATTAGCAGCCGTGTCTGTTTTGCCGGCTTTATGCCGGTTTTGGTTGATGGTATCGCTTCCGGCTTTTATTACATATCAGTATTTTATACAATTACAGCTATTAGCGCAGAATATTGTTTACATTAATATGCTGAATATAATTAATTTTCCGGACTAAGACATTTTTATGTAGATGTTAAGTTTTTTTACAGCATAATATTGCGCCAGTCTGGTTTTTATTTATTTTTATGGCTATGCGGGATTCATTCCGTTGTGGTGAAATTGCCGGTTGCAGCGCCGGCGATGGCTGTCACTGTTGCCAAATCATCCGGCGCACCAAGCAGCAAAAACTGCTCGTCTATTTAGCAGTAACCGGCAGCTTACCCTGCTGCTCCAGTTCTTTAATATATTCCGGCAGGATTACCTGCTTAATATTTGCCCGTTCCTGCTTGATTGCATCCAGCTTGGCTTTATTGCGCCGGTAATCCGCCATGGATTTGATTGACGGGCGGGGGGTGCATAGTTTCTGGCTTTTCTTAAACAGTTCAAACTGTTTTGTTACCACTTCCGGCGCATTTTCCTGTCGGGTACCGTAATCAATAAATACCTGATTACATGACAGAAAATGCACTGTGATATTTCTTACCTTGCCAAAATCATCACCTGCAAATGCTGGCGGTGGTGGCAATGGTATTACTGCCGAATAGTTTTCATCATATTGATCAAGAATGGCTAATTCTTTAGGATCTCTAACTAAACCGGGAACATTTAATACTCTGGCATGCCAGCCCGGGTATGGCAATACACGCCAGTAAATACGTGCGGTCATACCCGGTTTCCATTTTGCCGGCAGATAGGCAGCGCCACAAGAACCACCACCACCATAACGTTTTTTGCCTACCTCATAATCGTCAACACCATTGGTATTGGGAATACAGCCACCATTGATTGAACCACCGGAAATATTTTCATAGACGTATACAAGTGCCTCCACTGGTGCAGCGTAGGCTTTATTTTTGCCGGAAGTAACACCGACAAAGGGTTCGAAGCCTCCGCCGCAGGAGGTAATGGCGGTAGCCGACAGCAGTAATAAGCTCAGCCGGATAAGGCGGCTTGCGGTGAATATTTTTCTTCCTGACATTTAATGCTCACTTTATAGATATAAAAGACAATATTAGTTTCTGTGGCTTACAGATTTAATCAATAATAGATAGCGGACTATCATCCGATAAATGCGCTTACTGTATTTTATCTGCACTAAATCTGTTTGTTATTGAATTAAACAAACAGTATAGCAATGGATTAATTATATTGAGCAATGCTAATTCACTCTCAACAGATTGAATATTATATTTAATTTTTGCTGATGAAGGTTTGATTTATATCGAAAATTTGTATATGAATCAATTTATTAAGATTGATGGAATTGATATTTCTTCTTTAGGATTGGTTGTTGAAATAATTTCGATAAAGTTGATTATAAATAATTAATGAGGATCGTTGAAAGACGCGCCGGCTCTCTGTAATCATTAATATATAATTAAAATGTATCTGTTAATCATTTGAAATATAAATGAAAATATTCAGGACTATAATAGTGACCTGATTGTTAAAATTTTTTCGATATGTAACAAAATGTATAACTCAGAATATTAAGCTGAATTAATGATGAATTTTATAAAAAATTTATTTTGTTCTTATCTTACCCGGATTTACTGGGTTTATTTCAGCCGCAGATAATTGGGTGGCTTCACTTTTTTTACCCGATATTTCAGTGGATTTTGGCAGCCCTATTTCTCAGGCAAGTATTATTTTAACTGCATATCTCTTTCCGTATGGTGTGCTGCAACCGTTTTATGGTTTTTATAGTGATTGGTATGGCTGTAAGAAAATAGTATTACTCCTCTTCAGAAGCAGAATTAATTAAATGTTTAGAAAAAATTTTTTATATCAGTCAGGCTGAGTTAAATAGATCGCCGCAGAAATTTTTTAATGTATTTTCAAATTTTTATGAAGAAAAAGTGTACACCGGTAATTGCAAAAAATAAACTTAAAAAATCTGATAAAGAATTGATTAAATATCGTGATTTACAGTGTGACTTTGCTTATTCGTTAGGGGGTGGAGCAATTGGTAATGCTCTAAATATGTTAAAATACACATGTTTAGCTGAACTAAATTTTCAACGAGCAAAACAACTTGATCTTTATCGGTCTGATTGTTTGTAACTGCTATAAATTTTTTTCTACTTATTGTTATTGCATCAAAATAAAGTTATGTATTGTTATTCTCAGTATGTAATAAGACATTCAATAAAAGATTGATATAGTTATGAAACTCACTTTTTTAGGAACAAGCTCAGGCTCACCAACCGCTGAGCGCAATGTCAGTAGTATTATGCTCGATCTCCGACAAGAAAGAGGGCGATTATGGCTTTTTGATTGTGGTGAGGCAACTCAAATGCAAATGCAGAAAGCAAAATTCAGCTTAGCCAAATTAGAGATGATATTTATAACACATTTGCATGGTGATCATCTGTTTGGTTTACCGGGTGTTTTAACTACACGTTCATTAACTCAAAATCAATCGGAACTAACTTTGATTGGCCCTAAAGGTATCAAACAATTTATTCAAACTGTGATTGATATTAGTTATTCCTGGATAACTTATCCTTTAAACATTATTGAACTTGATCAAGATGGTTTGGTATTTGAAGATACTAAATTGCGGGTTGAAGCCAAATTATTAGCGCATCGGGTACCTTGTTTTGGTTATCGTGTTATTGAAAAGGATTCATCACCTGTCTTAGATATCGACAAATTACAGCAAGATAATATTAATCCTGGTCCACATTATGCCTATTTAAAAGAAGGTAAAACAGTAACACTAGCTGATGGTCGTGTCATTGATGGTCGTAATTATCTTGGTGATTTTAAACAAGGGAAAAAACTGGCTATTTTAGGTGATACAGTACCTTGTGATGCTTCAATTGAATTAGCTAAAGATGTTGACGTACTTGTGCATGAAGCAACGCATGAAAGTGCATTAGGACAAAAAGCAATTGAGCATGGTCATTCTACCACTGTTCATGCAGCCACGATTGCTAAACAAGCCAATGTTAAAAGATTGATTATAACGCATATAAGCCCTCGATATTCTCTCAATGACAATGCTAAATTAGTTAATGAGGCTAAGAGCATTTTTATCCATACTGAAATCGCAACTGATTTTGCTACGTTCCAAGTATAGAAGAATATGCCGACATTATCGGCTAGTTTGCTGATGTTTCAATTAGTATTAAAGTTTCGCAAGAAAAGCTAATTGAGCCTGAAATTTACAGATTCTGTAAAAAATATTCAGGAGTCTGTACCGTTTCATTTTTTATTCAGAATAAAATCATTAAATACCCATTACTTTAGGAAAATAAGAAATATGCTGTATATTTCTTATTTTTTGTCCACAGCAGATTTTATTTAGTAATAAGCTTGGATGAACTTTAATGATCTGTTTTAAATTAGCATTCCTAATTTTTTCATCCAATTCACATAATCATCTGCACTTTTATCTATATCTTTTTGTGTAATTTTATCGGGATAGTCTGGCTCATTATTTGCGCCATAAATTGCAAAAATGGGCTGATAATCAGCCTGAACGTAATTTATTGTTAATTCAAAGGGGCTGAGAATTTGCTCAAGTGTATATTTATAATGTCCTGTTTGAGAATAGTCCGCTTTCTTTATACCTGCTGAAACAGCTAAACCAATTTTTTTACTTTTTAATTTATCGCCTAAGGCACCAAATGCCCATCCGTAAGTGAAAACGTCGTCTAACCATTGTTTTAATAATGGTGGACAATTAAACCAATAGATTGGAAATTGAATTACCAAATTTTGATGATTTTCAATTAAGTTTTGTTCGAAACCAGAGTCTATTTTATAAGAGGGATAGTAAGAATATAAATCATGTATGGTTACTTGTTCATGATACTGATTTAATCTATTAACCCAGCATCGGTTAACACTTGAAGAGGCTAAGTGAGGATGAGCAACAATCACTAAAGTGCGTTTCATTGTTAAATATTCCTTCTATATTATTATCAATAATTAAGTCATACTAATATTAATACGATTAATTTTGAAGTACGGTAATTACCGTTATGTACTATCTTTATGGAAAGTATCTACATGGAAAATCATCATTGTGCCGAAGATCATTTTGAGGATAGTGGATTTAATTACACTCTCTCAATGATTCGAGGTAAGTATAAAATTGTGATTCTTTATTGGTTAAACGAAAATCAACCCTCAATGCGATTCAATGAACTTAAACGAAGCATTAATCATATTTCTTTTAAGACACTGAGTAATACGCTAAAAGAGATGGAAAAAGATAAATTAATTTTTAGAAAAGAATATCCGCAAATTCCACCTAAAGTGGAATATGGGTTATTAGAACGAGGTAAATCTTTAGTTCCTATTTTAGATATGCTTTGCCAATGGGGAAATAATCATAAAAATGACTCATTATCATAATCTGAAAAAACTTTATCCGCCGACATTGTCGGCGTATTTATATGACTAAAGGCAGAATTTGGTGGCGGAGGGATTGGTAATCCTGGAAGCTTTAAATTATCAAATTCTATTTATGGTATTTCTTTGCCTGATCTTTATTCCTCTGCTGATTACAATACGCAGTAAAGATATATAAATCAATATATCAGACTATATTTAAGCTTTAGTATCAATGTGATAGCTGATGTCGATGCAGTTATACGGAATTCTTGCATAATCAGTTTGTTAGTTTATCTTGAGTTTATTGTGTTATCGATATAGCGGTATTTTTATGTGTATGGATTTTCTATATAAGTTTTAGCGATAAGCACGGATATGCGGCTATTGTTCAGAAAATAAGATTTCTGCTGTGTCTGATAGTGATACACGGAAAAAAACAGTGTCCTATATCCGCTGGATTAAGCGGTATTATTATAAATGGAATATTGCTTGAAGATGCCGGATTGACGGTGAATGCAGGCTCTGCCCTGCTATCAGGAAAAATTTTTATCCGGCGGTATAAATCATACTTGTTGCGACCGGGCTGATACAAAAACAACGCCACCGCATTTTTGAAAAATGAAGTGGCGCTTATTACTGCACTATATAGTTATAAGTGTTAGTTATAATTATATATTTTTGTATGTCTATGTTATTTACTTTTAACTTATACTAAATAAATTTAATCCGTACAGCAAGTGTTTTTTTCAGTTTTATGCTTTAGTTGCGATTTTGAAATTATAGTGTTGGAAAGTAACTACAGTATAACCAGTACAGTAATAATTACAGACGAAACTATCACTGTATACCGGTACGTGTATGCTCTAAATTGCGGCAATAACACAAAAAAAACCAAATTCAGCAAGAATTTGGTAAGGAAGTTTATGGCAATAATGGTTTTTAGTATGTGTGTGTTCAGTTGTTTATGGTTTGTTGTTGCGGAGTATGTAAGTTAAGCGATTTAATTGTCCAGTCGCGAATACGCTGTACCAGCTCGGGGTTTTGTTCCAGTTTCTGACCATAGCTCGGTATCCATTCATGCAGTTTTTGCTTCCATTCGCCGCTGACTTTATCGGCAAAGCAGTGTTCGAGTAATTCAAGCATAATGGATACGGAAGTAGAAGCACCCGGAGATGCGCCTAACAGGGCAGCCAGTGTACCATCGGTAGATTTTACCAGCTCAGTACCAAACTGTAGCACGCCACCTTTTTGCGGATCTTTTTTGATTACCTGTACGCGATTGCCGGCAACGGCCAGATGCCAGTCTTCATCGCGGGCTTCGGGATAAAAGGTACGTAATTCCTGCATGCGGTCGGTAAAGCTTAATCGTACCTGCTGTATCAGGTAATGCTCAAGGGCGAAGTTATGTACGCCGACGGTGAGCATGGGGCAAATATTGGCAAAATTCAGAGTCTGGAACAGATCTTTAAATGAGCCGCATTTGAGAAATTTGGTGGTAAAGCCGGCAAAAGGACCAAAAAGCAATGCATCTTCGCCATCGATAACCCGTTTATCAAGATGCGGCACACTCATCGGCGGGGCGCCGACTGATGCTTTGCCATATACTTTGGCATTATGCTGTCTGACAATTTCGGGATTTTTACATACCAGCCACTGACCGGATACGGGAAAGCCGCCGTAGCCTTTGCTGGCTTCAATCTGGCTTTTCTGCAGCAGTCTGAGGGAGCCGCCACCTGCGCCAATAAATACAAAGCGGGCAGATACTTGTTGGCAGGTTTGATTAATTAAATCTTTGATTTTCAGATGCCAGCGGCCATCTTGCTGTTTCAAGTCGATAATTTCGTGTTGCAGATGCAGTTGACAGCCGTGACTGGTGAGGTTGTTAATCAGGATGCGGCTTAAGGCGCCGTAATTGACATCGGTACCCAGATCCGACCAGGTAACGGCTATTGGCTCACTGTTATCCCGCCCCTGCATCATGAGCGGCACCCACTGGCTAATCTGCTCTTTATCTTCGGTATAAACCATATCCTGAAACAGGCGGTATTGCTGCAAGGCGGCAAAACGTTTACGCAGAAAAGCAACATCAGTTTCACCGCGTACAAGGCTCATATGCGGCACACTGCGGATAAATTCACCGGGATTGGCAATCATGCCGGCATCGACAAGTGATGCCCAGAATTGTTTGGACAATTCAAACTGTTCGATAATTTTAATTGCTTTGGATACTTCGATTGTGCCGTCTTTCAGCTCAGGGGTGTAGTTGAGTTCGCACAGGGCTGAATGACCGGTACCGGCATTATTCCATGCATCTGAGCTTTCTGTAGCCACTCCAGCGAGACGTTCGTAGATATTAATCTGCCAGTCTGGCTGTAACCCCTTAAGAAAGGTTCCCAGTGTCGCGCTCATTATACCGGCGCCGATTAATACTACGTCTGCTGAGCTATCGCTATTGGTGTTTTTCATAACGCAAACTCTTTTCTCTTCTCTTCAGGCTACTCTGATTAAATGTTTATCTGGAAGTTCGCACACGAAGTAATCAGTATTGGTGTGATTTACTTGTTTTTGACTTAAATCATTGACAATAACAAGTGGTTAATTTAAGCACTTTTACTAACAGGCAGCAATAGCAAAATACAGTATGTACCAGACTCTATGGCTTTTTATTAACTATTTTATTGTTTATTAAGAAAATTGTTTTTTATTAGCATGACAATGATATTTTATAGTAACAGCAAATGATTATATCTTTATTGTTTTAAATTAATTTTTATATATTTTTATACAAATTTTTACAAATCAATAACAAGGGTATTATAACTATGCCGACCATAACCGCTGCAATTATGGCTGATTTTTCTGTGCCTACTGTTGCAAACGGTTAACACACAGAGCACTGATGGCGGCAGCCAGTGCATTAAACAGTATCGGTATCCAGTCCAGAGGCCAGCTGAATAGCCAGTTTTGCAGAATTGCGACTGAAAAAGCAATAATGGCGGCGGCAGCGCCGAGCAAAAAGCGCGGCAGACGCCAGACAAAACAAGAGCAGAATACGGCCGCCAATAGTGAAGGGACTAACGCAAAAAGCATGCAGCCACAGATAAGTACAAGAATAAGCTTGATATCGTTGGAATTAAGTAAGCTGGTCTGCATCAAGGGCAGTTCACTATTGGCGCGCCAGTAAAATAATATAGTACAGAATAAAGCGGTGACGATTACACTGCTTAGTGTTTGCAGCATAAGTGCGGGCAGTCTGGCCAAAGCTGATGGATGGTGGGTATGGATCTGCTTGTGCTGCATGATACTGTCCCGTTCTGACCGGCCGGCTAACAGGAGCCGGCTGTGTTATTCAGTGTACCTGACAATGCCGCATACAGGTATGCTGTCTGGTTGTTAAGTATCTCTGACTACTCCGGCATGATACTAGATACTTTACCGCAGCCGGCGCAGAAAAAACCAGTGATTAAGCTTCGCTGGCACCAAATAACAGATTTTCTTTAATCGCACGGATTTTGTCACGAATCTGTGCTGCCTCTTCAAACTGTAAATCACGTGCAGCAGCCTGCATGGCTTTTTCCAGCTTGGCGATTTCTTTAACAGCATCATCTTCGTTACGGATTTCTCCGACTTTGAGTTTGCTGCGCCCACGCCCTTTGCTGCCGTTTTCATCGTGGTAAACGCCATCTATCAGGTCGCGTACCTGTTTTTTAATTTGCTGCGGCACGATACCGTGTTCTGCATTAAAAGATATCTGGCGGGCACGGCGGCGCTCAGTTTCATCTATGGCGGCTTTCATGGAATCGGTAATCTTATCGGCATACAGTATAGCTTTACCGTTAACATTACGTGCAGCGCGGCCTATGGTCTGAATCAGGCTGCGGTGACTGCGCAGAAAACCTTCTTTATCCGCATCCAGAATTGCCACCAGTGAAACTTCGGGAATATCCAGCCCTTCACGCAGCAGGTTAATACCTACCAGTACATCAAACAATCCCAGACGCAGGTCACGAATGATTTCTACCCGTTCGACGGTATCAATGTCACTGTGCAGATAGCGTACTTTTACACCCAGCTCAGCGTAGTAATCGGTGAGCTGTTCGGCCATGCGTTTGGTCAGCGTGGTGACCAGCACGCGCTCCCCCTGCTCACGGCGGATATTGATTTCCGAGAGTAAGTCGTCTACCTGTGTGGCCACAGGACGGATAATGATTTCCGGATCCACCAGACCAGTGGGTCGCACCACCTGCTCGACTACCTGACCGGCATGTTCTTCTTCATATTTCGCCGGTGTAGCCGAAACAAATATGGTTTGCGGCATCACCCGCTCAAATTCATGGAATTTTAACGGCCGGTTATCCCGTGCAGACGGCAGGCGAAAGCCATAATCCACCAGATTCTGCTTACGTGAAGCATCGCCCTTGTACATACCGCCAATCTGGCTGACGGTCACATGGCTCTCATCGATAAACATCAGTGCATTTTTGGGCAGATAATCCATTAAAGTAGGCGGCGGCTCTCCTTCCGGTTTGCCGGAAAAGTGGCGCGAGTAGTTTTCAATACCTTTGCAAAAGCCCATTTCATAGAGCATTTCCAGATCAAAGCGGGTGCGCTGTTCAATGCGCTGCGCTTCGACCAGACGTCCTTCATGGGTAAACCATTTAATCCGGTCGCCCAGCTCCTGTTTGATGTTTTCGCATGCCCGCAATACAGTTTCGCGCGGGGTGACATAGTGGCTGGACGGGAATACAGTATAGCGCCCGACCCGCTGTTGCAGGCTGCCGGATATCGGGTCGAACAGCTGCATACGGTCTACTTCGTCGTCAAACAGACTGACACGCAAAGCCAGCTCAGAGCTTTCCGCGGGGAAAATATCAATCACATCTCCGCGCACGCGGAAAGAACCGCGGGCAAAGTCGATATCGCCACGCTCATACTGCATGGCTACCAGACGCGCGATGATATCGCGCTGGTCGATTTTCTGCCCTTCTTTCAGGTGCAGAATCATCTGATGATACTCATTAGGGTCGCCAATACCATAAATGGCCGATACAGTTGCCACAATCACCACATCCTGACGCTGCATCAGGCTTTTGGTGGCACTCAGACGCATCTGCTCAATATGCTCGTTAATGGCCGAATCTTTTTCAATAAACAGGTCACGGCTGGGCACATAGGCTTCCGGCTGATAGTAATCATAATAGGAAACAAAATACTCGACTGCGTTTTCCGGAAAAAACTCACGCATTTCCGCATATAACTGGGCAGCAAGCGTTTTGTTGTGTGCCATGATAATCGCCGGCCGGCCGCTTTGCGCAATCACATTGGCCATAGTGAATGTTTTACCGGAACCGGTAACGCCCAGCAGAGTCTGGCCGGACAAACCGTCTTCCAGCCCCTCCAGCAATCCTTTGATTGCAGCCGGCTGATCACCAGCAGGGGGAAATGGCTGGTGCAGTTTAAACACACTACCCGGATACTGAATAACATCCATAAATTTGTAACCTAAATAAAATTCAACTCAGCAAAAAATCACGGCTGAAACAGCCAAAACCGCCGGCAGCGGTTTTGGCTTACAAATAAGGCCATTACAGGTAAAAAGCAAGTTTGTACATAATGCTTTATATCACTTCTGCTTGCTGAAATACTGGCTGCTGCCAGACTTTACTTTTTATAGTAGTTTTCTAACAAATCAGTGATTTAATCAGAAAGTTAATATTCATAGCAGCCAATCAGGCATATTATGCAGAGCCTGTCCTGCCGGCCGGTGGTTTTGCGTTAGCCGACAGCAGGCAAGAGATAGTTGGTGTAATCATACTGTGCCATGTCTGGCTATGTTGTAAAACCCGCAAAGGGTATATTTTTATGCGCTTTTCCAGATTGATTTCTGTATTACAGCCATTCAGAAACATTATAATCAAATCATTGATTACACCAACCAGAATAACCGGTGAGTACCGGCAGAATATTGCTATACAGGGGGAAAAGTATTATGGGTAAACTTAGTCTGAGCAAATGCCAGCCAATCGAAATTGATGCCGACAATCCGTTTAAAAACGATGCACTGGGCAGAGAGGAAAATATCACCGTTCTGACTCAATTTATTACCAGCTTTAAACAGTCTATTGTACTGTGTATTGATGGTGGCTGGGGACAGGGTAAAACCACCTTTATCAAAATGTGGCAACAGTATCTGAAGAATCAGCATATTCCTACAATTTATTTCAATGCATGGGAAAGTGATTATACTGACGATGCTTTGATTGCGCTGATTGGGGAAATTAGTTTATCTATAGAAAAATTAAAAGTTCAGGATAAAACTGAGGCCGAAAAAATAATTACCCGTATCTATGAATATACAGCCAATCTTACTAAAGTTGTTTTACCTTCTATTACTAATCTAAGTATTAAAGCTATTACAGGTGGTTTAACCAGTGCTGATGAATTATCTAAAACCTTAGGTGCATTGGGGGAATCCCTGGTGAAAGAACAGATTAAAAAATACGAAGAATCCCGGAGAACTTTAAGCAAATTTAAAGAAGAATTAAGTAAACTGGCAAAATGCTATGCCGATGGCGATAAACAAAAGCCGTTGGTAATTTTTATAGATGAACTGGATCGCTGCCGTCCTGATTTTGCAATTGAGGTACTGGAAAAAGCCAAGCATTTGTTTAATGTCGATAATATTATTTTTGTACTGGCGACGGATAAAACTCAGCTTGGTCATTCTATCAGGGCTGTGTACGGTCAAGGGCTGGATGTTAACGGCTATTTGCGCCGGTTTATTGATTTTGATTATTTTCTACCACAATCAAATCAACCATATATACTTTATTTAATGAATAAATTTTCACTTGGAAAGTATTTTCAAACAAAAGACACAAACGTACCGGCTAGTGAATTTTTAGTAGACATTGTTCACAAATACACATTAAGCTTAAGAGAACAAGAATCTCTTTGTAATATTTTCAATGTTGTTATTAGAACGAAAATTAATATTCGTTTAAAAAATTGGACACTTATTACATTTATCTTTTTAATTATATTAAAATTAAAATTTCCGGATATTTATAAAAATTTGGATAATACAAATATTAGTGATTTTCTTGATGAAACAATAAAAAATATTGATTCACATTGTACTTCAGATGATAATAATTCTAATTATTACTTAGAATTATTAGAAATTTTATTTTTAGAACTTTTAAGATCATTACCATATATTTATAATTCAAATTTATTAGAAGATGTAATTGAGCAAAATGCAAAAAAATTTAATTTTGATGAAAATAAAATAGAAAGACTAATTGACATTGCATTTGAATATGAATACGGAAAACTTAAAATAAATTTACAAATGCTGTTAAACATAAAAAAAGCCATTGAAATTTCTAATTCATTTAAAATTAATTAATTTTCCGGATAGGTACTTATCTACATTTTTTATCTTTTTTACGAATAAAGAATTAATATCTGAAATATTGAAACCTGCTGGCAAAAATAAAATTTGAATAAAAAAACCGCCATACAGGCGGTTAAATATTTATTTTTTCGGTGTACGTTTAGAATAATCAATGGCTTTGTAATAATCTGCGCCACTACCTGCCGGCGGTTTGGCTGCCTTTTTAAGACAGGCATTAATCACTGTTTCATCATTCAGTCTGAACTGTTTACTGTCCAGTTTACCGCTTAAGGCCTGATTTTTGATTTTTTTAGCGATATTGATTAAATCCTCACGTGACATAAAACCGGTCAGATTATAAATCCGGTTCTCTGCAATTTCCTTTTCAAGGCCGTTTCTTTTTATCAGATTATAATATTGCAGCATGCCATTATTCAGATATTCTTCTGGCGTCCCTTTCAGAAACGCCGCTCTGATTTCGGTGGAAACAACATTATCGGCAGCAGATAAAGATTTCTGCCCTTTATAGGCCATGTCATACTGATTGTTGGCTGTGGATACAAAAGCTTTTAACGTAATGCACTGCGGTGGCAGATCATTCACATCGCTGGTTTCATAATTGTATTCTTTGGCAGCGGCACCGGCGGATATACAAAAAAATAAAACTGAGGTAAGCAGCAGTTTGTTCATACAGTTTTCCTGGTTAATCAGATATTGCTTTAACTTTATTTATCAAATCAGATAAAGCCAGAGCTTTTATTCAGACAGCAGACAATAAAGCTTAAATTCTGTTTCTCTTAATTTATGATAACTTCACAATAAAGATATCATTAAATCATTAATGTTTAAAGATATAGTGTGTATGGTAAATAAGTTTTATATTTTTTTGTCTGCCGAAGTCATTTTCTCTGCATATTGTGCTGATTAATTACCGAATGGTTTCAGTGGTCGGATTAGCAATTTTTAGATAAATCTGAATAGCTTTGCTGGTGTATCCCAGAGTATATTGTGTGTCAGCTGTTTATCCTGCAACAGCATATTCAGCTGCGTAGACAGATAATCAGGGGTAATCTGCTGTTCAAATTGGGTATGCGGCCAGTCGCTTCCCCACATCAGCCGATGGCTGCCCAGATTTTCTACTAATAAAGGGATAGCAGAAGCAAAGAATTTGTGACCTTCTGCTGCGGCAGCACTAATCCGGTATGCTCCCGACAGTTTGCACCATATCATTCCGCTACGCCCCCACTCGAGCAACTGCTGAAAACCATAATCGCGGGCAGGCTGACAATCCGAAGGCCGGCCGAAATGATCAATCACCACTTTCACATCTTGTTTGAGCAGTGTTGCAATCATGTCACTGAGTTTATTACTGCGGCAATGTACTTCTACATGCCAGTTAAGCTCTTTCACTTTATCAAGCAGATTTTGCCATGAATCGGTTTGTAAATCCGGCTGGACACCATCAATAATATTCAGGCGTATACCGACAATACCGCCTTTATTTAGTGCTTCAAGTTCAGGCATTGTGACAGAGGGCTCAACACAGGCAACGCCTCTGAGACGGGGTTTAGTCTGTGCAATAGCCTGGAGCATAAAGCTGTTGTCATAACCCAGAAAACTGGGCTGAATCAATACGCCATGTGTACAGCCATGAGCATCCAGATGTGCCAGATAATCAACGAGCGGCGCATTTTGTGCCGGTGTATAGCGACGGCCGGCCGCCATCGGTAAATCCAGCATAAAAACATGGGCGTGGCTGTCTATAATACCTACCGACTCCTGATTCATGTTATTTCTCTTTCTCAATCTGCTATTTGTCAGATATCTGACCGTCCTGATCAATTTCGCTTAAGTCGCGCCCTTTGGTTTCCGGTAACAGCAATACGCTAATGACCACGATTGAATAAGCCCAGCTGGCATCTATACCGATGGCTGAACCCAGCGACATTGAAGCGCTCATATGCCCGACCAGAAATGGAAATACAGAAGAAAGAATACGGCCGAAGTTATAACAGAAGCCCACTCCGGCACCTCTGTACTTCTGCGGATACAATTCATTAAATAATGCGCCCAGACTGGAAGGAATACCGGCAGCAAAAAATCCCAGCGGAAAACCCAGAAACAGCATCTGGGTATTGGTTAAGGGGACAAACAGATAAATACGTACTGTAATTACACAGCAGATAGCAAAACAGGCAACATTAAAACGCCTGCCGATTTTGTCGATTAAAACTGAGCTGGCCATACAGCCACACCAGAAGGCAACGATGATTACTGCCAGATAAGCACTGGAATTGAGCACAGAAAGGTGACGTTCTGCTTTCAGATACGTAGGCAGCCACGACATGATTGCATGATAACCGCCATGAGCACCCAAACCCAGCAAACCGCCTAGTAAAGTAGTACGAATCAGTGAAGGAGAAAAGATGCCGAACAGTGCTTCGGTAATAGGCATGCTGTTTTCGTTTTTCGAAACTACACTAGCTTGTTTTACCGGCTCCTGTACATGCCGGCGTACATAGAAAATCAGTAGTGCCGGCAATAAACCAACTGCAAACATGATGCGCCAGGCGAAAGTTTCCGGAGCCAGACTGAATACAACGGAAAACAGTATAACGGCCAGTCCCCACCCCACAGCCCATGCACTTTGTACTGTTGCCATCACTTTGCCGCGATACTGGCTGGAAATGGTTTCTGCCATCAGTACAGCTCCGGCTGCCCATTCACCGCCAATACCAAATCCCTGTAAAGCTTTCAGCGCCAGCAACCAGTGATATTCGGTAACAAATGCCGCCAGAAATGTAAAAATTGCAAACCATATAATCATAATTTGCAATGTTTTAACGCGTCCGTACCGGTCTGAAAGAGCTCCTGCAAACCAGCCACCCAGTGCTGAAGTGACAAGTGTGGCACTACTGAATAAGCCAGCCTCCCCTTTACTGATAGCAAAATATACAAGCAGTGACGGAATCACCAAACCAAACATCTGTGTTTCCAGAGCATCGAGTGCCCAGCCACTAAAGCATGCCCAAAAGGTTTTTCTTTCATTTGCTGAAACTGCCCGGTACCACTTAAACATAAAGTTTCTCTTTCTTTATCTAATTTTGAGAATATCAATTTGTTATGCTTGCAGCAGATATAAAACTTAATTTTTAAAACTTTATGTCTTTAATTTACGCTTAATAGCATTTAAAGCCAATAAAAAAACATAATGTAATTCAAAATAAAATAAAACAGATGAAATTTTTCATTAATCACCCTATTTCGATAATCAATCTATTAAACATTAAGATATACAAGATTTATCTTTCCAGATACATACACTAGTATATTAGTCTTTTTCCATTTAACTACAATTATATACAATAAAGTTTTGATTTTAAGCAAATCTTTAAGTCTTTATTGCACATAAAGGTTATTAATTAATAAATTATTTTAATTCTAATAAAATTGGCACATTTTGTGCACCTTTTTTTCTATTATATTTGTTTTAGCAATAAATTATGAAAATTTATTCTTAATAACAAATATTATTTTAATAAAAATATATTTTTTAAAAATAAATACCAATAAATATCCAATATTTATCCGTAGTTGTCCCTGACAAGCATTAAAACATACATTTTATTTGGCATACAATTTATGCAAATAATATTAAATGATTATTATGGTGAATGAACCATTTTATGGACAGACAATATATAATTTTATTTTTATAAAAAAAAATTATATATATCTCTGTCTTGATGTTTATTTATAATCCATCTTATCCTCCCTGAATTTAAGCTTTGATTAAATTAAAACAAACCCATATATCAGATTATATTTTTAAACAATATATTTAATCAAATTAATTTTTACATAAAAAATTTAATTTTAACATTAAATAATTTTACTTTATTTATTGCTATAATTTAAGGTTTTTAATACCGCTGAAATTTATTTCAAAATTATCTATAAAACAGATGAAAGTTTTGAATTAGATAATAAATATAGTGTATTAATACTAAACAGAATAATTTCTGCAATTTCCATACCTGATAAGATTAAGAAACCGAATTCCATTTTTTATAATTTATTAAAGTAAATATGAAATTACAGCTAAGAATATTTTTATTTACGCCTTTATTTGATTTTTCAGTAAGCAAACACTCTATTTTTTAATCATTTAAACCGGACAGTGTTAATTGTGAGAATGTGCTGTAATACTCCTCTTCCCTATTTTGGTTTTAAAAATAATTATTTTCTTCATACAAACTGACTTTCTCTTACTTCGTGATTATCTAAATACGAACTCCATAATTATTTATTTTCGGGCAAATATACAGGGAAAGAAGATAGCTATGTTTTCGAATAGCAATCTTTATACAAGATTTTCAGGATAATTCTGTAACAGCAATTAATATTATTCTCTAAAACTGTAGTGATGAAAAAAACACCATCAATACTGGCGAAGTAATATTAACAATAAAACCAAAGCTGATTGCCACCGGTACGGCAGTAATGCCGCCGGAAGACTGTATTACCGGCAAAGTAAAATCCAGACTGGTTGCACCGCCTACGCTGACGGCTGTAGTGGGATAACGACGCATCAGTACGGGAATAAAAATAAGCGCAAAGAATTCGCGTGCCAGATCATTAAACATGGCAATACTGCCCCAGACTGCCCCGTAAGCCTGACTCATGATAATGCTGGAAAGTGAATACCAGCCATAACCGCTGCTGAGTGCCAGCCCTTTACTTACAGACACATCAGGCATAATCAGAGCAAATAGCAAACCGCCAAGCAGGCTGGCCAGTGTGAACAATCCGGCACAGATAACGCCGCGGCGATTGAGAAATACCTGATGCAGGGTAATGCCGCTGCTGCGCAACTGCATGCCCACCAGTAAAAGTAAAATTATCAGCGCTTTATTAACAGCAGCCAGCGGGCTGCCCAGCCAGTCAAAAGAGAGGTAATTGCCGGCGATCAGCCCGGCAAGCAGACAACCAACCTGCTTGAGACTGCCCATAATACTGGTATTGCCGGACTGGCCTGTTTGCTGCTGCCGGTTCAGCCGCCACGGATAACGACGGTCAAACCAGATAAATATCAGGAGGTTGGCTGCGATAAGGCAGACGAATAATACCGCTACAGTTAAGCTGATATTAGCCAGTTGTGCGCCCAGATCGGGCTCTTGCGCCAGAGATAATCCTATTAGAAATAAAATCAGATACACCAGCCATGCCAGCCCGTAATTCAGCCAGTTTACAACCCGTGCCGGTGTGGGTATGCAAAATCCGATAAACAAGGGAACTAGGATGATTAGCAGGGAGATTAAATGTTGCATGGATAATTGTGTACGGCAGAATTAGGGATAATAAACGGTTTAGCTACAGGCAGGTACAAAACAGGCAGCACATTGTGTGACAATGGCTGCCTGTGAAATACACGTTCAGGTTTTACTGATCAACGAAAGCGCGTTCGATAACGTAGTCACCACGCTGCCCCATTTTCGGGGAAATAGTCAAACCAAAACTGTTAAGTGTTTCACAGCTGTCTCTGAGCATTTCGGGGCTGCCGCAAATCATTGCCCGGTCGTCAGCAGGATTAATCGGCGGCAAGCCAATGTCGGTAAACAGTTTACCCGATTTCATTAAATCAGTCAGGCGCCCGTGGTGGATGAAATCTTCCCGGGAAACCACCGGATAGTAAATCAGTTTTTCACGTACTAATTCACCCAGATATTCATGATTGGGTAACTCTGTGGTGAAATGATCATAATAGGCCAGATCTTTTTTATAGCGCACGCCGTGAATCAGAATGATTTTTTCAAACTGTTCATAGATGTCCGGGTCTTTGGTTACGCTGAGAAATGGTGCCAGACCGGTACCGGTAGACAACAGATACAGATGTTTGCCGGGGTTAAGGTCACCGGCAATCAGGGTACCGGTAGGCTTTTTACTCACCAGTACTTCGTCACCCGGTTTCAGATGCTGCAGGCGGCTGGTTAACGGACCGTCCTGTACTTTAATACTGAAAAAAGCCAGCTCTTCTTCCCAATTGGCACTGGCAATACTGTAGGCTCTCATCAGGGGTTTACCGTCTACCATCAGACCAATCATCACAAACTGACCATTCTGAAAACGTAATGATTCGTCCCGTGTACAGGTAAATGTGAAATATGCGTCTGTCCAGTGGTGTACAGACAATACTTTTTGTGTGTTATAGGCTGCCATTAATTATCCATGGTTAAGGAAAGCGGTATCATTAGCGTAAACCGAAAACACGCCAGCTTTCTGTTGCCATTCAGGGACATTTTATGCTCTGGTCGCTGACGTAAGGTGTGAATTTTAAGACAATTTGATGTGCTGTTCAATGGGTTTTAGAGTATTCACTTTAATAAAAGTACTCTGTTTCAGACAGTTTTATCTGAACAGCAGTAAATATATCAACAGGTTGCCATAATTATAGCAACCTGTTGATGTTAAGCTGGTTTATCCGCAGTTACAGACGGCCATGGCACAGTTTATATTTCAAACCGCTGCCACACGGGCACGGATCGTTACGACGAATAACAATACCGCGCGCTTCCAGAGCTTCCGGGCTGAAATCTTCATCTTCTGCTACATTATCAGCAGCGAATACTTCTTGCTGCTCTTCTTCAGAGGCCGGTTGAAAACGCACTGAAATCAGCAATGAAGCAACGGTATGGCGAATATTGCTCCACATGGCCTGAAACATTTCAAATGCTTCGCGTTTGTATTCCTGTTTCGGATTTTTCTGGGCATAACCGCGCAGATGAATACCCTGACGCAGGTAATCCATATCGGCCAGATGTTCACGCCAGCGGCTGTCAATGATTTGCAGCATGATGTCGCGTTCAAATTTGCGCATGGTGTCGATGCCAACCAGTTCGACTTTATAAGCATAATCTTTTTCTACTATATCCAGCAGACGTTCAGAAATGCTTTCGTTGTCGAGGCTGTTGTCTTCTTTAAGCCAGTCATTGATGGAAACTTCAATGTTGTAATCAGCAGCCAGTTTGTTTTCCAGACCGGAAATATCCCACTGCTCCTCCATACTATCCGGCGGAATAAAGCTGTCTACAGTATCAACAATTGCATCATGGCGTATTTCCTGCATCAGACCGTCAATATCGTTGCTGGCCAGAATATCGGCACGCTGATGATAAATAACCTTACGCTGGTCGTTGGCTACATCGTCGTATTCAAGTACTTGTTTGCGCATGTCGAAGTTACGGTTTTCGACTTTGCGCTGTGCTCCTTCAATCTGGCGATTGAGCATTCCGGCTTCTATGGCTACGCCGCGTTCAGGAGCCAGACGGTTAAGAATGGCTGTTGCACGGTCAAGTGCAAACAGGCGCAACAGCGGATCTTCAAACGACAGGTAAAAGCGGCTGGAACCGGCATCACCCTGACGACCGGCACGGCCGCGCAGCTGATTATCAATACGGCGGCTTTCATGGCGTTCGGTACCGATAATGTGTAAACCGCCAGCTGCAATCACGGCATCGTGGTCAATCTGCCATTGCTGCTGTAATTTGTCGATTTCGTTCTTTTTCGCTTCTTCGGTGAGGCTGTCGTCGGCATTAATGGCATCTATCTGCGGTTTGATATTGCCGCCGAGCACAATATCCGTACCACGACCGGCCATATTGGTGGCTACGGTAATCATGCCGGGGCGGCCTGCCTGAGCAATAATATCCGCTTCACGCGCATGTTCTTTGGCATTGAGAACATTGTGTCTGAGGTGTTCTTTATCCAGTAAGGAGGATACCAGTTCGGAATTTTCAATACTGGTGGTACCAACAAGGATTGGCTGACCTTTGGCATGGCGCTCTTTGATATCGGCAACCACAGCTTCGTATTTTTCTTCGATAGAACGATATATCTGGTCGTTCAGATCTTTACGTATCATCGGGCGGTTTGGCGGGATGATAACGGTTTCCAGACCGTAAATATTCTGGAATTCAAAGGCTTCCGTGTCGGCAGTACCGGTCATGCCGGCCAGTTTGTCATACAGACGGAAGAAATTCTGGAAAGTAATGGAAGCCAGTGTCTGGTTTTCTTTGTTGATTTCCACGCCTTCTTTGGCTTCAACAGCCTGATGCAGACCATCAGACCAGCGCCGGCCGGCCATCAGGCGGCCGGTAAATTCGTCAACAATAATTACTTCCCCATCCTGTACCACATAATGCTGGTCGCGCTGGTAGAGTGTATAAGCACGCAGCGCAGCCATCAGATGATGCATCAGCATGATATTGGTAGTGGAATACAGGGAATCGCCTTCCTGCAGCAAACCCATTTTGGTGAGAATCTGCTCAGCATGCTCATGCCCCTGATCACTGAGCACTACCTGCCGTGCTTTTTCGTCTACCCAGTAATCGCCCTCACCGTCTTCGCTTTTCTGGGCAATCAGCTGTGGCGGAATCTGATTCATTACCTGATAAAGGGTGACGTTATCGTCAGCCTGACCGGAAATAATCAACGGTGTACGGGCTTCGTCAATCAGAATGGAGTCTACTTCATCAACTACTGCAAATGAGAGCTCACGCTGCACTTTTTCGCTTTGATCACTTACCATGTTATCGCGTAAATAATCGAAGCCGTATTCATTGTTGGTACCGTAGGTAATATCAGCCAGATAAGCGGCTTTTTTATCGGCATGATCCATGTTGCTGATAATGATGCCGACAGACATGCCCAGAAACTCATACAGCGGGCGCATGATTCCGGCATCACGTGCAGCCAGATAATCATTCACGGTAACCACATGTACGCCTTTACCGGTCAGAGCATTCAGATAGACGGCTGTCGTGGCAACCAGTGTTTTCCCTTCACCGGTACGCATTTCAGCAATTTTGCCATAATGCAGTACCATACCGCCGATAAGCTGCACATCAAAATGCCGCATACCCAGTACACGCTTACTGGCTTCACGGCATACAGCAAAAGCTTCTACCAGCAGACTATCGAGTTTTTCCCCATCAGCCAGACGTTGTTTGAATTCAGCAGTTTTAGCCTGTAGTTCAGTATCGCTTAAAGCCTGAATTTGTGGTTCGAGCGCATTGATTCTGGATACTTCTTTACGATATTGTTTCAAAAGCCGGTCGTTGCGGCTTCCGAGAATTTTTTTAGCTAAGTTTTTCAACATAAATCAACAGTCCGGCACCTGCTGGCGCAATAAATAGTAAGCTTGAAATAGGAGATTTTAACACAAGCGCCTACGCTGCTGTGCGGCTGTTTGCATGCCTGTGTCAATTATGTGCAATCTGAAGCTGTTCAGAAGTTACTGATTGCTGTTTATGGTGCTTAATATAATGGTAAAACCCTTTTTTCCAAGCGCTGTCTGACACTACAGAAGCTGTTCATGTCTTTAACGCTGCTATGTGAAGATGAAAAAATTTATATGCAATACCGATTATTACTGTTCCGGCAACTGAATTTTGTTTAAAAAATAGTTGATTGCACACCAGTACAAGAATAATGATTCATAATCAGGACTGAATAAATATTATTTATATTTGTTTAATCTTGTCATCCTGATTAAATTATTTTTTATCATTGTTTAAAGCATCTGACAAATGTACAGACTGAAATAGCTCAATTGCTCTTTTCACTTAAACGGCGCAGTGCTGCCGCCAGTTCCGGATGATGTGTTAAGGCCTCTGCCGAACGTGCCAGCGTATCACGCGCCACAGGGCTTAAGCTGGCATGCTTTACTGCTTCGGGTTTTGATTCTGCCGGCTGAACTTTAACCTTTACGGTTTCAATTGAAGCATCAATCTGCCGCAGTTGCGGCAATAATGCCGGCAACACCATACGTAAACGTGAAGCAGCCATACTATTTTGCGCAATCACCACCAGACAACCGGTGCGTACACAGGCGACATTAAACTGAGTTCGCATACTTGCCGGCAACTCCTGTTTCAGACAGTTACTCAGGCGTTGCCAGTGTGCGGATTGCTGCAATAATTGATTAAGCTGGGCGTTTTTTTTGCCGAATTGATTCAGGTTCATACTGCCATACTAACTTAATTTGCCGGTGACATCAGAATATTTGGTTTAATTTGAAAGTTATAGCTAAGTTTACACTCGTTATATCAGAAGCTGATTTTATCCGGTGATTAAAAGCCGTTTTCCATAATAATCTGTCCCGGTACTCTGTTACGGTGCATGCTATACCCCATATCCAGTAAGGTCTGAAAAGTATCGGTAACCATGGCCGGATTACCACACAGCATAAAACGGGTTTGTTCAGGAGTGAACTTCAAACCCAGACCTTCTGCCAGCGTACCATTCTGCAATAATTGCGGCAGACGCTGACCGAGTGCTCCGGCAGTTGGTTCACGGGTAACTACCGGCTGGTAAGTCAGTTGATCTGTATATTCGCCAATCAGAGGGTGATGGATTAACTCGTTTATATGCTGGCTGAAAATCAATTCATTGGCATATGAAACGGAATGTACCAGCCCGATATGCCGGAAACGTTCCCAGACAGCAGGCTGTTGCAGCATAGACAGAAACGGCGCAATGCCGCTACCGGTACTGAGCATGATCAGCTGCTCGCCGTCAGTAAACCGCCCCGGCAGAAAAAAGCCAAAAGCGGTTTTATCCAGCAGTATAGAATCGCCCGCCTGCAATTGTGCCAGCCGGGCACTCATCGGTCCGCCTTCAATCAATACTACAAAGTATTCGAGTGTATCTGCATATTCGGCAGATACAACAGAATAGGCGCGCCAGATAAAACCTGCGCCATCACGAAAGCCCAGACGCGAAAACTGACCGGCACTGAAGCGATAGGCTTCAGGCCGAGTGATGGCAAAAGTAAGCAGTTTAGGGGTATGCTGTTTAACCCAGAGTACGGTTTCTTCAGTAAATTTGGCTTCTGCGGCAGCCTGCATGCAGTTATTCCTGTGTGTGTACCACCGCCTGAGCGGTGACAGTATGATTACAGTCTGATATCGATATCCTGATATTTTCGGCTGGCTTCGGTATGACTGATTTCAATACCATCACTTACTGCCCATTTTCCATCATTAATACGCTGGTATTGCAGGCTGAAACTGCCATCACCGATTTTATGCAGGGTAAAGGTTTCGCCCGCCGGAATATAAAAGGTGCGTATAGCAGTAAATTTACCGGCGTGCAATTCGTATAATTGGGCAAATACCGGCGATTGCAAGGAGGTGGCATGTACGACAATATTGTTATTGCCGCGCTCACGCAAAACCGGATAACCGGATACATAAGCAGCTTTAAGCGGAAAAAGCTGTCCATTGGGTGCCGCGGTAACGGGCATGCTACTCTGCTCATTAACGTTATCAGCCGGCGGATATGCCAGCCTCCACCACACTCCGCCCATAGCAATCAGTACGGCAATCCCCACAATCCATAACCAGCCATGACCGCGTTCGTGCAGGTCGACAACTTTATCCTGATGGTTAGGCAATAAAACCGGAGGCGCAAATGGTGTCTGCCGGCGCGCCAGCAATGCCGGTGACAACCTTGCCTGCAGGCTTTGCCGCGCAATCCACACATCATGATGATGGCGCTGCTCCGGATCAGACAATACTGCATATGCTTTATTAATCTCAGCCATACGCTGATGCGCCTGCGGATTATGCGGATTGCGGTCAGGATGGTATTTTTGTGACAAAGCCCGATAGGCCGCACGAATAACTTCGTCGGATGCCCCTTGAGCAACATTTAATACTTCATAATAATTGTGCACGGATTTTTCACTTACACAGGTTAAATCAAGGTATTGAGTGCATGATTGATATCATCCCAGATATCTTCAATATCTTCGATACCGGCTGAAATGCGCAACAGGCCTTCACGGATGCCCAGAGATTCTTTAACTTCTTTACTCATGCCGCTATGCGACTGGCTGGCACTGTGATTAATCAGGCTTTCGACGCCGCCAAGGCTGGCCGCCATCCGAATCATGCGCAGATTTTTTATCACACTATTGGCTGCTTCGCGACTGTTCTGACGTAAATATATGGAGACCACTCCGCCAAATCCATGCTGCATCTGTTTACAGGCGATATCATGGTGCTCATGCTCCGCCAGACCCGGATAAAATACTTTTTCTACCGCAGGGTGCTGCTGCAAGCGTCTGGCCAGCTCAGCCGCATTGGATAAATGCCGGTCCATACGCACAACCAGTGTTTTGATACCGCGTAATACCAGTGCACAGTCCATCGGGCCGGCCACGCCGCCGGTATTAATACTTAAGGCACGTAATAATTTTTCATGTGCTGGATCTTTTACCACAACAATACCCATCAGCACATCTGAATGTCCGCACAGGTATTTGGTTGCGGAATGAAAGACGATATCCACACCCAGATTCAGCGGATTCTGTACATAGGGTGTCGCAAAAGTATTATCCATACCGACAATGGCACCGGCAGCTTTGGCTTTAGCAGACAGTTCGGCGATGTCTACCAGACGCAGCAGCGGATTACTCGGGGTTTCCAGCCATACCATTTTTACTTTGGTCTGTGCCAGTATCCGGTCCAGATTATCCGGATTGGTAAGATCGGCAAAAATAACATTTACACCCCACTGGGCATATACTTCGGTTAATAAATCATAAGCTCCGCCATAAATATCGGCTACCGCAACAATGGTATCACCCGGCCGCAGAAATGTACGCCACACAGCATCGATTCCGGCCATACCACTGCCATAGGCAAAACCGGCACAGCCATTTTCCAGCTCGGCGACTGTGTCTTCAAGTACTTGCCGTGTCGGATTGGAAATACGCGCATAACGGAACGGAATATTTTCGCCGATTTCATTCATGGCGAACATGCTGTTCTGATAAATAGGCGGCATTAGGGCACGGTTATGCTCTTCCGGCTGATAACTGGAATGGATGGTCTGTGTGGCAAATTTCATATTTTCTCCGTTTGATTACTGGTTTTGCTGTTCAGACAGCTGTTTATACGGGTAACGGCATTAGTACTGAGGCTGCTAGTTTAGCACGCACTCTGGTTATCAGGCAGCATGCTGTTTCTTTTACACTAATCCCGACTGATTTGCTCGGAATTAAGGCATACAGTATAATTTTACGCCTTATATGCCGGCGGTTTCTGTGGTTTAACTATACTGCGCCGGCTGGATTCAGATTTGTTTTGCAAGGAAAATTATCAGAATGGACACTATTGCCGACGTGCAAAGCAGTGTTGATAAACGCAATATGCCAATCAATCAGGTTGGCGTGAAAGGCTTACGCCTGCCGCTGAGTATTATTTGTGCTGCAGGTAAACAACATACTGTTGCTGATTTAACCATGACTGTGTCACTGCCGGCCGAACAGAAAGGCACACATATGTCACGCTTTATTGAGTTAATGCAGACACAGCATGACAGTATTGATTTTGCTGTACTGCGGCAGCTGACTACCGCCATGTTAGAAAAACTTCAGGCAACAGCAGGTAAAATCAGTATGCGCTTTCCTTTTTTCCGGCAAAAGCAGGCTCCGGTAAGCGGTATTTCCAGCCTGCTGGATTATGAAGTGGTACTCAGTGGCGAAATTCAGGCTGGTATTTATCAGCAAACATTACAGGTTATTATTCCGGTTACCAGCCTGTGTCCGTGCAGTAAGGAAATTTCTGCTTACGGAGCGCATAATCAGCGTTCACATGTCACTGTTACGCTGGTATGCACTGAATCAATTGCTATTGAAGAAATTATTGATCTGGTAGAACAACAGGGTTCATGTCAGTTATACGGTTTGCTGAAACGGCCGGATGAAAAGTATGTCACTGAATATGCTTATGATAACCCCAAATTTGTTGAAGATATGGTTCGTGATGTTGCTACCGCGCTAAAAACTGATACACGTATTCAGTCTTTTACAGTAGAAAGTGAAAATTTTGAATCTATTCATAACCATTCTGCCTATGCACTGATACAATACCCGTAAACTGATTGTTTGCAGACTTAGCTTTATCTGGATAAACGAAATCAGAAAGCACTTAAGGGGAGATAATGACTACCCTTCGGTTCTGCCGGTAGTCATTTTCTTTGTTGATTGTTCAGGTTGAAATTACACTGGTTACTGTGACCATTTTTTATGTATCACAATCCTACCCGTTCTCGTGTCTGTATGGCTTCCCTGTTAAAACTGCTGTTTATGCTCCTGGTATTGCTGCCGGGGCTGAATAGTGCGGTACTGGCTGCGGACAATAAAAATTTATTACCTCCGGAACAGGCTTTTGTACCGGAACTGATCGTTCATAATCAGGATATTCGTGTACATTTTGTTATCGCCGACGGCTATTACCTGTACCGGAATAAAATTCAGATTACTACTGAACCGGCGGATATATTTGGTGAAGGACAATTTATCCGGCAGGGACAGCAAAAGCACGATGAGTTTTTTGGTACCCAGCAGGTTTACTACAATCATGCAGATGCAGTCTGGCACTATAAGGCAGATGCACAGACTGTTCCGTATCAGTTAACTTTATCTTATCAGGGCTGTGCAGATGCAGGAATCTGTTATCCGCCGGTAGAAAATACATTTACCATCAGCCGTACCGGCAAATATCGTATTACGCCACAATCAACACATATTCAGCCAGTCCCGCCGGATACTTTTACTGACCCTCCGGTTAAGGCTCCGCCACCGGAGTGGTCAGGCAGCTCAGGCGGAGACAGTCTGTTTCAGCTTTCCCGCGCAACACTGATTACCAATTTAATGACTTTTTTTATTGCTGGGATGGGATTGAGTCTGACAGCATGCATGTATCCGCTGCTGCCGATAGTATCAGCCATCGTCATGGGTACCCGCCGGAAAACCACTAAATTGCGGGCATTTATCCTGTCATTTGTTTATGTACAGGGGCTTGCTTTTACCTACACTATTGTTGGTATTGTTACTGCCCGTACCGGTGCGTTTCTGACCGGATGGCTGCAACAGCCTGCGGTAGTGCTGGCTGCCGCAGCCATACTGGTAATACTGGCTTTATCAATGTTTGATTTATACAGTATTCAGTTGCCGGCACGCTGGCAGACGTTTTTTCAGCGGGTCAGCGGTCGCTTTCATGGCGGACATTTGCTCTCTGTGCTGATAATGGGGGCATTGTCAGCGCTGATTGTCGGCCCCTGTGTCGCACCACCTCTGGCTTTTGCACTGGGTTATATTGCTCAGAGCGGGGATGCTGCTCTGGGCGGCATGGCTCTGTATGTTATGGCACTGGGTACCGGCATCCCGCTGATTCTGATTTCTGTATTCGGTGTGCATATTCTGCCCCGTGCCGGTAAGTGGATGATTGGTGTCAAATATCTGTTCGGTCTGATGCTGCTGGGTGCCGCTACCTATATTGCCACTCCGTTTCTGAATTACTATCTGGTAGTCACTATTTATACTTTACTGATGCTGATACCCGCAATCTATTTAGGCTGGCAGTGGTATCATTCATCAGCACGCCAGCGCTGGTTTAATGCGATTACCGGTATACTGTTTCTGGCTTGTGGCATTGGTTTTGTTTCTGCCAGCATAATGAACTGTGTGACGCCTTTACATCGTTTTCTTACTTTAACTCCGCCAAACGGTCAGCATTTCGGTCGTTATTTTGATAAGCCGGAACAATTGCGTCAGGCTATGCAAGAGTTGTTTGATGAAGATCCGAATAAGCCGGTACTGGTAGATTTTTATGCAGACTGGTGTATATCCTGCAAGGAAATGACTGCATTTACTTTAAGTAAAGCTTCAGTCAGACGGGTAATTGAAGAAAAGCGTTTTTTACAGATTGATGTAACCAATAATACGCCGGCACAGCGCAGAATGATGCAACGTTATGGTTTATACGGACCTCCGGGATTATTTGTTGTACACAGAAACGGCTATCGCAGCCAGCCACTGATTGGCTATGTACCGGCCTCAGAATTGTTAAGCTGGTATGACAAACAAGTACAGAAAGCACAATAAATTAACAGCCTCTTTGCTTGCAAAGAGGCTATTGCACAGAGAGTTAACAGTGCATACTTTTTCTGTTTGAGTGTGTTTCAATCCTGATAATGACGATCAGCCACTTTTAAAGCGCGCCGTGCCAGTGCCAGATTGGCTGTTTTGCGGTCGAGTACCATAAACATAAACACACCTTGAACATTCTTCATCGGCCGCAATAAATAATATTGTTTATGCAGGCTGATAAGAATATCGTCTATAGCATCTTCATTGTTGTCCTGACCATAAAGGCGCTCAATAGCCTTTATTTCTGAACGCACAATTTCGGTATTGCCGGCGGACAGAATGTCAAGATCCATGCCTGACGGACTAACCCCGTCTATAAACATTCCGCTTTCATAATCCACGACAGCACACGCCATGACACCTTTAGTTGCCGCTAACTCATCAATGACGCCATCAAATCTCACTGTGATATCCTTCTTTATATTGCCAGTATTTTAATTATGGCAGAGTATTTAATTACCTATTTTCCAATTTTTTCCAGCTTTTGACCAGTATTAACTATTCTTATAAAGAAATTTTTTAATTTGATATCTGTAAACATGCATTTATGTCATAGCAATAAAATCGGCACAGAAGCAAATTTGTATCCGGATAACCGCTCAAGTTACTTTGGTACAGCTATAATAACAGTCTTAACTGGTGCCGGATGCTGTTATGCTGTATGTTTATCAATCCAATCAACTATCTGATTTAGCTGCTTTGTTTGCCAGCGTATATCAGCATACCTCACCACAGTCAGCATGGGCTGCAACAGAAATCGTGGTACAGAGTCAGGGTATGCGCCGCTATCTGAATCACTATCTGGCTCAGGAGCACGGTATTGCCGCTAATCTGCATTTCAGTCTGCCGGCCAGCTACATCTGGCAATTAACTCATCAGGTATTACCGCAAACACCAGCGCTTAACCCGTTTCAGTCAGAAGTATTGCGCTGGCGTTTACTGGGATTGTTTCATAGCCCGGCGTTCAGACAACCCCAGTTATGCCAAACTGCTACCGCACTACATTCTTATCTTGATAGCAGTACTCAGGCACCTTACCATCTGGCCGGAAAACTTGCTGATATGTTTGACCAATATTTAATCTATCGCAATGATTGGATAAATAATTGGCAGGAAAACAAATCTGCGAATCTGGGTGAAGATGAGCAATGGCAGGCAGAGCTATGGCGCTGGCTGAACAATGAATCAGATTTACCACACCGTGCCGGCTTAATGCAGGAATTTCTGAGCAAACTTGATTCTGAACATTTACCTGAGCGGATATTCGTATTCGGTATTGCCACACTGGCACCGGTTTATCTGCATGCATTACAGGTAATAGCACAATATACTGATGTGCATATATTTGCAGTAAACCCGTGTGCTGAGTACTGGGGCAATGTTCTCTCAGCAGATATGCTGCTCAATAGTCAGGAAACTGACCTGAGTGTGGTTGGTCATCCTTTACTGGCCAGTCTGGGCAAACAGGGGCGGGATTTTTTTGATGCGCTCAATGATCTGGGTGAAGTAGTGTATATGCCTTCTGTCTATGCTCAGTGTGATGAAGTGGCAGATACTCTGTTACACCGGCTGCAAAACGATATCCAATGCCTGCAACATCCGAAACAGTCTGAACCACCCTACCGGCTGCAGGAATATGATAATTCCATTCAGATTGTGGCGGCGCATTCCTGCCTGCGCGAGCTGCAAATTCTCAAAGAGCAGCTGATTCAGGACCTGGCCGCACATCCGCACTGGCAACCGCAGGATATTGCGGTACTTACACCACATATTGGGCCTTATCTGCCTTTTATCCACGCAGTATTCGGACAAACGCAGGGCGACACGCCTGCTCTGCCTTACAATATTGCTGACGTTAAAATCAGCCTGCATGAACCACTACTGCAATTATTCGAAAAACTGCTGCAACTGATGCAGAGCCGGTTTGATATTGAAACTGTGCTGCCTTTGCTGGATGAATCTGCTCTGCGCGCACGTTTTGATTTAAACGACAGCGATGCAGAACTGATTCACCGTGTCTGGAGCGAACAGGGAGTACGCTGGGGCGTGGATGCAGATATGCGTCATGAATATGGCGGACAGGGTAAGCACTTTACCTGGCAGCAGGCGCGTGAACGTACAGTACTCGGCTGGCTGCTGCCGGAAAATAAATATACGGCACTGTGGCAGCAACAGCTTCCGTGGTTCGGTGATATCGGCCAGACTGAAATTCTGGCACGCGCACAACAGTTAATAGACTGTCTGATTAAACATCATAGCTGCTGGCAAAAAGCAGCTACCATTCCCGAATGGATTGCGCGTACACGACAACTTCTGCGGGATTTAGCCGATACCGATTCTCTGTCCGGACATGCCATGCAGCAACTGGAAACCAGTCTGGCTGAATGGCAAGCGCAGGCAGCACTGGCACAATTTAATCTGACTATTGAACCGGCCATTGCAATCGAGCATTTGCAGAATTATTTATCCACTACCCGTCAGGCCGGATTTCTGCGCGGCGGGATTACCTTTTGCAGTATGGTACCGATGCGCAGCCTGCCCTTTCGCTGTATCTGTCTGCTCGGTCTGAATGACGGCGAATTTCCCCGTACTACCAAATCTGCTGCTTTCGACCTGATTGCACAGTATCCGCGCCGCGGCGATCGTGCCCGTCGCAACGATGACCGCTATCTGTTTCTTGAATCTATTTTAAGTGCGCGCGAAAAACTGTATTTGTCGTATATCGGTAAAGATATTCGCAAAAACGAAGAACTGGCCCCCTCTGCTCTGCTTTATGAGCTGACCGATGTTCTGGCCGCCATGACCGGCTGTAATCCGCTGGTATTTAATCAGCAGCATATCATCAGACACCCGTTACAACCCTTTTCCTATCGCTATTTTAACGGCGATTTAGTCAGCTGCCGCAGTGATTACGCCACGGCCCTGAATCAGAATATAGTTAAGCCTGAGCCATTTTATGCAAAAATAACTGAACCGGAAAAACAGAATCAGGAAGTTGATATTGAATCCTTTATCCGGTTCTGGCGTAATCCGGTACGTCACTGGCTTCAGCAGCAGTTACAATGGCAGGCACCCTATCAGGAAACACCAGTCAGTGCAGCAGAACCGTTTGCAATTGAAAACAGTGCATCGATTTATACTGCCTATACCCGTGCACGCCGGCAGCATCTGGATTTTGCTGAGGTAGATGCAGCACTGGCAGTAAGCGGACTGGTGCCTGAAGGCGAGCTGGGTGTGATTGTCAGCCAGGTTTTACGCAATCAGACACTGGCTCTGGACAGCAGCATACTGTTCAGTCCCGCTGTCGCCGATATTGCCTTTATTTTTGAACACGAACAGTTACAGCTAAGTGGCAACATCAGCCGTTTACATCAGTGCGGGCAACTGATTGAACGGAATCACGCCCCGACAGCACCGGATAATATTGAGTTATATCTGCGCCATTTACTCCTCTGCGCTACTGAAAGCGAAGGTGCACAGGACACATATGAGCTTTATCCGGCCAAACCGCGCATGCTGGCAGCAATGAGCCGGATTGATGCACAAGCGCAACTGGCTTTATGGCTTGAGTATTACCGGCTGGGTCAAAGCCGGCCACTGCCCTTTTTTCCGAAAACCAGCCTTACCACAGCCCTTAAATGGTATCGTAACCTGCAAAAGAAAAACCGTACGCCCGAATATGGTGCCGAAGAACGCAGCACCGCGTTTAAAGTCTATGCAGACAGCCATAACGGAAAACCGCAGGCCGACTATCCCGAAGTAGCTCAGGTATTTGGCCGCGATGAAGAACTGCCGATTGACACCCCTCTGTTCTGGCAACTGATTGAAGAATTACTGCTGCCCATGACAGCAGTGCTGGAAACCGCTGATAAATTATAATGAGCCAAGCATTAAATCCGATTACCATGCCCTTAAACGGCAGCAGCCTGATTGAAGCTTCTGCCGGTACCGGGAAAACCTTTAACATTGCCGCCCTGTTTGCACGGCTGGTGTTACTGGAACGTATGCCGGTTGACGCTATTCTGGTGGTCACTTTTACCAAAGCAGCTACAGCGGAGCTGAAAACCCGTCTGCGTACCCGCCTTAATCAGGCTCTGGCTCTGTTACAAAATAATCTGCCTGCGGAACAGAATGACCCGGTACTGCAACAGCTGATTGACTGTGCCCGCAGTCAGGATGATGATGCCAGCCTTATTCTCCGTCTGCAGGCAGCCATTACCCAGTTTGACCGTGCAGCCGTTTACACCATTCACGGATTCTGCCAGCGCGTACTCACTGATTATGCCTTTTTATGCCAGACACCATTTGATACGGAAACTATTGAAACTGATCCGGAAATGCTGTGCCGGTTTGCCGAAGACTTCTGGCGGCAGCAGGTAAGCAATAACAGCAGCATGGCCACGCTGGCCGTCGCTTACAAACTTACCCCTGCCCGGCTTATGCAGGAAATGGGACGGCACTGCGGCATGGTAGACTTACAGGTACGCCAGCCGCCGGTTGCGGATATAGCCGGCATAAATAACTGCTGGCAACAGGCATGGCAGAGCGTATGTACACATTTCAGCCTTATTCAGGATTCATTCTGGCAGTTACATCAGCAACTAAATGGCAATATTTACCGCCAGAAAAGTTATCAGCAGCTTTTCACCGACCTGCAGCAGGTAATGGAAAGCGAAGTAAACTGCCATTCTTTTTCTTCTTCTGTACTGGAAAAATGTGCCAAACTGGCCTCATCTCAGTTACAGGAAAACACCAAAAAAAATCAAACGCTCAATAATGAGCTGATAGCTAACATTGCCCCACTGGTCGAACTGGCAGAAGCTGTTACTGCCATGCTGACTGCTGAAGACAGCATATCACTGCAATTACAACTGGACTGTTTTAACTACGTGCGCCAGTGTCTGAATCAGCACCGGCGCAACAGCCATCAGCGCAGCTTTGACGATTTACTGGCAGATCTGGGTCTGGCACTGTCTGCGGATAATCCCATGTCTGAAACACTGGCCGCAGCACTGGCGCAAACATGGCAGATTGCACTGGTAGATGAATGTCAGGATACTGATCCGTTGCAGTATCGAATTTTCAAAACTGCGTTTGCCGAACAAAACCGCCCGCTTATTATGGTGGGTGACCCGAAACAGGCTATTTACCGTTTCCGTGGTGCTGATATTCACGCCTATCTGCGCGCCGCTGCCGATACCCCGCCACAGCAACGCTATACCCTGACCACCAATTACCGCAGCCATCAGGCACTGGTACAGGCCATTGGCCACCTATTCAGCGGCAAAAAGCTGCCTTTTATTCTTGAGGGTATCAGCTATCCGCAGGTACAGGCACAGGCAGAAAATAACCGTCTGCATTACAGTCACGGCAATACTGTTATACCGGCGGTAGTGGTGCGCTGGCTGCATGAAAAAATAGATGTCAGCGATAAGGGAGCGGAAATTATCCCGAATAAAGACAGTTTGCGGACACGTGCGGCCGAATATTGTGCCTATGAAATTGCCGGCATGATTAATCAGGGTATGCGCGGAGAACTGCTACTGAGTAACCGTCCGTTACAGGCTGGCGATATTGCCGTATTGGTGCATTCACATAATGAAGGCCGCATGATTGCCGGCGCATTGAAACGCTGCGGCATCATGAGCGTCTCTCTTGGAAACCATTCAGTTTTTTCCAGCACTGAGGCACAAGCTGTCGAGGCTCTGTTACGTTTCTGGCTGCAACCGCAGCGCACCGAAACATTACGCTTTATCCTTGGCGGTGTACTGTTCGGCTGGACAGCAGCACAGCTGGCAGAACTGAACCGGAATGAAAATACACTGAGCGAATGGATACAGCTGGCACTGCAAACCCGCGAACAATGGCAGCAGTATGGTATTTATCCTGCCATACAGTGGTTTGCCGGCCAGACCGGCATGGAAATCAGACTACTTACGCAGCGCAATGAGCGCAGCCTGACCAATCTGTGGCAACTGGCCGAATTACTGGCTGCTGCTGAACAAACTCTGCCGACGGCCAACGCCCTGCTGAACTGGCTGACCAGTGCCATCAGCAACGAACGGTCAGCAGGTGAAAGTAGTTTGCTGCGACTGGAAAGTGATGAAGCACTGGTTAAAATTGTGACCATGCATGCTTCCAAAGGGCTGGAATATCCGGTGGTATTCTGTCCGTTTGCATGGGATGGTAAAGAGACCATTAATAATCAGGAACACTGGCAACGTCTGCATCAGCAGGATAAAGTGGAATTGATTGCCAATAGTTTGCTCAGTGACAGCGACCGGGATGAGCTGGAATGCGAAAGTATGGCCGAACGTTTGCGTCTGTATTATGTAGCCTTTACCCGGGCACGCGAACAACTGATACTGTACACTGCCGCCTGCAACAATACCGCCAGTAACCCCATGGCATGGCTACTGGACGGTCAGCCGGACAATACCCTGAAAGAATCCCGCCAATTCTGGCAGGAAACACATAAGCCCAATCTGCCCAGTACTTTACGTGCTGCATGGCATCAATGTCTGGCTGCCGGCAACCCTGAGCTGTTTCAATGGTGTGAAGGCAATGTAGCCCCTGCCTGTATTGATATCAGTAAAAAACCCGAACAACCTTATCGTGCGCTAACACCGACAGTACGGACTTTTCAATCCATACGCTATACCAGCTTCACCAGTCTGAGCCGGCATGATTACAGTCACCGCGAATCTGCTCCGGAAGAAGAAAAAATAGCACCTGCGCTGGATCAGGCTGAAGTACAGACTCAGCCACTGAGCCCCGATACAGAAGCGGAAACACCTGTGCTCGCATTCGAGCGCGGTATCAACGCCGGACTTTGTCTGCATGCCATACTGGAACAGACCGAATTCAGCCTGCCGGCTACTGCAACGGAACAGGAGCATATTCTCGACTGTCTGGCGCGTTATGGTTTCGACAGCCGGCACAGCACCACCATGCAGACGCTTACTGATACCGTACGCCAATGCCAGCTGTCACCACAAACCATTATTGCAAACATACCTAAAGCACAACGAGTGGCTGAAATGAATTTCATGCTGCGGGTTGCCGATTTCAGTATCGCAGATTTACAACAGTGGTTTACCCACACATCCGGATTACCGCAATGCTGTGTTCAGGCAGCACAGGAGCTGGATTTTTCTACGGTAAACGGATTTATCAACGGGGCTATCGATCTTCTAGGCGAAGACCGGCATGGTCAGGTATATGTTATTGATTACAAATCCAACCATTTGGGAAATCGTCTGTCAGACTATACTCAGGAAAACATGGACGAGGCTATTGCCAGACATCATTACTACCTTCAGGCACTCGTTTACAGCATTGCCTGTGCACGATTTCTGCACAGTCGCCGGCAGCTGCCGCCCAGTATCAGCGTACGTTATCTCTTCCTGCGCGGACTTAATCCGCACAACCAGAATGGCATATGGAAATGGGATATAGACACAGCCAGTCTCAGACCATGGCTGGTAGAACATGACAAAGTATAGCAGCTGCGGTATATTAACCATTCCAGCTGTATTTTTCGCTAAGGAAGCAACAACATGCTCAACAAGCCCGAAGAATTTATCATGGCCATACTTGCCGGCATATGGGTCGTTATCACCTTTATTATCTGTCGCTATCTGCATCTGCCAACTGATACGGGTTTATTAGTTACTACCCTGACATTGATATGGGCACTGGTATTTTTCCTGTTATGGCAGCGCGGGCGTACATGCAAAATCTGGCCGGTTTTTCTGGGGCTTCTGGTTATGTGCTGGTGGCGCGCTATTTGTTACTCATCTACCGAGATTATTCTTAACAATGATAACAGTACCTCCACACTGGTACACTGGTACGGCAGCTGGACAGCTCTGATTATTTATGCGCTGATTCCGGTCATTGCCGGTTACGGATTCAAGTGGTGGCAACATAAACGCCGTAAACCACAAGTAACGGCTTGAGGTTGCAATTTACCTGAGATAGTCTGATACATATTGTTAAAAATACAATTAATACAAAACTCCGGATTGATGAAATTACAGGTAATTAAATAAGGTTATCGCCAGGAGCTGAACAAATTGAATAAAAAAAATCAATTTATTGAATTTTTTAATACAAAAAACTCCCTGAAACTTTCATTAATTTGTTTAACTATTTTTCATCTTTTCTGGAAGCTTCTGCCGCCACCTTTGTGGTACCCCGATTTTAATAATGGCATAATAGCTTTTATTGAATCACTATTAATTTATGGCTGCTTATATGTCTGCGGTCTTTTACTAATATGGGTATTCGGGCTAACAATAACACAGATATTTTCTTCATACTTCAATGATATAAATAGTCCGAATAAGACACCATCAACCGTTACACTATTGTGTTATTCAATCAGTAATTTTCTGATTTTTGCCTTATCCTTTTCCTTAGGGAAAAACGCACATCCCATGTTCTTTATTTTTAATAGCTATCCTGTTTTTACTTATGCCTTTGTTAATAGCATTGGTGCTTTTATTATTTTGATATTTAAACTTATCTGTCAGGTTTTATCACTTAAACGTTGTAAAACAGCTTCTGCTTCCGATAATTCATTAACCATCAAAAAAGCTAACACTGATCAAAAAGCCGGCACGGGTAAATTCAGTATTAAAAAATTGCTCATTTTCGCGGCAGTTTATCTATTTGTGCTGACTTGCAGTAACAGCATAATTGGTAAAGGATTAATGACTCCTTATTTTGAAGGTGACATACATGATATCCTCTCTGTAGTAATGTTTCTGTGCTTTATACTTTACTGGATTGATATATTACTGGCCTTTGCTCTCGCTATCAAAGATAGTGTTACCCGAAAAAATCAAGTTACATGGTCTGATTTATTCAATTATTTAACTTACAGCTCGGTCTATTATTTACTGGCACTCACTATTTTATATCCGCTAACAGGCGAATTATCTGGTACAACAGCCGGAGAACAATTCGGAATAGTATGGCTGATCAACTATTCGCTCTATATTATTTTAAATTATATTGCTGTACTCATTATTCTGCCGGTAAAAGCATTCAAAAAAGCATTACCCGAATAATCAGTTTCCAGTGTTATTTTTATCAGCCAAAAAGCATAATGTCATATTAATAAAATATTCATGTAATATTAAATAATATGTATTATTCAATATAGGGTCCGGGTAAAAAATTTATTATAAAATCAAATCCAGCTAACGATAACCAACTTTTAACTGCCGGTTATTTCTCCCTTATTAAGATTGATACTTTCATTCAGTTGAGTAAATTCAGGAAATCACACCGGCAATAAGACCAATTAACCAGTAAGCTTATATACTGAAAAATTTTATCCGGATATCTGAAACACACCGATATTATGAACACAGCCACCATTACCAGCCTGATACAGCGCCGGCGTCTGCAACGCATGCGATTACTGGCTACCAGTATGCTGATTATTGCCTGTGTTTTATTTGTTTTAAGCTGCCTGCTGCAAAAACAATATCCGGCTCTGGTCTATCTTAAAGCATTTACCGAAGCCGCTATGGTAGGTGCACTGGCAGACTGGTTCGCAGTTACTGCCCTGTTTCGCCATCCCCTTGGTCTGCCTATTCCTCATACCGCAATTCTGCCTCAGAAACAGGAAAGAATCGCCAATGAATTCGGACGTTTTATTGAAAATAATT
This sequence comes from Snodgrassella sp. M0351, assembly GCF_016100575.1. Lineage (NCBI taxonomy): Bacteria > Pseudomonadati > Pseudomonadota > Betaproteobacteria > Neisseriales > Neisseriaceae > Snodgrassella > Snodgrassella sp. M0351. Next base: position 27,885 of record NZ_JACFSG010000001.1, on the reverse strand, counting down.
TTTTGCAGGATAAAGCAATTGCTGGACGCATCTACCGTATGCATCCGGCCAGCAGAACCCTGCAATGGCTATGTGCTCCGCAAAATCAGCAAAAATGGCTGCCTGCTCTGACCAGCCAGATTCCGCTGCTGTTAAATACCGCCAGTGCCCGTGAAGTAGCCGGATTTTGCAGTCAGCTGCTAAACACCCAGTACAGCGGTGCACGTCTGGGCAAAACACTGGCTAACTTTCTTCATTTAATCCATAAACAAGGTATTGATACACTGCTGATACGATCTTTACTGCAACAAATACGCCAATGGCTGCAAAACGAACAGACACGGGCACAACTTGAAAAAAGTCTGTTATCTTGGGTAAGTAAAATTGAAAAAAGCGATCCCAGTACTTGGGATAAATTTAAGGCTTCGCTGAAAACGACACTGACTGCACGTATTGATGACTGGGTCGCCGGCAAAGCACTCGATTGGGCAGACTCCTATATAGATGCGGTATTGGCGAACCCGAAGCATTCTTTCTGGCGCGCCTGCCGGAAACAGCTTCTCGTTACCGAACGCAAATTACGTCGCAGCCGGAGCTGGCACAGACGGCTTGCGGCCGGACGGCAGCAACTGCTGCGCTCTACAGCATTGCAACAAAGCATAATGGATTTATGGGATAGTTTTGTGGCATGGAGTGAACACGACACCAGCCAGAGTAATTCATGGTGGCAGCAACAGCTCGGCCGGTTATCTACCCATATACAGCAGCAAGCCATGCAAAACCCGCGATTTATGCAGCGTCTGGATACCCGAATTACATTGTGTGCAAAACTCATCACTCGCCAGTATAAAAATCGCGTCAGTCAGTTCATTGCCGATAAAGTCAAAAGCTGGGACAGTAAACAAATGGTTGATAAACTCGAATTGAGTGTCGGGCGTGATTTACAGTTCATTCGTATCAATGGCACGCTTGTTGGCGGTTGCATCGGTCTGCTTATTTATATTGCATCTCAATGGATAGCCGCCTGAACATACATAAAATTACATTGAGTTAAAAAATTAAATTTATTCAAAGATTCATTTATATTTTTTAAGATATAATAAATTACATTATTTCAGCCATTCAGGCACTCCCATGCATTATCGTGACAAATCTCTTTTCTTCTTAGCCCTGTCCTGTCTTATTTCTACAATTCGTGCCCAGCCACAACCAGAAAATACAGAAGCGCATACAGCAGAATTAAGTCCGGTAGTGGTGGTCGCTTCCAAACAAAGTACCTCGGGAGTTGAAGTAATCAACCCCAAAACAGCCCTTCAGCCTTTACCCGCACAGGACGGTGCTGATTTACTTAAATCAGTTGCAGGAATGAGTGTCACGCGTAAAGGCGGTAGCTCCGGTGATCCCCTGCTACGCGGTCTGGGCGGTTCGCGCCTGCTGATCAGTGCTGACGACCAGTTTGTACTGGGCGGCTGTCCCGGACGTATGGACCCGCCCACCTCCTATCTGTTTCCGGCCAGCTACGACAGAGTCATTATTACCAAGGGACCACAAGCGGTTAATCAGGGGCCGGGAATGATTAGCGGTTCTGTACGTTTTATCCGTGATGAAAAACCACTATCTCAGCCCACTGCCAAATTAGACAGTGCCTTTACAAAAGGATCATTCGGGCGCAGTGATGCTTATATCGACGGTACACTGGGTAATCAGTACGGCTGGCTTCGGCTCAATGCCAGTCACAATGAGTCTAAAGATTACAAAGACGGTAATGGAGACACCATTCATTCTGCATTCAAACGCAATAATCAGATGGCTCAGGCAGCTCTTACCCCATTTACTGACACCCTGCTGGCTGTACAATATGAACACAGCACCGGCCATGCCCGCTATGCCGACCGCAGTATGGATGGTACCCAGTTCGACCGCCATGGCTGGTCAATGAAATTGCGCCAGCAAAATATCACCAACTGGCTGAGTCAGCTACAGTTTGAATATGGCCGCAGTAAAATCGACCATGTGATGGATAATTTCAGTCTGCGTACTCCTGCACCGATGAAAATGGTTTCCGGTATGAGCAAAATGGCATCGGATATGCCCAATATGAATGGTATGCATACCACCATGCCGGTACGCCGCATGTATTCAGTAATGAATCCTTCGCGTGAAATAAAATCAGCTAAATTGTCAGCACAGATAGAGCTGGGAAATACACACAGTGAAATCGGTGCAGACTGGCAGAATGATGAAGTCAGCACCCGACCTATGGTAATGAGTACCAATAAACAGCAGGCAGAAAATTATTACAAACTGCCCTTTATCTGGAACCAGACTTATAAACGTCACGGTGCCTATATTCAGAGTGAATGGAATATAAATGATAATAACAGTCTCTTTGGCGGTTTTCGTCATGACTGGACCAGTACCCTATTTAATCCGCAGAAAAATGCCATTGCCTCAAAGTATTTGCACCAGCATCAGGGACTGAATGCCGGCTTTATCCGTCTGGAACACCGCAACAATAAACTAACCAGCTATCTCGGCTATGGTATTGCCGAGCGTGCTCCTGATTACTGGGAACGCAGTAAAGCCAACGGCGAAAAATTGCGTAAGGAAACCAACCATGAAATCGATGCCGGTTTAAGCTATCAGGGTAACAGCATCAGCAGCTCAATTGATATTTTTGCAGGACAAATCAATGATTTTATTCTGATTGAAAGCATTAACAGCAAAAATTCAGCCCGTCAGATAGATGCGCGCCGCTATGGCTTCGAAGCCAGAACCAACTGGCAGTTCGCACCACACTGGAATCTTGGCGGCAGCCTCGCCTATACCTATGCCAGTAACCGCAGTGATAAACGACCACTGGCACAAACCCCGCCACTGGAATGGCGTACTTACCTCAACTGGGAAAACGAGCATTTCAGCGCCGGTGCCTTGTGGCGTGTTGCGACCAGTCAGCACCGCTATGCCAAAAATCAGGGCAACATTGTCGGCATGGACTTAGGTCGGAGCAGCGGCTTTGGAACACTGGCATTAAATGCCGGCTGGAAACCCGGTAAAAATATGCTGGTACAAATCGGAATCGACAATGTCTTTAACAAAACCTATGCCGAAGCAGTAAATAAATCTGCTTATGATTTTGATACCTATTCCGTACAACAATACCGAGTTAACGAGCCAGGACGCACACTGTGGGCACGAGCACAGATTAAATTCTGATAAATATTTCTTACCAAAGAAAAATAAAAACCCCGCAATGCGGGGTTTTAAATCACAAAACCGAACTACAGTAACAATAAATTATCGCGCTTTGGAGTGCAGCAACTTCTGTTGCTGACGCAAACGCCAATATTGCTGTTGCTGTTTCGGAGTCAGAATCTGATAGATATCATGTTCGCGTTTTAACTGTAAAAAATCATAATCAGCACGTGCCTGTTGCTGTTCAGCCCAAAGACGCTGTTCCTGTGCAATCATATTTTTAGCTTTAACATCATCAAATTGCTTATTTAATACTAGATTTTTACGCTCCTGTTGCAAATTAACCAGAATCTGACGATTTTCATTGCTCATAAGCGGACGCTGGCTGGCATACTGATGATCAATTTTCTGTACCAGTGCCCTTTGCTGATTACTTAAATTCAACTGAGGCAAAATTGAATGTGGATTTACCGGACCCAAAACCGGTTTCTGCTCATGCACAACCACTGTTTCAGTTTCAGTGACTACTGCTGTCGGCGGCTGTTCTGTTCCGGCAGCAGCAAAAGCACCCATACTCATTGAAGACAAAGCAGCAAGCGTTACTACACGGATAAAAGTTTTCATAACACAACTCCTTGTTATTTGAGTTAAGAATACATTCATATTTAACAAACAGTATTTCATAGTAGTATGTAAAATCATGAATATAATTGAAATTAATTAGTAAACAATTTTATTAATTCTTTAAAAAACAGCACCCGTCCCAGGTGCTGTTTTTTAGTGCTGGTCAGATTTACTTTTTATCCGGCAACGCATAAGCAATTACATAGTCACCAACATCATTTGAATGGCTGGTACCACCGGCTGAAATAACCACATACTCCTTACCGGTTTTCGGAGAGACATAAATCAGCGGAGCAGCAACCGAACCCACTGGCAGGCGTGCTTTCCAAACTTCCTTACCAGTTTTGGCATCTATTGCACGCAGATAATAATCCTGCGTACCTGCAAAAAATACCAGACCGGAGGCAGTGGCTGTCGGACCACCCAGCGTAGGCATACCAATCGGCATTGGCTGTTTTGTCTTAATATTCAGAGGTCCGGTATCCTGAACTGTGCCCATTGGCACCTGCCATACTAGCTGCTTGGTGTTCAAATCAATGGCACTCAGCGTACCAAATGGCGGCTGCTGACATGGTACACCCAGCGGAGATTGCAGAATGTCGATTTTCACACCGCCATAAATACCGGCAACCTGCGGCCGAATCGTACCCATAAATCCCGGTACTTCATCAGTAGAAACCTTGAACTGTTTTGCCTCCTCACGGGTAACCAACTGCATACGCAGTGCCATGCGCATATCGTTCACAAACATCAGATTCCGTGATTCATCAATTGAGATACCACCCCAGTTCATGCCGCCAAGCAGACTTGGCCATTCAATATACGGCTGTGCACTCGGTGGCGTAAACCGGCCTTTGTATACAGAATTCTTAAACAGAATACGGCAATATAACTGGTCAAACGGTGTGATACCCCACATACTGCGTTCAGTCAGAGGCTCATTACCAATATTGGGCATACCTACAGAATCAGGCTGCGTAGCAGACAAATGTTCACCTTCGGCTGCCGGAGCTGTAGGTACAGGGCTTTCCACAACTTTAGTGACAAATTCACCGTTTCGCCGGTCAATTACAAAAATCTGCCCGGTTTTAGTAGTTTGAATCAGAGCAGGAATTTTCTGGCCTTTATCATTGGTAACATCATACAGTACAGGTTGAGAAGGCAAATCATAATCCCATACATCATGGTGAACCAGCTGACGTACCCAGCGTAATTTACCGGTGCTGGCATCCAGAGCAACCACTGCTGCCCCGAATTTTTCCTTAATATGATTGCGGTCACCACCCCAGTAATCCGGCGGTCCATTGCCGGTTGGTAAATAAACCAGATTCAGTTCTTTATCATAAGTAGGAATAGTCCAGACATTAGGTGTTTCAAGTGTGTAATTCTGACCGGGCTTAGCCAGACCTTCAGGTTTACCAATATCCCATGTCCACACCAGCTTACCGTCACGTACATCAAATGCCCGTACCGCACCAGATGGTTCACCGTGAACAATATCGCGAACCCAGCCGCCTACAACAGTTAAATGTCCCATCATTACCGGCAGAGAAGTCGGATGATAGCGCTTACTGTTTTCAGTCGGCCCCATATAAGCCTTGAGATTCACATAACCATTGTCACCAAAACCCGGACATAACGTCCCTTTATCTGCATCCAGAGTAAACAGACGTGCATCCACTGTAGATACAACAATTCTGCGCCGGCATACAGACTGAGTATAAGCGGCTTTTTCAGCATTGGTTAGGCTATCATCCTTATCCATATCATAATAGCCTACCCCGCGGCAGGTTACATGCTCCGCAGTACGTGCTTTAGGATCAAAGCGCCAGATTAGCTTACCAGTATCCGCATCAATTGCAGATACCAAATTTTCCGGTGTGCATGAATACAGCTTGTCACCAATCTGCAATGGTGTATTTTCGTCTACACCGATTGCTTTACCGGAAGTACGGCGACCAGTATGAAATGTCCATGCTACCTGCAGATTACGCACATTATCCGGATTTATCTGGGTATACGGCGCAAAGCGGGTACCGCGCTGATTTCTGCCAAAAAATGCCCAGTCAGACGGATTTTGAGCATTTTCATGTGCCGCATCAGCATTCTCACTGATATTAACCTGATTACGAATCTGACCATGCGGATAAAACGACGCAATCAGCGTGGCCAGTAAAGTCAGAAATATAACAACACCGCTAAAATTATAAAAACGGCGGCCGGAAGCTGAAACACCCTGATAGCCACTGCCTGACCACAAAGTCATCATAAGAAACAGTGCAGGTATAACCAGACGCGGCATCAGAGCCCAATAAGTTAACTCCGTTGCATCTGTTAATGCCCAGATTAGCGTTGCCACAAACACTGCCAGCGAAAACAAGGCAGTATAAGACTTACGCAAACCAACCATTATCGCAAGTACCAGATAAGCAATACCAGCCAGTAAATAATAGCCGGAACCGCCCAGTATCAATAGCTTAATTCCGCCATAGCCTAGCGCCAGACCGCCAGCCAGCAATATCAATACAAGCAGCCAGCGTGGCAGATTACGCCAGCAACTTCCTGAAGAACCAGACATCAACTACTCCTAACCTGAATGTGTGAATAAATATTACTAACCAACATGCAAAGTACATAAAACTTTACTTATCAGGCAGCAATATTTTTAAATTATTTAAAATTAGTTATTTATAAATTAATAAATACAAAAAGATACTTTAAATAAACATAAATAAATTAAAATTTACAAAGTAACTAAATTATTAACCTTTAAATAAGCCATTGTCAAAAAATTAACACTCAGTTTTTTAATACAGGAGGGATACTCGAATAATGTACTTATCTCAGTACAATCCGAGTTTTATTCACATACAACAAAATATGTTTCTGCCGGAAAGAAGTTAACTTCTTATGCATTGAATCATTATAAAAACAACAGACATGAAAAAAGCGAAATTGCGGTATTAAGCAATTTCGCCTAAAAAAGCACCCGTAACGATGCCGATAAATAAAATTAGCAATCAGGCTTGTGCAGTCAGCGCGGCAACGGCCGGTAAAGTCTTACCTTCAAGAAACTCCAGAAATGCCCCGCCACCGGTACTGATATAACTGATATCATCAGTAATACCAAACTGAGCAATTGCAGCCAGCGTATCACCGCCACCGGCAATTGAATAAGCATCACTATCAGCAATTGCCTTTGCCAGCACCTTAGTACCATGAGCAAATGCAGCAAATTCGAATACACCTACAGGACCATTCCAGACAATCGTTTTTGCCTCTTTCATCATCTCAGCCAGTCTCTGTGCTGATTGCGGACCAATATCCAGAATCATATCGTCTTCGGCCACATCGGCTACGTTTTTAATTTCAGCAGCTGCATCAGCAGCAAAACGTTTGGCTACCACCACATCAACAGGCAAAGGAATATCACCGCCCTTAGCAGCTATCTTAGCCATAATCTGCCGTGCACTATCAACCAGATCAGCTTCAGCCAGCGATTGCCCTACAGGCAGTCCCTTTGCCAGTAGAAATGTATTGGCAATTCCGCCACCTACAATTAAATGATCCACCTTATCGGCCAGACTTTCCAGAATCGTCAGTTTAGTTGATACTTTACTTCCGCCCACAATAGCCACTACCGGAGCCTGCGGATTCTGTACTGCATGAGTTAACGCTTCCAGTTCAGCTGTCAGCAGCATACCGGCACAGGCCAGCGGTGCAAATTCTGCCACTGCGGCTGTAGATGCTTCTGCACGATGTGCAGTACCAAAAGCATCATTAACATAGACATCACCAAGCGCAGCATAAGCTGCAGCCAGAGCTTGGTCATTTTCCTTTTCGCCGATATTCAGACGAACATTAGGCAGCATGATTACATGTCCGGCCTGCAACTGTGGTTTGTGTTCACGCCAGTCTTCTGCCACACTGACATTCTGACCTAATAATTCTCCTAATCGCTTCGCCACCGGAGCAACACTGTCTTCCGGTTTTGGAGCGCCGGCTTTCGGTCGTCCCAGATGTGTCAGCACCACAACTGCTGCACCCTGCTGCAAACAAAAACGAATCGAAGCTAAAGAAGCACGAATACGCGTATCATCAACAATAACACCATCTTTAATAGGCACATTCATGTCTACCCGAATCACAACGGTCTTGCCAGACACATCCTGATCAGCTAACTTTTTAAACAACATGGTTGAGTTCCCGCAATAAAAAACGCTGATAAATTTGTTATATCACTCCGTACCTCCCAAAGAATGACAACATCAGCGCATCACAAACAGATAAAATAGTTATAAATCACAAAAAGCTTGAAAAACTTTGAATTATCTTATAATTTACCCATAGGGTAAAGTCACAGACAGGATAAAACTGCGCGTACTTAACCAGTCCCATCACATAATTTATTTAATTGCAGTACACACATACTACCGAGGTACAACATTATGACTCTTGCTTACTGGTGTGTTTTAATAGCCATGCTTCTGCCATGGATTGCAGCATCTTATGCTAAAAAAAGTGGTGGTTTTAAAGCTGATGATAATCATCAGCCCCGTGAATTCATGGCTAAAGCACAGGGTAAAGCTGCACGTGCTAATGCTGCACAGCAAAATGGTTACGAAATATTTGCACCTTTCGCTGCTGCGGTCATTATTGCCCATGCAACTGATAACGCTGCCCAGTTCACCATTAACTTCTGGAGCGTATTGTTTATTCTCAGTCGCCTAGGTTATTTTTATTGTTACATTAAAGATAAATCTTTTGCCCGTTCATGTATCTGGGGAGTGGGCGTTATCTGTATCATTGCGCTTTACATAGCTGCAATCTGAATACAATACTGGCAAGTAATTTTGATAATTCAATCTGCAATAAAGGGGTAGTATATGAGCAAACAATCAGGTTCATGTCTTTGCGGCAAAGTTAAATTTTCTCTGGAAACAGATAATCACTCACTGAGTGCCTGCCATTGCAGCACCTGCCGCAAATGGAATGCAGGTCCGCTGATGACGATTATGCATAATGGTAAGATTCAGTTTGAAAATACAGAATTCATCAAAAATTACAATTCATCAGAATGGGCGGAACGCGGATTTTGCTCAGAATGCGGTACTCATCTGTATTATCACTTAAAAAATAGCGACCAATACTACATAGCCGCATGGACACTTAACCAGCCTGACGCCCTGGATTTCAATCTTCAAGTTTATATTGATAACAAACCGGAATGCTATTCTTTCGCCAATCAGACACATAACCTGACCGAGGCTGATATTCAGCAAATGATAGCAGAGCAGCAGAAATAATCGCGGCCGGATTAGTCTATCCAACAGTTCTTATCCGAATAAATAACTATATTGTTTTATTTAGTTTAATTGCGACCATTCAAGCGGTATGCATTATAGATTAATAACGCATTATAGATAGAGTTTATCTAAATAAAAATAGGAATTGGAGTTGGTATGAATGTAATTAAAAAAAGCTTTTTAATTGGTATTTGTTTGTTGAGTTTCACAGGTGTTGCCGCTGCAAAAGATATAAAGCAAAGAAATATCACTCAGGAAGAAGAAAATCGTACACTAGTTATCAATTTTTACAATAACTTTTTTAATAAACATCAACTTGCTGAGGCAACAAAAACACTGGCTGAAGATTATAAACAACATAATCCTTATGTCGCTGATGGTAGAACACCTGCGATTACTTATTTCGAAGATTTCTTTAAACAAAATCCGCAATCAAGTGCCATCATAATTCGTTCATCTGTGGAGGGCGATATAGTATGGTTACATGTCCATTCTAAAATCAATGAAGATGATCTTGGTAAAGCAGTAGTTGATATCTTCCGAGTTAAAGATGGAAAAATAGTTGAGCATTGGGATGTGATTCAAAATGTACCAGAGCAGGCAGAAAATAATAATACGATGTTTTAATGATTAATCCGACAACTTATAAGCGCCTTAACGGCGCTTTCTTCGTTCAAGCAAAAACAGACCATATATATTTAATATATAGTCTGTTTTCAATTGGATATTCAGTGAAATTAAACTGTATTACATACGCTCAACAATCATTGCAATACCCTGACCGCCGCCGATACACAGCGTAGCCAGACCGAACTGAACATCTTTTGCCTGCATACCATATAACAGACTTACCAGAATGCGTGTACCACTGGCTCCAATCGGATGACCAATCGCAATCGCACCACCATGGATATTGGTCTTATCCATATCAAAATGCAATTCGCGGCCTACTCCGAGGAATTGTGCAGCAAAAGCTTCATTTGCCTCAATCAAATCAATATCAGTCAGTGCCAGACCGGCTTTCTGCAAAGCTTTCTGTGTCGCAGGTACAGGTCCCAGCCCCATCAGTGCAGGGCTTACACCAGCACTGGCATAACTGCGAATACGTGCCAGAGGCTGTAATCCGAGTTCTTTTGCTTTGCTTTCCGCCATCACCAACACAGCAGCAGCACCATCATTAATTCCTGATGAGTTGCCGGCAGTCACTGTTCCATCGGCACTGAATGCCGGTTTCAATTTAGTCAGTGCTTCAGCAGTTGCCTCTGCCCGCGGATATTCATCACGCGCAAATACAGTATCACCTTTACGTGATTTAATTGTTACGGGCACAATTTCTGCATCAAATACACCGGCTGCAACCGCCTGCGCAGCCAGCTGCTGAGAACGTAAAGCCAGCTCATCCTGTTCCTGCCGGCTGATCTGATATTTCTGTGCAATATTTTCAGCAGTAATCCCCATATGATAATGATTGGTAGCACAGGTCAGCCCGTCGTATACCATAGTATCAATTACCTGCTGATTACCCATACGATAGCCCCAGCGTGCACGGCTATCCAGCAGATATGGTGCCCGCGTCATATTTTCCATACCGCCGGCTATCACTACCTCTGCATTCTGCGCGGCAATAGACTGAGCGGCCAGTGCTACCGTTTTTAATCCCGAACCGCATACTTTATTAACAGTATACGCTGGTACACTATCAGCCAGTCCGGCTGCCAGGGCTGCTTGTCGTGCCGGATTCTGTCCCAGCCCGGCCTGCAGCACATTACCCATCACTACTTCATCAACCAGCCCGCTTTCAACACCGGCACGGCTTAAAGTTTCAGCAATAACCAGCTTACCCAAATCTACTGTGCCTACACTGGCCAGCGAACCATTAAAGCTGCCTACAGGTGTACGTGCTGCACTGACAATAACTGCATTTTCCATATTTAACCCCTAAATCTGACTGTTACCAGCCTATAAACCACGCTGGCTGATTGCCATTTCACGGAAATCTTCAGCCACAGTAAATTCAGCCTGAGTTTTAGCCTTAATTGTTTCCAGATCAACGCCTGGTGCATGTTCCAGTAAAACCAGTTGTCCGTCTTTAAAACCAAACACAGCTAATTCAGTAACAATCAGATTAACTTTGTTTTTTGCTGTTAGCGGTAAAGTACATTCTTTCAGAATTTTGGATTCACCATTTTTAGTACAATGCTCCATACCAATAATAACCCGGCGCGAACCGGTTACCAGATCCATTGCACCACCCATGCCCGGTACCATTTTGCCCGGCACCATCCAGTTTGCCAGATTTGCCTGCTGATCGACTTCAAGACCACCCAGTACACAAGCATCAACATGGCCGCCGCGAATCAGTGCAAATGAAAATGCACTGTCAAAAGTACAACCGCCGGCAGCAATACCACATGGCTGACCACCTGCATTCACCAGATTAGGATTGGCTTTTTCAGGGTCCAGTGCAGCCAGACCGAGAAAACCGTTTTCAGACTGTAAAGTAATATGAATATCTTCCGGTACATAATTGGCTACCTGAGTTGGCAGACCAATACCCAGATTCACCACATCCCCGTCATTGAATTCCAATGCAATTCTGCGTGCAATTAATTCTTTTGCATTCATGGTGACTCTTCCTTTATTCCGGATAAACAATATAATCAACCAGCGCTGCCGGTGTAGTCGCCGCATCAGGTGAAATCTCACCCACTTCAACCACATTGCCAGCTTCAACAATTACCTTTTTCGCAGCTAGAGCAACCAGCGGATTAAAATTCTGAGCAGACAGTTCATACACCAGATTACCCAGCTTATCTGCCGTTTTTGCTTCCACAATGGCCAGATCGGCCTGTAATGGCAATTCAAGCAGGTATTCCTGTCCGTTTACCGCGATTTTCTGTTTGCCTTCTTCGACAATTGTTCCCAATCCGGTAGGTGTCAGCACACCACCTAGACCTGCACCGGCAGCACGAATCCGCTCTGCCAGCGTACCCTGCGGTACCAGTTCAACTTCAATCTCACCGGCAATCATTTTCTTACCGGTTTCCGGATTAGTACCGATATGCGAAGTAATCACTTTTTTGACACGATTATTCGTAATCAGCGGGCCGACACCGGTTTCTGCAAACGCAGTATCATTTCCAATAATAGTTAAATCCTTAACCCCTGAATCCAGAATAGCCTGTACCAGTCTGGCGGGCGTACCGATTCCCATAAAACCGCCAAACATAATGGTCATTCCATCCCACAGATGATTTTTCACATCCGCTAAACTGAGCTGTTTTGTTTTCATACTCTTCTAACCTGAGATAAACCAAAGACCGGACAAATACATAACAACTGATTTTGTTATAGATCTATGACAATATTTGATTTGCCGGCGATACCCTGAAAAGCACCGCCGGCAAGTGATTAATTACTCAATGTCCATATCCAGAATTGCTGCACTCAAACCTTTACCATGCATATCATGTGCCAGCGTACGAGTAACACCGCCGCCCAAAGCACCATACATAACAAAATTCAGTGCACCAATATTCGGTAATTCATAGCGCACAACATCACCAGTCACGATGTCTGCAAAAAACGCTTTAACCTTTTCCGCAGTCACTGCTGCTTTAATACGTTCATAATCTTCAGGCCGATAAGCAATTACCGAAATATTTGAAGTATTACCTTTATCACCAGTACGAGAGTGTGCAATTTCACGTAACTTCATTATCAAACCTCCAGATAGTCAATACTGGTTGTCACCAGATTACGGGGAATAAATGTTGAATCCATAGCCACAATTTCTTTTACAGATTTCATAGCACCGCCACCGCCGGCCGGACCATTGGTATATAAAGCTTCAACTTCATTACCCACAACTGCTGCCGCAGCTTTAGTTGCGAAACGTCCGGCTACACGCACACGAACTTCATACGGCTGGCTGCTCTGTGACAAAGTTGCACCGTGCAGAGAATCAATACCAATCAGATCAAAACGCACCTCTTGTGGTTCTGCATGTGCAATTTCAAACCGCTCTTTTACGATGGCCAGTGCCAGACGACCGCGTTCTACCGCTCCCAGACCGGCATAGCTCATCTCACCTTCACCAATAAAACCATCTTCATAACCTACAGATACCTTCAGCGTCTCAGGACGGGCACGACCTGTACCGCCAGTAACAGCAACACGGTCTTTACCTACTTGTGTAAAGGTTACCTGCGTAAAATCTGCGGTGACATCCGGTGTTTTATATTCATCCGGGCGATGAATTTCATACAGCATCTGTTCCTTACAGGTATCAGGAGTAACCATGCCGCCAGAGCCTTCAACTTTGGTAATTACTGCATCACCATCGGCACTGATCTCGGCAATCGGAAAGCCCAGACGTGCCAGATCAGGTACATCGCGGTAACCCGGATCAGCAAAATAACCACCAGTGATCTGGCCGGCACACTCAAGCAAGTGTCCCAGAATAGTGCCCTTACCCAGATGCTCCCAATCTTCTGCACCCCATTTAAACTCATGCATCATGATTGACAGGAACAGAGACGGGTCAGAAACACGGCCGGCAATAACAATATCAGCACCATTGTCCAGCGCCTGTACCATTGGTTCAGCGCCGATATAAGCATTGGCTGAAACAATTTTCTTACCGCATTGTGAAACCGGTTTTTGCAGCTCATCCAGTGACAGATCCTGCTGCATAACCTGTTCGTAAACATCATCGCCTTCAATAATGGCAATTTTCAGATTTTTTGCGCCCAGAGAACGTGCGATTTCGGCAGTTACTTTGGCTGCTGCACGCGGATTGGCAGAACCCATATTAGTAACAATCTTGATTCCCTTTTCCAGACAGGCCGGTAATACTGCCTGCATACGCGCTGCCAGTAATTCATTAAAACCGGTTTCCGGATTATGCTTTTTCTGGCGCTGACCGATAGCAATCGTGCGTTCAGCCAGACATTCAAATACCAGATACTGAATATCCCCTTTTTCCGCCAGCTCTACAGCCGGTTCAATCCGGTCACCGCCATATCCGGCACCACAACCAATTCTGATTTTTTTCATATATCATACCCTTTTTACATTCAACAACTTAAAAACAACCTGTTTATATCGGGAATACTCCGAATAACATCGCACCTACAGCCATCACGATAGAAGCCAGCCAAAGTATCGGAATAGAGAATTTCTGATGGTCAGCCAAATCAACGCCAGACAGACTGCACAACAGGAAGGTAGCCGGAGTCAGCGGACTAACCGGGAAACCAGTAGTCATCTGTCCAAGTAAAGAAGCCTGAGCCACCTGAATAGGCGGGAAACCACCAATATTGGCCACCACCGGCATAATGCCGAAATAATAGGAATCAGGGTCAAATACCAGACTCAGCGGCATTGCTACCAGACTGACAATAAACGGAATATGAGAAGACAAACTGTCAGGTACAAAATGACCGGCTGAATTTGCCATAGCTTTGAGCATACCGGATTCACCCATAATGCCTGTGAACACACCGGCAGCAAACAAAATGGATGCCATCATCAGCGCGCCCTTAGCATGAGCATTAATCCGTGCAGATTGTTCAGCAGGCTTGCGGTAATTTAATGTCAGCGCAATACAGCAGGCCACCATAAAAATAACCACTGGTGATATTTTTGTGGCTACCATACCCGTAATTACCAGAATCACCAGAGTAATATTCGCCCAGAACAAATGCGGCCGACGCAGCTTTTGCTCCTCTTCGGTTAATTCTTTTGGCGCAAAATGTGTTGCTGTTTCTTCATTTTCACCACCGATTACTGCACCAGCACCGGCTCCGGCCAGACCTAAACGTTTTTCTTCTTTGCGCCCCCAGTACCAGCCCATAAACACCATAAAGGCCAGCCCGCAAATCTGCGCCGGAATCAGCGGAGTAAACAGATCATGTGTAGATACATCCAGTGCTGCGGAGGCACGAATCATCGGTCCGGTCCATGGCAGGAAATTTACACCAGCACTCAGCGCTGTAATTCCGGCAAGAATTCGCTTATCAATACCAAGTTTGTTATATAAAGGCAGCATGGCCGGCACAGTAATCAGAAATGTCACTGCTCCGTTACCATCCAGATGCGCAATCAGTGCCAGAACACCAGTACCAATAATAATTTTCTTAGGATTAGTACCTACTACCTTCAGAATCTTGGCGATAATCGGATCAAACATCCCGGCGTCACTTACCACACCGAAGAAAATAATGGCAAACACAAACATCGCAGCCATAGGTGCCAGTTTGGAAATCCCTGCCACTACCATTTTTGGTATCGCGGTGTAATGAGGTAATATTTCCTGCCCTCCCTGAAACAACGGTACGATATATAGTGCGATTACAGCCCCTAGAATAGGAATAATAATCAAAGCGACTATTGGCGATAACCGCTTGCTCATAATGCAAAATAGCAAAGTTGCAATAGTTAATATGCCTACTAAAGCCAGCATAAGAATCCCCTTTTTGGGTTATTATTAAAAAAGAATAAATGAATAAATATTTAAGAAAGCCTTTGCATTCTCGCCATAACGACACACCCTGTCTAATCGATAATAAAAATCGATTAATAAACAAATTCGATAAATCCGGCAGCATATGAAAAATTTGATAAAACTCAATATATATTGACGCTAAATATGCTATTGTAGATAGCGATATGGATTTAAATACGGCAAATAATGCTATATGAATATATCAATTAAGCAGATAAAAGCCTTTCTGGCGCTGGTAGAAGAAGATAACTTCACCCGTGCAGCCCAGAAGATCCATTTGTCTCAGCCTGCATTCAGTAGCCTGATTGCCAATCTGGAACAGGAAATCGGCTATCGCCTGTTTGACAGGGATACCCGTAAAGTTCAGCTGAACGAAGACGGAATCCACTTCATCAAACTGGCACGTGAACTCATGTTTGCCTATGAGCGCACTACCAAAGAAATCCGCTCACATGCCAATAATCATAAGGAAAAACTGGTACTGGCAGTTATGCCGTCTATCGTCGTACAATGGGTTTCACAGCTGCTGGCTACTTTTCATCATCAGCATGCTAATGTCCAAGTTGAATTACTCGATACACAATGGGATTTGTGCCTGCAAGCCCTGTTACAAGGACATGCAGAACTGGCGTTAACCGCAAAATCTCCCTCTTTAACTGAAATTTCTGCTGAGTTCCTTTTTTCTGACAAGTTCCATCTCATATGTCATATCAATCATCCACTGGCCAGTAAAGCAGATATTGAATTAAAAGATTTACTAGAATATGGCATGATTGGATTTACTAAAGGCACCAGCATTCGCCATTTCGTTGATAAAATTGTAGATTTATTTGGAATAAATTATGTAGTAGAAGTTAGCCAGCTCACCACCATGATGGGACTGGTAGCGGCTAATTATGGCATTGGCATAGTACCGAGATTAACATTATTTCAATTTGAACATAAAAATCTCGTAGTCAGAGATGTCAGAGACATGAATCTGGAACGTTCCATTTATCTGATTAAACATAAAGAGCGCAAACTATCACCGCAGGCTGAGAATTTTTATCATCACATTAAAGCCAACATATTCAGAGACTAAAAAGTATATACAGATAGCTAATACTATCTGGATGCAGCGGTAGCAGGTACAGCACGACGATATTTAGAAGTTGGGTTCGAATTAATCGTTACACCACTGACACTAATATCATTTTGCAATTTTTCATAAGTTGCCTTACCAATGCCTTTTACACGCATAATATCTTCCGTGGAATGAAAAGGTCCATGGGCATTACGATAATCAATAATTGCCTGCGCTTTAACTGCACCAATATTCGGTAAAGATTGTAACTGCTGTGAAGAAGCAGTATTAATATTAACAGCGGCCCATAACGAAGCCATAGCAAACAACAGTACCAGAATCATACAAATCTTTTGCACTCTGTATTCTCCTTTGATTGATAAAATGTGCTGATCAAATCATACTTATAAATTGACAATAGCATAAAATATAGACTCAAATTATGCAATTATTATTTTAATTAATAAGAGTACGATACTATTATGAATATCCCAACTTAACTGTCCCTTTTTCAAACCATCAAAATCAGATAAAAACAGTCTTACCTTGAAAGGTTTGTGTAGATTCAGGATAATTCGTACTGGATAACCTTTGTCTCTTGCGGCGGAGTACAGTCCATTAACTCACATCGCTATCGCAACCAGCAATTCCCTTATCAAAAGGCAACTTCATGGCTTCACATCTCGCTAATGCTATTCGCTTCCTGGCAATGGACGCAATTGAACAGGCTAACTCAGGGCATCCGGGCGCACCAATGGGCATGGCCGAAATGGCTACTGTAGTGTGGCGCGAATTCCTGCAACACAATCCAGCTAATCCTAAGTTTTACAACCGCGACCGTTTCATCCTTTCGAACGGACACGCGTCCATGCTGCTGTATAGTCTGCTGCATCTGAGCGGTTACAATCTCAGTATTGAAGATCTGAAAAACTTTCGCCAGCTGCACAGTAAGACCCCGGGACATCCGGAATATGGCTACACTGATGGTGTAGAAACCACAACCGGACCACTTGGACAAGGAATTGGTAATGCCGTTGGTATGGCACTAGCAGAAAAAATTCTGGCTGCCCGATTTAATAAACCGGGCTTGAATATTGTTGATCACCATACTTACGTATTTGTCGGCGATGGCTGTCTGATGGAAGGAATATCCCATGAAGTATGTTCACTGGCCGGCACGCTTAAACTGGGCAAACTCATTGTTCTGTATGATGACAACAACATCTCAATTGATGGCAAAGTAGACAATTGGTTCAGCGAAAACATTCCTGAACGCTTTACCTCTTACGGCTGGCACACAGTTGCCGATGTAGACGGTCATGATGAAGCTGCTATCCGTGCAGCTATTACCGCAGCAAAAGCCGAAACCGAGAAACCATCGATTATCTGTTGTAAAACCAGAATCGGCAAAGGTGCCGCTAACAAAGAAGGCAGCCATAAAACCCATGGCGCACCATTAGGTGCCGAAGAAATTGCCGCTACCCGCGCTGCTCTGAACTGGGCACATGCACCATTTACCATTCCGCAGGAAATCTATGACGACTGGAGTGCGCTTAAAGCCGGTACACAACTGGAACAGCAGTGGCAGAATTTATTTAACCGTTATCAGCAACAATACCCTGCTGAAGCAGCTGAATTTATTCGCCGCATGGACGGTAAACTGCCGGAAAATTTTGCAGAACACGTTCAAAATGCATTAAATGAAGTATGCAGCAAAGCTGAAAAAGTGGCCACCCGCAAAGCCAGTCAGAACAGCATCGAAATTCTGGCACAAATTCTACCTGAATTTGTAGGCGGATCTGCAGATCTTACCCCCTCAAACCTGACTAACTGGTCTGGTAGTACTGCCGTGACAGCCACCAGTGGCGGCAATTACATCCATTACGGCGTGCGGGAATTTGGTATGGCAGCCATTATGAATGGTTTGAGCCTGCACGGTGGCATCAAACCATTCGGAGCTACTTTCCTGATGTTCAGTGAATACGCCCGTAATGCTTTGCGCATGGCTGCACTAATGAAAATCAACCCGATTTTTGTATTCACACACGATTCAATCGGCTTGGGAGAAGATGGCCCGACACACCAGCCGGTTGAACAAATTGCCACCCTGCGTCTGATTCCTAACATGAGTGTATGGCGACCGTGTGACAGCGCCGAATCACTGATAGCGTGGGCAGATGCCGCCGCTGCAACCAGTCATCCCAGTTGCCTGATATTCAGCCGTCAGGGGTTACCATTTATGCCACGGGATAAGCAGCAACTAGCCAATATCCGTCGTGGCGGTTATGTACTGAAAGCACCCGATACAAAGGCTGCGCAGGCGGTACTTATTGCCACAGGATCTGAAGTGGAGCTGGCTGTCAATGCTCAGAGCAAATTAGCTGAACAAGGTATTGCCACAACAGTTGTATCTATGCCTAATACCCATATCTTTGATCAGCAGGATCAGGCCTACCGTGACAGCGTCTTACCTGCTCATCTGCCTCGTATTGCCATTGAAGCCGGTGTCAGTGATTCATGGTATAAATACGTGGGTACGAATGGTGCCATTATTGGTATTAATCGTTTTGGTGAATCCGCACCAGCTGAGAAACTCTTTCAGGAATTTGGTTTCACTGTCGAACAGGTTGTTGAAGTAGTGAAAAATATCATTTAAATGAGCATATAAAAAACGCCGGCATTGTTTGCCGGCATTTTTTATATCATTATGATAGATTTAATCTTTTACATTTATATGACGTGTTTCCGGCATCATCAGAATAGCTATTACAGATAATAAACTGGTACCTGCTACATAATAAGCCGGCGATACTGCACCAAAATGCTTGATCAGCCAAGTAATCACAAATTGTGCCGTACCACCAAACAAAGTTATACTAATAGCATAAATTAGTGATACAGCGGTTGCGCGTAGTTTAAACGGTATCATTTCCGGAATAGCCACTAAACTACTGGCGCCGCTCATCCCTGTTAACAACGTTACCATCATTGTTACCAGCAACAGCATCGCCACACTTTCAGTTTTTACCAACAGATAAAACATCGGCACAATCAGCAACATTAAAGCCACCCGTGGCCATAATATAATACTTTTACGACCATATTTATCAGCCAGCATACCTGCCAGTAATGAAAACACAAACATCATCAACCCACCCGAAGTAGTGCAGATTTGCGCAATATTTGGCTTAAGTTTAAACGTATCGATAGCAAAAGTAGTCATATAATTACCTACCTGAGCGGTAATAGCCGTCGACATCAGCACCATAACTCCCAGTATCACCTCGTTCCTATAACGGGAAAATATGATTTTTATCATCTGAGTACCACTGTGATGAGTCGGTTCTTCCAGTGTTTCCGGTAAGGCTCGGCGAATATACAGAGCAATCGGAATTAATACCAGACTTATCAGAAAAGGGATGCGCCAGCCCCATGCATTCAACTGTTCCAGAGTCAGAATACTGGAAACAGTAAAACCAACCAAACCACCAACCACTACCGCAATTCCCTGACTGGCCATTTGCCAGCTGGCATAAAAAGCACGTTTATCTGGCGGAGCAGATTCAATCAGCATTGCTGAAGCCGGACCTACTTCTCCACCTAAAGCCAGCCCCTGAACCATACGTGCAATAACCACAATAACAGGAGCTGCAATCCCGATCACCTCATAGCTGGGTGTAACAGCCAGTCCCAGCGTTCCCAGCGTGATTAATGCCACTGTCAGCATCATCGCTGCCCGGCGACCTTTCTTGTCTGCATAGGCACCAATAAGTAAACCACCCAACGGTCGCGTAAAAAAACCGACACCATATACAGCTACTGCAGCAAGCAAACTGGTGTATTTATCATTATTGGTTGAGGGAAAAAACGATTGCGCAATATACACTGCAAAAAATGAATAAATAATAAAATCATAAAATTCCAGTGCATTCCCTGCCACCGCCGCCGCAATCGCTTTCGCCGGTGGCTTATTATGCTCTATAGCTACTTGTCCTGTATTCATATCATTACTCCAATTTTTTTATTAAAAATTCAAATCTGATTTATTTAAAAAGCGCTCAGCCAGTGCTACCCAGTATGTCGCACCAATAGCTATATTTTTATCATTGAAATCATAATAAGGATTATGCAAATCAAAACCGGAAGCAGCATCAACTTCTTTCAGACCATTACCAATAAACAAATAACTTCCCGGACATTTTTCCAGCATAAATGCAAAATCTTCACTTCCGGCCATTGGTTCAGTCTGATCGACAATATTTTCTTCCGCTACCACTTCACGTGCTACCTGACGCGCAAACTGAGTTTCTTTACTGGTATTAAATACAGGAGCATATCCATGCTGATAATCCACTTCAGCCACAACATTAAAGCTTTGTGCCTGAGCCTGAGCGATGGCCACAATACGTTGCTGTAACAGCTTACGTACTTCAGGCTTGAAGCAACGCACAGTCAGCTTTAGTTCAGCCTGTTCAGGAATTACATTATTCGCCACACCGGCATGAAACATACCCACTGTAACCACAGCCGAATCCAGCGGACTGACATTACGTGACACAATTGTCTGTAAAGCCATTACGATAGAAGAAGCAGCCACAATCGGATCATGCGTATTGTGCGGTTTCGCGCCATGCCCGCCCACACCTTTTACTGTAATAGTGGCCACATCAGATGAAGCCATCATCCAGCCATCATAAAAATGTAACTGTCCCTGCGGATAACCCGGCATATTATGCATACCATATACGGCATCACACGGATATTTTTCAAACAGACCATCAGCAATCATCCGCATAGCACCACTACCAGATTTGCCATATTCCTCCGCCGGCTGAAAAATCAGATTCAATGTACCATTAAACGATTTTCTGCTGGCTAATACCTTAGCCGCAGCCAGTAGCATTACAGTATGTCCATCATGACCACATGCATGCATTTTGCCTGTATGCTGGCTTGTATGCGCAACGCCACTTTCTTCAGTAATCGGCAATGCATCCATATCAGCCCGGATACCAATCCGTCTGTCACCATTTCCAGCTTGAAGTTGCGCTACCAGACCAGTACCACCAATACCCCGTTCAACTTTATATCCCCACTGCTCCAGCAAAGCGGCAACTTTATCGCTGGTTCGATTTTCTGCAAAAGCCAATTCAGGGTGTTGATGAATATCATGACGCAGCTGAACAAAAGTACTTAACTCAGCTTCAATCAGCTCATGAATCTCTTTCATAAACATACCTTTACATTTTTAATGAATTAAGAAGACTATAGCTTAACAAACAAAATTATTATTGACAAAACAAAATAATTTAATACATTGTCTTATAAGATTAATTTTTTAAGTATATTTAAAACAAAATATGAATAATAAAAACCAGTTATTTATATAACCCAAAAGAATAGTTTTCAATATTAATCTGTTTTGTCTCTTTTACATTAAAAAATTTAAACACCCGTCTGATGACAGAACAAAAAATGCACTTTTTGAAATTTAAAGTGCATTTTTATATTTAGAAAAGATATTTAATTAAACCGTGATTTAAAATATTTTTACTCAAGTTTTAATCATTCTTTAATTTTTACATTAAAAAACAATAAAGTTATCAATCCTATTATTGCCAGTATAGGCAAAAACCATAAATATCGCCAAGTTACCGGAAAATAACTCAGACGTAACACTCCATTAAAATCAGGCGGTACAGAAACCTGTACCAATGAACCGGAACTATCTGCAGTAACAGATAATAAATGATCATCAATCTTAGCAGAATAGCCATACCACCATAAACGCGGGAATATCAGAGTAATATTATCTTTATGCTCTGGAATCTGAACCCAATCTGTATTATTTTCGTGTTTCACAATTCTGACACCAGCTATATCAGGATATACAAAGGGAGAGTTATTTTCCCACCCTTTTGTCAGAGTAAATGGTAACGATACATACAAATCACTACGGCTATCTGCTGACTGAACTTCACTATATCCGCACTGCTTAAACTGATGACTAAAAGCAGCATAATCATCCTTATTAACGATAATAGTGCTAATCCGCATCAACACTGCCTGACAAACATTGAATCCTTTTGCATTCTGTAAAATATTCTCCAATGCCGGTTTAGATGTAAAAATACCATGTGCAGACTGATTAACCGGTAATATTTTCTCGAGTCTTTTACTACCTACAGGAGAATAACCATTTATTGATTTAATATCATAAAAACCGAACTGAGCTGAAGCAATATCATTTAATTGCCGGGTTTGTTTTAAATAAATATTTAATGGAAGAGACAAAACATAACCTTGTAAATTAACATTATCTGGTAACTGAATACGTTCAGCTAATTCAGTCTGACGCTGATAAGAACCGCCTAATGTAGGTAATCCGTTAAGGAACAATAATAAAATTAATAAAGTTAAGCCTATCATCCCGTATGGACTTTTTCTCTCTATAATTTTCGGGCTCAATATAAGCAGCCAGACAGAAAAAATTTGCAATATAATATAAAACGGATGAAGATTCCAAGAATTAAAAAACACCAGACAAAATACAAATAGAATAACTAAAAAATATTTTTTATTAAAATTAACTAATATACTTTTTTTAAAATTAAATAAATCATGTTCAAGTAAAAACAGCATCAACACTAAACTCAGAATCAATGTTAATGTATCAAAGCCAGCATAAACTGGTAAAAATAAAAAAAATCCACCTAAGATAATATATAAAGAAATATAAATTTTTTTATTTAATATTAGCTTTTTACCTCGGATGGCATGTGCATACTGTAAAATATAGAATATAGCTAAACAGATAAAAAAAGAAATAAAGGGTAAAAATCGAAATGGCCAGCGCAAAGGGCCAAACTGGGATGGCATTTGTGATAAAAGAAAAAATATTATAATTAATGTGGAAAACCATTTCAGAATATTATCTCGTTGCCAAAGTTCTTTGATATTTCGGTAAAAAAATACCATAGGTAAAAATAAAGTAGAAAAACCCAAAGGTACTAACACCAGCCTATAGCTGATATAAGTCATATAATCATAAAAAGTGGGAAAAAACCCCAGAATAATAGTAGACCATGAAGGAATAAAAGTTCTGAGTGAACTATCAAATCCATTTACACGATTAGTTAAATCATGCGAAAAAATATATTCGGAATAAATTGGGAAAGAAAAAATAAGTGCCAGAATAGCCGGAATACTCAAGTAAACAACTTTATTTAATTTACCTGATTGTTTAAATTCAAAAACCAGAGTTATTCCGACAAACACAGCATAACCTATTACTCCATGTGGCCAGCCGGAAGAAAGCAAAAAAATAACTGATATAAAGTTTAGAATAATATTGATTTTAGAGTAATTTTTTTTAAGTAATAAAAATGTGGCAATAGACACCATTGCCCAAGCCTGTCCGTTTGCCGCATTCCACCAGGCACCCAGATACTGATAAAGAAAGACCGGCTGAATAACTGTAAATGCGGCCAGTGTATAAGCATAACATTTATGTAATCTGAATACTCTGGCAATAACCAAAGAAGATAGCGAAACCAATACGATATTTATAAAAGCCAGTATCCAGCCAGATAACAGAATATGATGAAAACGAGAAGTAATAAGAGAAACCAGAATATTCTGAGGTAAAAATATACCTTTACCTAAATCAATCATCTCATTACCACCGATATACATAGAGTCAACTATAAAAGGTATTCTCCCTTCTGACCAAATATGGCCAATCTGTCTGAAAAAACCAAGCATTTCATAAGAAGCATCATCAATACAAAAAAAATCACTCTGAAACAGACTACATATAATAATTATTGAAATTGCATAAAATATTGAAAATAACAATGCCTCTTTAACATTTACGTTTTCATTACTCATTATTGGGTTTTCTTTATATTAATATAATTATCATATGCAGCACACATAGCAGTTATATCTGAACATGAAGGTGACCAGCCTAGCAACTGATTAACTTTTGTAATATCAAGCAAAGTATTCTGATCAGCAATGGCATACTGCTCAGGATATAATAGTGTCATACCTATTTTATCCAGTCCGGACAGTACCGGTTTAATCAATCTTGCAGGAACCGGTATTAAAAAAGATTTTGAATTAGCATGTTTGATGATTGCCTCTAACAGCTCTCTGGTTGTCGGAGGATTTAATGAACCCAAATTAAAATTTTCTCTGGGAAAGTTATTTTTACAGGCCTGCAAAGCGGCAGTAACACAATCATCAACACTTACCATTTGATAACGATTAGTACCATTTCCTATCATCGGCACAGGTAAATTTAAAGATATCAGCCTGAATAATTTACCTAATATACCTAAACGCCCAGCACCAGTAATCAGTCTTGGACGAAAAATAGTAGCATTTAATTTTTCATAACTTCGAATTAATTTTTCTGCTTCAACTTTACTGCTTCCATAAGATCCCAAAGGATTTTGGGGATGCTCCTCTGATACCGGACATGAATTCACCATACCATAGGTCATATCAGTAGAAAAAAATACCATTCTGGTTGTACCTGCTGCTGACATTGCCTGCAAAATATTTTGAGTACCAGCAACATTCACCTCAAAAAACCAAGCCTGACGATTTGATCTGGGTACATTATCAGCAAACTGTCGTGCAGCCAAATGATAAACAATATCATCCGGTTGAAGATTTAATTTTCTTATATCCTGAACTGAACGTATATCACCATAAACAAACTGACTCTGTTTTTCCAGAGTGCAATCAGTATAGTTTTTTATGTCAAAATTAACTACTTCATTGCCATTCTGTAATAATTTTCTTATGAGAATCTGTCCTGTGAACCCACTACCTCCGGTAATAATATGACGCAATTTACGCACTCCTGGAAATAATTATGATTCCTATACAAATAGTAATCAAACCTATAATACGAAGCAGATTAACATTTTCATGTAAGAAGAAATACCCGATAAAAGCAGTAATGATATAACCAATTGATAAAAGCGGATAAGCCAGACTCACTTCAGTTTTGCCCAATACAGCCATCCATAAGCCAATACTAATTGCATAAAGGCACATACCAGTAATAAACCATGCATTCAATATTAGTTGATATCCAAAGTAAAAATAATCAGAAGCACTTTGGGGAAACGTCCCAAGTGTCTGCATAGTTTTACGTAATGCAATTTGCGCCATAGCATTTAGTGTAACGCTGATAACTGCAAGCATAAATGTTAATAGATTCACTCTAACTCTTCCAAATCAGAAAACTAAATATATCTGGCTAACAATATAATATATATTATTAAAGTCAGTAAAATCAGACTTTTTTTATCTTGAATAAAAAATACGATTGGATCATCGTGCATTAAACCTCTTTTAGTCATCATCCATAAATTACCAATCAGATAGACCATCAATAATTGTGCCAACCATAATAAAGCAGGAGTTCTATAATAAACAATGGTTTCCGGAGCATTAATATAAAGACCAAAAACAATAATGGCACCAATATATGTACTGATACCTAATGGCCAGAGAATATCTAAATCGGATTTTATATACCCTCTACCGGCAATCGAATTATTCTCATCAGACTTTGAAACTAACTCGGCACACCTTTTCACAGTAGCCAAACTTAAAAATATTAAGACAGAAAATGCCAGTAAAGAGTAACTTAATTCTATATTAGCAACTACTCCGCCTGCTAATATTCTGACGGTATATAAAACGGATAAAACTATTATATCTAATAATATAATCTGTTTTAATCTTAAACTATATAATGTTGTTATTAATAAATATAATAAAAATATACCAAAAAAATATCTTGATATCAAAATAGAAATTAATCCTGCACTCATTAAAAGCAATAAACTTACCCTGAGACCCTGAGCAATCGATAAATTTCCAGAAGCAAACGGTCGATGTCTTTTATTCAAATGCTGACGGTCATTTTCCAGATCCCATAAATCATTTAAAATATATGTTGCTGATGCACCTAAAGAAAAAGCAATAAAAGCAGTAGATACTATTAAA
The DNA here is from genome assembly GCF_016100575.1 of Snodgrassella sp. M0351. Taxonomy (NCBI): domain Bacteria; kingdom Pseudomonadati; phylum Pseudomonadota; class Betaproteobacteria; order Neisseriales; family Neisseriaceae; genus Snodgrassella; species Snodgrassella sp. M0351. Next base: position 1,178 of record NZ_JACFSG010000001.1, on the reverse strand, counting down.
AATTTTTGAAAATCATAAAACTGAAAAGAAGTAAGGAGTGGAACAAAGAGAAGTAGATTTTTCAAACATTGATGTAAACGTATGGCTTTCAGCCATGACATCATTTTTTCATCTTTATTGCTGAACTGTTTTAATACCGGCGTTCCGCTTTGCTTTATTATTTTTATAAGTTTATCAGTTTTATTTCCTGTAACAATAGCTCCGCTAGCCTCTTTCCAAATTGGCAAATCAGCACTATCATCCCCTGCATATATAAATTTTCGTCCGATTTTCTGTTCTATCGCATTAAATTTGTTTATTCCTTTTAAATTTTTTTGTGAATCCGTAGCAATAACATCATCAAAGCAATTCAAAAAATCCGCTACTTTATATGCAATATCTTTATAGGCAGCAGTAGCAAGTATGACTTTTCTTCCTTGTTGCCGTTGCTTTTGTATGTAGTTAACTAATTCATGACGATAAGGTATTTTATCAGCATTAAAATTACTATGTTCATAGACAAATTTTTTAAATTCTGCTTTACCTTGGAAATATATTTTTATTAATTTGAAAAGCTTAAACGGATATAATTTAAGCATACTGATCAGGGTTTCATGTAATGAATCAGTCAGAATTAATGTTCCATCTAAATCCACAACTAACGGAAGACTTGATTCTGTCACTATTTTCCCCTGCATATCGATAAAATAATGCAATAATTTTACATAGATGTTTACTCATCATCAATACAGTTACCTAAAGCATTCATCATGCATAACCGAAACTCAGACTAACGCACAGATATACCTGATAGAAACCTACGGCACACGCAACTACACTCAGTTCGACTATAGCGACCCCAATCAGCAAATCTACTTTCTCTTCGGTCGCGAAACTACCGGACTGCCCGAGGCATTCGCACAGGCACGCGCCGAGCAGTGTCTGCGAATCCCGCAGTCAGAGCACATCCGCTCACTGAACCTGTCCAACGCCGCCGCCATCGTCCTCTACGAAGCACTGCGTCAGCAGTCCTTCCCCTCTCTGGCCTAGATACAGTAACAGCAGCCATCAGGCTGCTGCAGTATTGTTTTTCTTCTGTGGTACTTCTCAGTAGTTAAAGTAAGAAACCCGGCTGACTAATCAACCGGGTTCTTCTATGGGGAGTCTGGCGGTGTCCTACTTTCACATGGGCAATCCAT
>NZ_JACFSG010000015.1:0-689 GCF_016100575.1 Snodgrassella sp. M0351 | reverse complement strand
AAACACGATTATGATCAGACTGAAAAATATTTTTCAAATATCACTAAAGAAGAAGATTTTGAAACTTATGCTTTAGCTCAGTTTAGTTTAGGATATATATATCAAGAAATAAAACACGATTATGATCAGGCTGAAGTTTTTTACTTAAATATCAACAAAGAAGACAATCCTGTAACCTATGCTGAGGCTCAAATTAAATTAGGATATATATATCAAGAAATAAAACTCGATTATGATCAGGCTGAAGCTTTTTATTTAAATATCAACAAAGAAGACAATCCTGAAACCTATGCTGAGGCTCAGACTAAATTAGGATATATATATCAAGAAATAAAACACGATTATGGTCAGGCTGAAGCTTTTTATTTAAATACCAACAAAGAAGATAATCCAGCACGTTATGCTCTAGCTCAGTTTGGTTTAGGATATATATATTATTTCATAAAACACGATTATGATCAGGCTGAAGCTTTTTATTTAAATATCAACAAAGAAGATAATCCTATACTTTATAATGAAGCTCAGTTTAGTTTAGGAAATATATATCAAGAAATAAAACAAGATTATGATCAGGCTGAAGCTTTTTATTTAAATATCAACAAAAAAGATAATCCTAAATGTTATGCTAAAGCTCAGTTTGAGTTAGGAAATATGTATCTTAAAATAAAACACGATTATGATCAGACTGA
>NZ_JACFSG010000014.1:0-748 GCF_016100575.1 Snodgrassella sp. M0351 | reverse complement strand
CCAGGTGGCGGAATTGGTAGACGCGCATGGTTCAGGTCCATGTGCCAGCAATGGTGTGGAAGTTCGAGTCTTCTCCTGGGCACCAAGTTATTTTCTTTATCTAGTAATAGACTTCAATCTTCAAAATTTCTTTCCAAAAGCAGTTCAGAATAATTTTCACTGTAGACTTTCACAAAAGCTTATAAACCATATAAATTTTGAATATCTGTATCTTAAAGATATACTTTCACATCGGCACAATTGTTTTAAATTAATGAAAATTATTATGACGGACTATATAGCGAGGGCTAAAGCTATAACGAAGTATACAAATATAAATAATTACATTAATTCCAACTTAAGAGAAGAGAAGGGTTCCTCGAACATGCTGATTTGAATAAACGTATTCATAATCGATTTTAGTTATTAGAGTGTAAAAAATAAATACCTTTAAATCTCATACTTAATTAAGAAACCTAAATAAGCTAAATTTGCTAAGAAATAAACTTGAATAAAAGCAATTTAGAAAAGAAGTAATTACGCTATTAAGTCCAATTTTCTTTGCTGGAAAATACTTTTCTTTGATAATCAATAGTTATAGTCTGATGTACTAGTAATACTGTTGACAATCCTGGCCAAAAATATATAATGCACAACTTCACAAGCACAACGATGTTGGTGAATAAGCCCAGGTGGCGGAATTGGTAGACGCGCATGGTTCAGGTCCATGTGCCAGCAATGGTGTGGAAGTTCGAGTCTTCTCCTGGGC
>NZ_JACFSG010000013.1:0-944 GCF_016100575.1 Snodgrassella sp. M0351 | reverse complement strand
AGATTACCTGCGGAATATTTTTACGTTCCGCTTTCACTGCATCCATTCTGGCTTTGTTGCGGCGATAATCTGCCATCGATTTAACTACTGGGCGTGGCGTACACAATTTCTGGCTTTCGGCAAACAGTTTGTAATGCATTGGTGTATTACGACCTTCTTCTATCGTCCCATATGTAATAAATATCTGATTACAAGCTAGAAAATGTACCGTAATATTTGCTACTTTACCAAAATCATCACCGGCTGATGGCGGTGGTGGTGGTAAGGGTATTTCAGTAGAATAATATTCATCATATCTATCTATAATATTTATTTGATTATGATCAAAATTCATTCCAGATGTATTTAATGCTTTTGGTCTCCAATCAGGATAAGGTATGACTTTCCAATTAATTTTCATAGTCATTCCTGGTGTCCATTTTGCTTTTAGTGCCGCTGCGCCACAGGTAGCTCCTCCTCCATAGCGTTTTTTACCAACCTCATAAATATCAACACCTGGTGTACCCGGAATACATCCTCCACCAATACTTCCAGCATCCATATCTTCATAATTGTATCCATAAGACTCAACAGGTGCTGCATAAGTACGATTTTTACCTGAAGTTATGCCGACAAAGGGTTCGAAATGGCTGGTACAACCAGTTAATTCGATTGCTGCCAGCATCGCCAGCCACATCCATGTTTTTTTCATCTCTTCTGCCTTTCTTGTATTTATAGTTATTACTGACTTTTAAATTTCTATCTACCTATATCCTATTATTATAAAAATGATTTAACTTTGTTTATTGTCAATATTTATTTGATTATGAATCTTTATTTAGAAGTAGTTACCGGCAATTTGCCTTCTGCTTCTAGCTGTTTGATATAACGCGGTAAGATTACCTGCGGAATATTTTTACGTTCCGCTTTCACTGCATCCATTCTGGCTTTGTTGCGGCGATAAT
>NZ_JACFSG010000012.1:0-1026 GCF_016100575.1 Snodgrassella sp. M0351 | reverse complement strand
GCTATATTGCCTGCTGCTACATTGGTAATCCGCTGCGCCGTACCATTATGGCCGGCATCATAGGCACTGCCTTTCCATTGCAATGCATTCTGCTGCAATGTAGTCAGATTCTGATTCGCACTGCTCAGACTGGCTGACAGATTGTTCAGACCGGTAGTCGCAGACTCTGACAAACTGCTCAGACCGGTGCTGACACTGTTCAGTCCTGCTACAGTTACCGTAGACAGACTGTGCAGCTGTCCGCCGTTAACCGCTTCTGTGGATTCTGCACTCACTGCTCCTGCTGCCACACCACTCAGAACTTTGGCACTGCCGTCTCGGCTGGCATCATAAACACCTTTGCCTGCGTTCCACTGCAAGGTATTAGCCTGCAATGTGGATACGCTGCTGCTGGTATCTTGCAGACCTTTGTCCAGAGCCTGCAGGCTGTTAGCTGTAGAAGTAGTCAGTGTGTCCAGACTGGTGCTAATGCTCTGTATACTGCCTGAAGTACTGGATGTTAGCTGAGTCAGTTTATCGCTGGTACTGTTCAGGCTGTCTTTCAGATTTTTCAGACCTTTGTCTGTTGCTGTAGACAGTGTACCTAAATCTAAATTGGTTTTATTCAGGTTTTCGGTCAGTTTGTTGACACTGTTAGCAGTACCGGTTGACAAACTGTACATCTGCGCACCGTTAACTGCATCGGTAGAATCTCCCGCTATCGAGCCTGCTGCTACCTGTGTAATCTTCTGAGCTCTACCTTCACCATGATCAGCCTTGTAATTACCGTTTACTTTATCCCATTGCAGTGTATCAGTCTGCAATGCAGTAACCTTTTCAGTAACAGTATTCAGACCGGTTGACAGACTGGACACGTTTTGATTCACAGTGCTCAGACTATTACTAATAATAGTAGACAGACTGCCTAACTGATTGTCGGTTACTGTGTTCAGGTTAGTTGACAGACTGTTCAGCCCTGTTGATGTTGAGCTGGACAGACTGAATAGCTGACCACCGTTTACTGCATCTGTAGAATCATCTGCTATT
>NZ_JACFSG010000011.1:0-1268 GCF_016100575.1 Snodgrassella sp. M0351 | reverse complement strand
TCACCTTTACCTAAATTTGTCGCAGCAATTCCGGTTTCTTTACCTTCAATACTACCTGTTGTCTGAGTAATATTGATTGCATTCGCTGTTTCACCATTGTAAGCAGAAATGCCGGTACCATTTATTCCCGGTCCGTCTGCAATCACTTTACCTGCTGTGTTAATAGTTGTAGATCCGGTACCGGAATTAACAGCATTGATGCCTGCTGCGCCTCCCCGAATTTCACTGCTTTCTTTTAACTGACTAATATTGATATCAGTTGTATTAGCACCATTTGAAACAATAATTCCGTTACTAGTATTGTATTTGCTACTATTTAAATCGTTAGAATCTTCTAATACTGTTTCAGTACTGGTTGCCTTTACCTTTCCGTTAATTTCAATATTAGTAGCACCTGATCCATAATTATTAACTTCAATACCACTGTTAAAACCAGTTATATCTCCATCTTTATCTTTATCTTTCTGGATAACATTAATCCCCTCAGATGAAGCCAGACTACTATCTGCAATGTTTTTGCCAGCTAATTTCTGACTATTGTACCAATCATCTATGCTTACATTATCTGCGTTTTCATCAACCTCTGAAACAGGAGCTATACCTGAAACCGCCAGAATACCTGCACCGGCATTACCTGTTACCTGACCGGATGTTTCCACTGATACTGCTCCGCCGGTCGTATTTATTGCACTGATACCATCAGTACCGCCTGTAATGCTTCCTCCGGTCTGATTTACTGCTATGCTGCTTTTCTCACCAGAATCCGCCCAATCAATATTAGTCGCCTGTATACCAGCACCACTAGTACCCGTTACATCACCTCCGGTTGTGATTTCGGTGTCACCTTTACCTAAATTTGTCGCAGCAATTCCGGTTTCTTTACCTTCAATACTACCTGTTGTCTGAGTAATATTGATTGCATTCGCTGTTTCACCATTGTAAGCAGAAATGCCGGTACCATTTATTCCCAGTCCGTCTGCAGCACTCACTGTACCTGCTGTGGTAATAGTTGTAGATCCGGTACCGGAATTTACAGTACTGATGCCTGCTGCACCCCCCCGAATTTCACTGCTTTCTTTTAACTGACTAATATTGATATCAGTTGTATTAGCACCATTTGAAACAATAATTCCGTTACTAGTATTGTATTTGCTACTATTTAAATCGTTAGAATCTTCTAATACTGTTTCAGTACTGGTTGCCTTTACCTTTCCGTTAATTTCAATATTAGTAGCACCTGATCCATAATTATTAACTTCAATACCACT
>NZ_JACFSG010000010.1:0-1900 GCF_016100575.1 Snodgrassella sp. M0351 | reverse complement strand
CCGCATGCTTAAACTTCTTATCTAGTTGCTTTTGCGTTATTCCCGTTAATTCACCGGCAAGAGAATTTGCACTCGTTCCCTTTCCAGCATTCCCCAAGCCGTTCTCATTTACTACATGCTCATCAAAAATTACTTTTTTTATTCGCTTGTTGAATGCTGTTAGTTATCAAACTTGAGATAAAAGTATAGACATCAAAGTAATATCCTAACAGGATTCAGATGAGGACTTTACTATTACCTCTAAATTTAAAAATAAAAAAATAGACCTGTTTTATATTTTATTGCATTATCAACTTGAGTTAATAATTGAATCAACGCTTCGCTATTATTTGATACTATTGAATTTTGAATAATACTTTTAGCCTTAATAAGCTTATCAAGATCGATTATCTTTTCATCTTCATAATCATCAATATTTATATCTAATTCATTATTAAGTTGATTAATAACATTACTCTCTAAGAGATTTTTATAATTATCTTCATCAAGAATTAATTCAATCAAATCACCATCCACACAATTATCTAAATCTAGGCGTTCCATTGCACTTTTATTTACTGGAACGGATATATTTTTCATACTATTTATTCCTTTTTATATTAAAATGAGTTGCCTCATTATATTCACCTTGACTTCGGCCAGCTTCTTTTCCATTCTCTAATAATTTGTTGTTAGGAATATTACCATTCAAATCCAAATAAGCTCTTTTTCCCGAAATATTAGGGTTATAAATTCGGAAGTAGTTTCCAGACAAATCCTCAACCACCTGTATACCTGTTGTTGGATTAGTATAAATTCTTTTTCCTTTTTCAGTTGTAGTTATTATTGGATTTGAGCCTGCAAACTCATTAATAGCCTTATCAAGACTTGCTGTAGCCCAATTACTTGAATATTGTTCTGCTCTAGCCGCACCGCCAGTTAGTTTTTCAGTATTTGTAACACCAGTCCCCTTTCCAGCATTCGATTTCCAGAAAACTGGTTAATCTGACCTATGCGGTGATACTCTGACCACTTTGTTGATGGTTGATGTATTGAGACAAACATATCTTATGGTGGAAATTATAACTACTGTCACCCATACGTATTATTTTGTCTCCTGCTACGGCTAACTCTCTGCCCACATGAGTAAGACCATCGTCAGAAGTAGATATATCGCCCTTCGTCTGAATGGGTTTGTTCAAGAGGTTTAATGTAGAGCAAATTACTAACTGATTCAATATGGGATTTTTAATTAAAAAAATCATACTTAGCAAAAAGATGACGGATATCATTAATAACATATTATTTTCTTATATCTTCCTCAGTAACCCAGACAAGCTACACACCCAGTTTTGAAACTGAAACTCATGTTTATTTCTTGTACATTCTAGGAAAATATTAGATCCCAGTAATGTAAAGGGATCTAGTTGCTAGGATTGATATATTACGTCGTAATTATTACCTAATTCTATTTGTAATTTTTCTTGTAAACATTTCCCTTTTTCTTTAAAGGCTATTTCTTCATTAATAGTTTTAAATCCAGATTCTAACGGGTTATCTGAATTCAACGTTTTATCATAGTCATCTGACCACTTATTTAACTCATTTTTGAGAGAATCACTGATTAGTAAGGAATCAGGATCAATATTTCCAACTTCATTATCCGAATCAATCCACAATGGATAACATTCATAATCAGCCATTAATTTTATTTTCTTCATTTACTTACTCCCCGCAGGATTTGCTCCAACAATAAAACCATTACTTCCAGTTGTAACAGCTATTCTTTGTTTTTGTCCATTAATCGTAATTTCATAAATTGGTCGTCCTGTTCCTTTTTCTTATATCCTTTCCATAGTATATTGATATTACTCATTTATAAACTTTCAGCAGACGTAGTTAATTTAAAATATATAATAAA
>NZ_JACFSG010000009.1:0-2221 GCF_016100575.1 Snodgrassella sp. M0351 | reverse complement strand
ATAAAGAAGAATATGAATTAAATGATAAACAACTTATTGAGCAAATTGAGCAAGAGTTGAAAAAACTAAATTAAAAAGCTCCCCCGCCTTAACCAGCGGGGAGCTTTTATTGCTTTTAGACCTGCATCGCAAGTTCAATAATTAACTTATCCTGCTCTACTTTAATGATGACCGATTGACCGGCATAAAAGCCTATCTGCTCCAGCCAGCGCCCCTTGATGGTCAGTTGCGGTCTGGGGTTGCTGAACCCGCCGTTAGGCGTGTAACCTACGGTATAAAAGCGCTCAGTGGGGTGCGGTGCAGGTTCTTTGCATGTGGTTGATTTTAGCTTAGACTGTGCCTTAGCCATAATTAACTCCTGTGAAGTTGGTTTTGGTTAGCAGTGGTAGCAGGTTGCCGCCTATTATTGCTGCTTACTTATTGTTTTATTATTCTTATTTAGCCAGTAATTTAATCTGAGTCTTGGTTAAAAAGGCTTCTAAAAATATCTTAATCACGGTTTGTTTTCTTCTGGTAGCTTCTCAATCTTTTGAAACAGGTTTAAAAACTCATGGTCTTTTAATCTTGACTTGGTAGCTTGGTCTTGTGCGCCTTCTAGTATCTAATGCTAGAAAAGGGACGAAGCTTGAAATAGATCCAAAAAAATTTGATTATCTTTATGGCAAAGTAAATAGCGGAGAACATAATACTGCTCGCTCAACTCAATTATCCCAAATGATGAGACGGCTAGGGCTACAGACTAATGAATCAGGTACAGCTATTTTAACTGAATACTTTAATAAAGTAGTAAATACAAAAGGTAATGTTATTAATAATTACAAAAAAGGTTCTCAGAGTTTTGAAGTTAGAGAATCTTTCTTAATGGGTCCATCAGGAAAAGGCACTGTATTACAAACGTCATTTGAAATTATGCCAGATGGTTCACGTAGATTTGTAACAACAATTCCAAAAGAAGGAAAAAAATAAATGTTTATTCAATCTTTTCCAGATGAAATAGATTTGTTAGCTTTTTTTGAGGGAGAACCTATTTTTCAGAATACAGAGGATTTACACTTTGCATACAAATATACTGATCAAATTGAAATGTCTATACTTTTTTCGTTTAGTGCAACTGGAGGTTGGATACAAACAATTATAGAGTTTAAACAGAAAAAAATAGCGCACAATCTAATGGAGGGTGTGGAATACTTTAAGATAGAAAAAGATGTTGATGGTGAATACCTAACGACCGAAGTTGTACTAGAGGATACAAGAACAAAGGTTGAAATAAGATTACAACCTTTTATTTCTACTGAATTTTCAACATTAATAAGATGATTAATTGATCTGTCTTTGATTTAATCATAGGGTTGATATTATCAAGGACAGATCTATATTACTTTATTTTAGATAGGCTTCTCAATCCTGATAATCAATAACTACTGTTGCGCATCTATGATGAATGGCTGAGCGGTGGTAAAGCAGGAAAGGGAATGAATGGTAATTCTCTGGAATTGAATTCTTGGCAAAACTACCCCAAAAGACTATTGACGGTAAGCAATATGCGTCGATTGGAAACAGATTATATTCACAACATGCAGTTGATAGGATGCAACTACCAGAGTTAGGGTTCCCTGCCGGTACAGTTGGAGCTGGTCGTAACATTTCTCCTAATATTGTAGAGCACACTATACAAACTGGAACAAAAACCAGTTCAATGGTTAATGGTGTAAAAAGGACTGTATATTGGCGTGGTGATGTAGGTGTTGTTACCGAAAGGAATAGTAAAATTGTAGTGACCATTCTAAGAAGGAGTGAAAAGTGATGAATTGGATATATCCAGATGTTATTAATAATCTTAAAAAAAAATGTAATTCTTATTTAAATAAAAAAATTAGTTTGGATGAAATACAATCTAGTATTTATGAAGCTGAGCATCAAATACTGGCATTAGAAGAAAAATGGTTACGAGAATTACTATTTGATGCAGAAAATCAAATTGAATTAAATCGTTATACGATAGATAGTGAAAAGTTAGAACAATCTGTTGAACCTATTATCAAAAATATAATGACTAAAATATCATAATAAGAATGATTCCTACCTAACTATTAGAGATTCTAATTATTATCTTTCAGACTTATATAGCAAGTTGAGTAAATAATTTACCCTACTTTATTGTTATGGTTATGAGCATACCAGCATAAAATCTGAGCTCCTCCAATCAATGACCATTCATGGT